>NZ_CP108067.1:3011250-3613500 GCF_036178145.1 Streptomyces sp. NBC_00273 | reverse complement strand
GGCATAGCCTCGTGATCATGACTGCAATGACCCCGGATGTCTGGCTCCCGTTCCCCGCCGAGGAGATCGAGGGCCTCCCCGACGCCTTCCGGTACCACCTCTGGGACGGCGAGGACGCCTTCCCGGCCGATCCGGCCGACTGCGTCTTCTACGTGACGCCCTACATGAAGTCCCCCGAGGTCGCCGTGCGCCCGCTGGCGGCGATGCCCGCGGTCCAGGTCGTCCAGACCCTGACCGCCGGCATCGACGACGTGCTGGGCCGCCTCGGTGACCTGCGCCCGGGCGTTCGGCTGTGCAACGCCGCGGGGGTCCACACGGCCAGCACCGCCGAACTCGCCCTCACGCTGACCCTCGCCTCCCTGCGCGGCATCCCGGGCATGGTGCGCGGCCAGGACCGCGAGGAATGGCGTTCCGGGTTCTACGACGCCCTCGCCGACAAGTCGGTTCTGATCATCGGCTACGGATCGATCGGCTCCGCGATCGAGGACCGGCTGGTGGCGTTCGAATGCGGCCCGGTCGCACGGGTGGCGCGTACGGCCAGGACCACCGGACGCGGGCCCGTGCACACCCTCGCCGACCTGCCCGGGCTCCTGCCCCGGGCCGACGTGGTGATCCTCGTGACACCGCTGACCGACGCCACCCGGGGGCTGGTCGGCGCCGACTTCCTCAGTCGGATGAAGGACGGCGCCCTGCTCGTGAACGTGGCGCGCGGTCCCGTCGTCGACACCAAGTCCCTGTTGGCGGAGGTGGAGTCGGGTCGGCTGCGCGCGGCACTCGACGTCACCGACCCGGAGCCGCTGCCCGCGGGCCACCCGCTCTGGCACGCTCCGAACGTCCTGATCACCCCTCATGTCGGCGGCAGCAGCTCGGCGTTCGAGCCGAGGGCCAAGCGCCTGCTGGCCCGCCAACTCACCCGGTTCGCCGCCGGCGAGCCGGTGGAACACACGGTGTTGATCACCGAGTGACGCCTGTTGCGCACGCTCCGCAATCACTCGAATGCTCTGAGTGGGCACAACTCCCCGATCGGTAACGGAGAGTAGAGGGACTATGTCCCTGAGTGACGAAAGTGGTGTATCGTCCGGAAGAAGGGGCTGCGCCACGAACGTCAGGCGCTGGGGAGTGATCGGACACTTTGGGGGGCGACGGGCGATGTACGGCCAATGGACGAAGGATCCGATGCGGCACGGCCGCCGGAGGCGACGCTGCCGAGACTGGGCTGCACCGGAACCAGCCGGCGAGGGGGACCGGTGAGTCCCCCGGGGGCGGCGCTCCTGAACCGACCGTCCGTCTCGGGCGGAGGCAAGGGCCTGGCGATGCAGCTGCTCCTCGCGGTGGTCAGCGGCGGGTACGCCGTCGGCGCCGCGCTCAACTGGGGCTCGGAGGAAGTCGCCGAGATCATGGGCGACTTCGGGCTCAGCGCGGCCGGCTTACTCGCCGCGGTCTCCTGCTACTCCTACGCGAGGGCGATCGACAGTCGCGAACGCCCCGCCTGGCTGCTCTTCGCCTTCTCCTCCCTCATGGGGGCCGGCGGCAACGCGGTCTGGGGCTGGTACGAGGTGATCCTGGGCGAGGAAGTGCCGAAACCCTCGCTCGCCGACTTCGCCTTCCTCTGCTTCGCCCCGCCCGCCATCGTGGGCCTGCTCGTCCTCGCCAAACGCCCGGTCACCCGCGCCGGCTGGGTGTGCCTCGGACTCGACTCCTGGCTCATCGGCGGTTCCCTGCTCACGCTCTCCTGGAGCCTGGCCCTGGCCCACGCGGCGCGGACCGCCCAGTCCGGCGCCCCCGGCAGCGTCCCGCGCGCCGCGCTCTCCCTCGCTTACCCGCTCCTGGACATCGCCCTCGTGTCGATGGTCCTGGTCCTGCACTTCCGGCGCAGCGAGACCAACCGCTCCGCCGTCAACACCGCCATCGCGGCGCTGGCCCTGACCGTGCTCAGCGACGCCCTGTTCACCTCGCCCCTGCTGAGCGCCGAGTACCAGTCCGGACAGCTGCTCGACGCAGGCTGGTTCGCGGGCTCGCTGCTCCTCGCGTACGCGCCCTGGGGCGCCCGGCGCCTCCACCCCGGCCCGGAGCCGGCCGCCCGCCCGCGCGTGGACCGGGCGCACAGCCGCCCGATCACCGGCTCGCTGCCCGCCCTCACCCCGTACCTCGCGGCCGCCGTGTGCACCCTCGGCATCCTGTACAACGTCGTGGACGGCAGGAAGGTGGACCGGATGGTCGTCTTCACCGGCTGCACCGTCGTGCTCGCCCTCGTCATCCGGCAGGGCATCATGCTCCTCGACAACATCGCGCTGACCCAGGAACTGGCCCAGAAGGAGAACCACTTCCGCTCCCTGGTCCAGGGCTCCAGCGACGTCATCATGATCGCCGCGCCCACCGGAACCCTGCGCTACGTCAGCCCCGCGGCCGCCGGGGTCTACGGCCGCGAGGCGGAGGAGCTGGTCGGCACCGAGCTCGCCACCCTGATCCACCCCGACGACCTCGGCCGGGTGGTCCACGAGGTACGCCGCTTCCTCGCCGCACCGCCGACCGAGGAGCCCACCACCCGCATCGAATGCCGCTTCAAATCGGGCGGCGGCGAGTGGCTCAACGTGGAGTCCACCGTCAACCGCCACCAGGGCGGGCTCATCCTCAACAGCCGGGACGTCACCGAGCGGGTCCGGCTCCAGGCCCAGCTCCAGCACAGCGCCGAACACGATCCGCTGACCGACCTGCCCAACCGGGCCCTGTTCACCCGGCGCGTGCGCCAGGCCCTGACCGGCCGGCGCGCGGGCGACCACAGCACCGCCGTGCTCTTCATCGACCTCGACGGCTTCAAGGCGGTCAACGACACCATCGGCCACCAGGCCGGCGACGAACTGCTCGTCGAAGCCGCGCGCAGGCTCCAGGACTCGGTCCGGGCCGGGGACACCGCGGCCCGCCTCGGCGGCGACGAGTTCGCCGCACTGATCCTGGGCGACGGCAACCGCGACCCCAGCGCCCGCGAGTATCAGGTGCGCGAGATCGCCGACCGGCTGCGCACCACGCTCTCCCAGCCGTACCGGATCGGCGGCAGCGAGGTCCGGGTCGCGGCGAGCATCGGAGCCGCCTTCGCCGACCCCGGCATCACCCCTTCGGACCTGATGCGCAATGCGGATCTCGCGATGTACCGGGCCAAGGCCGGCGGCAAGGACCGCGTCGAGATGTACGCCCCCCAGATGCAGGCCGAGGTCGTGCGCAAGGCCGAGCTGGCCGGCCGGCTGCGGACGGCACTGCACGAGGGCGAGTTCGCCCTGCTGCACCAGCCCGTGGTCTCTCTGGCCACCGGTGAGGTGTCGGCCGTCGCCGCGCAGGCCCGCTGGCGCTCCGCCCAGGGGATCCTCTTCACCCCGGCGGAGTTCCTCCGGGTCGCCGAGTACAGCGAGGGCGGTACCGGTGGGGGCGGCGGCTCAGGCGCCGCCGGCCACGACGCCTCGCGCACCGCCGAGCTGGGACGATGGCTGCTGGAGGAGGCCGTGGAGCAGGCCGCCGACCGGCACCGCGCCGGGCACGACGTACCCGTGGCCGTGCGGATGACCGCCCAGCGGCTCCTGGACCGGTCCATGCCGCTCGGCTCCGTGGAGGCCCTGTTGGCCCGGCACGGGCTGCCTTCCGGGGCCCTCGTGCTGGAGCTCGCCGTATCCGACCCCAGAGTGCCCTTCGACGACCTGGAGCGCCGCCTGGCCGCCCTGCACCGGCTCGGGGTGGGCATCGCCCTGGACGGCTTCGGCAGCGGCTACGCGGCCATCAGCGCACTGCGCCGCCTCCCCGTGGACATGCTCAAGCTGGACCGGGGCCTGGTGGAGGGGGTGGTCGAGTCCGCCCGCCTGCACAAGATCACTGCAGGTCTCTTGCGGATCGCAAACGACCTCGGCATGCGGTCCGTCGCGGACGGGGTGGACCTGCCCGAGCAGGTCCTGGCGCTGCGCGCGATGGGGTGCACGCACGGCCAGGGAATGGCTTTTTCCGGCCCGCTCGACGAGTACAGGCTGCGCCGTGCGCTGGTGCGCGGTACGTTCCCAGTACCGGGCGGAGCGGCCCACCCCGCACTGGCCGGCGGATCCCCCGGAGGCTCGATGGCCATCCTTAGAGGCTCACATAATGAGACGCCCGTCCCACCTACTTGACATCACCCTCCCGCCAGAGGGAGGGTCAATGCCATGCGCACCCGAATTCTCGTACTTGGAAAGCGCGTCGGCTGAAGCTGGGACCTGCATGTCCCCGCTCAACACCCCCGACGCGCTCCCCTCGCTTGCCTCCTGGCACGAGGGGTTTTTTGTTGCACTGGCACAGAGTCGAATCCGCGTAAAACCCTCAGCTTCGAGAAGAGAATGCCGATGACCGAGCAGGCCACCGGGGCCCACCATCCGCAGCCGCGGCCCCGTTCCGGCGGACAGCAGTCCGCCGCAGTTGAGCACGTCACGGGCGCGCAGTCCCTCATCCGCTCTCTCGAAGAGGTGGGGTGCGACACCGTCTTCGGCATTCCGGGCGGCGCCATCCTCCCCGCGTACGACCCGATGATGGACTCCAAGAAGGTCCGTCACATCCTGGTCCGTCACGAGCAGGGGGCCGGTCACGCCGCCACCGGCTACGCGCAGGCCACCGGCAAGGTCGGCGTCTGTATGGCCACGTCCGGACCGGGCGCCACGAACCTCGTCACCCCGATCGCCGACGCGCACATGGACTCCGTCCCGCTCGTCGCGATCACCGGGCAGGTCTCCTCCAAGGCGATCGGTACCGACGCCTTCCAGGAGGCGGACATCGTCGGCATCACCATGCCGATCACCAAGCACAACTTCCTGGTCACCAGGGCCGAAGACATCCCGAGGACGATCGCCGAGGCGTTCCACATCGCGGCCACCGGTCGTCCGGGCCCCGTCCTCGTCGACATCGCCAAGGACGCCCTGCAGGCGAAGACCACCTTCTCGTGGCCGCCCTCCCAGGACCTCCCCGGTTACCGGCCGGTCACCAAGCCGCACGCCAAGCAGATCCGCGAGGCCGCCAAGCTCATCTGCCAGGCCAAGCGCCCGGTCCTGTACGTCGGCGGCGGCGTCATGAAGTCCGGCGCGACCGCCGAGCTCAAGGTCCTCGCCGAGCTGACCGGCGTCCCCGTGTGCACCACCCTGATGGCGCTGGGCTCCTTCCCCGACAGCCACCCGCTGCACGTCGGCATGCCGGGCATGCACGGCTCCGTCACCGGTGTCACCGCGCTGCAGAAGTCGGACCTGCTGATCGCCCTCGGCACCCGCTTCGACGACCGCGTCACCGGCAAGCTGGACAGCTTCGCCCCGTTCGCCAAGATCATCCACGCGGACATCGACCCCGCCGAGATCGGCAAGAACCGCGCGGTCGACGTCCCGATCGTCGGAGACGCCCGCGAGGTCATCGCGGACCTGATCCAGGCCGTCCAGGCCGAGCACACCGAGGGCAACGCCGGCGACTACGCCGCCTGGTGGAACGACCTCAGCCGCTGGCGCGAGACCTACCCGCTGGGCTACGACCTGCCCGCCGACGGCAGCCTCTCCCCGCAGCAGGTCATCGAGCGGATCGGCGCGCTGGCGCCGAAGAGCACGATCTTCGCGGCGGGCGTCGGCCAGCACCAGATGTGGGCCTCGCACTTCGTCAAGTACGAGGAGCCCCGCACCTGGCTGAACTCCGGCGGCGCCGGAACCATGGGATACGCGGTCCCGGCCGCGATGGGCGCCAAGGTCGGCATGCCCGAGCGCACGGTCTGGGCGATCGACGGCGACGGCTGCTTCCAGATGACCAATCAGGAACTGGTCACCTGCGCCCTGAACAACATCCCGATCAAGGTCGCGATCATCAACAACGGTGCGCTGGGCATGGTCCGCCAGTGGCAGACCCTGTTCTACAACCAGCGGTACTCCAACACCGTTCTGCACGCCGACGAGACCGGTCACGACACGGTCGGCTCCCAGCTCGGCGAGTCCATCGCGCCCCGCAAGGGCACGCGCGTCCCGGACTTCGTCAAGCTGTCGGAGGCCATGGGCTGCGTGGCGCTGCGCTGCGAGGACCCGGCCGACCTGGACAAGGTCATCGCCGAGGCCAACGCGATCAACGACCGTACCGTCGTGATCGACTTCATCGTCCACGAGGACGCCATGGTGTGGCCGATGGTCGCCGCCGGCACCTCCAACGACGAGGTCATGGCAGCCCGGGGCGTCCGTCCCGACTTCGGCGACAACGAAGACGACTGAGCCGAGAGAGCCGAGAGAGAGAACGCCCCACATGTCCAAGCACACGCTCTCCGTCCTGGTCGAGAACACGCCCGGCATCCTCGCCCGGATCGCCGCACTGTTCTCCCGCCGCGGGTTCAACATCGACTCCCTCGCGGTCGGTGTCACCGAGCACCCCGACATCTCCCGCATCACCATCGTCGTCAACGTCGAGGACCTCCCGCTGGAGCAGGTGACCAAGCAGCTGAACAAGCTGGTCAACGTGCTCAAGATCGTCGAGCTGGAGTCCCACAACGCCATCGAGCGCGAGCTCGTCCTGGTGAAGGTCCGCGCCGACAACGAGACCCGTTCGCAGATCGTCGAGATCGTCCAGCTGTTCCGCGCCAAGACGGTCGACGTCTCCCCGGAGGCCGTCACCATCGAGGCCACCGGCGGCTCCGACAAGCTCGGCGCGATGCTCAAGATGCTGGAGCCCTTCGGCATCAAGGAGCTCGTCCAGTCCGGCACGATCGCCATAGGGCGTGGCGGCCGGTCCATCACGGACCGCAGTCTGCGCGCGCTCGACCGCAGCGCCTGACCCGCCCGGCCCGGCACCGCGGACACGTGAGCCGGGTCAGACACGCTCTGCTCGCATAGCGAGACCGAGAAACTCAGATTCCGTTCCCCGCCGTACGGTGGGAGCAACACCAGCGCACCAAGGAGATATCCCAGTGGCCGAGCTGTTCTACGAGAACGACGCCGACCTGTCCATCATCCAGGGCCGCAAGGTCGCGGTCATCGGTTACGGCAGCCAGGGCCACGCCCACGCGCTGTCGCTCCGTGACTCCGGCGTCGACGTCGTCGTCGGTCTGAAGGAGGGCTCGAAGTCCAAGGCCAAGGCCGAGGAGCAGGGTCTGAAGGTCGTCCCCGTGGCGGAGGCCGCCGCTTGGGCGAACGTGATCATGATCCTCACGCCGGACCCGCTGCAGGCCGAGATCTACGAGGAGTCCATCAAGGAGCACCTCCAGGAGGGCGACGCGCTCTTCTTCGGTCACGGCTTCAACGTCCGCTACGGCTTCATCAAGCCCCCGGCCAACGTGGACGTCGCCCTCGTCGCCCCCAAGGGCCCGGGCCACCTGGTCCGCCGTCAGTACGAGGAGGGCCGCGGCGTTCCGTGCATCGCCGCCGTCGAGCAGGACTTCACCGGTTCCGCCTTCGCGCTGGCGCTCTCCTACGCGGCCGGCATCGGCGGCACCCGCGCCGGCGTCATCAAGACCACCTTCACCGAGGAGACCGAGACCGACCTGTTCGGTGAGCAGGCCGTCCTCTGCGGTGGCGCCTCCGCCCTGGTCAAGGCCGGTTTCGAGACCCTGACCGAGGCCGGCTACCAGCCGGAGATCGCGTACTTCGAGTGCCTGCACGAGCTGAAGCTCATCGTGGACCTCATGTACGAGGGCGGCCTGGAGAAGATGCGCTGGTCGGTCTCCGAGACCGCCGAGTGGGGCGACTACATCACCGGCCCGCGCGTCATCACCGACGCCACCAAGGCCGAGATGAAGAAGGTCCTCGCGGAGATCCAGAGCGGCGAGTTCGCCAACACCTGGATGGCCGAGTACAAGGCCGGTCTGCCGAAGTACAACGAGTACAAGAAGGCCGACGAGGAGCACCTGCTGGAGACCACCGGCAAGAAGCTGCGCAAGCTGATGAGCTGGGTCGACAGCGACGAGAGCTGATCTCGTGGCGGCGGGGCCGGGACGCGTGAGGTCCCGGCCCCGCCGCGCATCGGCGCAGGACCCCGGCCGTCCGGACGGCCGGGACGCAGGGGATCCGGGGTGCCGGGAATCCGGCCCTCACGGGCACGCCTTGTCCACCCCGGCCAACCACGGAAGAGTGATCCTTCCGTACAGGCGGAAATCCGGTCCGTCTGCGCCACTACACTGCTCAACACATACGCGTCAGGCCCACAGTGTCGTGCGTCTTCCACGCGGCTACCCCCTCCACCGCCTGCGGCCGTCGGGACGGCCGTCCGCACTGGACTTGTGAGGATGACCCACGTGAGCTCGAAACCTGTCGTACTCATCGCCGAAGAGCTGTCGCCCGCCACCGTCGAGGCGCTGGGCCCGGACTTCGAGATCCGGCACTGCAACGGCGCGGACCGCGCCGAGCTGCTGCCCGCGATCGTCGACGTGGACGCGATCCTCGTCCGCTCCGCCACCAAGGTCGACGCCGAGGCCATCGCCCTGGCCAAGAAGCTGCGGGTCGTCGCGCGCGCCGGTGTCGGTCTGGACAACGTGGACGTCTCCGCCGCCACCAAGGCCGGCGTGATGGTCGTCAACGCGCCGACCTCGAACATCGTGACCGCGGCCGAGCTCGCCTGCGGCCTGCTCGTCGCCACCGCCCGCAACATTCCGCAGGCCAACACCGCCCTGAAGAACGGCGAGTGGAAGCGGAACAAGTACACGGGTGTCGAGCTCAGCGAGAAGACCCTCGGCGTCGTCGGCCTCGGCCGCATCGGCGTGCTGGTCGCCCAGCGCATGTCGGCCTTCGGCATGAAGATCGTCGCGTACGACCCCTACGTACAGCCCGCGCGCGCCGCCCAGATGGGCGTCAAGATGCTGGCGCTGGACGAGCTCCTGGAGGTCGCCGACTTCATCACCGTGCACCTGCCCAAGACCCCCGAGACCCTCGGTCTCATCGGGGACGAGGCCCTGCACAAGGTGAAGCCGTCGGTCCGCATCGTCAACGCCGCCCGCGGCGGGATCGTCGACGAGGCCGCGCTGTACACGGCCATCAAGGAGGGCCGCGTCGCCGGCGCCGGCCTCGACGTGTACGCGAAGGAGCCCTGCACGGACTCCCCGCTGTTCGAGCTCGACCAGGTCGTCTGCACCCCGCACCTCGGCGCGTCCACGGACGAGGCCCAGGAGAAGGCCGGTGTCTCGGTCGCCAAGTCGGTGCGCCTCGCGCTCGCCGGTGAGCTCGTGCCGGACGCGGTCAACGTCCAGGGCGGTGTCATCGCCGAGGACGTCCGTCCGGGCCTGCCGCTCGCCGAGAAGCTCGGCCGCATCTTCACCGCCCTCGCTGGCGAGGTCGCGGTCCGCCTCGACGTCGAGGTCTGCGGCGAGATCACCCAGCACGACGTCAAGGTGCTGGAACTCTCCGCCCTCAAGGGTGTCTTCGAGGACGTCGTCGACGAGACGGTCTCCTACGTCAACGCCCCGCTGTTCGCGCAGGAGCGCGGCGTCGAGGTCCGACTGACCACCAGCTCGGAGTCCCCGGACCACCGCAACGTGGTGACCGTCCGCGGCACCCTGTCGGACGGCCAGGAGGTCTCGGTCTCCGGCACGCTCGCGGGCCCGAAGCACCTTCAGAAGATCGTCGGCGTCGGCGAGTACGACGTCGACCTGGCGCTCGCCGACCACATGGTCGTGCTGCGCTACACCGACCGCCCCGGTGTGGTCGGCGCCGTCGGCCGCGTCCTCGGTGAGGGCGGTCTGAACATCGCGGGCATGCAGGTCGCGCGGGCCGAGGAGCACGGTGAGGCGCTCGCCGTCCTCACCGTCGACGCCCCGGTTCCGGGAGACGTCCTCGCGGACATCGCCACCGAGATCGGCGCCGTTTCGGCGCGCACGGTCAGCCTCGCCTGAGCCCGTCAGGGTGACGACGTGAAGGAAGGGCCCGGGGGACGCCCCCCGGGCCCTTCCGCGTTCCGCCGGCCGCGTGCCGCGGCGAGCGGATCAGTGGTGCGCCGCCTCGTGGACGCGGACTGCGGGCTCGGCCGCGGGCTCGGCCGCGGGCTCCGCCGCGGGCGGGGCGGGTGCTTCGATCCCGCGGAGCAGGGCCGCGGCGAGCACGGCCGCCCCGAGCAGCAGCGCCGTACCGCCCCAGGCCGCGTACTGCATTCCGTGGACGAAGGCCTCCCGGGCCAGCGCCAGCACCTGCTCCCCGGCCGCCCCGCCGATGTGGTGGGCGGTGGCGACGGCCCCGCCCAGGGTCTCCCGTACCGCGGGCTCGGCACCGGCCAGGTCGCTGCGGTAGACCGCGGTGCCCAGGCTGCCGAGGAGCGCCATGCCCAGGGCGCCGCCGAACTCCGTCCCGGTCTCCAGCAGGGAGGCGGCGGAACCGGCCTTCTCCGCGGGGGCCGAAGCGAGCGCCATGTCGGACACCAGGGACAGCACGGTGACGATGCCCGAGGCCAGTACCCCGGCGCCGGTGAGGATCAGCCACAGGGAGTCGGTGTCCACCAGGCCGATCAGGACGAACCCGGCGGCGGCGAGGACGAACCCGCCGGCGATGACGTAGGCCCGGTCCACCTTCTGGGCCAGTGCGGCGGAGACCGGAGCCGCGGCGCCGATGACGACCGAGGGGGCCAGGCTCCACAGGGCGGCTTCCAGGGTGCCCATCCCGAGCACCGACTGGAGGTACTGGGTGGTGAAGTAGGCCGAACCCATCATGGCGAAGGCGGCGATGGTGTTCAGAGCGATGCCCGCCCCGAAACCGCGGCCCCGGAACAGGGCCCGGCTCACCATGGCGTCGTCACGGGTGCGCTGGCGGCGGACGAAGACGTATCCGAAGGCCAGGCCGAGGGCGAGGCAACCCAGGTAGAGGGGTTCGAAGCCCTCGGCGGCGATCTCCTTGAGCCCGTAGACGACCGGCAGCACGGCGGCCGTGGAGAGCGGGACGCTCAGCAGGTCGAAGCGACCGGGGTTCGGGTCCTTGAACTCCGGGACCAGGACCGGGACCAGGAGCAGCAGGAGCAGCATGGCGGGCACGTTGATGAGGAAGACGGAGCCCCAGTAGAAGTGGTTCAGCATCACCCCGCTGAGCACCGAGCCGAGGGCGATGCCACCGGTCATGGCCCCGGACCAGATGGCGATGGCCTGTCCGCGCTGCTTGTCGTCCTGGAAGAGGTTCCGTACGAGGGCCAGCGTGGAGGGCATCAGGGTCGCGCCGCCGATGCCGAGCAGGATGCGGGCCGCGATGAGCATCTCGGCGCTGGTGGCGCAGCCGGCCCCGATCGAGGCGAGGCCGAAGGCGGTCGCGCCGATCAGCAGCAGTTTGCGGCGGCCGATCCGGTCGCCGAGCGAGCCCATCGTGATCAGCAGGCCGGAGAGGGCGAAGGCGTAGCTGTCGAAGATCCAGAGCTGCTGGGTGGAGCTCGGGTCGAGCTGCTCGGTGATGGCCGGGATGGCGAAGTAGAGGACGGAGACGTCCATCGAGACCAGGAGCAGGGGCAGCAGGAGGACGGTGAAGGCGGTCCATTCGCGGCGGCCGGCACGTCGCGCTGTGGCAGCGGGAGTTGTCATGAGCAGGAATGTACATACGTCTTAAACGCTTGTCTATGACAGTCGTCTAGAACTGTTGTCTGGGACGCTTGTCTTGCTACCGTGTGGCCATGGGACATCGTGAAGATCTGCTCGAAGGCGCCAAGAAGTGCCTGGCCGAGAAGGGGTTCGTGCGCACGACCGCGCGCGACATCGTCAGCGCCTCGGGGACCAACCTGGCCTCCATCGGCTACCACTACGGTTCGAAGGACGCCCTCCTCGCCCAGGCCTTCATCGGCCTGATGGAGGAGTGGGGCGCGGTGTTCCAGAACGGACTCGACGGCGCGGACGGATCGCTGGAGCGCTTCCGCTCCCTGTGGGAGGGCGTGCTGGAGCAGCACGAGAAGTCGGGCCCGATCTGGGCGGCCAGCCTGGAGGTGGCGCTCGGCCGGGGCCAGCGGCCGGAGTTGAGGACCATCCTCGCGGCCTCGCAGGCCGAGGGGCGCCGGGGACTGATCTCGATACTCACGGGGACCCCGGAGGACCAGCTCGACGAGCGGGACGTACGGACGCTGGGCGGCTTCTACCAGGCCCTGCTGAACGGCCTGATGATCCAGTGGCTCTTCGACCCGGAGTCGGCCGCGACCGCCGAGGAGTTCACCGAAGGCATGCGCCGGGCGGCCGAAGCGATGACCCGGCCCCAGGGCTGACCGGAGCCGGAACCACCGCCGGGCGCGCCCCGTCCCACCCCCGAACCGGCCTCGAGCGAGGGGAGCAGCCGTGGCGCGAGCGAGGACGGGCATGCGGGCGGGTGCCGTGCTGTGCGGCCTGACGGCGGTGGCCCTGACGGCCGGCTGCGGCGCGCCGCAGCCCGGGGCGGCGCCGGGCGCCCCGCCCCGTCCCCGGCCGGACGGCCGCGCACGCATGGAGCAGGTGGCCGCCGCCTGGGAGGGCTCGGCGGCCCTGCGGCAGTGGCATGCGGGCTACCACCCGCCGGATCCCCAGGACTGGCAGCCGCCGGGCGGCTTCCACTCCGGAGGGGACAAAGGCGCCTACGCGGAAGGGAACTTCCTCCTGCGCGCCGCACTGCCCGACGCGCCGCCCCCGGCCGCCCCGATCCACCGGCCCGACGGCAGCACGCTCACCCTGCCGCTGCGGACGGCGGCGCAGGCGTACGGGGAGATCGACCGCGGCCCCGACCGCGACCGCGAGCACGCGCTGCCGGTCACGGGAGTCCGCTTCGGCGACACCGCCGTGCGCACCGGCCGCGGCCCGGCGCGGGTGCCCGCATGGCTGTTCACCGTGGAGGGGTACGACACCCCGCTCGCCCGGATCGCCGTCGACCCGTGAGAGGCGGTGACACCACCGGTCCCGCCCCTTGAAGACACCGACGGCGGCGTGGCCGTGGACGTCCTGGAGGGCGCCGGCACGGTGGTGCTGTCGGGCCGGATCCTGCCCGGCGCCGCCCCGGAACCGGGCGCGGGCTGCGACGCGATGCTCCACACGCTGACCGTCGAGGTCGCGCTGAGCCGGCCGGCGGGCGACCGGATCGTCCTCGACGCGGTCACGGGCCGGGCCCTGGAACAGGGGAGGGGCGGCTGACGGCCGGTCACCGCGCGGTCGGGACACCGGCCCGATCGCCGGCGACCCCGGCCCGGGCCGTCCGCGAAGGAGCGATCCCGGCCGGGCGGAACCTGGTTGACGCGGTCGCGCGGCGGGTTCGTAGGGTGGCGCCATGCCCGACGACACCCCCGGCACTCCAGACGCCCCCGCCACCTCCGGCCGCCCCGAGCGCTCGTCCTGATGGCCGCCGTCTGGGGCTTCGGTGCCTGGCGCCGCTACCGGGCGATGCGCAGCGGAGTCCGGATGAGCCTGTGGTCGCTGCTCCGGCGGCTCGGCTGGGCGCGGCTGGTCGTCGGGCAGGCGGCGTGGTGCACGCTCACCGCCGTGGTCATCGTGACCGTGCCGTGGTCCGAACGGATCGTCCCGCAGGTGCTGTTCTGGGTGGCGCTGGTGCCGACCCTGCTCACCGTGTGGTTCGAGCGCGCGGCGATCCGCACCTGATCGAAGGGTCGGCGCTCAGGCCAGGCGGGAGGCCTTGAGGGCCATGTGGAGCAGCAGACGGTCCTCGCCCTCGTCCAGGTCGAGGCCGGTCAGCTGCTCCACCCGGGCCAGACGGTAGTAGAGCGTCTGGCGGTGGATGCCCAGGGCGGCCGCCGCGCGGCCCGCCTGGCCCGCACAGTCCAGGAAGACCTCGGCGGTGCGGGCGAGTTCGCGGTTGGCCGGGGTCAGCAGGGTGCGGGCCGCGGGGTCGTCCACCGGATCGGCGGCGAGCGCCGCCAGCAGCCGGTACGGGCCGATCGCCGACCACTGGGCGACCGGCCCGAAGCGGGGCTGGGCCGCGGCCGCCCGGGCGGCGGCGACGGCCTGCTCCCAGGCGGCGGGCAGGTCCGCGAGGCCCCGTACGGGGTCGGCGACGCCGGCGGTCACCCCGCGGGCGACGGCGGTGGTCGTGGCCCCGACGCCCCCGCCCGTCCCGCCCGCGCCCGTTCCGCCGGCGGCCCTCCCGCCCGTTCCCGTCGCCTCCGCCGTGCGCGGCAGCAGCCGGGCCACCGCCGCCAGGGCCGGAGCCAGTGCGTCCGTCGAGCGCAGCCGGAGCAGTACCGCCAGCGCCGGATCGCCCGCGGGCTCCGACCCCGGCCCCGCTGCTGCACCGGGCCCGAAGGCGCCGCCCGGCTCGCCTCCGCCCCGCCGCGGTACGACGCACACCGCCGCCGCGCCCGGTACCGATGCCGGGGCCTCCCCGGGCCAAGGCGCCACGCAGACCGCCGCGTGCAGCCCGTCCCCGCCCGGCCCGAGGGCTGCCCGCAGCGCGGCCACCGCCATGTCCTGCGGCCAGCCCGGGCCGGCCGTGAGCACCGCCAGGAACTCCCGCGACAGGTCGGCCCCGGCCTTCGCCTCCTCGGCGAGCAGCACCCCGATGCGCTGGGCCACCTCCATGGCCGCGTCCAGCGCCGCCGGCTCCGGCCCGGGCTTGCCGGGCTCCTGGTCCAGCAGCCATACGTAGCCCTGCACGATGCCCCGGTACCGCACGGGCAGGCAGATCCGCCCGCGGAACACCCCGGCGTCGGGCGCCGCCGGGATCCGGACCGGCCCGGTGGCGCGGGCGATGCCGAAGCCCTCGAACCAGGACCGGACGTCCGCCGTCGACTGCCGCGTCAGGATCGAGCGGGTCCGTACCGGGTCCATGGCCAGATCGTCGTCGCTGTCGTGGGCGCCGAAGGCGATCAGCCGGAAGTCCCGGTTCTCCAGGGTCGCCGGGGCGCCGAGCAGCGCGGAGATCTCGTCCACCAGGTCCTGGTAATCGCCCTTCACGCGGCCATTCTCCCACCCCGGCGCGGACCCTTCAGACAGATGTATGAGATCCGGGACACGGATGCGTGACAGCTGTCGATGGCAGAGGATCAAAGCGATCCTTAGGTTTCACGGTGGTTTTACTTGCGCATTTCTTCTGCCACCCGTTGGAGGTGCCCCCGTGCTGGGTCCCGTGATCCTCGCCGCTTCGCGCAGCGACAAGATGCGTCGCATCGTCTCCGCCGCCCCGGTGACCAAGCCCGTGGTGAATCGGTTCATCCCCGGCGAGACCGTCGACCAGGTCATCCCGATCGTCGAGGAGCTCACGCGGAGCGGCCTGGAGGTCACCCTCGACGTCGTCGGCGAGGACATCACCGAGGTCGAGCAGTCCTACGCCGCCCGGGACGCCTACCTCCTGCTCATCGAGCGCCTCGCGGAGCTCGGCCTCGGCGAGAAGGCCGAGATGTCGGTCAAGCTGTCGATGTTCGGCCAGGCCCTGGAGGGCGGCCACGAGCTGGCGCTCGCCAACGTCCGCCCGGTCGTCGAGGCCGCGGCCGCCATCGGCACCACCGTCACGCTCGACGCCGAGGACCACACCACCCTCGACTCGATGTTCGCCATCCACGAGGAGCTGCGCCGGGACTTCCCGCAGACCGGCTGCGTGATCCAGGCGTACCTCTTCCGCACCGAGGCCGACGCCCGCCGCCTGGCCGCCGCCGGCAGCCGCGTCCGCATCGTGAAGGGCGCCTACAAGGAGCCCGCCGAGGTCGCCTACCTGGACAAGGCGGAGATCGACAAGGCGTACGTGCGGATCCTGAAGATCCTCATGGACGGCGAGGGCTACCCGATGATCGGGTCGCACGACCCGCGCCTGATCGCCATCGGCCAGGAGCTCGCCCGCACGGCCGGGCGCAAGCTGGACGAGTACGAGTTCCAGATGCTGTACGGCATCCGCAGCGAGGAGCACCTGCGGCTCGCCGCCGAGGGCCACCGGATGCGCGTCTACACCGCGTACGGGACGGACTGGTACGGCTACTTCATGCGCCGCCTCGCGGAGAAGCCGGCCAACCTGCTCTTCTTCCTCCGCTCGATGATCACCAAGAACTAGGCACCCCACTAGCTCAAGGAGTTACCAGCCCCATGGATGCTGTGACCCAGGTCCCCGCGCCGGTCAACGAGCCGGTCCACTCGTACGCCCCCGGCACCCCGGAGCGCGCGCGGCTCGAAGCGCAGCTCAAGCAGCTGTCCGAGAACCCGATCGACCTCCCGATGACGATCAACGGCGTCAAGCGGATGGGCGGCGGCGAGCGCTTCGACGTGGTCCAGCCGCACGACCACAAGTCGGTGCTCGGCACCTACGCCAACGCCACCGAGGCCGACGCGCAGGAGGCCATCGACGCCGCCCTCGCCGCCGCCCCGGCCTGGCGCTCGATGTCCTTCGACGACCGCGCCGCGATCATCCTGCGCGCCGCCGAGCTGCTGTCCGGTCCGTGGCGCGAGAAGCTCGCCGCCTCCACCATGCTGGGCCAGTCGAAGACCGCTCAGCAGGCCGAGATCGACACCCCGTGCGAGCTCGTCGACTTCTGGCGCTTCAACGTCCACTTCGCCCGCCAGATCCTGGCCGAGCAGCCGGTCGCGAACTCCGCCGGCGTGTGGAACCGCAGCGACCACCGCCCGCTCGAAGGCTTCGTCTACGCGATCACGCCGTTCAACTTCACGGCCATCGCGGGCAACCTGCCGACCGCCCCCGCCCTGATGGGCAACGTGGTCCTGTGGAAGCCGTCCCCCACGCAGACCCACTCCGCGATCCTCCTCATGGAGCTCCTGGAGGAGGCCGGCCTGCCCAAGGGCGTCATCAACCTGGTGACCGGCGACGGCATCGCGGTGTCGGAGGTGGCCCTGAACCACCCCGAGCTGGCCGGCATCCACTTCACCGGCTCGACCAAGACCTTCCAGTACCTGTGGAAGACGGTCGGCAACAACATCGAGAAGTACAAGTCCTACCCGCGCCTGGTCGGCGAGACCGGTGGCAAGGACTTCGTCGTCGCGCACCCGTCCGCGGACCGCGCCGTCCTGAAGACCGCCCTGACCCGCGGTTCCTTCGAGTTCCAGGGCCAGAAGTGCTCGGCGTCCTCGCGCGCCTACGTTCCGGCCTCGATCTGGAACGACGGCTTCAAGGAGGCCTTCGCGGCCGAGGTCGACGGCATCACCATGGGTGACGTCCGCGACCTGACCAACTTCATCGGCGCCGTCATCGACGAGCGTTCCTTCGCGAAGAACAAGGCCGCGATCGACCGCGCCATCGCCGACCCGACCTGCGAGATCATCGCCGGCGGCAGCTACGACGACTCGGAGGGCTACTTCGTCCGCCCGACCGTCATCGCGTGCACCGACCCGGAGAACGAGGTCTTCACGACCGAGTACTTCGGCCCGATCCTCGCCGTGCACGTCTACGAGGACTCCGACTTCGACGCGATGCTCGCCCAGATGGAGTCCGTCTCGGCGTACGCCCTCACCGGCTCGATCATCGCGGCGGACCGGTACGCGGCCGCGGACGCGATGGAGAAGCTCCGCTTCGCGGCGGGCAACTTCTACATCAACGACAAGTCCACCGGCGCCGTCGTCGGCCAGCAGCCCTTCGGCGGTGGCCGCGCCTCGGGCACCAACGACAAGGCGGGTGCCGCGAGCAACCTGCAGCGCTGGACGTCGACCCGCTCCATCAAGGAGACGCTGGTCGCGCCGACCGACTACGCGTACCCCCACATGGGCTGATCACGGGCCCCGCTGAACCCCGCCCCCGCTCCGGTACCCCCAAGTCCGGAGCGGGGGCGGTATCCATTTCCCCCCTCGGCAACTCCTGCTAGCCTGAGCGCAGTTGTCGTGTACGGCGACCAGCTCCGCCACTCGGGCCCGGTATCCCGAGGGAGCCAAGGGCTCTGACGAGTTCCCGTACGGGGTGGGATGTTTGCCAGGAGATACGAGACCTCTACGCGTCCGTGCCGGGACGACGCCCGGGGAGACGTATGTCCAGGCGCACCGACAACCGCCACCGCGTGGCCAACATCTGCCGTGAAGCCACCGGCCTGCCGCACCGCACCTGCCTCGGCTGGGCCGAAGCGGGCCTGATCACCCGCCGCCGACCGGTGCCGGACCCCGAGGACGAGGCGCAGCGCACCCTCGAATCGCTCCTGGTGGCCGAGCTCGCCGACGGGCTTCGGGAACACGAGCGCCGTGACGGGGCCCTGTTCGGCTTCACCGCCGCCCGGCCGGTCCGCGCCGGTCTGGCCCTCGTCCTGCATCCGGCGATGGCGGACCGAGTCCTTTCCACGGTGCTGCCGCGCATCGACGAGCACTACGGCGGACTGCGCGGGGTGCCGGGGCTGCGCATCGCCCCGATGGGCAGCAGCTGGGCGCTGAACCAGCTGCAGAGCCGGGCAACGGTGGCGGTGGTGCACCCCGACCCGGACTGGCGCCCGCTGCTGCCGGAGCACGGTGACGGACTGACGCAACTGTGGCGGCGCAACCGCCATCGCCTGCATCCCGTGGAGGCGGCGGAGCTCGGCGGGCGCGCCGACGCGGGGGACGACCCGGGATCGGTCATGGCGCAGGACTGGCTGAACAGCAGGCTGCTGAGGCGTCCGGGGCTGCTGGGCGCAGCCGGGGCCGCGCACGGATCGGCCAACGTGTACACCCACGGTGGCGGGGACGTGGTCGTCGAGTGGTGCTGCGGAGTGGAACGGGACGAACTCGAGCGGCGGCTGCGTCGCAGCGGCTTGGCGGAGCGGCCGGACGGGATCGCCGAGCGGCTGCGGGACCAGCCGTGGTTTCCCGGTGAGATCGCGATGGGCGGAGCATTCGTCACCCTGCGGCGCGGGCCCTGTTACGCGCCGGATGCTCCGACAGCGAGGGCGCTGTGATGCTGACCGCGGTGATCGTGACGGCGGCCGTGCTCGGGGTCGCCAAGGTGGTGCGGGACTGGCTCATCCTGCGGCAGGTGCGGGCGGCCATGGAGGCGGGTACGTCCGAGGACCGGGTGCGGATCGGGCTGCGGCTCGCGGAAGCCCTGGGCGGCGGGCAGTCCGGGCCCGCTCCGGAGCCGCCCGCCGGGGAGGCCGTCACACCTCCACGATGACCTGGTCCAGGGACTTGCGCAGGAGGTCCGGGACTTCGCAGTCGTCCGCCGGGTAGCCCACCGGGATGACGGCGAAGGCCTTCTCGTTCTCCGGGCGGTTCAGGACGTGGCTGAGGAAGCGCATGGGGCTGGGGGTGTGGATCAACGCCGCCAGCCCGGACAGGTGGAGCGCGGACAGGAGCATGCCGACCGCGATGCCGACCGACTCGTCCACGTAGTAGTGCTTGCGCTTGGTGCCGTCCGGGCCGAGCCAGTAGCGCTGCTGGAAGACCACGATCAGCGCGGGGGCGTCCGTGAGGTGGGTCTTCACGGCGTCCGTGCCGATGGGACGCAGGGCGGCGAGCCATTCGTCGCCCAGCCGGCCGTCGTAGGACAGCTGTTCCTCCTGCTCGGCGGCCGCGCGGATCTGCTGCCGCACGGCCGGGTCCTTGACCAGGACGAAGGTCCACGGCTGTTGGTGCGCCCCGGAGGGGGCGGTCGCGGCGCAGGCGATGGCGTCCCGGACCACCTGCTCGGGCACCGGATCGGGGGAGAAGTGGCGCACGGTCCGCCGCTCGTCCATCCGGATCCGCAACTCGGCGGCGCGCGCGAGGGATTGCGGCTGCGGCATCCGCGCGGGACGGTAGGCGACCGGGCGGTACGGATCCCCGTGGGTGGGCGTCCACTGCCTGGTCTCAGGAGCGGTGCCGGAGGCGGTCTCAGGTGTGGTCTCAGGCGACATGGAGCAGATCTTCACGCCGCTGCGCGGCCCGCCGCCAGGGCCGTACGCGGACCTCCCGCCCGGTATGCGGGGGCTCGGGCGATTTCGGACGCGGTGATCACCGGTCGATTCCTCCTGCGGGACACCTTCCTCCGCCGATGTGACCTGGAGCCGACGGACCCGGCGGCGACGGCGCGCAGCGCCGCGGCCCCCGCTCCGGCGGCCGTCCGCGGGCACCGGGCGCAGGTGGACCACCCCGGCCCCGCCCACCGTACGTACCCTCGCCGGACTGGGCGGTGCGGGCGCTGCCGAAGTGGACCATTGGGACGGCCCGGCGCCGGAGGCCGGATGCGCGCTCGTCCGAGCGCGGCCGAAGGCGACGCGGACGGCCGCGCCCGGCAGCACTCCGGGTTTCGAACCCCCGGCTGTTTCCGGCCTTTCCCGGCCGTCCCGGGCCGCCGGTACGCGTTGGTACGGTCGCCCGATGGAGATCCTCGTACGACACACGGCGGAGCTGACCGGTACGGAGCTGCGCGAGATCCGGGCCCTGCTCGACGGGGCCTTCGACGGGGACTTCGCCGACGAGGACTTCGAGCACGCCCTCGGCGGGATGCACGCGCTGGTCCGGGACGCGGGTGGGGACCTCGTCGCGCACGGCAGCGTGGTGATGCGGCGGGTCGTGCACCGGGGGCGGGCCCTGCGCACCGGGTACGTCGAGGCCGTGGCCGTACGGGCCGACGCGCGGCGCCGCGGCCTCGGCGGGCAGGTCATGGCCCGGCTGGAGCAGGTGATCGGGCGGGCGTACGTGCTCGGGGCGCTCTCGGCGTCGCAGGACGGGGCGGCCCTGTACCTGGGCCGCGGCTGGCAGGTGTGGGGCGGTCGGATCGGGGCGCTCTCACCGCAGGGGCCCGTCCCGCTCCCGGAGGAAGAGGGCTCCACCTACGTGTGGGCGCCGCCCGGCGGGGTCCGGCTGGACCCCGCCGGGCGGCTCGACTTCGACTGGCGGGACGGGGACGTCCTCTAGCTGGTGCAGGCCCTGTCGGGGTGGCTACGACCCCGTGATGCTGGCCGAGCCCGTTTCGATGTGGCCCGTGTAGCGGCGCGACCAGGTGCCGTCGGAGTCGGCGAGGATCGTGAAGTCGTACCAGCCCTTGCTGTAGGCCACGGCGTTGAAGAAGTCCTCGCGCGAGGAGTTCGCCGGGACCGTGTAGGTCCACGGGCCGTCCGTGCGGTAGGCGTTCGAGCGGATCGTGAACGTGACGGGGGAGCCGGAGGAGTTCTTCATCTTGAAGTAGACCGCCGGCTTGCCGGTGCCCGGCTCGACCGCGAAACGGGCCGCCACCTCGATGTCCTTGCCCGGCTTCGACGCGTCTCCGATGAAGCGGCGCAGGAAGCGGTTCGGCCCGTGCATCGAGATGTCGTACTTGCCCGAGCCGTGGCCGAAGCCGATGTGGAAGTAGTCGCTGCTGGTGCCGCCCGGGTCGACGGTGTACTGCCAGGCCGTCGTGTCCCGGTGCTGGTGCGGGTGGATCGAGAAGTGCGCCGCCCGCCTCGCCTCGGCGCCCTGGTTGGCCATCGAGAACCAGGCCGTGATCTGACCGGTCGGCCCGAACTCGAAGCGGTCCAGGTTGCCGTTCGCCTGGTACGGCAGGGCCCGCGCCGGGCGGGTGCCGGGCTCCTGCGCCGGGAGGGCGTTGTTCTGCGGCGTCGGGTTGGGGAGCGGGGCACAGGTCGCCTGGCCGATCACCTTGGCGGTGGACGGGAGGCCGGCGGGGACCCCGTAGACCGGGCGCGCGAAGTCGAAGACGCCGGTCAGGTCGCCGACCACCTTGCGGCGCCAAGCGCTGATGTTCGGACAGGTGGCGGGGGTGCCGAGGGCGGCCGTCCACTTCTCCATGAACCGCAGCACCGAGGTGTGGTCGAAGACCTCCGAGCTCACCCAGCCGCCGCGGGTCCAGGGGGACATCACGATCATCGGGACGCGGAAGCCCAGGCCGATCGGGAGGCCGTCGATGTACTCGCCGGGAGTGCCGGGCGGGGCGACCGGCGGCGGAACGTGGTCGAAGAACCCGTCGTTCTCGTCGTAGTTGAGGAAGAGGACCGTGGAGTCGAACACCTCGGGGTCGGCGGCCAGGGCGCGGTAGACCAGGTCCACGAAGTGGGCGCCGTCACCGGGCGGGGCGTAGGGGTGCTCCGAGAAGGCCTCGCTGGCCACGACCCAGGACACCTGGGGGAGGGTGCCCGCCACGACGTCGGCGCGTATCGCGGCCGCGATGTCGTCCGGGGTGGAGCCGGTGACCTTGGGGACCGAGCCCATGCCCCGGTCCCACAGCGGATCGCCGGGGGCGGCGTCCGTGAACCGCTTGAAGTAGGCGAGCCCGTTGTCCCCGTAGTTGTCCTGGGCGTTCTGGTAGACCTTCCAGCTCATGCCGGCCCGCTGGAGGGCCTCCGCGTACGTCTCCCAGGTCAGCCCGGACTCGTCGCCGCCGTCCTTGCTGGTGGCGTCGATCTTGCCGCTCCACAGGAAGGTGCGGTTCGGGCCGGTCGCGCTGAGGGCGGAGCAGAAGTACGCGTCGCAGATCGTGTAGTGGTCGGCGAGGCCGTAGTGGAAGGGGATGTCCCCGCGGTCCAGGTGGCCGAGGGTGCGGGCGTTGCCGACGCCGGTGACCCAGTTGTCCATCCGGCCCTGGTTCCAGGCGGCGTGCTGCGAGGTCCAGCTGTGCGGGAGGTCGCCGGTGCACTGGGCCAGGGTCTCGCTGTCCGCGCCGCCCGCCGGCGGGGTGGCCGACAGCTTCCACGGGTACTGGCGGCCGCCCCAGTTGGGCTGGTTGAACATGCCCCAGCCGCCCGGGATGTTGCCGGCGGCGCGGTCGCCGAACCCGCGGACGCCCTTCAGCCTGCCGAAGTAGTGGTCGAAGCTGCGGTTCTCCTGCATCAGGATCACCACGTGCTTCACATCGGTGATGGTGCCGGTCGCGGCGGCCGCGGCCGCCGTCGTCGGCGTGACCGCGGGCAGGGTGGCGCCCGCCACGAGCCCGGCGCCGATTCCCACGAAACCTCTGCGGCTGATCGGTGTCACTGGCCTCTCGCCTCCCACTCAAGTGCCCCGCTGGCACATCGACGGCAAGAGTGGCGGCGCCGGGATCAAAGGTCTACAGCCGTGCGGTAAGAAATCGGTGAACAAAAGGGTGGCCGGAATCAGTTGCCGATCCGGACCAGCATCTTGCCCAGGTTCTCCCCGCGGAGCATGCCCAGGAAGGCTTCCACCGTACGGTCAAAGCCCTGGACAACGGTGGTGTCGGTACCGATCCGGCCGCTGCGCAGATGAGGGACGAGGAAGTCCTCCAACTCATCCTGCAGATTGGTGTGATTGCGAACCAATACACCTTCCAGGCGCAGGGACTTGTGTACGACCTCGAAGAGGTTGCGGGGCGCGGCAGGCGAGCGGTCCCCGTTGTACATCGAGATCGCACCCACCCAGGCGATCCGCCCGTACTCGCGCAACGCGTCGATGGCCCCCTCCAGATGGTCCCCGCCGACGTTGTCGACGTAGACGTCGATGCCGTCCGGCGCGGCCTGCGCGAGCTGCTCGCCGATCGGCCCGTCGTGGTAGTCGAAGGCCGCGTCAAAACCGAGTGCGTCGGTGAGGTGGCGGACCTTGGCCGCCGAGCCCGCGCTGCCGATGATCCGCCGGGCACCCAGCAGCCGGGCGATGTGGCCGGTGGCCGTGCCGACCCCGCCCGCGGCGGCGGAGACGAAGAGGTCCTCGCCCTCGCGCAGGGTGGCGGTCCGGGTCAGCGCGGCGTACGCGGTCAGGCCGGTCCCGCCGAGGATGCTCAGGTACGCCTCCAGCGGGACGCCGTCGTGGCCGCGCAGCTTGCGCGTCCCGTCCGTGCCGAGGGTGACCAGGGCGTGGGTCCGCCAGCCCGCGCGGTGGAAGACCAGGTCGCCCTCGCGCAGCCCCGGGTCGCGGGAGGCGAGCACCCGGCCCACCGAGCGGCCCTCCAGCGGGGTGTTCAGCTCGAAGCCGCCCTCGCCGCCGTCCATCATGCCCCGGTGGTACGGGTCCACGGAGAGCAGCAGGTTCTCGACGAGCGCGGTGCCGGGCGTCGGCTCCGGGACCGGGGAGGCGGCGTGGACGAAGTCCCCGGCGGTCGGGAAGCCGGTGGGGCGGGCGATCTGGTGGACGGCGTGAGCGGTGTTCGTGGTCATGGGCCCGACGCTAGGAAGGAATGGCCGGCCCGGGCAGGGGGTTGCGCTCATGGAAGCCCCACACCCATGAACACCGCTCATAGAACGAGGTGGAAGCGCCGATGCCGGGCAGTACTGCCGACCTGTTGCCCCAGGAGCTGCGGATCCTGGTCGCCGTCGCCGACCGCGGCGGCTTCTCGGCCGCTGCGGCCGCGCTCGGCCTCACCCAGTCGGCCGTCTCCCACTCGGTGCGCGGCAGCGAGGCCAAGGTCGGCACGGTGCTCTTCGAGCGGGGCCGTGCCGGAGCCACACCCACCCCGGCGGGGGAGCGGGCCGTCGCCCTCGCCCGCCGGATCCTGCGGATGTACGAGGTCCTCGGTGCGGAGGCCCGCGGCGCGGTCCGCGGCGCGGTGGAAGGGGTGCTGCGGATCGCCGCGTTCCGCAGCGCGGCCCTGCACCTGCTGCCGCCCGCGCTGGAGCGGCTCACGGCCCGGCACCCGGGCATCCGCCCCGAGGTCCGCGTGGTGCGCGAGATCGGCGCCGGAGCGGCCGGGGAGGTGGTGGCGGGCCGCGCCGACCTGGGCATCGCCACGCTGGGCGGCTCGCAGGACCTGGCTCCCGGCCTGCTGACCGGGGTGCTCGCGCAGGAGGCGTACCGGCTGGTCCACCCGGCCGGGCACCCGGACCCGAAGGGCCTGCCGCTGATGGACTGGGACGAGAACTGCGGTTCCTACACCCGCTCCTGGTGGCGGGCCCAGGACTGGATCCCGCGGGCGACGGTCAAGGCGGAGGACGACGCGATGGTGCTGACCATGGTCGGCCGCGGGCTCGGGATGGCGATCATGCCCGAGCTGTCCCTGAGGGAGGCGACCGAGGCGGTGGACATCACTGATTTGGGCCCTGAGGGGCCGGTGAGGCAGGTGGGATACGTCACTACGTCGGAATCGGCCTCAACTCTCGCCGTACGTGCCCTGATCAGGGAACTTCGCTCCGAGAAGGGCTGAAACGGACCCTCTGGACGCGCCTTTCCAGGGGGCTGCGCGTCTCAGATAGTAGGAAGCCCGAGTAATTGCCGAGACATACAACGGGACCTGGCCTAGCTTTGTAGAAGCCGAACGTCTCGCCAATCAGGCGAATGGCGGTCGAGAGCGCGCGCCCCTGGCAGGCAACCCCTGCGGCGCACTGCTCCCCGCCTCTTCCGGCGCCTTGAAGGAACCCCTCATCCGTGGCCCCGCCACGCCGTGATCTCAAGGAGTCGATCACCATGACCACTTCCACCGCCACCCGCCGCGTCCGCCACACCTCCGCCTCGGCCGACGACCGCAAGAACGCCGCCGCCGCCCTCCAGCGCGCCCTCGACCGCCGTGACAACGGCGGGTCGACCGGCCACTGACCTGCGCCGCCCGAGACGTTCTGCGTCCACTTGGGTCCACATCGGTCCACATGATGGACGCAGAATGTCTGAGGGCTGGGACACGGAGTACGGTTCCGTCATGTCGACCAGCATCAATCTCGCAGTGATCCCCGGTGATGGCATCGGCCAGGAAGTCGTGGCTCAGGGACTCAAGGTCCTTACCGCGGTCCTGCCCCAGGATGTGAAGCTGGAGACCAAGCAATACGATCTCGGCGCCCAGCGCTGGCACCGCACCGGTGAGACCCTCCCGGACGCGGAGCTCGAAGCCCTGAAGCACCACGACGCGATCCTGCTGGGCGCGATCGGCGACCCCTCGGTCCCGTCCGGCGTGCTGGAGCGCGGTCTGCTGCTGAAGCTCCGCTTCGCCTTCGACCACTTCATCAACCTGCGCCCGTCGAAGCTGTTCCCGAACACGGCCACCCCGCTCGCCGGCCGCCCGGAGATCGACTTCGTCGTGGTCCGCGAGGGCACCGAGGGCCCGTACACCGGCAACGGCGGCAGCCTGCGCACCGGCACCCCCGCCGAGGTGGCCACCGAGGTCAGCATCAACACCGCGTACGGCGTGGAGCGCGTCGTCCGTGACGCGTACGAGCGGGCGAACGCCCGTCCCCGCAAGAAGCTGACCCTGGTCCACAAGAACAACGTCCTCGTGTACGCGGGCCACATGTGGAAGAACATCTTCGACAAGGTCGGCCAGGAGTACCCCGAGGTCACCACCGACTACCTGCACGTCGACGCCGCGACGATCTTCTTCGTCACCCAGCCCGAGCGCTTCGACGTCATCGTCACGGACAACCTCTTCGGTGACATCCTCACCGACCTGGCCGCCGCCGTGACCGGCGGAATCGGCCTCGCCGCCTCCGGGAACATCAACCCGACCGGCGCCTTCCCGTCCATGTTCGAGCCCGTCCACGGCTCGGCCCCGGACATCGCCGGCACCGGCAAGGCCGACCCGACCGCGACGATCCTCTCCGTCGCCCTCCTGCTGCGTCACCTCGGCTACGAGGCCCAGGCCGTCCGCATCGAGGACGCGGTCTCCGCCGACCTGGCGGAGCGCGACGGAACCTTCCGTTCCACCGACGCGATCGGCGACGCCCTCGCCGCTCGGGTAGCCGGCTGACCCGGTAGCTCCACCTCAGGAAGCCGCCGGGTCACAATGGGACCCGGCGGCTTCTCCTGTGCGGCCCCGGGTGCCACCATCTCCCCTGGGCCGCTCTCCCCGCTTCTCCGAAGCCTGCCCGCGCGCGATAATCGAACGCGAGGCCGCGGAATGCGGGGAAGCTCGGACGTCCTAGTGCGCCGTGAGCGCGGTCCGCCATACACAACCGGTGAAGGACAAGCACTCATGACGACGCCCACGATCGAGCTCAAGCCCTCCTCGAACCCGCTGTCCGATGCGGAGCGCGAGGCGATCCTGGCCAGCCCCGGCTTCGGCCGCCACTTCACCGACCACATGGTGACTATCAAGTGGACCGAGGGTCGCGGCTGGCACGATGCCGAGCTGGTCCCGTACGCGCCGCTCGCGATCGACCCGGCGAACATGACGCTGCACTACGCGCAGACGATCTTCGAGGGCCTCAAGGCCTACCGCCAGCCCGACGGCACCGTGGCCACCTTCCGCCCCGAGGCCAACGCCGCGCGCTTCCAGTCCTCCGCGCGCCGCATGGCCATGCCGGAGCTGCCGACCGAGCTCTTCATCGAGGCCTGCGACGCGCTGATCAAGCAGGACCGCGCCTGGGTGCCGGACTCCGGCGAGGCCTCCCTGTACCTGCGCCCCTTCATGTTCGCCTCCGAGGTCGGCCTCGGCGTCCGTCCGGCGAACGAGTTCCTCTTCATCGTCATCGCCTCGCCCGCCGGCGCGTACTTCCCCGGTGGCGTCAAGCCCGTCTCCGTCTGGCTCTCCGAGGACTACGTCCGCGCGGTCAAGGGCGGCACGGGCGCCGCGAAGACCGGTGGCAACTACGCGGCCTCGCTGGTCGCGCAGGCCCAGGCGGCCTCGCACGGCTGCGACCAGGTGGTCTGGCTCGACGCCGTCGAGCACCGCTGGATCGAGGAGATGGGCGGGATGAACCTGTACTTCGTGTACGGCGACCGCATCGTCACCCCGGAGCTCACCGGCTCGCTCCTTCCCGGCATCACCCGCGACTCCCTCCTCACCATCGCCCGCGACCTCGGCTACACCGCCGAAGAGGGCCGCCTGACCACCGAGGACTGGCAGCGCGACAACGCCAACGGCACCCTCACCGAGGTGTTCGCCTGCGGCACCGCCGCCGTCATCACCCCGGTCGGCTCGGTCAAGTCCGAGCGCGCCAACTGGACCCAGGGCGACGGCGAGCCGGGCCAGGTCACCATGCGCCTGCGCAAGGCACTGCTGGAACTCCAGACCGGCCACAGCGCCGACACCCACGGCTGGATGCACCCGCTGGGCTAGTCCCGACCGGCCCCGTACGTAGGCAGGCCCGCGCACCGGAACGTCCGGGGCGCGGGCCTGCGTACGTACGGGGGGATCGGGTGCTCAGGCGTTCGCGGGCTCCTCGGCGGCGCCGGCGAGCGCCGGGGCCGGGGCGGGGGAGCGGCGGGCGGTGAGGGCGGTGTACACGAGTCCGCCCGTCAGGCCGGACAGGACGAAGGAGCAGTCCACACCGCCGGTGAGGGCGAGCAGCGGGCCCTCGTAGAAGGGGGTGGTCACGGCGAGCAGGCCGATGCCGGCGCCGATCGCCCAGGAGGCGGTGGCGGCGACGTTCCAGCCGGAGCGGTACCAGTAGATCCCGCCCACCGAGCGGCGGTTGAAGACCTGGAGCGCGTCGGCGTCGTAGCGCCCGCGGCAGCGCACGTACCCGATGAGGGTGATCACGGCCCACGGGGTGCCGATCGCGGTCAGCACCAGCACGAACGAGGTCATCGCGGACTGCACGTCCCACTCGAAGGAGCCGATGAAGACGAAGGCCGTGGCGACCGCCGCGGCGACGAGGGTGGCCGTGGTCCGGGTGGCCTTGGGCACGATGGCGTCGAGGTCGAGGCCCATCGAGTAGAGCATCAGCCCGGCGTTGCCGACGGAGCCGGCCGCCGCGGCGGCGAGCAGCGGGACCAGGTACCAGAAGGGCGAGGTCGCCACGAGCGGTCCGGCGTACTCGGCTCCGGCCCGGGCGGCGAGCGCCGTGTAGGTGCCGAACAGCTGCGGGACCAGGAGGCCGAAGAGCAGTCCGAACCCGGTCGCCCAGAGCACCTTGCGGGAGCCGTGCCGCCGCGGGGAGATGTAACGCGTGTAGTCGCCGAGCAGGGTGATGAAGGCGACCGGGCCGCTGAGCCCGGCGGCGACGGCGGCGAGGATCCAGGTCGGCCAGAAGGAGCCGAGCAGGTACGCGGTCTCCGGCGGGGCTGCGGTGGTGAAGTCCCCCGCGTAGGCGAAGACGCCGATGGCCAGCAGCACCACCATGCCGATCGCCAGGATCTTGCTCATGCGCAGCAGCAGCCGGTAGCCGAAGACGGCCGCGACGACGGTGCACGCGGCGAGCACGCCGTACATCAGGCCGCGCGTGGCGCCCGTGTCCGGCAGCCCGGTGAGCCGCGAGAGGACGCCCACCATCACGTCGCCGCCGATCCACAGGGTGAGGGCGGTGTAGCCGAGCGAGAGCAGCAGACCCACCACCGAGCCCACGAGCCGGCCGCGGACGCCGAACTGCGCGCCGCTGGAGGTGGAGAGGTTGGTCGCGGTGCGCAGGGAGACGAGCGCCAGCGGCGCGGTGAAGGCGATGCCGACGAGCGTGCCGGTCACGATGGCGGTGACCGAGGGCCACAGCCCCAGTCCGAAGGACGGGGGCAGCCAGCCGAAGACGATCACACCGAGGCAGAGGTTGGAGCCGAGAAGGATCGAGATCAGGTCACGGGGACCGCTCGTCCGCTCGTCCTCGGGGATGGTGTCGACTCCGCGCTGTTCGATGGGCATGGGGGACTCCCTTGGCAGGGCGGGGGGTGGTTGCGCTTCGTTTGAGCGACACTCAATGTGACCCAAGGCTTGCCTCCAGGTCAATGATTCCCTCCAACGAAATGAAGAGTTAGAGTGATGCTCTAACCCATCGACTCAAGAGGTGGTGGATCGGCGTGCGGCTGACCCCTACGGAGCGCGACCGGCTGCTGCTCCGCAGCGCTGCGGAGCTGGCCCGGGCCAGGCGGGCCCGTGGCCTGAAACTGAACGTCCCGGAGGCCACCGCGCTGATCGCGGACACGGTCTGCGAGGCGGCGCGCGACGGCAAGCGGCTCGCGGAGGCCATCGAGGAGGCCCGCAGCGTGCTGGGCCCGGGCGACGTCCTGCCGGGCGTCGCCGACGTGGTCGCCGAGGTGCACGTGGAGGCCGTCTTCGACGACGGATCCCGCCTCGCAGTGGTTTCGTCCCCCATCCGGGGGGCGGTCCCGCTCGGCGACCACGCCCCGGGCGCGGTCGTCCCCGGACCCGGCGCCCCCCAGCCGGAGCCGGTCCTGCACCTGCACGTCCGCAACACCGCCGCCGTGCCCGTGAGCGTCACCTCGCACTTCCACTTCTTCGAGGCGAACCCGCGGCTCGACTTCGACCGGGCCGCGGCCTACGGGATGCGGCTGTGCGTGCCGGCGGGCTCGTCCGTACGGTTCGACCCCCACGGCGAGGGCGAGGTCGGCCTCGTCCCCATCGGCGGAGACCGGATCGCGATCGGCTTCGCGGGCCTGGTCGACGGGCCGCTGGACGCACCCGGAGCCAAGGACGAGGCCCTGCGCCGCGCGGCGGCCTGCGGCTACCTCGGCGTCACCGCCGAACGCGAGGACGGAGACCGGGCGTGAGCAAGAAGACCCCGCACAGCGACCACTGCGCGCCGGGCAGCCGGCACGTCGATCCGCACGAGTACGCGTCCGTCTTCGGCCCCCGCGCCGGGGACCGGGTACGGCTCGGTGACTCCGGGCTGACCGTCCGGGTGGAGCACGACGCCCAGAAGCCGGGCGACGAGTTCCTGGCCGGTTTCGGCAAGACGGCCCGTGACGGTCTGCACCTGAAGGCCGCCGCCGTCCGCGAGACCTGCGACGTGGTCATCAGCAACGTGCTGGTCATCGATGCCGTCCTCGGGATCCGCAAGGTGTCGATCGGCATCCGCGAGGGCCGGATCCACGCGATCGGCCGGGCCGGTAACCCCGACACCCTCGACGGCGTCGACGTGGTCGTCGGCACCGGCACTTCGATCGTGTCCGGCGAGGGTCTGATCGCCACCGCCGGAGCCGTGGACACCCACGTCCACCTGCTCTCCCCGCGGATCATGGAAGCCTCGCTCGCCGCGGGCGTCACCACGATCATCGGCCAGGAGTTCGGCCCCGTCTGGGGCGTCGGCGTCAACTCCCCGTGGGCGCTGAAGCACGCCTTCAACGCCTTCGACGCCTGGCCGGTCAACATCGGCTTCCTCGCCCGCGGTTCGTCCTCGGACGCCGCCCCGCTGGTCGAGGCGCTCGCCGAGGGCGGCGCGTCCGGCTTCAAGGTGCACGAGGACATGGGCGCGCACACCCGGGCCCTGGACACGGCGCTGCGGGTGGCCGAGGAGCACGACGTGCAGGTCGCCCTGCACAGCGACGGCCTGAACGAGTGCCTTTCCGTCGAGGACACCCTGCGGGTCCTGGAGGGCCGGACCATCCACGCCTTCCACATCGAGGGATGCGGTGGCGGACACGTCCCCAACGTCCTGAAGATGGCGGGCGTGCCGAACGTCATCGGCTCCTCGACCAATCCCACGCTGCCCTTCGGTCGGGACGCGGTCGCCGAGCACTACGGCATGATCGTCTCCGTCCACGACCTCAAGCCCGACCTGCCCGGCGACGCCGCCATGGCCCGCGACCGGATCCGGGCCGGCACCATGGGCGCCGAGGACGTCCTCCACGACCTCGGGGCCATCGGCATCACCTCCTCCGACGCCCAGGGCATGGGCCGCGCGGGCGAGACCATCCGCCGCACCTTCGCGATGGCCGCCAAGATGAAGGGCGAGCTCGGCCCGATGGACGGCGACGGCGAGGGCGACGACAACGCCCGCGTCCTGCGCTACATCGCCAAGCTCACCATCAACCCGGCCATCGCCCACGGACTCGCCCACGAGATCGGCTCCATCGAAGTCGGCAAGCTCGCCGACATCGTCCTGTGGCGGCCGCAGTTCTTCGGCGCCAAGCCCCAGCTCGTACTGAAGTCCGGCTTCCCCGCCTACGGCGTCACCGGCGACCCGAACGCCGCCACCGACACGTGCGAACCGCTCGTGCTCGGACCGCAGTTCGGCTCGTACGGGGCCGCGGCCGCCGACATCTCCGTCGCCTTCGTCTCCGCCGCGGCCGCAGCCCTCGGCAGCGACGAGATGCCGACCCGCCGGCGCCGCGTCGCCGTCCGCGGTACCCGGGGGATCGGCCCCGGGGACCTCCTGCTCAACTCCCGGGTGGGCGCGGTCGATGTGGACGCGCGCAGCGGACTGGTCTCCCTCGACGGGGAACCGCTGCGCTCCGAAGCCGCCGAATCGGTCTCCCTCAACCGCCTGTACTTCCTGTAAGTCAGCACAGCCCGTAAGGACCTGCCTGCCATGACCGCCCATCAGCCCGCCAAGCCGGTCGACGCCGGATTCCGGATGCCCGCCGAGTGGACGCCCCACGAGCGCACCTGGATGGCCTGGCCCAGCCCCAACCCGACCTTCACCAACGCGCAGGAGCTCGCCGAGGCCCGCGCCGCCTGGGGCGCCGTAGCCCGCGCGGTCCGTGCGTACGAGCCGGTGACCCTCGTCGTCTCGCCCGGCGACGCCGACAGCGCCCGCGAACACGTGGGCGACGACGTCCAGCTGGTCGAGCAGGAGCTCGACGACGCCTGGATGCGTGACATCGGCCCGACCTTCGTCACCAACGACGCGGGCGAGCTCGCCGCCGTCGACTGGACCTTCAACGGCTGGGGCGCCCAGGAGTGGGCCCGCTGGGAGCACGACTCGAAGATCGCCCGGCACGTCTCGGACGTGGCCGGCACCCGTACGTACAGCACCGAGCTCGTCAACGAGGGCGGCGCCATCCACGTCGACGGCGAGGGCACCGTACTGCTCACCGACACCGTCCAGCTGGGCGAGGGCCGCAACCCCGGCTGGACCCGCCAGCAGGTGGAGGCCGAGATCCACGCCCACCTCGGCACCACCAAGGCGATCTGGCTGCCGTACGGCCTGGCCGGCGACTACGGCACCTACGGAACCCAGGGCCACGTCGACATCGTCGCCGCCTTCGCCCGCCCCGGCGTCGTCATGGTCCACACCCAGCCCGACCCGGCCCACCCGGACCACGAGCGCTGCAAGACCATTGCCGCCCTCCTGCGCGCGTCCACCGACGCCCGCGGGCGGCAGCTGGAGGTCGTGGAGGTCCCGGCGCCGACCGTGCTGGAGGAGGACGGGGAGTGGGTGGACTACTCGTACATCAACCACTACCTGTGCAACGGCGGCGTCGTGCTGTGCGCGTTCGACGACCCGCGCGACGAGGAGGCCGCAGAGATCTTCCGCGGACTGTTCCCCGAGCGGACCGTGACCCTCGTTGACGCACGTACGATTTTCGCCGGGGGTGGCGGTATCCACTGCATCACCCAGCAGCAGCCGAAGGTCTGATCCGCAGACGACCGGCAGCCGACCGACGAGGAGTGGTCCATGGTGGCGGGTGGAGTACCGGTACGCGCGGCGCGGAAGAACGCGCCGCCGCGCGAGGACGTACTCGTCGCCGCCATGGCCACGATCGCCGAGCGCGGCCTGGAAGGCCTGACGATGGCCGGCCTGGGCCGCGAGGTCGGCATGAGCAGCGGCCACCTCCTCTACTACTTCCGCAGCAAGGACGAGCTGCTGCTGCAGACCCTGGAGTGGAGCGAGGCGGAACTGGGCGGCGAGCGGCGGGCCCTGCTCGCCCGCCGCGGTCCGGTGAGCGAGCGCCTGCAGGCGTACGTGGACCTGTACGTGCCCACGCGCGCCCGCGACCCGCACTGGACGCTGTGGCTGGAGGTCTGGAACCGCTCCCAGAACGCCGGCCCCCAAGAGCGCGACCGGCAGGCGGCCATCGAGGGCGCCTGGCACCGCGACCTGGTCGCACTGCTCGCCGAGGGCATCTCGCGCGGGGAGTTCCGCCCGGTGGACGCCGAGCGCGTGGCGACCCGCGTCCGGGCCCTGCTCGACGGATTCAGCATCCAGTTGGCGGTGGGCCTGCCGACGCTGGACCGCACGGCGATCCTCACCCACGTGAGGGAATTCCTGACGGAGACCCTCTCCCCGCCGCACTAGCCCCGCCGGCATTCGAGGCGCGCCACCCGGCCACCGGCGGGTGCGGGCGGGCACGCCGACCGCGGTGACCGCATGGTGAGATGCCCGTCCATCCGCGGCGAGCGGTGTGGCACACTGCCAGCGTGCCTGCTCAGCTCATGATTATCGCCAGCAGCGCGCCGGTCCCCAGTGGCCGCTGAACCGTGGAAGAACTTCGCGGAAGCGGCCACCGTGCCTCGGACCCGCGCGCAGACCTCTCGCTACCCGCGAGAGGTTTTTTCGTTTCCCGGACCATCCCTGCCGGGACCGGACCGCGCGCGATGATGGGGGCAGTGGATGCCGGGCATATCCGGAACCACTCATCCGACAGGAGTCAGATCAGCATGACGACGACACCAGAGGCGGCAACTGTGCTGTCAGAAGGCCTGGACGACAGCTTCCACGTCTTCGACACCACCCTGCGCGACGGCGCCCAGCGCGAGGGCATCAACCTCACCGTCGCCGACAAGCTGACGATCGCCCGGCACCTGGACGACTTCGGAGTGGGCTTCATCGAGGGCGGTTGGCCCGGCGCCAACCCCCGGGACACCGAGTTCTTCTCCCGCGCCCGTGCGGAGATCGCCTTCAAGAACGCCCAGCTGGTCGCTTTCGGTGCGACCCGGCGCGCGGGCGGCTCGGCCGCCCAGGACCCGCAGGTGCGGGCCCTGCTGGAATCCGGCGCCCCGGTCATCACGCTCGTCGCCAAGTCCCACGACCGTCACGTCGAGCTCGCCCTGCGCACCACCCTCGACGAGAACCTGGAGATGGTCCGCGACACCGTCTCCCACCTGGTCGCCCAGGGCCGCCGCGTCTTCGTCGACTGCGAGCACTTCTTCGACGGTTACCGGGCCAACCCGGAGTACGCCAAGTCCGTCGTGCGCACCGCCCACGAGGCCGGCGCCGACGTGGTCATCCTCTGCGACACCAACGGCGGCATGCTGCCCGCCCAGGTGACCGCCACCGTCGCCACCGTCCTCGCCGACACCGGCGCCCGCCTGGGCATCCACGCCCAGGACGACACCGGCTGCGCCGTCGCCAACACCCTGGCCGCGGTGGACGCGGGCGCCACCCACGTCCAGTGCACGGCGAACGGGTACGGCGAGCGCGTCGGCAACGCCAACATCTTCCCCGTCGTCGCCGCCCTGGAGATCAAGTACGGGCGCAAGGTGCTCCCCGACGGGGCGCTCGCCGAGATGACCCGGATCTCGCACGCCATCGCCGAGGTCGTGAACCTCACCCCTTCCACGCACCAGCCCTACGTCGGCGTCTCCGCCTTCGCGCACAAGGCGGGCCTGCACGCCTCGGCCATCAAGGTCGACCCGGACCTCTACCAGCACATCGACCCCGAACGGGTCGGCAACACCATGCGGATGCTGGTCTCCGACATGGCCGGCCGCGCCTCCATCGAACTCAAGGGCAAGGAGCTCGGCGTCGACCTCGGAGGGGACCGCGCCCTCATCTCCCGGGTCGTGGAACGGGTCAAGGCGCGGGAGCTCCAGGGCTACACCTACGAGGCGGCCGACGCCTCCTTCGAGCTGCTGCTGCGCGCCGAGGCCGAGGGCCGCGCCCGCAAGTACTTCCGCATCGAGTCGTGGCGGGCGATCGTCGAGGACCGCCCGGACGGCACCCACGCCAACGAGGCCACGGTCAAGCTGTGGGCCAAGGGCGAGCGGATCGTCGCCACGGCCGAGGGCAACGGCCCGGTCAACGCGCTGGACCGGGCGCTGCGGGTGGCGCTGGAGCGGTTCTACCCGCAGCTCGCCAAGTTCGAGCTCGTCGACTACAAGGTCCGCATCCTGGAGGGCACGCACGGCACGGAGTCCACGACCCGCGTGCTGATCGCCACGACGGACGGCGAACGCGATTGGTCCACGGTCGGCGTGGCCCCGAACGTGATCGCCGCTTCCTGGCAGGCCCTGGAGGACGCGTTCACCTACGGCCTGCTGCACGCGGGCGTCGAACCCGCCGAGTAGCCCGCCGGGCCCGCGTCTGCCGGGCCCGCGTCCGCTGGTCCTCGCCCCGCCGGACTTCGGCCCGGTGAGGCCCTTATGTCCAGCTCACACGGGAAAGTACCGGTTCCGGTAGCGTCATGGATATGAGGACCAGGCTGATATCCATGCGCTTCGGACCGCTGCTCTCCGGTCTGCTGCTGGCGCTGGCGACGACCGCCCTCGTCGCCGCGCCGCAGGCCTCGGCGGCCAGCGGGGTCGCCGCCGTGGGGGAGGCCCTCCAGCAGGGCCCGGTCTACGTCGCTCCCGGGGCCGAGGCGCAGCTGTCCACGGCCCAGGCGGACGCGCTCGCGAAGAAGATCAAGGACGCGGGGAAGCCGGTGTTCGTGGCCGTGCTGCCGGCCACCGCAGAGTTCCCCGCGGACAAGGTGCTCGGCGCGGTCCGGGCCGAGACCGGGATCACCGGGCTCTACGCGATCCGGCTCGGCGACGGCTTCGACGCCGGCGCCGACAGGGCGGTCATGCCGCGCAATGCCGTGCGCAACCTCACCGAGGCCGTGAAGACCGGTGCACCGGTGAACGCGAACACGCAGCTCAACAACTTCGTGGACCAGGCCCTGACCCAGGTCAAGGGCGGCGCCCCCGCCTCCTGGGGCACGACCGGCGCCGACCAGGGCGCCCCGGTCGGCGGGCTGATCGCCCTCGGCGCGGTGGCCGTGGTGGGCGGCGGCGGTGCCTACGCGCTGGTCCGCCGCAACCGGAAGAAGAAGGAAGAGACCCGGCGCGAGGCCATCGCCCGGCTGGCCGTGGTCGTCGACGAGGACATCACGGCCTTCGGCGAGGAGCTCGAACGGCTCGACTTCCACCCCGGTGAGCCCGGCGCCGACGACGCCATGCGGGGGGATTACGAGCAGGGGCTCGACTCGTACGAGAAGGCCAAGCAGATCATGGCCTCGGTCCAGCGGCCCGACGAGGTCAAGGGCGTCACGCAGGCGCTGGAGGACGGTCGCTTCGCGCTGGCCACGCTCGACGCGCGCCGGCAGGGCAGGCCGCTTCCCGAGCGCCGCTCGCCCTGCTTCTTCGATCCGCGCCACGGGCCGAGCACCGAGGACGCCACCTGGGCTCCGGCCGGCGGGGCGGCCCGTACCGTGCCGGTCTGCACGGCGGACGCCGTACGGCTGCGAGACGGCCTGGACCCGGCGGTCCGCACGGTCGAGACCGAGCGCGGGCCGCGGCCGTACTACGACGCCGGCCCGGCGTACGGTCCCTGGGCCGGCGGGTACTTCGGCGGCGGCATCCTGCCCGGCCTGCTGGTGGGCACGATGCTCGGTTCGATGATGTCCAGCCCCGCCTACGCCGCGGACTTCGGCGGCACGGGCAGCGGCTTCGAGGGCGGGGACGTTTCCGGGGCCGACTTCGACCCGTCCGACTTCGGCGGCGGGGACTTCGGCGGCGGAGGCTTCGACGGGGGTGGCGGCTTCGACGGCGGGGGCGGCTTCTAGGTGGTGTCCGGCCGCCCCCGGTGCCGAGCGTCGGGGGAGCCCGCCCGTCAGGCCTGCTTGATGGCCGAGATGTCGAAGGTCAGCTTCACCTTGTCGCTGACCATCACGCCGCCGGCCTCCAGGGCGGCGTTCCACGTCAGGCCCCAGTCGGAGCGCAGGATCTCGGTGGAGCCCTCGAAGCCGACGCGCTCGTTGCCGTAGGGGTCGGTGGCCGAGCCGTTGAACTCCAGGTCGATGGAGAGCGGGCGCGTGACGTCCTTGATGGTCAGCTCACCGGTGATGCGGTACGCGTCCCCGCCGAGCTGGCGCGCCTCGGTGGAGCGGAAGGTCATCAGCGGGAAGGCCTCCGCGTCGAAGAAGTCGCCGCTGCGCAGGTGACCGTCGCGGTCGGCGATGCCGGTGTCGACGGAGGCGATCTTCACGTCGATGGAGGCGGTGGAGCGGGCCGGGTCGGCGCCGTCCAGGTGCAGGCTTCCCTCGTGCTCGGTGAAGGCTCCGCGGACGTTGGTGACCATGGCGTGGCGGACGGTGAAGCCGATGCTGCTGTGGGCCGGGTCGATGACGTAATCGCCGGTGAGCGCGGCGAGCGCCGGGTCCACTTCCAGGGTGGCGACGGCGGCGCCGTCCTGGACGTTCACGTTCTGGCTGCGGCGGGTGAAGAGACCCATGACTTGCTCCTTGGTGGTTCCTGCACGGTCCGAAGAATCTGTTGAATCTTCAACGACTTCAACGGGAACGACGCTAGACCTATTCCGTTCAAGTTTCAACATCTAGCCGGGGTGTCAGGTCATTTTGTGAAGGTCCCACAACGGGCGAGCGCCCCGTCTGGCGGAGTCCCTACATCCACTGGGCGTACTGTGCGGGCCGGACAGCGGAAGTCTTCCGAGACTGTGAGGAATGAACGGAGGTTTTTCATCGCGATCTTCGTAAGGTCGGTACATGACCGTTGTGGACCAGACCCCGAGCGAGCCGACGGACGCCCGCGGGCGCGTGGCCGAGCTGCACTCCCTGCGCGAGCAGGCGAGGCGCGGCCCCAGCGACCGCGCGACCGAGACCCAGCACGCCAAGGGCAAGCTGACCGCCCGTGAGCGCATCGCGCTGCTGCTCGACGAAGGTTCCTTCCGGGAGGTCGAGCAGCTCCGCCGCCACCGGGCGACCGGGTTCGGCCTGGAGAACAAGAAGCCCTACACCGACGGTGTGATCACCGGCTGGGGCACGGTCGAGGGCCGCACGGTCTTCGTCTACGCGCACGACTTCCGCATCTTCGGCGGCGCCCTGGGCGAGGCCCACGCCACGAAGATCCACAAGATCATGGACATGGCCATCGCGGCCGGTGCCCCGCTGGTCTCCCTGAACGACGGCGCCGGCGCCCGCATCCAGGAGGGCGTCTCGGCGCTGGCGGGCTACGGCGGCATCTTCCAGCGCAACACCAAGGCCTCGGGCGTCATCCCGCAGATCTCGGTCATGCTGGGCCCCTGCGCCGGTGGCGCCGCCTACTCCCCGGCCCTCACGGACTTCGTGTTCATGGTCCGGGAGACCTCGCAGATGTTCATCACCGGCCCGGACGTGGTCCGCGCGGTGACCGGCGAGGAGATCACCCAGAACGGCCTCGGCGGCGCCGACGTGCACGCCGAGACCTCCGGCGTCGCGCACTTCGCGTACGACGACGAGGAGACCTGCATCTCCGAGGTCCGCTACCTCATCTCGATGCTGCCCTCCAACAACCGCGAGAACCCGCCCGTCCACGAGACGAGCGACCCGGCCGACCGCCGCAGCGAGGTCCTGCTGGACCTGGTGCCCGCCGACGGCAACCGCCCGTACGACATGCTCAAGGTCATCGAGGAGCTCGTCGACGAAGGCGACGTCCTGGAGATCCACGAGCGCTGGGCCCGCAACATCATCTGCGCCCTGGCCCGGATGAACGGCCAGGTCGTCGGCATCGTCGCCAACCAGCCCGGCCACCTCGCCGGTGTCCTGGACATCGAGGCCTCCGAGAAGGCCGCGCGCTTCGTCCAGATGTGCGACGCCTTCAACATCCCGATCATCACGCTGCTGGACGTCCCCGGCTTCCTGCCGGGCGTCGACCAGGAACACGGCGGCATCATCCGCCACGGCGCCAAGCTGCTGTACGCGTACTGCAACGCCACCGTCCCGCGGATCTCGCTGATCCTGCGCAAGGCGTACGGCGGCGCGTACATCGTCATGGACTCGCAGTCCATCGGCGCCGACATCACCTACGCGTGGCCGACCAACGAGATCGCCGTGATGGGCGCCGAGGGCGCGGCCAACGTCATCTTCCGCAAGCAGATCGCGGACGCCGAAGACCCCGAGGCCATGCGCGTGCGCATGGTCAAGGAGTACAAGGCCGAACTGATGCACCCGTACTACGCGGCCGAGCGCGGCCTCGTCGACGACGTCATCGACCCCGCCGAGACCCGCGAGGTGCTCATCAGCGCCCTCGCGATGCTCCGCAACAAGCACGCCGATCTGCCGTCCCGCAAGCACGGCAACCCGCCGCAGTAACCGCGAAGGAGACCTGCCACCACATGACCACCGCCACTGACACCCTGCTGCGCGTCGAAAAGGGCAACGCCCAGCCCGAAGAGCTGGCCGCGATCACCGCGATCCTGCTCGCCCGCGCGGCCGCCACGCCCGAGGAGACCCCGGTGCGCGTGCCCGGCCAGGCCGGCTGGCGCCGCCTGGAGCGCACGCCCGGCTTCCGCGCCCCGCACAGCTGGCAGGGCTGAGTTCCCGAGCCCAGAAGGCCCCGCACCCGTCCAGGGTGCGGGGCCTTCCTCGTACCTGCCGAGGGCGCCGGACGCGCGGGCCTCCCCGGGGCGCGTGGGAGACCGGGGAGCCGTCCAGGACCCCGCCCCCATGGCGAAGGCCCCCGCGTCGTGTGACACGGGGGCCTATCGAGTGCGGCAGGGCTGCTACCGCAGGCGCGCCATCAGCGCGTGCTCGACGAGCGTGATGAGCGCGCTCTTGGCGTCCGCGCGGTGGCGGGCGTCGGTGGTGATGATCGGAGCGTCCGGGCCGATCTGGAGGGCCTCGCGGACTTCTTCCGGCGTGTAGGCCTGGTTCCCGTCGAAGCCGTTGAGGGCCACGACGAACGGCAGGCCGCTGTTCTCGAAGTAGTCGACCGCGGGGAAGCAGTCGGCGAGGCGGCGCGTGTCCACGAGCACGACGGCGCCGATGGCGCCGCGGACGAGGTCGTCCCACATGAACCAGAAGCGGTCCTGGCCCGGGGTACCGAAGAGGTACAGGATCAGGTCCTGGTCGAGCGTGATGCGGCCGAAGTCCATGGCGACCGTGGTGGTCGTCTTGTCACCGGTGTGGGTGAGGTCGTCGATCCCGGCCGAGGCACTGGTCATCACGGCTTCGGTGCGCAGCGGGTTGATCTCGGAGACCGCGCCGACGAACGTGGTCTTGCCCACGCCGAAGCCGCCCGCCACCACGATCTTCGCGGAGGTGGTGGAGCGAGCAGGAGCCGCTCCGCCGTTAGAGCTTGCGAAGTCCACTGAGCACCCTTTCGAGCAGTGTCACGTCTGGCTGGCCACCGGCAGACTCGTCGCCGCCGGGCTGGTGAATGGCGACAAGGCCCGCCTCCGCCAGGTCGGCGACGAGGATGCGGGCGACACCAAGAGGAATGGAGAGAAGTGCCGAGATCTCCGCGACGGATTTGATCTCCTGGCACAGGCGGCAGATGCGCTGGTGCTCGGGCAACTGCCCTTGCAGACGCGCGGGATCCGCCGTGGTACTGACCAGCGCCTCGATGGCGAGCTGGTAGCGCGGCCGAGTACGGCCGCCGGTCATCGCGTACGGACGCACCAGCGGGTTGTGGGCCTTCGGCGCCGGCTGCCGCGCGGCGCGCGGAGGCTGTTGCTGAGGCATCTGGTACTGGGGCTGCTGGGGCTGTCCGTACGGCTGCTGCTGGTAGGGGTTCTGCTCCGGCACGGGCCGGCTCGGCGCCGAGGGAAAGTTGAAGCGGTTCTGGTCGTGCCCACCCTGCGGCTGCTGCGCGCCGCCATAAGGATGTCCTCCGGGTGTTGTCACGTTTCCTCCTCCGACTCCAAGAACGCAGTACTCCCTGTGGAACCGCGCCACCGCACCCTATGGTGCGATGGCGCGAAACGCACTGCCTGTCTGCTAGTTGAGAAGACTTCCTTGCAGCTCGGCACGCAGATCCGGGGTGAGGACACTGCCCGCGCGATCCACCAGAAGAGCCATCTCGTAGCCCACGAGGCCGATGTCGCACTCCGGGTGCGCGAGCACCGCGAGGGACGATCCGTCCGAGACGGACATGAGGAAGAGGAATCCCCGGTCCATCTCGACCACGGTCTGGTTGACGGCGCCACCCTCGAAGATGCGAGAGGCACCGGCGGTCAGCGAGGTCAGTCCGGAGGCCACGGCCGCCAGCTGATCGGCGCGGTCGCGCGGGAACCCGTCGGACATCGCCAGAAGAAGGCCGTCGGCGGAGACCACCACCGTGTGGGACACCCCGGGGGTGTTGTCCACGAAGTTGGTGATCAACCAGTTCAGGTTCTGTGCCGCCTGGCTCATCGGGCTCACACTAACGCTCCTGGTCATAGCTGTTACTTGACTGCTCAGAACCCGCGCTGCGTCCCTGCTGGACACCGCGCCGCAGGTTGCTCAACCTGCCGCGGACGTCCTCCGGTGCGCGGGAGACCTGGGGGCCGCCCTGCGGGGTCGTCTCCGCTGCACCCTCGACCAGGTTGGCCTTGGGCACGCGCCGAGGGAGACCGGACGGGGTGATCCCGCCCGCCTTCGGCTCACGGAGCTTTCCGGCCTGCTGCCAGCGTTCGTCGTTGCGCGAACGCCAGGCAGCGGTGCCTTCGGTTCCCTCCGGCGCCTGCTCCGTTTCGACGGGCTGCTGCTGACGCGGCGACCGCTGTTCGAAGAGGGATCCGGTGGACTCCGTTTGCTGCTTCCCGGACGGCCACTGCTGCTGGCTGCCGCGTCGCGGCAGGCCCGCTCCGGTCATCGCGTGACCGGTGTCGGCAGCGGCACCCGGACGGTCGAAGCCTACGCGCTCCGGAGCCGGTTCGGGGACGGCCTGGGATTCCGATTCAGTCCCGTAATCCTGCTGGTAGGCAGCCGGATACGTGTTCTGTTCGGGCCATTCGGCCTGCCCCGACTGGGCTTCGAAGCCATTGTCGTAGCCCTGAGTGGCCGGCTGCTGGTCCGGGTAACCGTCTTCCGTATAGCCGTAGTCCTGCTGCGGGTACGCCTCGTAGCCCTGCTGTGCCTGCTGAGCCTCGTAGGAGGTGTCGTAGGCCTGCTCGGACTGCTGCTCGTAGCCCTGGTACTCCTGGTACCCGTGCTCCGGCTGAGGTTCCGGATAGTCCTGGGCGGGGTACTGCTGCTGTTCCTGCGGGTAACCCACCTGGGCCGCCAGCGCGGCCCTCCGCTCCTGCTGCCCCAGGGACCGGCCGACCGGGTCGGCGCCGGGGCCCTCGGAGCCCTGCTGGTCGTACCGCGAGTCGTCGAAGCCGAGCTCGGCGGCGGTGCGCAGCGGGGGAGCCAGCTGGGCCTGCTGCTCCGGAATGATCTGCGAGACCGTGAAGTCGTCGTCCGGGATGCCCTCGCCACCGCCACCGTGGGTGATGGCGTCGGGGAGCATGACCAGCGAGGTGGTACCGGCCGCCTCGCCCGAGGGGCGCAGCTGGACGCGGATGCTGTGGCGGTCCGCCAGCCGGCCGACCACGAACAGACCCATGCGCTGCGAGATCGCGGCGTCCACGGTCGGCGGGTTGGCCAGCTTGTGGTTGATGTCCGCGAAGTCCTCGGCGGTGAGGCCGATGCCCTTGTCGTGGATCTCGACCATCACACGGCCGTCGGGCAGACGCGTGGCGTTGACGCGGACCTTGGTCTGCGGGGAGGAGAACGTGGTGGCGTTCTCCAGGAGCTCGGCGAGCAGGTGCACGAGGTCGGTCACGGCCTGGCCGTGGATCTCGGCCTCCGAGACGCCGGAGAGCTCGATGCGCTCGTACTGCTCCACCTCGGAGGAGGCGGCGCGCAGCACGTCGACGAGCGGGACCGGCTGGTCCCAGCGGCGGCCCGGCTCCTCGCCCGCGAGGATGAGGAGGTTCTCGCCGTTGCGGCGCATACGGGTGGCCAGGTGGTCCAGGCGGAAGAGGTTCTCCAGCTGGTCCGGGTCGGCCTCGTTGTTCTCCAGGTCGGTGATGAGGGTCAGCTGGCCCTCGATCAGCGACTGGTTGCGCATGGAGAGGTTGGTGAAGATCGCGTTGACGTTCCCTCGCAGGAGGGCCTGCTCGGCCGCGAGCCGTACCGCTTCCCGGTGGACCTGGTCGAAGGCGCGGGCGACCTCGCCGATCTCGTCCTGGGAGTCGATGGGGATCGGCAGGACACGGGTGTCCACCTTGCCGGGATCGGTGCGCGAGAGCTGGTCGACGAGCATCGGCAGGCGCTGCTCGGCGATGTCGAAGGCGGCGGTGCGCAGGCGGGCCATCGCGCGGCCCATCTGGCGGGCCATCATGCCGGCGAGGATGAAGGCGGCGAGCAGGGCCACGACCACGATGGCGCCGTTGACGATCGCGTCGGTGCGGGCCTCGTCGGAGACCGCGACGGCGTCCTTGACGGCCTTGTCGAGGAGTTCCTTCTCGACCTCGTCGTAACCGTCGAACTTCGCGGTGGCGGCGGCCTGCCAGAACGCGGGGGTCGCCCCGGTCTCGGAGAGCTTCTTCTTGCTCTCGCTGTTGGCGATCGCGTCGGTCATGCCGGCGAGCGCGGACTCGCCGATCGTCGGCGGGGGAATGAAGCGGACACCGGCCTGCTCGGCCTGGTGCTTCGCGTCGGCGATCTTGGCCTTGCCCTCTTCGGACTTCTTGGCCATGACCGCCTTGAGGCGGTTCACGTCGTCCTCGGTACCCGCCGCGACGTACTCGCCGATGGCGATGTCTTCGAGGTAGGCGTAGGAGGAGAAGGCGACGAGCTGGGCCTTGCGGGTGTTCTCGTCGGCGCTCGGGCGCACCAGCAGGTGCGTACCGACGGCGCGCTGCAGCGAGTTCGCCGCCTTGGCCAGCTCGATCGCGTAGACCATGCGGCCGTACGAGGTCACGTTGCCGGTCCCGAGACCGAGCTCGTTCGAGAACTGCATGAGGTAGTGCTGGACCAGCACATACCCCTCTTCGGTCGGGATGGGGCCGGCCGCGCCGGCGGAGAGGTTCTTCTTGGGGCTCTCCAGGGCCGCCACGTACGCCTTGTCGCGTACGGCGTCGAGCTTGGGCTCCTCCGCGCGGAAGAGGTCCAGGCGCCGCTCCAGGCCGAGGTTCTTCGGCATGTCCTTGACGGCCTTGTCGAACTTCTCCTTGGCCGCGGTGGTGTCCGCGTAGGCCTTGAGGACCTTCGCGTCCTTCGTCTGGCCGTTCAGGAGGGGTTCGGCGGTCAGGTCACGCTCGTTGAGCAGTGCCTGGCTGTAGCCGGAGGCCGCCTGGACGACCGTGGCTATCTTCTCGGCGTCCTGGGCCTCGTTCCAGGTGTCGATGGAGCCCTTCACCTGGAAGCCGCCCATGACCAGGCCCACGAGGGCCGGCACGAGCAGGATGGCGTTCAGACGGGTCGGCACACGCCAGTTGCGGGGCGAGAACCTGCTGCTGCTCCCGCTGCTCGCGGGCGGGTCCACGGGCACGTCGACGGGCGACGCGGCCGCTCGCGGCGGCGGGGTGAAGTTGCCGCGCGCGGGTTCATCCGCGGGGCTTGCGATGCTTCGCCTCACTCGACCAACAACCTCTCGGCGGTGCTACTAGCTAGTTCGTTGAATTCCAGCACGGTTAACGGCCGTGTTCCAAACAGTTGAAACCGGCCACACCCAGAAGCTTATGCCCTACATAAATCGGACATAAAGAGCGACCTGCGGCAAAAATGGGGGCAGTTGTGCGCGCAGTGGCACCGGGCGACCGCATCCCGTTGCCGAGTGGCCGCAATTCACTGTCGAAACGTTATGAACGACAGGGGCGGGCCGTGTCGTATGACACAGCCCGCCCCTCCCGCACGACAACTGAAACCGTGTTATTTGAGCCGCGCCATCAGCGCGTGCTCGACGAGCGTGATGAGCGCGCTCTTGGCGTCCGCGCGGTGGCGGGCGTCGGTGGTGATGATCGGAGCACCGGGGCCGATCTGCAGGGCCTCGCGGACTTCTTCCGGCGTGTAGGGCTGGTGCCCCTCGAAGCCGTTGAGGGCCACGACGAACGGCAGGCCGCTGTTCTCGAAGTAGTCGACCGCGGGGAAGCAGTCGGCGAGGCGGCGCGTGTCCACGAGCACGATCGCGCCGATGGCGCCGCGGACGAGGTCGTCCCACATGAACCAGAAGCGGTCCTGGCCCGGGGTACCGAAGAGGTACAGGATCAGGTCCTGGTCGAGCGTGATGCGGCCGAAGTCCATGGCGACCGTGGTGGTCGTCTTGTCACCGGTGTGGGTGAGGTCGTCGATCCCGGCCGAGGCACTGGTCATCACGGCTTCGGTGCGCAGCGGGTTGATCTCCGACACGGCTCCGACGAACGTGGTCTTGCCCACGCCGAAGCCGCCCGCCACCACGATCTTCGCGGAGGTGGTGGAGCGAGCAGGAGCCGCTCCGCTAGATGTTCCGAAGGCCACTGAGCACCCTTTCGAGCAGCGTTACATCCGGCGTGCCGCCGGCCTCTCCATTGCCCGGCTGGTGGATGGCCACCATTCCGGCCTCCGCCAGGTCGGCGACGAGGATCCGGGCGACACCGAGCGGCATCGACAGCAGTGCGGAGACCTCGGCGACCGACTTGACCTCGCGGCACAGGGTGCAGATGCGCTGGTGCTCGGGGAGCAGGCCGGACAGGTGCATCGGATCGGCGGTGGTGCTGACCAGCGCCTCGATGGCGAGCTGGTAGCGGGGCCGGGTCCGGCCGCCGGTCATGGCGTACGGACGCACCAGCGGCTGATCGCCTTCCGAGTACGAGTCTCCGTACGAATCGGAGTAGGCGGGGGGCGGGGTCATTGATCCTCCGGGCTGGACAGCAGTGGTCAGCGTGCCGTCTTACGGGGCGGCCGGTGGGGGGACGGGATGACGGCCTGGCGGGAGTACTGGATTCCGGGGTGGGGCCCCGATCTCCCGGCCGGTAGTACCGTCCGGCCGGGAGAGTGGGAAGTCAGCCGAGCAGACTTCCCTGCAGTTCGGCGCGCAGGTCCGGGGTGAGGACACTGCCCGCGCGATCCACCAGAAGAGCCATCTCGTAGCCCACGAGGCCGATGTCGCACTCGGGGTGCGCCAGTACGGCCAACGAGGATCCGTCCGAGACGGACATGAGGAAGAGGAATCCCCGGTCCATCTCGACCACGGTCTGGTTGACGGCGCCACCCTCGAAGATACGGGAGGCACCGGCGGTCAGCGAAGTCAGTCCGGAGGCCACGGCCGCCAGCTGATCGGCGCGGTCGCGCGGGAATCCTTCGGACATCGCCAGAAGGAGGCCGTCGGCGGAGACCACCACCGTGTGGGACACCCCGGGGGTGTTGTCCACGAAGTTGGTGATCAACCAGTTCAGGTTCTGTGCCGCCTGGCTCATCGAACTCAACTAACGCTCCTGCTGGTAAGTGGGGTCGATGTGGTAACTGCCGGTCGCCGGTCCGTTGTTGCCGGCCTGACGGCCCTGCTGGATACCGCGTCGGAGGTTGGTCAGACGGCCACGGACGTCGTCCGGTGCACGCGAGACCTGCGGACCCGACTGCGCCTCGGCCTGCTGCTGCGCAGTGCCGGCCACGAGGTTCGCCCGCGGGACCCGGCGGGGCAGCCCCGAGGTCGTGATGCCGCCGGCGGCGGGCTGGCGCACGCGCTCGGCCTGCCGCATCAGCTCGTCGTTCGGCGAGGACTTCCAGCTGACGGTCGGCATGGCGCCGGTCGCCGTGCCGGCGGGCTCGGCCGCCTGCTCCTGGCCGCGCTGCGGCAGCGGTTGCTGCGGCGCCGGGGCCGCCGGAGCGGACTGCTGGCCCTGCTGGGGGATCGCCGTGCCCGGTCCCTGCGCGGGGGGCTGCTGCCCCTCCTCGCGGAACCAGTTCGACTCCAGGGTGTCGAAGATCGGGCTGCGGGCCTCGCCGGGGCTCTGGGCCGGGGGCAGCGCCTCCGGCCGGTGAGCCTGCGGCAGCCGCGGGGTCTCGGGCCGCGCGGGCGGTACGGGTGCGTACCCGTTGCCGGCCTGCGGGGCCTGTGCCTGGGGCTGCTGCGGGGCGTAGCCGCCGACACCGGGGCCGCCGGGACGCTGGGGCTGGTAGCCCGGGCGCTCGAACTGTCCGGTGGTGGACGGGTCCACGGTGCCCCGCACGTCCGGACGCTCGAACTGTCCGGTCGTGCTGGCGACGCCGTCCGCCTGGGGCATCGGGGCGTTGAAGTCCGGGCGGGCGAACTCGGCCGTCGAGCCGGGGCCCGAGAGCTCGTCGTGACCGCGCGCCTGGTCGCTGCCCCAGCTGGTGGTCTGCGGCCCGGGGAGCTCCGCACGAGGAGCGCCACCGCGCGGCGGCAGCTGCGGCCGGGGGCCGTTCTGGGCCGGCGCCGCGGGAGCGGCCGGCTGCTGGGGCTGCTGCTGCGACTGCTGCTGCGACTGCTGGGGTCGCTCGAAGGCGTTGCCCTGCGGGTATCCGGTCGGACCGGAAGCCGGACGGGCCTGCGGGCCACCACCGAATCCGGGGCTGGGGACCGGACCGCGGGCCGGCAGCGGCGCACCGGAACCGAAGGCACCCTGGCCCTGGCCCGCGGTGGTCGGACCCTGCTGCGGACGGCCACCGGGACCACCCTGCTGCGGGCGACCGCCCTGCGGACGCTGGCCCGCGCTGTCGCGGCCCGGCAGAGCGGCGCGCTGGCCGCCACCGGCGACCTGACCGCGCTGCGGACCCGAGCCGACGGACGGACGTGCGGCCGCGCCGCCCATGGCACCCTGCGCACCGGGAGCACCCGGAGCGCCACCGGGGCCGCCCTGGCCCGGCATCGGAGCCGGCTTCTTGCCGCCCTGGGCGACGTCCACCGGCAGCATGACGAGGGCCGTCGTACCGCCCGAGTCGGAGGGGCGCAGCTGGATGCGGATGCCGTGTCGCAGGGACAGGCGGCCGACCACGAACAGACCCATGCGTCGGGAGACGGAGACGTCCACGGTCGGCGGCGACGCGAGTCGCTCGTTGATCGCGGCGAGGTCCTCGGGGGAGAGGCCGATGCCGGTGTCGTGGATCTCGACGAGCACGCGGCCGTCGGGCAGTGCGTGACCGGTGACCTTGACCTTGGTCTGCGGGGAGGAGAACGAGGTGGCGTTCTCCAGCAGCTCGGCGAGGACGTGCACGAGGTCGTTGACCACGCGGCCGGCGACATCGGTGCCGGGCACCGAGGCCAGCTCGACGCGCTCGTACTGCTCCACCTCGGAGGCGGCGGCGCGGAGCACGTCGACCAGCGGGACGGGGCGGGTCCACCGGCGGCCCGGCTCCTCGCCCGCGAGGACGAGGAGGTTTTCGCCGTTACGGCGCATGCGGGTCGCGAGGTGGTCGAGCTTGAAGAGCGAGGAGAGCTGGTCCGGGTCGGCCTCGCGCGACTCCAGTTCGGAGATGAGCGAGAGCTGACGCTGGATGAGGCCCTGCGAGCGGCGCGAGAGGTTGGTGAACATCGCGTTGACGTTGCCTCGCAGGAGGGCCTGCTCGGCGGCGAGTCGGACGGCCTCGCGGTGCACGTCGTCGAATGCCGCGGCCACCTGGCCGATCTCGTCGCGGGTGTGCACGCCGACCGACTCCACGGACGTGTCCACGTCCTGCGGGTCGGACTCGGACAGCTGCTTGACGAGCTCGGGCAGCCGGTCCTGCGCGACGCGCGTCGCGGTGTCCTGCAGGCGGCGCAGCGAGCGGATCATCGAGCGGGCCATGACGAAGGCGCCGACGAGGGAGACACCGAGGACGAGGAGGATCAGGGCACCGTTGATGATGGCGTCCTGCTGGGCCTCGTTCTTCAGCTCACGGGCCTTCTGCTCCATCTCCTCGAGCAGGGTCAGCTCGATGACCTTCATGGCCTGGAGCTTGGTGCCGTCGGCGTCGTACCAGTCGAGCCAGGAGCGGTTCTTCTCCCGGAGGAACGCGTCCTGGCTGGCCAGGACGCGGCGGGAGTAGCCGTCGGCGGTGGAGATCTCGGAGTTGCTGTCACCCAGACCGGCGAGGAGCTCCTCGGTCCGGCCCTGGTAGACGAGTCCGAAGGTCGTCTTCGACTGCTGCTCGCCCTTCTGGGCGGAGAGGGCGTAGAGCCGGTCGTTCTCCTTCAGCTCACCCTGGCGCTCGTTGGTGTCGGGGAGCGAGGCGGCGATGATCGCGCGCTGGATGGAGGCGTACTCCTTGGCGGCGGAGAACGCGGCCAGGGCGCGGGTACGCTTGATCATCTCCGGGTTGGACGTGGCCTGCGCCATGTCCTGGGAGAGCGAGAGCAGCGAGACGATGACCGCGTTGTACTCACTGACGGTCTGCTGGGCGCCGTTGACGTACGCACGGGTGCGGATCGTATCGATGTTGGTGAGCTGGCGACCGATCTGCAGGACGTTGTTGCGGATCGACCTGAGCGTGTCGTCCTTCTCGCCCGTGCTGTCGACCTTGTCGGTCGCCGCGGCGAAGGCCTTGGCGGCGGTGTCGGTCTGCTGCCGGACCACGTCGACACTGCTGGTGGTCTTGCCCTTGGAGAGGGACAGCGGACCTGCGGAGAGGTCGCGCTCCTCCTGGAGCATGGCGGCCAGGTTGGTGGCCTGTCGCGTCATCGTCGTCAGCAGCTGCATGTGCTCCAGCTGCGCGATGTCGTTGAGCGAGTCGTTGATACGGAAACCACCGAGCGTGGTGGCGGCGACGACCGGCAGGGTCAGCAGCGACACGAGTCGCGTGCTGATGCGCCAGTTCTGCATGGCGAGGCGAGAGCCGGGCCCGTTGGGGGCCTTCGGTATCGCTTCGTCCTGCTCAGCCGGTCCGGCAGGCGCGAGGGGTCCGGCTTTCGCCTTGACCCTGGCCTTCACGGACTTCCCACGGCCCTTCGCCTTCACCGCGGCGGAGGTGTCGGGGCCTGCGCCTTCGACAGCCGGCCCGCGGTTCTGGGCGTGCTGGGGCGAGGAGCCACGGTCGGTCCCGCCGCGCGGCTCCTGCTCCGCCGCAGCGCTGCCATCCCTCTTGAATCGTCCCTGCACTAGCGTCGCAACCTCTGGACCAGGCGTCCCGCCGGGCGACCGGTGGGACGGTGTCGAGTCGTGGGGCACTTGCCGCCCCATGGTGGTCGTCGGTGACCGGCGCGTCTTCCTCTCCTTGCCACCGCGCTCGGCGCGGTGTCGCGCCACCTGCGCGCCGGCTCATTCCCGCGGCGGTCCCGCGAATTCCAGCACAGTGGCGGATCTCCAACAAGGTGCGAGTGTCGGCCCGGAGAGTCGGTTACGGCTTGTGACAGATGAGCTACTCGATGTGCGACTGCATTCGGTAGAAATCGGACTTACGCCATCCAAACAACAGGGCTGTCAAGGTGTCCCAGTCGAGATGATCAGGAGCGGAATGCAGCATTCAGTGGCGCAATGTCCGTTTCGGGGGCTGGAATTGACTGTCCAATATGCCAGTAATGTCGGGTCAAGGGTGAGCAAACTCACACAGCCGTGGCCATTACTTCCTGGTTCGCCGGGGGATTCAGATGTTTAGCCTTGCCCCTTAAAGGGTTGGCGCCAGGGTTGGTGCATGCAACAGCCGACACTCAAAGATCGAACCGAGGACCCCGAACTCAGATGAAGACGACGACGATGTTCCGCAACATAGCCAACCCCCGCCGCACGACCCTCGCGCACCTCAAGGACGCCGAGGACCTGCAGGCGGCACCGGCCACCCCGGAGCACGCCGTCGAGCTGCCGACGCAGACCGCGAACCCGCGCCGCACCGTCCTGATGAACGTGCCGGTCGCCGCCGCCGCGGAGTAGCCACCCCGTAAAGGAACGTGAAGCGCCGCTGCCCGCCGCGTTAGCCTGGGGTCCGCAGACTCCAGCCAGCGGAAATACAGAGGGGCAGACGCAACCGGTGCGCATCGCCAGGTTCTCGATCGACGGCAACGTCGCGTTCGGCGCGGTCGAGGGCGACGGCGCCCCCGGCGACGACTCCACGCTCGTGCTCGACATCATCAAGGGCATCCCCTTCGCGGACTTCGAGCTCTCGGGCACGAAGGTCCCGATGAGCAAGGTCCGGCTGCTGCCGCCCGTGCTCCCGAACAAGGTCGTGGCCATCGGCCGCAACTACGCGGAGCACGCGGCGGAGCTCGGCAACGCCATCTTTGACGATCAAGGCCGTCCCGACGCCCCGATCACCTTCTTCAAGCCCTCCACCTCGGTGGTCGGCCCGGGTGACCCGATCACCTACCCCTCCTTCTCCCAGGACCTCCACCACGAGGCGGAGCTCGCCGTGGTCATCGGCCGCATGTGCCGCGAGGTCCCGAAGGAGCGCGTCAAGGACGTCATCCTCGGCTACACCTGCGCCAACGACGTCACCGCGCGCGACGTCCAGCAGCGGGAGAAGCAGTGGGCCCGGGCGAAGGGCTTCGACAGCGCCTGCCCCCTCGGCCCCTGGATCGAGACCGACCTGGACCCGAGCGACCTGACCATCCAGTGCACGGTCAACGGCGAACAGCGCCAGCTCGGCCGTACCAGTGACATGGTCCGCTCCATCGAGGACCTGATCGTCCACATCTCCGAGGCCATGACGCTGCTGCCCGGCGACGTCATCCTCACGGGGACCCCGGCCGGAGTCGGCCCCCTCAACGTCGGCGACGAGGTCGCCGTCACCATCGAAGGCATCGGCACTCTCACCAACAAGGTGATCAAGCGTGGTTAACGGACCTGTCCGCGTACGTTTCTGTCCCTCCCCGACCGGCAACCCCCACGTGGGCCTGGTCCGGACCGCACTCTTCAACTGGGCGTTCGCCCGCCACCACGGCGGCACGTTCGTCTTCCGCATCGAGGACACCGACGCGGCCCGTGACTCCGAGGAGTCCTACGACCAGCTGCTCGCCTCGCTGCGCTGGCTCGGCTTCACCTGGGACGAGGGCCCCGAGGTCGGCGGCCCGCACGCCCCGTACCGCCAGTCCGAGCGCATGGACATCTACGCGGACGTCGCGAAGAAGCTGCTCGACGGCGGCTACGCGTACCACTGCTACTGCTCCACCGAAGAGCTCGACGCGCGCCGCGCGGCCGCCCGCGCCGCCGGCAAGCCCTCCGGCTACGACGGCCACTGCCGCGAGCTCACCCCCGTGCAGGTCGAGGCGTACCGGGGCGAGCACCGCCCGGCGATCGTCCGCTTCCGGATGCCCGACGAGCCGATCACCTTCACCGACCTCGTCCGCGGCGAGCTGACCTTCACCCCGGACAACGTGCCGGACTTCGGCATCGTCCGGGCCAACGGCGCCCCGCTGTACACGCTGGTCAACCCGGTCGACGACGCGCTGATGGAGATCACGCACGTCCTGCGCGGGGAGGACCTGCTGTCCTCGACCCCCCGCCAGATCGCCCTCTACGCCGCACTGATCGAGCTGGGCGTCGCCAAGAGCACCCCCGCCTTCGGCCACCTGCCGTACGTGATGGGCGAGGGCAACAAGAAGCTCTCCAAGCGCGACCCCGAGGCCTCGCTCAACCTGTACCGCGAGCGCGGCTTCCTCCCCGAGGGCCTGCTGAACTACCTCTCGCTCCTCGGCTGGTCCTTCTCCAAGGACCAGGACGTCTTCTCGATCGAGGAGATGGTGTCGAAGTTCGACATCGACGGCGTGAACGCCAACCCGGCCCGCTTCGACCTCAAGAAGGCCGAGTCGATCAACGGCGACCACATCCGCCTGCTCGACCCGAAGGTCTTCGCGGACCGCTGCGCCCCGTGGCTGCAGGCCCCGCACGCCAACTGGGCCCCCGAGGACTTCGACGCCGAGGCCTGGGAGCGCATCGCGCCGTACGCCCAGACGCGCGTGGGCGTCCTGTCGGAGATCACCGCCAACGTCGACTTCCTGTTCCTCAAGGAGCCGGTCGAGGACCAGGCCTCCTGGGACAAGGCGATGAAGGGCGAGCCGGCCGCGCTGCTCACCACCGCGCGCGCGGGCCTGGAGTCGGCGGACTGGACCGACCCCGAGTCCCTCAAGCAGGCCGTCCTGACCGCCGGCGAGGCCCACGGCCTCAAGCTCGGCAAGGCCCAGGCCCCGGTCCGCGTGGCCGTGACCGGCCGCACGGTCGGCCTGCCGCTCTTCGAGTCGCTGGAGATCCTCGGCAAGGAGCGCTCGCTGGCCCGCATCGACGCGGCCCTGGCCAAGCTCTCCGCCTGACCCGCAGCAGCACCCGTCCGTCCCGCAGGGGGCGGCGGCCGGACCCCCGGCCGCCGCCCCCTGCGGCGTCCCGCACGCGTTCCGGAAGGCTCCACATGCCCCTCGCCGCTCCCGACTTCGCCCGGCACTTTACGCCGGGCCACGCCTTCCGCGACGAGGAGGGAGACCTCGGGACCCTCTCGGTGGCGGACGGGGGCGAGCTGTGGCTGCCGACCGGCCGGCTGGTGGCCTGCGATCCCATGGCTTATCTGGGGCTGGACAGCACGCCGGCGTTCCACGTCGAGGTGGCGCCGGGCCACTACCGGCTGGAAGCGGCGCTCGTCACCTGGGCCCCGGCCGACGAGCCGCCGCCGCAGGGGTCCCCCCGCCCGGACCTCGCCGCCCTGCGGCTGGTGGTCAACGAGGCGCCGACGGCCGCCTGGGAGCTCGCGCTCAGCGGCGAGCAGCGCCTGGAGGACCTGGGGCCGGGCGAGCTCTACGGCTACGGCGTGGACGCCGGCGTGGGGGCCTTCCACGACGCGTCCGCCGGGCGGGACTTCGCCGACCGCGAAGCCACCCGGGAGCTGCTGCGCGCCCCGTTCCTCGCGGACGGGTACCGACACCCCGGCCCCTACGTGCTCAGCGGCCCCGGGGGACATCAAGTGGCGGTCTTCCAGTCCGGCTGGGGCGACGGGGCGTACCCCACCTGGGTGGGGCGGGACGCGGCCGGCCGGGTCACCTGTTTCGTGACGGACTTCTTCGTCGTGCCCCCGCAGGAGGGCGCTTCGGCATAGGCTCGGGCACATGCCGATCCGCGCCGTGCTGTGGGACATCGACGACACCCTCTTCGACTACACGGGGGCCGACGCCGCCGGGCTGGCGCGACAGGTGGAAGTCACGGGTCTGGCGGGCCGGTACGGGACCCCCGCGCAGGCGCTCGCGCTGTGGCGGGAGATCACCGACCGGCACTGGGCGCGCTTCGCGGCCGGCGAGGGCACCTTCCAGGGGCAGCGGCAGGAGCGGGTACGGGAGTTCCTGGAGGAGCCCGGGATGACCGCGGACGAGGCCGACGTCTGGTTCGACCAGTACGTGGAGCACTACAAGGCCGCCTGGGCCGTCTTCCCCGACGTGGTGCCCGCCCTCGACGCCCTCGCGGCCGACTACCGCCACGGGGTGCTCTCCAACTCCTCCACCGCCAACCAGGACCCGAAGCTGCGCGACCTCGGACTGCGCGACCGCTTCGAGGTGCTGGTCTGCGCCGTCGAACTCGGGGTCAGCAAGCCCGAGGCGGGGGCTTTCCTGGCCGCGTGCGAGGCGCTCGGGCTGCCGCCCGGCGAGGTGGCGTACGTGGGGGACCAGCCGGAGATCGACGCACGCGGAGCGCGTGACGCCGGATTGACGGCCGTCTGGATCGACCGCTACGGCGGTCGGGGCCCCGGGCCCGAGGGCGCGCACCGCATCGAGGGCCTTGACCAGCTCCCTCAGCTGTTGGCGCGGGATACCCGTTTTGGAGCACGGTCAGGCATCCGGTAATGTTCTTTCTGCGCCGCCGGAGCGGGCCGAAAGGCCGGACGGAGGCGCCACCCGAAGAAAAGCCCCGGTAAGGGGTTGACTTTTGGTGGGGTATAGTGTAATTGGCAACACGAGGGTTTCTGGTTCCCTTATTCTAGGTTCGAGTCCTGGTACCCCAGCGCAGTGCAGCAGTAACGCAGTGCTTTGCCCCCGTTGTGTAGCGGCCTAGCACGCCGCCCTCTCAAGGCGGTAGCGCCGGTTCGAATCCGGTCGGGGGTACAGATCCTTCCCGCGAGATCTCCAGGGTCGCACCCGGACGTCTTGATGCAGGATCGCTAGGGCCCCCGTTGTGTAGCGGCCTAGCACGCCGCCCTCTCAAGGCGGTAGCGCCGGTTCGAATCCGGTCGGGGGTACTGTTGGTCTGGTCTAGACCACTTTGGGCTATAGTGTAATTGGCAACACGAGGGTTTCTGGTTCCCTTATTCTAGGTTCGAGTCCTGGTAGCCCAGCGCAGTAAAAGCAGCACCAGCTAGCCCCCGTTGTGTAGCGGCCTAGCACGCCGCCCTCTCAAGGCGGTAGCGCCGGTTCGAATCCGGTCGGGGGTACGCATCGAAGAGGCCCTCCGCGTTCATCGCGGAGGGCCTCTTTCGCGTTGCGCCGGCGGGCATGTAAGTGCGGGTCCGGAGGCGCGTGTTTGGACGTGTGCGGCGTCGTACGCGCCCCCGGACCCGGAGGGCGGGCGGGGGAGTGGCCCTGTGGGCCGGGGAGGGGCTCAGCCGGAGCGGCGCAGGGCCTCCGTGAGCCGGGCGGCCGCGTCGATGACGGCCTGGGCGTGCATCCGGCCCGGGTGACGGGTCAGCCGCTCGATCGGTCCGGAGACCGATACGGAGGCCACCACGCGGTTCGACGGCCCGCGCACCGGCGCCGAGACGGAGGCCACGCCGGGCTCCCGTTCGCCGATCGACTGCGCCCAGCCGCGACGCCGTACGCCCGAGAGCGCCGTCGCCGTGAAGCGCGCGCCCTGAAGGCCGCGGTGGAGCCGCTCGGGCTCCTCCCAAGCCATCAGGATCTGCGCGGCCGAACCGGCCTTCATCGGAAGCGTCGAGCCCACCGGGACGGTGTCCCGAAGACCCGACAGCCGCTCAGCGGCCGCCACGCAGATGCGCATGTCTCCCTGACGGCGGTAGAGCTGCGCGCTCTCTCCCGTCACGTCACGGAGGTGGGTGAGTACCGGTCCCGCCGTGGCCAGCAGGCGGTCCTCGCCGGCCGCGGCGGCGAGCTCCGCCAGCCGCGGTCCGAGGATGAACCGGCCCTGCATGTCCCTCGCCACCATCCGGTGGTGTTCCAGTGCCACGGCAAGGCGATGTGCCGTGGGTCGTGCGAGCCCTGTCGCCGCGACCAGCCCGGCGAGGGTGGCCGGACCGGACTCCAGTGCGCTCAATACCAGAGCTGCCTTGTCGAGAACGCCGACGCCGCTAGAGTTGTCCATGAAACGATATTCGCGTCTCACACTGTGAAACGCAAGTTCAATTTTTCCAAGAACCAGCGAGTCTGTATGTGCGGGTCCACGAACCACTGGGTCCGAGCCGTCGTCCGGGACGTGGGGTACGGACGGCACGGCGCACAAGATCTCTATGAAGCGCCGGCACAACCGGCCGGCCGGAGGGAAAGCGATGGGTAGGACACTCGCGGAGAAGGTCTGGGACGACCATGTCGTCCGGCGCGCCGAAGGCGAGCCCGACCTCCTCTTCATCGATCTGCACCTGCTGCACGAGGTGACCAGCCCGCAGGCCTTCGAAGGACTGCGCCAGGCCGGCCGCAAGGTCCGACGCCTCGACCTCACCATCGCGACCGAGGACCACAACACCCCCACCCTCGACATCGACAAGCCGATCGCCGACCCGGTCTCCCGCGCCCAGCTGGAGACGCTGCGGGCGAACTGCGCCGAGTTCGGCGTGCGCCTGCACTCGCTGGGTGACGTCGAGCAGGGCGTCGTCCACGTCGTGGGACCGCAGCTGGGCCTGACCCAGCCCGGCACCACCGTGGTCTGTGGCGACTCGCACACCTCCACGCACGGCGCCTTCGGTGCGCTGGCCTTCGGCATCGGCACGAGCCAGGTCGAGCACGTACTGGCCACCCAGACGCTGCCGCTGGCCCGCCCGAAGACGATGGCCATCACCGTCACCGGCGCGCTGGCCGAGGGCGTCACCGCGAAGGACCTGATCCTGGCGATCATCGCCAAGATCGGCACCGGCGGCGGCCAGGGCTACATCCTGGAGTACCGGGGCGAGGCCATCGAGGAGCTGTCGATGGAAGCCCGCATGACCATCTGCAACATGTCGATCGAGGCCGGCGCCCGCGCGGGCATGATCGCCCCTGATCAGGCCACCTTCGACTACCTGCAGGGCCGTGACCACGCCCCCACGGGCAAGGACTGGGACGCGGCGGTCGAGTACTGGAAGACCCTGCGCACGGACGACGACGCGGTCTTCGACGCGGAGGTCGTCATCGACGGCACCGCGCTGTCCCCCTTCGTCACCTGGGGCACCAACCCGGGCCAGGGCGCGCCGCTGTCGGCGCACGTCCCCGACCCGGCTTCGTACGAGGACGCTTCGGAGCGCCTGGCCGCCGAAAAGGCCCTGGAATACATGGGGTTGACTGCCGGACAGCCGCTGCGGGACATCAAGGTCGACACCGTCTTCGTAGGTTCCTGCACCAACGGCCGCATCGAGGACCTGCGCGCCGTCGCCGGCATCGTCGAGGGCCGCAAAGTCGCCGACGGCGTACGGATGCTGGTCGTCCCGGGCTCGGTCCGCGTCGCCCTGCAGGCCGTGGAAGAGGGTCTGGACAAGGTCTTCAAGGAGGCCGGCGCCGAGTGGCGGCACGCGGGCTGTTCGATGTGCCTGGGCATGAACCCCGACCAACTGGCGCCCGGTGAACGCTCCGCGTCCACCTCCAACCGCAACTTCGAGGGCCGGCAGGGCAAGGGCGGGCGCACCCACCTGGTCTCCCCGCAGGTGGCCGCCGCCACCGCGGTGCTGGGCCATCTGGCCTCGCCCGCCGACCTGTCCGCCGCCGACGCGACCGCCGGAGTCTGAACCATGGAAGCCTTCACCACCCACACCGGCCGGGCCGTCCCGCTGCGCCGCAGCAACGTCGACACCGACCAGATCATCCCGGCCCACTGGCTGAAGAAGATCACCCGCGACGGGTTCGAGGACGGGCTCTTCGAGGCCTGGCGCAAGGACCCCGAGTTCGTCACGAACCGCCCGGAGCGCGCCGGCGCGACCGTACTGGTCGCCGGCCCCGACTTCGGTACGGGTTCCTCGCGCGAGCACGCCGTCTGGGCCCTGCAGAACTTCGGCTTCAAGACGGTCATCTCCTCCCGCTTCGCCGACATCTTCCGCGGGAACTCCCTGAAGAACGGTCTGCTGACCGTCGTCCTCCCGCAGGAGACCGTCGAGCGGCTGTGGGAGCTGACGGAGGCCGACCCGACCGCCGAGATCACGGTCGACCTGGTCGACCGCCAGGTGCGAGCGGAAGGCGTCGTCGCGGAGTTCGAACTCGACGACAACGCCCGCTGGCGTCTGCTGGAGGGGCTGGACGACATCTCGCTCACCCTTCAGAACGAAGCGGACATCGCCACGTACGAAAGCGCCCGCCCCACCTTCAAGCCGCGCACGATTCAGGCCTGATTCCTGCCTGATCAGCGCTTATTCACCTTCGGGTGATCACGTCGACAACACCGTGCCCCCCGCCCTCCAGCGGGGGGCACAGCCGTTTGTTGAGGCCCCGTGAGGCGACAACTCGCCCCAGATGGCACAATCTGTGCATGGAACGCGACAGTCAACTCGAGCTCTACGAACTCGTCGCGGACCGGCTGAAAGAAGCACACACACGGGTGCGCTCACTGCAAGTCCCGGAGGGCGTAAGGATGGCGCTGTCCCGGAAGCTGTTGGTCGTCACGGCCGCGGCGAAGCATGATCTCGCCGATGCGGCAAGGCGCCTGGACAGGTTGATGAAGGACCTCGACGAGGGTCGATTCCCTGAAGGCGACTGATGCGAAGGAACTCCGTAACGGCCTACAGCGTTGCGGCACTAGGGTGATTAGCCCGTTTCGTGTTTGATTTGCGGTATATATCCGCCTAACGTGCGAAATAAGCTTGAACACATTCGTTCTGGCGAAGTCTCCGAAGGGGAAGACGTGAACAAGGCGCAGCTCGTAGAAGCGATTGCCGACAAGCTGGGCGGCCGCCAGCAGGCCGCGGACGCTGTCGACGCGGTACTGGACGCGATCGTCCGCGCTACCGTCGCGGGCGACCGGGTCTCGGTCACGGGCTTCGGCTCGTTCGAGAAGGTCGACCGTCCGGCCCGTTACGCCCGCAACCCGCAGACGGGTGAGCGCGTCCGGGTCAAGAAGACCTCTGTGCCCCGCTTCCGTGCCGGCCAGGGCTTCAAAGACCTGGTCAGCGGCACCAAGAAGCTCCCCAAGGGTGGCGAGGTGTCGGTGAAGAAGGCGCCCAAGGGCAGCCTCACGGGTGGTGCCTCCGCGACGGTCAAGAAGGCCGCGGCGAAGAAGGCCACCACCGCCAAGAAGGCCGCGGCAAAGACCACGGTCGCAAAGAAGGTCGTGGCCAAGAAGGCCACGGCGACCGCCAAGAAGGCTGCGGTGAAGAGCACCGCCACGGCGAAGAAGGCCACCGCGGCCGCCAAGAAGACCACCGCCGCGGCCAAGAAGACCACTGCCGCCGCGAAGAAGACCACCGCCGCGGCGAAGAAGACCGCGCCGGCGGCCAAGAAGGTCACCGCAGCGACGAAGGCGCCCGCCAAGAAGACGGCGACGCGCAAGGCCACCGCGAAGAAGACCACCGCCCGCAAGAAGTAGGGGCACGCGTCACACAGGCCGGGCCGGCTTTCCCCGTGTGGGGGAGCCGGCCCGCGGTGCGTCCGCCGCACCGGCGACCGGTCGGGGTCGCGGGCGGCCGTCCCTTCAGAACGTCTGCAGGGTCACGAGGGTGATCCGCAGGTCTGCGCCCGCGCCGTCCGTCTCGATCCGGACCCGCTGCCCGGGCCGCAGCAGCCGCAGGCCGCCCGCGTCGAACGCCGGGGCCTCGAAGGGCACCGGAGTGCCGTCGTCCAGCAGCACGCTGCCGCTGCGGGTCTGGGAGTCGTACGTGTACGCGGTCGCCTGCATACGGGCACTGTATCGGGCGGTGTGGCGCCCCACACCGAGGGTGAGCGCGGTGCGCAGATCGGCCGCGGTGTCCACGTCCCGGCGCACGCTGTCGACGTCCGCCAGGGCGATTTCCACCGCCCCCGAGGCCGAATGCCTGGCCCGTGACGGCCCCCCGAAGGAGGGGGTCAATTCCACGTCCGGCGCGGCAGAAAGCAGGGTCGTCCCGATTCCGGCCGCATCCGCCAGAAATGCCCGCGGAAATATCGAAGCGTTTTCGAGCACGCGTTGCAATTCCCGGGGTCGGAGCGCCGGCAGATCGGCGTTCAGCGCGGCCAACGCGGCCCCCGGCCGCCCCGACCGCACCGCCCGCGCCCCGTGGCCCAGGGCCGCGTTGAGCCCGGCCGCCGGGGCGTCCGGGACGATCCGCGCCCCGAGCCGCGCCAGTTCCGCACCGGCCGCGGCGTCGTCCGTGACGACCACCACATCCGAGACCGCCGTGCAGGCCAGGGCCCCCTCGACGGTGTCCTGGGCGAAGGCCAGGGCAAGGCCCGGACGAGAGGCGCCCACCGCCCGGGCGAGACGGCTCTTCGCCACCGCCAGGGGCTTCAGCGGGACCACCAGACTCCAGACGGCGTTCGTGACGGACCCCTTCCCTCCGGTGCGCTCCGGCACGTCCTTCGGCCACGGTCAGGTCATGGCCGGGTCATGTGTCGGCCCATTGTCGCCTCCGCCCGGGCAACCCGGGAGTCCGGCGGGGTGAGCGGGGCGTACGGTGTTCTCGACAGAGACCGGGCGTGGGGTGACACTTGTCCGGCCGACGAGGTGCCCAAGCCGCGCACCGGTCCTAGAGGAAGGTGTCCGAGTGTCCCGCCGCAGAATCGGCTTCTGGTACCGCCTGGCGGCGGTCATCGCAAAACCGCCGCTGGTAGTGCTCTTCAAGCGGGACTGGCGGGGAATGGAGCACATTCCGGCCGAGGGCGGTTTTATCACCGCCGTCAATCACAACTCGTATCTGGACCCGCTCTCGTACGCGCACTTCCAGTACAACAGCGGCCGGGTGCCCCGATTGCTCGCCAAAGCCGCCCTCTTCAAGGTCCCCGTCGTCGGGGCCATCCTGCGCGGCAGCGGACAGATCCCCGTCTACCGGGAGTCCACCAACGCCCTGGACGCATTCCGGGCCGCCGTGGACGCCATCGAGCGGGGCGAATGCGTGGCCTTCTACCCGGAGGGCACCCTCACCCGCGACCCCGACATGTGGCCCATGGCCGGCAAGACCGGCGCCGCCCGCGTGGCGCTGATCACCAGGGCGCCCGTCATTCCGGTGGCCCAGTGGGGCGCGAACCTCGCGATGCCGCCCTACGCCAAGGAGAACAAGGTCCGGCTCTTCCCGCGCAAGACCCTCCAGGTGCTCGCCGGACCGCCGGTGGACCTCTCCGCCTTCTACGACCGGGAACCCACCCCGGAGGTCCTCCGGGAGGTCACCGAGGTCATCATGGCGGCCATCACCGCGTTGCTGGAGGAGGTGCGCGGCGAGACCGCGCCCGAGCAGCCGTACGACCATCGCAACGCCAGGGCGGAACAGCGGCGCAAGGCCGCAGGGGAGGGCAAGAAGTGACACGTCCCGTGAAGGCGACCGTCTTCGGAACAGGCTCCTGGGGCACGGCCTTCGCCATCGTGCTCGCCGACGCCGGCTGCGAGGTGACGCTGTGGGGCCGCCGCCAGGAGGTGGTCGACTCCATCAACACCGGCCGGACCAACCCGGACTACTTCCCCGGCGTCGAACTCCCCGCGAACCTCGGGGCCACCACCGACCCGGCCGAGGCCGCGGCCGGCGCGGACTTCACCGTCCTCGCCGTCCCGTCCCAGACCCTGCGCGAGAACCTCGCCGCGTGGGCGCCCCTGCTGGCCCCCGACACCGTGCTCGTCTCGCTGATGAAGGGCATCGAACTCGGCACCGCCAAGCGGATGAGCGAGGTCATCGAGGAGGTGGCCAAGGTCCCCGCCGAGCGCATCGCCGTGGTCACCGGCCCCAACCTGGCCGCCGAGATCGCCGCGCGCCAGCCCGCCGCCTCCGTCGTCGCCTGCGTGGACGAGAGCGTGGCCCAGCGCCTCCAGGCCGCCTGCCACACCGCGTACTTCCGCCCGTACACGAGCACCGACGTCACGGGCTGCGAGCTCGGCGGCGCCGTCAAGAACGTCATCGGCCTCGCCGTCGGCATCGCGGACGGCATGGGCCTGGGCGACAACACCAAGGGCTCGCTCATCACCCGCGGACTCGCCGAAGCCACCCGCCTCGGCGTGGCGATGGGCGCCGACCCGCTCACCTTCTCCGGCCTCGCGGGCCTCGGCGACCTGGTCGCCACCTGTTCCTCGCCGCTCTCCCGGAACCACACCTTCGGCACCAACCTCGGCCGCGGGATGACCCTGGAGGAGACCATCGCGGTCACCAAGCAGACCGCCGAGGGCGTCAAGTCCTGCCAGTCGGTGGCGGATCTGGCCCGCCGCCACGGGGTGGACATGCCGATCACCGACACGGTGGTGGACATCGTCCACCACGGCAAGCCGACCCTGGTCGCGCTCAAGGACCTGATGGGTCGCAGCGCCAAACCGGAACGTCGCTAGCTCCTTTCCGGACGCTTGAGCGGGTACTCTCGTGGCGATATGAGCAGCGAGAACCTCCCCCAGACCCCTGAGCAGCAGGGCCGCAAGCCCCGCGTGGCCGTCGTGTTCGGCGGCCGCAGCTCGGAACACGCCATCTCGGTCGTCACGGCGGGCGCCGTACTGCGCTCCATCGACCGCTCCAAGTACGAGGTGCTGCCCATCGGCATCACCACGGACGGCCGATGGGCGCTGACCGCCGACGAGCCCGAGCGGATGGCCATCGCCGACCGCACGCTCCCGAGTGTCGAGGAGCTCGCGGACTCCGAGGACGGCGCCGTCGTGCTCTCGGTCGACCCCGCCAGCCGCCAGGTCGTCTACACCGAACCGGGCGCCGTCCCCAAGGCCCTGGGCGAGGTCGACGTCGTCTTCCCCGTGCTGCACGGCCCGTACGGCGAGGACGGCACCCTCCAGGGCCTCCTGGAGCTCTCCGGCATCCCGTACGTCGGCTCCGGCGTCCTCGCCTCGGCCGTCGGCCAGGACAAGGACTACATGAAGCGGGTGTTCACCTCCTTCGGGCTGAGCGTCGGCCCGTACGTGACCATCCGCCCCCGTGAGTGGGAGGCCGACCGGGACGCCGCCACGGGCAAGATCCTGGACTTCGCCGCCGAGCACGGCTGGCCGCTGTTCATCAAGCCCGCCCGGGCCGGCTCCTCCATCGGCATCACCAAGGTCGACGACGCCTCCGGCCTGGACGCCGCGGTCAAGGAGGCCCGGCGCCACGACCCGAAGATCATCGTGGAGGCGCTGCTGCGCGGCCGCGAGATCGAGTGCGGGGTCCTGGAGTTCGAGGACGGGCCGCGCGCGAGCGTCCCCGCCGAGATCCCGCCGGTGTCCAGCCACGACTTCTACGACTTCGAGGCGAAGTACATCGACTCCGCCACCGGGATCGTGCCCGCCCCGCTCACCCCGGAGCAGACCGCCGAGGTGCAGCGGCTCGCGATCGAGGCCTTCGAGGCCGCGTCCTGCGAGGGCCTGGTGCGCGCCGACTTCTTCCTCACCGAAGACGGCGAGTTCGTCATCAACGAGATCAACACGATGCCGGGCTTCACGCCGATCTCCATGTACCCGCTGATGTGGCAGAAGACGGGCATCGAGTACCCGGAGCTGGTGGACCGCCTGATCCAGGCGGCCCTGCGCCGCTCCACCGGCCTGCGCTGACAGTCGTCCGAAAAGCCGACCGCCCGCCGACCGCCTTCGAAGGCGGTCGGCGGGCGGCGGTGTGCTCGGTACCCGGGTGGGCGGAGCGCGGTACTCAGTAGGAGGCGATGCCCTCGGGCACGGTCGCGGTGATCGCCGTGGACAGGCCGACCAGCATGCCCGCATCCGTGGAGTGCTCCTTGTCGACCTGGACCTCGGTGTAGGCCAGCCGCATCCCGGTGGTGAACCGGAACCCGCCGCCGGAACCGTCGTCGAGCTTCTCCAGCAGCCAGGCCACTCCGTTCACGTGGACGCCCTCCTGCTTCGGATCGAGCATCTTGCGGGGCTTGGGGATACCGCACCGCAGTACGATCGCCGAACCGCCCCACGCGGCGGTCAGATCGGACTCCGGTTCGGTTCTGGTCCGCGCCAGGCCGGCCACCGTCTCGGGGAGCTCCTTGTGCAGTGCCGCACAGAGTCCCGCGACGGCGGCGGGCGGTGTGGGCGGTGGGTCCACCCGGGCTTCGTCGGACCCGCCCGGGGAGCACGCCGCGGCGGCCAGGACGGCCATCGAGGCGGGCACGGCGGACAAGGCGCGGACACGCAGGGGCCGGCGGTGGAGGGACATCACCGGCCTAGAGTAGACGGGGGCTACAGATGGACCACCGGGCAGGTCAAGGTGCGGGTGATCCCCTCCACCTGCTGGACCTTGGCGACCACCATGCGGCCGAGGTCGTCCACGGTGTCGGCCTGGGCGCGCACGATCACGTCGTACGGGCCCGTCACGTCTTCGGCCTGGATCACCCCCGGGATCTGGCCGATGGACTCGGCGACGAACGACGCCTTGCCCACTTCGGTCTGGATAAGGATGTACGCCTGTACCACGGAACCTCCAGGGCGGCCACGAGGATCATTTCCCCTAACCTTCGGGTGGGCCCCACACGATTGAACGGGCCGGGGGAAGAAGGGACGCCACGGTACCGCGTCGCCGTGCGCCGCGGGGAGACCCGCGGGCCCGGCGCCACGCACGGCGGGGCGTACGGAGAGCAGAAGTTGACGTATCTGTTGACGGTACCCAGAGCTGAGACGGCTCGCGACCGCAAGCGGACTGGGCAAGAAGGGGCACAGCGATGAAGGGCACTGTCGGCGAGCTGGGGGAGTTCGGGCTGATCAGGGAGCTCACCTCACGGCTCACCACCACCCCGGCGGTCCGGCTCGGACCGGGCGACGACGCCGCGGTGGTGTCCGCCCCCGACCGGCGGGTCGTGGCGAGCACCGACATCCTGCTGGAGGGCCGGCACTTCCGGCGCGACTGGTCCACGGCCTACGACGTCGGCCGCAAGGCCGCCGCGCAGAACCTCGCCGACATCGCCGCCATGGGCGCGGTGCCGACCGCGCTGCTGCTCGGCCTCGTCGTCCCCGCCGAACTGCCGGTCACCTGGCCCACCGAGCTGATGGACGGAATCCGCGACGAGTGCCAGGTCGCCGGCGCGGCCGTGGTCGGCGGGGACGTCGTCCGCGGCGACGTCATCACCGTCGCCATCACCGCCCTCGGCGACCTGCGCAACCACGAGCCCGTCCTGCGCTCCGGGGCCCAGCCCGGCGACGTCGTCGCCGTCACCGGCTGGCTCGGCTGGTCCGCGGCCGGCTTCGCCGTGCTCTCGCGCGGCTTCCGCTCCCCGCGGGCCTTCGTCGAGGCGCACCGACGCCCCGAGCCGCCGTACCACGCGGGCCCCGCGGCCGCCGGACTCGGCGCCACCGCCATGACCGACGTCAGCGACGGCCTGATCGCCGACCTCGGGCACATCGCCGAAGCCAGCAAGGTACGGATCGACCTGCGCTCGGCCGCCGTCGACATCCCGACCCAGATGCACGACATCGGACAGGCCGTCGGCGTGGACCCGCTGCAGTGGGTGCTCACCGGAGGAGAGGACCACGCGATCGTGGCGACCTTCCCGCCCGACGTGAAGCTCCCCGCCCGCTGGAAGGTCATCGGCGAGGTGCTCAACCGCTCCGCGCTGCCCCAGGTGACCGTCGACGGCGCGCCCTGGACCAGCACCGGCGGCTGGGACCACTTCGGGGCCGACCCGGCCGCCCAGGACGGCGCGCTGTGAGCACCGCCCCGCCGCTGTGCCTGACCGTCGCCGGATCCGACTCCGGCGGCGGCGCGGGCATCCAGGCCGACCTCAAGACCATGCTGGCGCTCGGGGTGCACGGCATGAGCGTGGTGACCGCCGTGACGGCGCAGAACTCGCTCGGGGTACGCGGGGTATGGGAACTGCCCGCCGAGGCCGTCACGGCCCAGTACCGGGCCGTGACGGACGACATCGGGGTCCGGGCCGTGAAGACCGGGATGCTCTCCTCCGCCGTCCTGGTGGAAACGGTGGCCGCGCTGCTCGCGGACACCCGGGCCCCGGCCGTCGTGGACCCCGTCGGGGTCTCCAAGCACGGGGACGCGCTGCTCGCCGCCTCGGCGCTGGACGCCGTACGCAAGGAGCTGCTGCCGCGGGCCACGGTGGCCACCCCCAACCTGGACGAGGTGGCCCAGCTCACGGGTGTGGTGGTGGAGACCGAGGACGACATGCGGCGGGCCGCCGACGCGGTCCTCGGCCACGGGCCGCGGTGGGCGCTGATCAAGGGCGGACACCTCGCGGCGCACGGCCACGAGGCGGTGGACCTGCTCACCGACGGCACCGAGGAGCGGTGGCTGCGCGCCCCGCGTCACGACAACCGGCACACCCACGGCACCGGCTGCACCCTGGCCAGCGCGATCGCGGCGGGCCTGGCGAAGGGACTGACCGTCCCGGAGGCGGTCACGGCCGCCAAGGAGTACGTCACGGGCGCCATCGCCGCCGGCTTCGCGCTCGGCGGGGGCATCGGCCCGGTGGATCACGCCTGGCAGTGGCGCTGAACCCGCCGCGACGGCCAGGCCGGCCCACCGGCCGGGTGTCCGACCAGGCCCCCGGACAAGGCAAAAGGCCGGTTCACCAGAGGTGAACCGGCCTTTTTGGCAACCGGAAAGGGCTGCGCTACGACGGGAGGCGTCAGCGCGAGACCTTGCCGGCCTTGATGCACGAGGTGCAGGCGTTGAGGCGCTTCGGCGTCCCATTGACCACGGCACGGACGCGCTGGATGTTCGGGTTCCAGCGACGCGAGGTGCGGCGGTGCGAGTGGGAGATGTTGTTGCCGAAGCTCGGCCCCTTGGCGCAAACGTCGCAGTTGGCAGCCACAGGTCACTCCAAGACTTCAGATGCAATTACAGTGAAACCGGCGCACCGGATTCAGAGGTCTGAAGTGGTTTGCCGGGGGAATGGCCCGACTCTCGCCGGGCAACCGGAGCAGCATACAACGACTGCGTCCGTCCAAGAAAACTACCATGGCCGCCGCTGCTGCCGCCCCGCGGTCCCGAAGCACGGGCGGTCCTTCGTTACCCTGCGGTGAACCCTGGCCCGCACGAGGAGGAACGCCCGGTGCCGCACGAGCCGCAGCCGCAGTCCCCTGACGAGCTCGACGCCGAAGCGGTGCGCACCTGGAGCTCGCTGGCCCTGGCCGCACTGGGCCGGGCCCGCGAGGACATCGACGCGATCAACGTCTACCCGGTCGCCGACGCCGACACCGGCACCAACCTCTACCTCACCGCCGAATCGGCCGACCGAGGCCTCGCCGAGGCCTTCCCCGAGGTGACCGACGGCACAGGGCGGACCTCCCTGGCCGAGGCCGTACGGGCCTGGGCGCACGGAGCCCTGGTGGGCGCCCGCGGGAACTCCGGGACGATCCTGGCGCAGCTGCTGCGCGGCGTGGCCGACGTACTCGGCGCCGAGCCCGCCGAGCCGGCGGAACAGGCCGGACGGGGCCCCGGCGGGCTGCTGGCCCGCGCGCTCACCCGGGCCGCGGAGGAGGCGTACGCGGCCGTCGCGCACCCGGTGGAGGGCACCATGCTCACCGTCGCCGGCGCCGCCGCCCGGGCCGGCGAGGCGGCCGGAGCCGCCGCCGGGACCGCGTCAGAGGTGGCCCGGGCCGCCTACGACGGGGCCCGCGCCGCCCTCGCCGACACCCCCGGGCAGCTCGCCGCACTGGGCCGGGCGGGAGTGGTCGACGCCGGGGGCTGCGGGCTGGTCGTCGTCTTCGGCGCCCTGTGGCAGGCCCTGTCCGGCCAGGAACCGGCCGTCGAACCGGTGCGCGGCCGCGCGGTGCCCGTCCCGTCGTCGCCGGACCCCTGCGCGCAGGAGGAGGACGGACCCGCGTACGAGGTGATCTACCTGCTGGAGGCCTCCGAGGCGGCCGTCGGCGAACTGCGCGAACGCCTCGACGGACTCGGCGACTCCCTGGTCGTGGTCGGCGGCGACGGACTGTGGAACGTCCACGTCCACGTCGACGACCCCGGCGCGGCCGTGGAGGCCGGAGTCGTGGCCGGACGGCCCTACCGGATACGGATCACCCACTTCGGGGACGAGCGCCGCCGGGCACGGGGCGAGCGCGCCCAGCGGGCCGTGGTCGCCGTCGTCCCCGGCGAGGGACTGGCCGGGCTGTGCGGGGAGGCGGGAGCGACCACCGTGCTCGTACGCCCCGGGGAGCCGCCGGCCGTGGCCGAACTGCTCGACGCCGTCCGCCGCGCGCACGCCCGCGAGGTGGTGCTGCTGCCCGGCGGCGCCGAACTGCGCGCCGCCGCGGCCGCGGCGGCCGAACAGGCCCGCGCCGAGGGCGTACGGGTGGCCGTGATCCCCACCCGGTCCGCGGTCCAGGGCCTGGCCGCCCTCGCCGTGCACGACCCCGAGGGCAGCTTCGACGAGGACGTGGTCGCCATGACGGCGGCCGCCGGCGCCACCCGGTACGGGGAACTGGCCTTCGCCGAACGGCAGTCCTTCACCTCGGCCGGCATCTGCCAGGCCGGCGACGTGCTCGGCCTCATCGACGGGGACGTCGCGGTGATCGGTTCGGGCCTGGCCGAGACCGCCGAAGCCGTCCTGGACCGGATGCTGGGCTCCGGCGGCGAACTCGTCACCCTGGTCCTGGGACCCGACGTACCGGACGCCGTCGCCGAGCGCCTGGAGGCCTACGTCCAGCAGGGCCACCTCGCGGTGGACACCGTCACCTACCGGGGCGGCCGGTACTCGGCTCCGCTCCTCGTCGGGGTGGAATAGCCGGCTTGTCAGCACCATGGTGTGCAATGGAACACGTGCCCGCGCTCGACGAAGACCTCAAGAAGACGCTCGGTCCCGCCACCGCCAAGGTGCTGGCCGAACAGCTCGGCCTGCACACGGCCCTGGACCTGCTCCACCACTACCCGCGGCGGTACGCCGAGCGCGGTGAGCTGACCTCGCTCGCCGAGCTCGCCGACCAGATCGACGAGCACGTGACCGTCGTCGCACAGGTCGCCGACGCCCGGATCCTGACCTTCAACGGGGGCCGCGGCAAGCGCCTGGAGGTGACCATCACCGACGGCAGCGGCCGCCTCCAGCTGGTCTTCTTCGGCGCCGGGGTCCACAAGCCGCACAAGGACCTGCTGCCGGGGACCCGCGCCATGTTCGCGGGCAAGGTCGGCATGTTCAACCGCAAGCTCCAGCTCTCCCACCCCGCCTACGAGCCGCTGGGCGCGGACGCCTCGGACCGGGACGCCGCGACCGCCTTCGCCAACCAGCTCATCCCGATCTACCCCGCCTGCGCCAAGATGGAGTCCTGGAAGATCGCCAAGTGCGTGGACGCGGTGCTGCCCAGCGCCCAGGACGCCGTGGACCCGCTGCCGCCCGCCCTGCGCGAGGGCCGCGGGCTGGTCCCGCTCACCGAGGCCCTGTTGAAGATCCACCGCCCGGGCACCAAGGCCGACATCGAGGACGCCCGCCAGCGCCTGAAGTGGGACGAGGCCTTCGTCCTCCAGGTCGCCCTGGCCCGCCGCCGGCACGCCGACTCCCAGCTCCCGGCCGTCCCGCGCCGCCCGGTCCCCGGCGGCCTGCTCGACTCCTTCGACGCGAAACTGCCCTTCACCCTCACCCAGGGCCAGCAGGCCGTCTCCAAGGAGATCTTCGACGACCTGGCCACCGAACACCCCATGCACCGCCTCCTTCAGGGAGAGGTCGGCTCGGGCAAGACCCTGGTCGCACTGCGGGCGATGCTCGCCGTCGTGGACAGTGGCGGGCAGGCGGCCATGCTCGCGCCCACCGAGGTGCTCGCCCAGCAGCACCACCGCTCCATCACCGAGATGATGGGAGAGCTCGCCGAAGGGGGCATGCTCGGCGGCTCCGACCGGGGCACCAAGGTGGTGCTGCTCACCGGCTCCATGGGGATGCCCGCGCGCCGCCAGGCCCTGCTCGACCTGGTCACCGGTGAGGCCGGGATCGTGATCGGCACGCACGCGCTGATCGAGGACAAGGTGCAGTTCCACGACCTCGGCCTGGTCGTCGTGGACGAGCAGCACCGTTTCGGGGTGGAGCAACGCGACGCGCTGCGGTCCAAGGGGAAGCAACCTCCGCACCTGCTGGTGATGACGGCGACCCCGATCCCGCGCACGGTCGCCATGACCGTCTTCGGCGACCTGGAGACCTCCGTCCTCGACCAGCTGCCGGCCGGGCGTTCCCCGATCGCCACGCACGTGGTGCCTTCGAAGGACAAGCCGCACTTCCTCGCGCGGGCCTGGGAACGGGTCCGCGAGGAGGTCGAGAAGGGGCACCAGGCCTATGTGGTCTGCCCGCGCATCGGGGACGGGGAGGACGATCCCAAGAAGAAGTCCGCCGAGGACGACGGCGACAAGAGGCCGCCCCTCGCGGTCGTGGAGATCGCCGAGCAGCTCACGCGCGGACCGCTGGCGGGACTGGGCGTCGAGGTGCTGCACGGCCGGATGGACCCCGCCGACAAGGACGACGTCATGCGCCGGTTCGCCGCCGGCGAGGTCAAGGTGCTGGTCGCCACCACCGTCATCGAGGTCGGGGTGAACGTCCCCAACTCCACGGTCATGGTGATCATGGATGCGGACCGGTTCGGCGTCTCCCAGCTCCACCAGCTGCGCGGCCGCGTCGGCCGGGGCTCCGCGCCCGGTCTGTGCCTGCTGGTCAGCGAAATGCACGAGGCCAGCCCCGCCCGGGCCCGACTGGCCGCCGTCGCCGCCACCCTCGACGGCTTCGAACTCTCCCGGATCGACCTGGAACAGCGCCGCGAGGGCGATGTGCTCGGCCAGGCCCAGTCCGGGGTCCGCTCCTCGCTGCGCATGCTCGCCGTCATCGAGGACGAGGAGGTCATCGCCCAGGCGCGGGAGGAGGCCACCCGCGTCGTCGCCGAGGACCCCGCGCTGGAACACCTGCCGGGTCTGCGGACCGCGCTGGACGCCCTGCTGGACACCGAGCGCGAGCAGTACCTGGAGAAGGGCTGAGCGGCACGACCTATCGTTGGAGTGCCGCGGCAGCGCCGGGGCACCCCCCTACCGCCGTACCGAAGGACCCCAGATGACCCGCGTGATCGCCGGCAGCGCCGGCGGGCGACGGCTGGCCGTGCCCCCCGGCACCGGCACCCGGCCGACCTCGGACCGGATGCGCGAAGGCCTCTTCTCGACCTGGGAGTCGCTGCACGGCGTCGAAGGGGCCCGGGTGCTCGACCTGTACGGCGGCTCCGGCGCCGTCGGCCTGGAATCCCTCTCCCGGGGCGCGGCCCACACCCTGCTCGTCGAGGCCGACGCCAAGGCCGCCAAGGCGATCCGGGACAACATCCGGACGCTGGGCCTGCCCGGCGCGGAATTCCGCGCGGGCAAGGCCGAGCAGATCGTGGCGGCCCGGCCCGCGGGGGACCCGTACGACATCGTCTTCCTGGATCCGCCGTACGCGGTGGACAGCGCGGACCTGCGGGAGATCCTCCTCACACTCCGGTCCAATGGCTGGATCACCGGCGATGCGCTCGTCACCGTGGAACGCAGCACCAGGAGCGGCGCCTTCCCGTGGCCCGAGGGCTTCGAGCCGCTCCGATCGCGCAAGTACGGCGAGGGCACCCTTTGGTACGGCCGCGCCGCTTTCACCAGCGAAGAATCATGAACGAGGGAGTTCAGTTGCGACGCGCCGTCTGTCCGGGGTCCTTCGACCCCATCACCAACGGACACCTCGACATCATCGGACGCGCCTCCAGGCTCTACGACGTCGTGCACGTCGCGGTGATGATCAACCCGTCGAAGCAGGGCCTGTTCACCGTCGAGGAGCGGCTCGAGCTGATCCGCGAGGCGACGGCCGACTACGGCAACATCGAGGTCGAGGCCTTCCACGGGCTGCTCGTCGACTTCTGCAAGCAGCGGGACATCCCGGCCATCGTCAAGGGCCTGCGCGCGGTCAGCGACTTCGACTACGAGCTTCAGATGGCCCAGATGAACATGGGCCTGTCGGGCGTCGAGACGCTGTTCGTCCCGACCAACCCCGCCTACAGCTTCCTGTCCTCCACGCTGGTCAAGGAGGTCGCGGCCTGGGGCGGCGACGTCGCCCACCTGCTGCCGGCGAACGTCCACGCGGCGCTCCGGGAGAGGCTGCGCAACCGCTGATCGCCTGACGGGGCGTCAGGCTGTGTCGGGGGCCCGCCCGGTGGCCGTACAGTCGTCCCGTCCGTCTCAGGAACCGCCTGAGGCCGAGAGAGTGCGAGCCCCCATGGACGTGCAGAAGAAGCTCGACGAGATCGTCGCGGCCGTCGGCGGCGCCCGGTCCATGCCCATGTCGGCCTCCTGCGTGATCAACCGCGCCGAGCTCCTGGAGCAGCTCGAAGAGGTGCGCCAGGCGCTGCCCGGCTCGCTCGCCCAGGCCCAGGAGCTCATCGGCGGCCGCGAGCAGATGGTCGAGGAGGCCCGCCGGGAGGCGGAGCGGATCATCGACGCGGCCCACAACCAGCGCGGTTCGCTGATCTCCGACACCGAGATCGCGCGGCGCTCCCAGGCCGAGGCGGACCGGATCCTGGAGGAGGCCCGTCGGGAGGCCGAGGAGATCCGGGCCGAGGCCGACGACTACGTCGACAGCAAGCTCGCGAACTTCGAGGTCGTGCTGACCAAGACCATCGGTTCGGTGGACCGGGGCCGGGAGAAGCTCCTGGGCCGCGGCCCGGGTCTGGACGAGCACGGCTACCCGGACATGGACGCGCCCGAGCGCAGCCACGACCCCGAGACGCAGCGGCAGCAGGCGGACGCCTACGTGGACACCAAGCTGGCGACCTTCGAGGCGGTGCTCTCCAAGACCCTGGAGGCCGTGGGCCGCGGCCGCCAGAAGCTGCTGGGCCGGGTCCCGACGGACGACCTGGGCGTGCACATGGCCGCCCAGGACGCGGTGGGCGGACAGCAGTCCCGCTCGGCGAGCGACTCGGACTTCCTGGCGGGCCTGGCGGAGCCGGAGCCGCTGCACCCGCAGGCGCCGATCCCGGCACAGGCGGAGCCCGTGTACGACACGTACGGCTACCAGCAGCCCGCCCAGCCCGCCGCCCAGCAGCAGGACGCCTACTCCTACCAGGACCCGTACGGCGGCTACCAGCAGCAGTCGGACCCGTACTCCACCGCGGGCGGCGGCTCCACCGGAGCGGCCTACGCCGCGCACTACGACGCGCAGCAGCCCGATCCCTACGCCGCGTACCAGCCGCAGGCCCAGCAGCCCGCGCTCGACGAGACCAGCCTCTTCGACACGAGCATGATCAACCTGGACCAGCTGCGCCAGTACGAACAGGGGCGCTAGGGCCGGATTGGGCGCTGGGCGCCGCTGCGGGTATCCTGGCTCTTCGGTCGCGCGTATGCACCGCGATCCATGCTGCCCTAGTGCGGCGGAATTTTTGATCTTCAGCGATCTGTGAAAGCAGGAACGGCCCTGAATACCCGCCTCGACCACCGCAACCCCCTCGTGTTCGACACGCACGAGCTGGGCCGGCGTCCTGGTGCCATGCAGCGGCTGTCCCGTGAGATCGCGGCACCGGCGGACTTCGGTCTCGTCGGCGTCATCGGAGTGCCGGAAGGCGCGCCGGTGAAGCTCAGCCTCCGCCTGGAGTCGGTCATGGAAGGGGTGCTTGTCACAGGCACCGCCCGTGCGTCGGCCGTAGGGGAGTGCGTAAGGTGTCTGGAGTCCGTCGAGCGCGAGCTCAAGGCGGACTTCCAGGAGATGTTCTCGTACCCTGACGCCGACGACCGGAGCCGCTCCAAGGCGGAACCGGCCGACGACGCCGAGGACGACGAGGACACGCTCTTCCTCGAGGACGGTTTGTTCGACCTCGAACCCGTGCTGCGGGATGTGGTGGTGCTCGCACTGCCCATGCAGCCGGTGTGCCGGGAGGACTGTCTCGGACTGTGCCCCGATTGCGGGCTCAGCCTGAACGACGACCCGGACCACCACCATGACGCCCTCGACATCCGTTGGGCGGCATTGCAAGGACTCGTCGTGACCGATCAGGACGGCGAGAAGGACAACATGAGCGGCACTGCCTCTGACGGAGTTCAGGGCGCCGCCGAGAAGCAGGAGAAGTAGCCGTGGCTGTTCCGAAGCGGAAGATGTCGCGCAGCAACACGCGCCACCGCCGGTCGCAGTGGAAGGCTGCGGTCCCCACCCTGGTTTCGTGCGAGCGTTGCCAGGAGCCGAAGCTCCAGCACATTGCGTGCCCGAGCTGCGGCACCTACAACAAGCGCCAGGTCCTCGAGGTCTGAGCGGCTGGTGAGAGGCGCAATGTCTGAGCTGTCCAACGCTGAGAAGCAGGCAGACAGTAACAACGCGGCCTCGTCCCACACGCTTCTGGAAGGGCGGCTCGGGTACCAACTCGAGTCCGCCCTTCTGGTGCGTGCGCTGACCCACCGCTCGTACGCGTACGAGAACGGCGGTCTGCCCACCAACGAACGCCTGGAGTTCCTCGGGGACTCCGTGCTGGGCCTGGTGGTCACGGACACGCTGTACACGACCCACCCGGATCTCCCCGAAGGCCAGCTGGCCAAGCTTCGGGCCGCGGTGGTCAACTCGCGTGCACTGGCGGAGGTCGGACGCGGCCTCGAACTCGGCTCCTTCATCCGGCTCGGCCGGGGCGAAGAGGGCACGGGAGGCCGGGACAAGGCCTCCATCCTCGCCGACACCCTTGAAGCGGTGATCGGCGCGGTCTATCTCGATCAGGGCCTCGACGCGGCCTCGGAGCTGGTTCACCGGCTCTTCGACCCGCTCATCGAGAAGTCCTCGAACCTCGGGGCCGGCCTGGACTGGAAGACCAGTCTCCAGGAACTCACGGCGGCCGAAGGCCTTGGCGTGCCCGAGTACCTGGTCTCCGAGACCGGTCCGGACCACGAGAAGACCTTCACTGCTGCCGCTCGCGTCGGTGGTGTCTCGTACGGCACCGGCACCGGCCGCAGCAAGAAGGAAGCGGAACAGCAGGCCGCGGAGTCCGCATGGCGCGGGATCCGTGCCGCCGCGGACGAGCGGACTGCGGCCGCGGCAGCCGCCGCGACCGCCGGTCCGGCCGGAGTCCCGGCTTCGGCCGGGAACGAGAACGGCGGGGTGCCGACGCCCGCCGACTCGGCGCCGGACGCCTGACCCTTCCTTCGGGACGTAACCGCCCGCTCCTGCCTCGCAGGGGCGGGCGGCTGTCGTTTCCGGGCGGGCCGGTACGCTCGCCGGGAGCATCAGATCCACTCCCACCGGAGGTGCCCCGTGCCCGAGTTGCCCGAAGTCGAAGTCGTACGGCGGGGGCTGGAGCGCTGGGTGGCGGGGCGGACCGTCGAGGCCGTCGAGGTCCTGCACCCGCGGGCCGTCCGGCGCCATCCGGGCGGCGGGGCCGACTTCGCGGCGCGACTGCGCGGGGAGACCATCGGGGCGGCGCAGCGGCGCGGGAAGTACCTGTGGCTGCCGCTGGAGGGCCGCGACCTGTCCGTCCTCGGGCATCTCGGGATGAGCGGGCAGCTGCTGGTGCAGCCGCAGGACGCCCCCGACGAGAAGCACCTGCGGATCCGGGTGCGCTTCGACGACGACGCCGGGACGGAGCTGCGCTTCGTGGACCAGCGGACCTTCGGCGGCCTCTCGCTGCACGAGGTCGCCGCCGACAGCACCGACGGGCTGCCCGACGTGATCGCGCACATCGCGCGCGACCCCCTGGACCCGTTGTTCGATGAGGGCGCCTACCACCTCGCGCTGCGCGCCAAGCGGACCACCATCAAGCGGGCGCTGCTGGACCAGTCCCTGATCAGCGGGGTCGGCAACATCTACGCGGACGAGGCGCTGTGGCGCGCCAAGCTGCACTACGAGCGCCCCACCGCCCATCTCACGCGCCCGCGGAGCGCGGAACTCCTCGGCCATGCCCGGGACGTCATGAACGCCGCCCTCGCGGTCGGCGGCACCAGCTTCGACAGCCTCTACGTCAACGTGAACGGGGAGTCGGGCTACTTCGACCGTTCGCTCGATGCCTACGGGCGCGAGGACGAACCCTGCCGGCGCTGCGGCACGCCGATGCGGCGCCGGCCGTGGATGAACCGGTCGAGCTACTTCTGCCCGCGCTGTCAGCGGCCGCCGCGCGTGGCGTCGTAGGACTGTCGGGCACCCAGTACCGCCGGCATGTTCCCCTCCAGGCAGTGGATGAGAGCGAGCAGCCGGTCCGCGACCTCGACGCCGAGCGGGGTCAGTTCGTAGTCGACGCGCGGCGGGTTCGTGGGCTGCGCCTCGCGGTGGACGATGCCGTCGCGCTCCAGCGCGTGCAGGGTCTGGGAGAGCATCTTCTCGCTCACGCCCTCCACCCGGCGGCGCAGCTCGTTGAAGCGGCACGAGCCCTCGCGCAGGGCGCCCACGGTGAGGCTGCCCCAGCGGCCGGTGACGTGTTCGAGCGTTTCCCGGGACGGGCAGGCGCGCGCGAAGACATCGAACGGTTGTTCCATCTCGGCGGCATCGGTACAGGCGGGGTTCTCCATGCGGATCAGCGTACTCCTCGGCAGCGCTAACTCGAGGGTTGCGCTTTCTAAAAGTTAGTGGTTGTCTTTCTTTCGTCGCACCACGTCCTGTGCCGCGACGAGAGTTTTCCCGAGGGAGAGATCAGCCTTGTCCGCAATCACGCACACCCCCGTCGTCTCGATCGCCTACCACTCCGGCTACGGCCACACCGCCGTCGTCGCCGAGGCGGTCCGCAGCGGCGCCGTGGAAGCCGGGGCGACCGTTCACCTGATCAAGGTCGACGAGATCGACGACGCCCAGTGGGAGCTGCTCGACGCCTCCGACGCGATCGTCTTCGGATCGCCGACGTACATGGGCACCGCCTCCGGCGCCTTCCACGTCTTCGCCGAGGCCTCCTCGAAGCGCTGGTTCGGCGACGCCTGGCAGGACAAGGTGGCGGCCGGCTTCACGAACTCCGCGTCCAAGAGCGGCGACAAGCTGCACACCCTGCAGTTCTTCCAGATCCTGGCCGCGCAGCACGGCATGAGCTGGGTCAACCTGGGTCTGAAGCCGGGCTGGAACTCCAGCACGGCCTCCGAGAACGACCTGAACCGTCTCGGCTTCTTCGCCGGTGCCGCTGCCCAGACCAACTCCGACGAGGGTGCGGACGCGGTCCACAAGGCCGACATCGCGACCGCCGAGCACCTGGGCCGCCGCGTCACCGAGCAGACCCGCATCGTCGTCGCGGGCCGCGCGGCCCTGGCGGCCGCCGCGGTCTGAGCCCCAGCGGGCTCGACTCAGAAACCGAAGTCCTGGGTCCACCAGGGGCCGCCGGCGGCGAGGTGGACACCGACGCCCAGGGTGCGGAACTCGCAGTTGAGGATGTTCGCCTTGTGGTCCGGGCTGTTCATCCAGGCCTTCATCACGGCCTCGGCGTCACCCTGGCCGCGGGCTATGTTCTCGCCGCCGAGGCCCGAGATGCCGGCCTTGGTGGCGCGGTCCCAGGGGGTGTTGCCCTCGGGGTCCTCGTGGCTGAAGAAACCACGGGTGGCCATGTCCAGGCTGAAGGCCCCGGCCAGCGACGCGAGCGGCGGATTGGCCCGGACCGGGCCGCACCCGGCCAGCGCGCGCTCCTGGTTCACCAGGTCGACGACGGCGGCCTCCTCCGCGGAGTGGCCGTCCAGGGGCGGGCGGGGCTCGGGGGTGGCCGACTTCGACGGCGCCGGGGCCGGGGCCCGGCTCGTGGTGGGTGCCGGGGCGGTCGGCGCGGCGGGCACCGCGGGCGCGGCCGGGCTCGTGCGCGGGGCCTTGGCGGACGGGGCCTTGGTGGACGGGGCAGGCGTCGCCGAGGGGGCGGGGGCCGTGCTCCGCGCGGCCGACGGCGAGGCGGAAGCGGAAGCCGATGCGGACGGCGATGCGGACGGCGAGGGCGAGGCGCTCGGGGAGCCGCTCGGCGAGGGGCTCGGGGAAGCGGACGCCGGCGGGGAGGCCGGGGTCGACGGCTTCGGGGACGAGCTGCCCGCTCCGGTGCCGGCGGAGGCGCGGCCGGACAGGTTCACGAGGCCGTTCTGCTGCTGCAGGGACGTGTCGGGGGTGGACGGGGCCTTGGCCCTGGCCGCCGTGGTGGGGGCGTCCGTACCGCTGACACCCACATAGGGGAAGGAGCTGCCGACCGGGACCATGCCGGTGGTGACGGCCGCGGTGCCGAGGGCAACGGCCACCGAGATGCCCAGCAGACCGGTGCGCAGGGCGGTGCCGCGCTTGCCGCCGCTGTGCGGCGCGGCGGGGAGTCGGTGACGGCCCATCGGAGCGTGCCTTCCTTGCCGGGTGAAGATCATCCCTTACCCACCCAAATGGGTGAGTTCATTGCTGCGCGACTGTACGCCATGGGGCCAGGGGGGCGATGTGTCCCAATGTGCTCGCCCGGTTAGCGTTCACGCATGAATGAAGACGTCCGTCTGACCGCCTGGGTGCGCGGCCGTGTGCAGGGAGTGGGCTTCCGCTGGTTCACCAGGGAGAACGCCTTGGAGATCGGTGGGGTCGTCGGCTTCGCGCTCAACCTCGACGACGGGCGAGTGCAGGTGGTCGCCGAAGGTCAACGTGAGAATTGCCACCGGCTGCTCGACTGGTTGCGCTCCTCCGACACGCCCGGCCGGGTGGACGGAGTGACAGAGATCTGGGGCACACCGCGCGGTGGCTACGACGGATTCGGGATGCGATGACCGATCGACTGATCATGCACTCATCACATCTCTGATCGTCCGCACATGGTCGGAACTGCGCATTCGTCGTCGACGCGTTGCCGACGCGGACGATCCGTGGAAGGCTCGAAGGTGAGGATGATCTCCACGCCCCTTGCGGGGGCCGGGGTGCCCGCCGATACGGGGCGTGATCGTGTTGACCGTCAAACTTTTTGGTGAGACGCTGGAAGCCCCGCGCACCTGAGCTGTTTGGCAGTGTTGGCAGTAGTAAGCGCAGTGACTGTCAGTCGCTGCCGGACATCCGCGGGTGCGATTCCCTCACGACCCACACCGCTTCGGTCGGTCACTCAGTGTGGAGGACCATCCATCATGGCAAAGGCGCTTCTCGGTTACGTCGGCGGTTCCGACCCGCGACTCCTCGCCGAGATGCGACGGCTTCAGCAGCGCGTCCAGGACCTCGAGTCCGAGCTCGTACGGATTCAGTCCGAAAATGACGCGCTGAACGCGGCCGCCGCTCAGCACGACGGAGACTCGCTGCTCGGCAGCATCGACATCGACGTACCCCAGGCGGAGCCTGCGCTCACCTGACCCGCGCTTCACTCGTTGCTCGACTCCAGCCCCGCATGATCTGCAAGGGACGCTTCGGCGTCCCTTCTTTCTTTCCTCGCGCTCTTCCCCGCCCCTTCCCCCGCCTTCTTTCCCCGACCGCCGCCCCACGGACCACAGGGCCAGGTGGGGGGCCTGATCCCATTGGCGTCAGTTGTGCCCACCACCTTCATGGGTGAAACCGAACGCGAAAGGTAGAGTCCGGCGGCGTGCACCTCAAGTCCCTGACCCTGCGTGGCTTCAAATCCTTCGCGTCCGCCACCACCTTGCGCTTCGAGCCCGGAATCACCTGTGTCGTGGGCCCCAACGGCTCCGGCAAGTCCAATGTGGTGGACGCACTGTCCTGGGTCATGGGCGAACAGGGGGCCAAGTCCCTGCGCGGCGGGAAGATGGAAGACGTCATCTTCGCCGGGACCACCGGGCGTCCGCCGCTCGGACGGGCGGAGGTGTCCCTGACCATCGACAACTCCGACGGCGCGCTGCCCATCGACTACGCCGAAGTCACCATCACCCGGATCATGTTCCGCGGCGGCAGCAGCGAGTACCAGATCAACGGCGACACCTGCCGCCTGCTCGACATCCAGGAACTGCTCTCCGACTCCGGCATCGGCCGCGAGATGCACGTCATCGTCGGACAGGGCCAACTGGACTCCGTACTGCACGCCGATCCCATGGGCCGCCGCGCCTTCATCGAGGAGGCGGCCGGCGTGCTCAAGCACCGCAAGCGCAAGGAGAAGGCGCTGCGGAAGCTGGACGCGATGCAGGCCAATCTCGCGCGCGTCCAGGACCTGGGCGACGAGCTGCGGCGCCAGCTCAAGCCCCTGGGACGGCAGGCGGCGGTCGCCCGGCGCGCGGCGGTGATCCAGGCGGACCTGCGCGACGCGCGGCTGCGGCTGCTCGCCGACGACCTGGTCGTACTGCGGCGCGCCCTCGACGCGGAGATCGCGGACGAGGCGGCGCTCAAGGAGCGCAAGGAGGCCGCCGAGGCCCAGCTCGCGGGCGCCGTGCGGCGCGAGGCGGAGCTGGAGGAGGCGGTACGGGAACTCGTACCGCGGCTGCAGCGGGCGCAGCAGACCTGGTACGAGCTGTCGCAGCTCGCCGAACGCGTCCGGGGGACCGCCTCCTTGGCGGACGCTCGGGTCAAGAGCGCCTCGGCTCCGGTCGAGGAGGAGCGGCGTGGTCGCGATCCCGAGGAGTTGGAACGGGAGGCCGCACGGATCCGCGAGCAGGAGGCGGAACTGACGGCGGCTCTGGAGGCCGCCTCGCGGGCGCTGGAGGACACGTCCGAGCACCGGGCGGAGCTGGAGCGGGCGCTGGCCGAGGAGGAACGCCGACTGCGGGACGCCGCGCGGGCCATCGCCGACCGGCGCGAGGGACTGGCCCGGCTGACCGGGCGGCTCGGCGCGGCCCGCTCCCGTGCGGGCGCGGCGCAGGCCGAGATCGACCGGCTCGTCGCGGCGCGGGACGCGGCGCAGTCCCGGGCCGCCGCCGCGCAGGAGGAGTACGAGGCGCTGGCCGAGGAGGTCGGCGGGCTCGACGACCCGTCGGCCGATACGGACCACGAGCGCGCGCGGGAACGGCTGGCGCGGGCGGAGGCGGAACTGTCCGCCGCCCGGGAGGACCTGTCCGGGGCGGAGCGCTCGCGGGCGGCCGTCTCGGCGCGCCGGGACGCGCTGGCGCTGGGGCTGCGCCGCAAGGACGGTACGGGCGCACTGCTCGCGGCGCGGGAGCGGCTGGCCGGGCTGCTGGGACCGGCGGCGCAGCGGCTGTCGGTGGCCCCCGGGTACGAGGTCGCCGTGGCCGCCGCACTGGGCTCGGCCGCGGACGCGCTTGCGGTTGCTTCCCCGGGGGCGGCTGCGGAGGCGATCCGCCACCTCCGTGAGGCGGACGCGGGCCGCGCCACCCTGCTGATCGCCCCGATGGCACCCGCCCTCCCGGGCCAGGGCGCGGCCGGCCCCGCGGCCGGGGCAGGGGGAGCCGGATCCGGGGGAGCGGTCCCCCATCCGGCCCCCTCCCGGGACGGAGATCTGCCCGCCCGCGCACCCGCACCGCACCTGCCGGCGAACGCGGGTACGTCCGCCCCGGCATGGGCATCGACTTCGCAGCAGCAGCAGCAGCAGCAGGCGGGCGGCGGACCGGCTGGCGCCCCCGTACCCGCCGCCGGGCTGGTCGGCGGGGACGCGGAGGCGCGGCGGGCCGTGGAGTGGGTGCTGCGGGACCACGTCGTGGTCGGAACCCTCGACGAGGCCGAGGCGTTGGTCGCGGAGCGGCCCGAGGCGGTGGCCGTGACCCTCGACGGCGATGTGCTCGGGGCGCACCTCGCGCACGGCGGTTCAGCCGGGGCACCCAGCCTGATCGAGGTGCAGGCGGCCGTCGACGAGGCCGCGGGCGAGCTGGCCCGGCTGGGCGTGCGCTGCGAGGAGCTCGCCGGGGCCCGGGCGGCCGCCCAGGCGCGCCGCGAGGACGCGGCCGCCCTGGTCGAGGAGCTCGCCGAGCGGCGGCGCGCCGCGGAAGCGGCCCGGGCCGGGGTCGCCCAGCAGCTCGGGCGGCTCGCCGGACAGGCGAAGGGCGCCGCGGGCGAGGCCGAACGCAGCGCCGCCGCCGCGGCCAGGGCCCAGGACGCCCTGGAGCAGGCGCTGGCCGAGGTGGAGGAGTGCGCCGAGCGGCTCGCGACCGCCGAGGAGATGCCGGTGGACGAGGAGCCGGACGGCTCCCGGCGGGATCGGCTCGCGGCCGACGGGGCCAACGCCCGGCAGACCGAGATGGAGGCCCGGCTGCAGCTGAGGACCCTTGAGGAGCGGGTCAAGGGGCTGGCCGGACGGGCGGATTCACTCGATCGCGCGGCCCGTGCGGAACGCGAGGCCCGGACCCGCGCCGAGCGGCGCCGGGCCCGGCTGCGGCACGAGGCGGAGGTGGCCCGCGCGGTGGCCGACGGGTCCCGGCAGCTCCTCGCGCACGTGGAGGTGTCGCTCGGCAGGGCCGACGAGGAGCGGGTGGCGGCCGAACGGGCGAAGGGCCTCGCCGAGCGGGAGCTCGGCGAGGCGCGCAACCGCGGCCGGGAACTGAAGGGGGAGCTGGACAAGCTCACCGACTCGGTCCACCGCGGCGAGGTGCTCGGGGCCGAGCAGCGGCTGCGCATCGAGGCGCTGGAGGCCAAGTCGCTGGAGGAGTTCGGCATGGCGGCTGTCGGGCTGGTCGCGGAGTACGGCCCCGACCAGCCGGTGCCCCCGTCCCCGGCCGCCGAGGGCGAGGTGCTGCCGGAGGATCCGCAGGACCCGCGCAACCGCCCAGGCCCCTTCGTCCGGGCGCAGCAGGAGAAGCGGCTCAAGGTCGCCGAGCGCGCCTACCAGCAGCTCGGCAAGGTCAACCCGCTCGCGCTGGAGGAGTTCGCGGCACTGGAGGAGCGCCACCAGTTCCTCAGCGAGCAGCTGGAGGATCTCCGTAAGACGAGAGCCGATCTCCTTCAAGTCGTGAAGGAGGTCGACCAGCGCGTCGAGCAGGTCTTCACCGAGGCCTACCGGGATACGGCCCGGGAGTTCGAGGGGGTGTTCTCGCGCCTGTTCCCCGGCGGCGAGGGCCGGCTGATCCTCACCGACCCCGACAACATGCTGACCACCGGCGTCGACGTGGAGGCCCGTCCGCCGGGCAAGAAGGTCAAGCGGCTGTCGCTGCTCTCGGGCGGCGAGCGCTCGCTGACCGCCGTGGCCCTGCTGGTGTCCATCTTCAAGGCGCGCCCCAGCCCGTTCTACGTGATGGACGAGGTCGAGGCCGCGCTCGACGACACCAATCTGCAGCGGCTCATCCGGATCATGGAGGAGCTGCAGGAGAGCTCGCAGCTGATCGTCATCACGCACCAGAAGCGGACGATGGAGGTCGCGGACGCGCTCTACGGCGTCTCGATGCAGGGGGACGGGGTCTCCAAGGTCATCAGCCAACGGCTCCGCTGAGCGCCATAGATTCAAGAAGTGAATTCAATGTCGGCAATCTTCCGGACACGTGAACTTCACGCCAAGTATTGACTTCAGAAACTGAACGCATAGGCTCGCTCCGCTGTCTCCCGCCTTCGAGTGGTGCCCGATCTTGAACTGTGCGCCACTGTGAGGACGGACAAAACCCCCACGGAGCACACCTTGACCAGCAGCACATCGCGGGCCTCGGCACCGGGCGGCGGATCCTCGCCGCACCCCGAGCACCTCGGCCACGTCATCTTCATCGCCGCGGCCGCGGCGATGGGCGGCTTCCTCTTCGGGTACGACAGTTCCGTCATCAACGGCGCCGTCGTCGCCATCCGCGAACGGTTCGACGTCGGGTCCGCGGCGCTCGCCCAGGTGATCGCCGCCGCGTTGATCGGCTGCGCGTTCGGCGCCGCCACCGCGGGCCGCATCGCTGACCGGATCGGCCGAATCCGCTGCATGCAGATCGCCGCCCTCCTCTTCACCGCGAGCGCCCTCGGTTCGGCCCTTCCGTTCGCGCTGTGGGACCTCGCCATGTGGCGCGTCATCGGCGGCATCGGCATCGGCATGGCCTCCGTCATCGGCCCCGCCTACATCGCCGAGGTGTCCCCGGCCGCCTACCGAGGCCGCCTCGCCTCCTTCCAGCAGGCCGCCATCGTCATCGGCATCGCCGTCTCCCAGCTCGTGAACTGGGCCATCCTGAACCTCGCCGACGGGGACCAGCGCGGCAACATCGCGGGCCTGGAGGCCTGGCAGTGGATGCTGGGCGTCATGGTCGTCCCGGCCGCCCTCTACGGGCTGATGTCCTTCGTCATCCCCGAGTCCCCCCGCTTCCTGATCTCCGTCGGCCGCAACGACGAGGCCAGGAAGGTGCTGACCGAGGTCGAGGGTTCGAAGATCGACCTGGACGAACGGGTCGCCGAGATCGAGCACGCGATGCGCTCCGAGCACAAGTCCACCTTCAAGGACCTGCTCGGAGGCCGCTTCGGCTTCCTGCCCATCGTCTGGGTCGGTATCGGCCTCTCGCTCTTCCAGCAGCTGGTCGGCATCAACGTGATCTTCTACTACAGCTCCTCGCTGTGGCAGTCGGTCGGCATCGACCCGAGCGCCTCGTTCCTGTACTCCTTCGAGACCTCGGTCGTGAACATCATCGGCACGGTGATCGCGATGATCTTCGTCGACCGGATCGGCCGCAAGCCGCTCGCCCTCATCGGCTCCGTCGGCATGTCGATCTCGCTGGGCCTGGCCGCCTGGGCCTTCTCCTTCAAGTCCGGGGTCGGCGACGACATCTCCCTGCCGCACGCCCAGGGCATCGTGGCCCTGATCGCCGCCAACTGCTTCGTCCTCTTCTTCGCCCTCTCCTGGGGCGTGGTCGTCTGGGTGCTGCTCGGCGAGATGTTCCCGGGCCGCATCCGGGCCGCGGCCCTCGGCGTGGCCGCCGCCGCCCAGTGGATCGCCAACTGGGTCATCACCGTCAGCTTCCCGACGCTCTCGGACTGGAACCTGTCCGGCGCGTACATGATCTACACCGGCTTCGCCCTGCTCTCGATCCCGTTCATCCTCAAGTGGGTGCCGGAGACCAAGGGCAAGGCGCTGGAGGAGATGGGGTAACCACCCCCGCCAACGCCCCTTCTCCTCGATGCTGCCCCGGCTCAGTCCTTGAGCCGGGGCAGTACCTGTTCGCAGAGCAGGTGCAGGCTCCGCCAGCCCTCGTCCAGCGGCATCCCGCCGCACAGCGGGTGCAGGACCAGGTTCCCCGCCTCGCCCGCGGCCCGGCCGTACGCGACCGCCTCGTCCGGGGTGAGGATGCGGTACACGCCCTCCGCGCGGAGCTCCGCCACCGAGCGCGCGGTCGACCGTACGGCGCTGCGGATGTCCTTGGACTGCCAGGACGCGTACGTGCCCGCCTCGTGCAGGAAGCGCTCGCCGTGCTCGGCCCAGACCCGGTCGGGGTCCTCCGCGACGTGCAGCAGCGGGGTCTCGGCCGCCGGCATCATGCAGAAGCCCTCCGTGCCGTACTCCGCCAGCCGTGCGGTGTAGTACGCCTCCAGCTCCGGCAGGTGCGCGCTGGGGAAGAAGGGCAGCCCCAGCCGGGCGGCGCGGCGGGCCGCGGCCTCGGAGCTGCCGCCGACCAGCAGCAGCGGGTGGGGCCGGGTGAACGGCGTCGGGGTGACCCGTACCGTGCGGCCGCGGAACTCGAAGGGCTCGCCGGTCCACGCCTTCAGCAGGGTCTCCAGCAGTTCGTCCTGGAGCCTGCCGCGCCGGCCCCACTCCACGCCGTGCTGCTCGTACTCCTCGGGCCGGTAGCCGATCCCCGCGACCGTCACCAGGCGGCCGCCGCTCAGGAGGTCGAGGACGGCGATGTCTTCGGCGACCTTCAGCGGGTCGTACAGCGGGCCGATGATCGCCGAGACGGTGACCGCGATCCGGCGGGTCGCGCCGAAGACCGCGCCCGCGAAGGCGAAGGGGGAGGGCAGCCAGTTGTTGTCGGTGCCGTGGTGCTCCTCGGTCTGGACGGTGTCGATCCCGCGGTCGTCCGCGTACCGGGCCATCTCCAGCGCCGCCTTGTAGCGGGCGGAGAGGGACTCGGGGGTGCCGTTCGGGTCGACGAGATTGAACCGGGCCACGGTGATGGGCATGGAGGAGTCCCCCTTCGCCGGATGTGGGTGGGCGGGCGAAGGGGGACGTTAGCTGACGTGGCGTCAGTTGGACAGGGATCCGGCGGGCTCGCGCTCACCGGCCGCGGCCGGCTCCACCGGCTCCACCCGCGCCGTGCGCGGCAGCACGGCGTACAGCACGGCCGAGGTGAGGATGCCCGCCGCCCAGCCCAGGCCGTTCTCTCCGATCCAGGTGGAGGCGAGCGGTCCGGCGAACCAGTCCACCTTGGTGAACAGCAGGCCCACGACGAGGGCGAGGGCCCAGGCGGTCATCGCCTGCCAGGCGAAGCCGCCCTTGTACCAGTAGGCGCTGGTCCGCGTGGTGTCCAGCAGCGCGGGGCCGTCGTAGGTCGTGCGGTGCAGCATGTCCACGCCGAAGACGCCGATCCACGCGGAGAACGCCACGGCCAGCAGGGTCAGGAAGGAGATGAACGAGCCGAAGAAGCTGGTGGCGACCACCATCAGCAGGAACCCGAAGACCAGGCTGATGACCGCGTTGACGCTGACGGCCGCGGCCCGCGGGACCTTGATGCCCAGGGTCTGGGCGGTGAACCCGGCCGAGTACATCGACATCGAGTTGATCAGCAGCATGCCGACGAGTGCGATGAGCAGGTACGGGACCGCGATCCAGGTCGGGAGCAGCTCGCCGATGAAGGACACCGGGTCCTGGGCCGTGGCCAGGTCCGGGGTGCCGACGGCCATCACCGCGCCCATCAGGACCATCGGGAGCACGACCACGCCGGCGCCGCCGATCGTCGCGCCGACCATGCCCTTGGAGGAGGCGGTGCGCGGCAGGTAGCGGGTGAAGTCGGGTCCCGAGGGCACCCAGCTGATGCCGCCGGCCGCGATCGTACCGATGCCCGCGATCATCATCGCGCTGGAGCCGGCCGGCTTGTCGAAGACGGCGGACCAGTCGGTGGTGAAGACCAGGTACCCGAGGACGAGCACGCTGAACGCGCCGAAGAGGTACGTCGACCACGTGGAGCAGACGCGCAGGGCGTTGATGCCGAGGCCCGAGACCACGAAGGTGCAGCCCACGAAGAACAGCAGGGTGACGACGATGAGCGGGGTGCTGCTGCGGACCCCGAACAGCAGGTCGAGCACGGTCAGTACGGCGTAGGCGCCGCTGACCGCGTTGATGGTCTCCCAGCCCCAGCGGGCCACCCAGATCAGGGCGCCCGGGAAGAGGTTGCCGCGCTGCCCGAACACCGCCCGCGACAGGGCCATGCCGGGGGCGCCGCCGCGCTTGCCCGCGATGGATATCAGGCCGACGATCCCGTACGAGACGACCGGCGCGGCGACCGCGACGACGAGCACCTGCCAGATGTTGAGCTTGTTGAAGATCACCAGCCCCGCACCCATGGTCAGCAGCAGCACGCTGATGTTGGCGGCGACCCAGGTGGGTACGAGCTCGCGGACCCGGCCGCTGCGCTCGCTGTCCGGGACGGGTTCCAGGCCGCGGGTCTCGATCGCGGTTTCGGCTGCGCCGTCGGCGGGCTCGGCAGGCATGCGATTGCTCCGTTGGGGAGGTTATGAGGGGAAGTCGTTCATCATCATGGATTTGCTGCTAAAACCACAAACCGCGGCTTACGTCCCGGTCCGCACGCCCGGGTTCCCGGCTCCGGGGTGGCCGTGTCCGATACTGGTGGGGTTATGGACATCCTCATCCTTGCTGTAGTCATCGCCCTGGTCGCGGTCGGTGTGATCAGCGGGCTCGTGGTCAGCAGCCGCAAGAAGAAGCAGCTGCCGCCGCCGGCACCGCCGAGCACGCCGACCATCACTGCTCCGCCTGCCGAGCCGCAGGTGGGGGAGGACGCCGTAGAGACGGCGGAAGAGCCGCGCCGCACGATCGAGGAGGTCGGACTCCCGGAGGCCGCAGCTCCCGTCGAGGCGCCGGTAGTCGAACCCGTGCCCGCGGCCCCGGCCGCGCCCGAGATCGAGGTGCCCGAGCCCACCGCCGGGCGCCTGGTCCGGCTGCGCGCCCGCCTGGCCCGGTCGCAGAACTCCCTCGGCAAGGGGCTGCTCACGCTGCTCTCCCGGGAGCACCTCGACGAGGACACCTGGGAGGAGATCGAGGAGACCCTCCTCGTCGCCGACGTCGGTGTCGTGCCGACCCAGGAGCTCGTGGACCGGCTCCGCGAGCGGGTCAAGGTGCTCGGCACCCGGACCCCGGCGGACCTGCGCACCCTGCTCAAGGAGGAGCTGCTGACCCTGGTCGGCACCGACTTCGACCGCGCCGTGAAGACGGAGAGCGGCGAGGACACCCCCGGCGTGATCATGGTCGTCGGCGTCAACGGCACCGGCAAGACCACCACCACCGGCAAGCTGGCCCGGGTGCTCGTCGCCGACGGCCGCAGCGTGGTGCTCGGCGCGGCCGACACCTTCCGCGCCGCCGCCGCCGACCAGCTCCAGACCTGGGGCGAGCGCGTCGGCGCCCGTACCGTACGCGGCCCCGAGGGCGGCGACCCGGCCTCGATCGCCTACGACGCGGTCAAGGAGGGCATCGCCGAGGGCGCCGACGTGGTGCTCATCGACACCGCGGGCCGCCTGCACACCAAGACCGGCCTGATGGACGAGCTCGGCAAGGTCAAGCGCGTCGTGGAGAAGCACGGTCCGCTGGACGAGATCCTGCTGGTCCTGGACGCCACCACCGGGCAGAACGGCCTGACCCAGGCCCGTGTCTTCGCCGAGGTCGTGGACATCACCGGCATCGTGCTGACCAAGCTCGACGGCACGGCCAAGGGCGGCATCGTCGTCGCCGTCCAGCGCGAACTGGGCGTACCGGTGAAGCTCATCGGCCTCGGTGAGGGTCCGGACGACCTGGCGCCCTTCGAGCCGGAGGCGTTCGTGGACGCCCTGATCGGCGACTGACCGCCGTCCCGCACGGACACCGGTGCCCCCGCGTTCCACCGGAACGCGGGGGCACCGTCATGCGTGGCTCCGATGCGGCTCTGGTGGGGCTCCGGCGCGCCACCAGAACGCGACTACCGCCGGAAGCGGTGGCAGATGTAAGCGAGGGTCCCCAGCAGCAGCCTGGCCTGCGGCGGGCCGCCGGCGGAGTCGAGCGCGGGCGGCCGCAGCCAGCCGACGTGACCGAGCCCGGCGCGGTCGGAGGGCGGGGCCGTCACGAACGCGCCGTGCCCCAGGGCCCGCAGGTCGAGGTCGGCGTCGTCCCAGCCCATCCGGTACAGCAACTGCGGCAGTTCGGCAGCCGCTCCCGGGGCCACGAAGAACTGCGCCCGACCGTCGGCGGTGACGATGACCGGGCCGAGCGGCAGGCCCATCCGCTCCAGCCGCACCAGCGCGCGCCGCCCGGCCTCCTCGGAGACCTCGATGACGTCGAAGAAACGGCCCACGGGGAGCAGTACGGCGGCGCCCGGGTACTCGCTCCAGGCCTCGGTGACCTCGTCCAGGGTGGCCCCGGCCGGGACCGTGGGGGCGAAGGCCAGGGGATGCGCCCCGGGTTCGGGGCACGCCCCGTCCCCGCAGGAGCAGTCGCGGGCGGGGGCTGCGGCGCGGGCGCCGGGGACCACGTCCCACCCCCACAGCCCGGTGTACTCCGCCACCGCCGTGCACTCCGAGGTCCGGCCGCGGCGCCGGGTGCCGGAGCGGAACTCCTTGGTGCTGCGGCTGCCGCCGATCGTGAAGCCCATGCCCATGCCCCCTCCAACGGGTCGGACGTGCCGGTGGTTACGAAGCCGGTGCGACGACCTCGGCGGGACCTCTGCCGGCCGTCCCACCGCGGGGTGTCCTCCGATGCCGCCCGGCGCACTCCTCGCCGCGCGCGCCCCGAGCGCACTCCAGTCCAACCGATCCGCTTTCACCTCGGTGTCAAGTGAATCGCGCCTGGCCGGTGGCTAGTTCATTCGAAGGGGTGGCGAATGGTGGCGTTTCTGGAATCAACCTCGCCGCAGGGGTGATCGTAGGATTACTTTCGGTACACGAAACCGAAGGCGGCCCATCCGTGGGTATGCCGGAGGCAATATGTGAAGGACCTGTGAAGGTCCATGGTGGCGCCCGGCGTCCCGGCCAAGGTTTCGTGTGGAAGATGCTGAGCGGATGGGGGCGTTCCAGTGAGCGGCAACGGCGCAAGCGGAACGATCGAGGATGCTGCTGCGCGCAACGAGCAGCTGACCTCGTGGTTCGTCCGCAGCGGCTGGTCCAAGGGTGAACTCGCCCGGCAAGTCAACCGCCGGGCGCGCCAGATGGGTGCCCACCACATCAGCACGGACACCTCCCGGGTGCGTCGCTGGCTCGACGGTGAACAGCCCCGCGAACCCGTCCCGCGCATCCTGTCCGAGCTGTTCTCCGAGCGCTTCGGCTCCGTCGTCGCCATCGAGCAGCTCGGCCTGCGCACCGCCCACCAGACCCCCTCCGTCTCCGGGGTCGACCTGCCCTGGGCCGGCCCGCAGACCGTCGAACTGCTCGGCGAGTTCTCCCGCAGCGACCTGATGCTGGCGCGCCGCGGCTTCCTCGGGACCTCGCTCGCCCTCTCCGCCGGCCCCGCCCTCATCGAGCCCATGCAGCGCTGGCTCGTCCCGGTACCGGCCGCCGACCGGGGACCGCGCGGGGCGGGGCCGACGGGGGCCCTCGGCGGCCACCGCCCGCCCCGGCTCTCCGAACCGGAACTCGACCTCCTCGACGCCACCACCGTCATGTTCCGCCAGTGGGACGCCCAGTGCGGCGGGGGACTGCGCCGCAAGGCCGTCGTGGGCCAGCTCCACGAGGTCACCGACCTGCTCCAGGAGAACCACCCGGCGCCGGTCATGAAGCGGCTCTTCAAGGTCGCCGCCGAACTGGCCGAACTGGCCGGCTGGATGAGCTACGACATCGGCCTGCACCCCACCGCGCAGAAGTACTTCGTGCTCGCGCTGCACGCCGCCAAGGAGGGCGGCGACAAGCCGCTCGGCTCGTACATCCTCTCCAACATGAGCCGCCAGATGATCCACCTGGGCCGCCCCGAAGACGCCCTGGAACTCATCCACCTCGCGCAGTACGGCAGCCGCGACTGCGCCGGCCCGCGCACCCAGGCCATGCTGTATGCGATGGAGGCCCGCGCGTACGCCAACATGGGCCAGCCCAGCCGGTGCAAGCGGGCCGTGCGGATGGCCGAGGACACCTTCTCCGACGTCGGCTTCGCGGGCGAGCCCGAACCCGACTGGATCCGCTTCTTCTCCGAGGCCGAGCTGAACGGCGAGAACTCCCACTCGTACCGGGACCTGGCCTACGTGGCCGGGCGCAGCCCCATGTACGCCTCCCTCGCCGAGCCCGTCATGGAACGGGCCGTCGAGCTCTTCGAGAAGGACGAGGAGCACCAGCGCTCCTACGCCCTCAACCTCATCGGCATGGCCACCGTGCACCTGCTCCAGCGTGAGCCCGAGCAGGCCGCGGCCCTCGTCGGCCGCGCCCTCGACGTGGCGGGAAAGGTGCGGTCCGAACGGGTGAACACCCGCCTGCGCAAGACCGTAGACACCGCCGCCCGTGAGTACGGCGACGTCGCCGAGGTGGTCCGGCTCACCGACCACCTCGCTTCCCGGCTCCCCGAAGCCGCGGAGGCCGTCTGACGGCCCGCGCGGCCGCCCCCGAGGCCCCGGCCGCGGCAGTCACCCCGTGAAGCCCGATCAGGCTCCCCCAGCCAGGACATCCGGGTACTGCCGCGGCCGGCTTTTCGTGATCCACCTGTTCATTGACGCGTAACACGCCCGCCCTCTTCGTCACGGGCGCGAAACACCGAGCGGCGCCGCCGGAAACCGGCCTGCGCGAATCTCGGGGTCATTAACCGGCCAGCCTCCCCAGCCCGGCCGGACACCCCTTTTACGCCGCTCAGGTTTTCACGATCGCCCGCACGCGAACGTACCGACGACGAGGAGACGCCGATGGCATCAGCCATCACGACCCTCGCGGCAGACGCCCCGACGCTGTCTGCCGCGAACACCGGGTTCATGCTCATCTGCTCCGCCCTGGTCATGCTGATGACCCCGGGACTCGCCTTCTTCTACGGAGGCATGGTCCGCGTCAAGAGCAGCCTCAACATGCTGATGATGAGCTTCATCAGCCTCGGGATCGTCACGATCCTGTGGGTCCTCTACGGCTTCAGCCTCGCCTTCGGCACCGACTCCGGCTCCCTCATCGGCTGGAACTCCGACTACGTCGGCCTCAGCGGCATCGGGATCACCGAGCTGTGGGACGGCTACACCATCCCGGTCTACGTCTTCGCCGTCTTCCAGCTGATGTTCGCCGTGATCACCCCCGCCCTGATCAGCGGTGCGCTGGCCGACCGCGTGAAGTTCGGCGCATGGGTCCTGTTCACCGCGCTGTGGGTCACCGTCGTCTACTTCCCCGTCGCCCACTGGGTCTGGGGCGCCGGCGGCTGGCTCTTCGAGCTCGGCGTCATCGACTTCGCGGGCGGCACCGCCGTCCACATCAACGCCGGCGCCGCCGCCCTCGGCGTGATCCTCGTCATCGGCAAGCGCGTCGGCTTCAAGAAGGACCCGATGCGCCCGCACAGCCTCCCGCTCGTGATGCTCGGCGCCGGCCTCCTGTGGTTCGGCTGGTTCGGCTTCAACGCGGGCTCCTGGCTCGGCAACGACGACGGCGTCGGCGCGGTCATGTTCGTCAACACCCAGGTCGCCACCGCCGCCGCCATGCTCGCCTGGCTCGGCTACGAGAAGCTGCGCCACGGCTCCTTCACCACCCTGGGCGCCGCCTCCGGCGCGGTCGCCGGCCTCGTCGCCATCACGCCCTCGGGCGGTGCGGTCAGCCCGCTCGGCGCGATCGCCATCGGTGTCATCGCCGGTGTGCTCTGCGCCATGGCCGTCGGCCTCAAGTACAAGTTCGGCTACGACGACTCCCTCGACGTGATCGGCGTCCACCTCGTCGGCGGCGTGGTCGGCTCCCTGCTCGTCGGCCTCTTCGCCACCGGCGGGGTCCAGTCCGACGTGGCCGGCCTCTTCTACGGCGGCGGTCTGGAACAGCTCGGCAAGCAGGCCATCGGGGTCTTCGCCGTCCTCGCCTACTCTCTGGTGGCATCGGCGCTCCTCGCCCTCCTCCTCGACAAGACGATCGGGATGCGGGTGTCCGAGGACGACGAGGTCGCCGGCATCGACCAGGTCGAGCACGCCGAGACGGCCTACGACTTCAGCGGAGCCGGTGGCGGAGCCGCCTCGCGGAGCACCGCCGCACCCGCCCCCTCCGCCGCGACCAAGAAGGTTGACGCATGAAGCTGATCACCGCGATCGTCAAGCCGCACAAGCTGGACGAGATCAAGGAAGCCCTCCAGGCCTTCGGAGTGCAGGGACTGACCGTCACCGAGGCCAGCGGCTACGGCCGCCAGCGCGGCCACACCGAGGTCTACCGGGGTGCCGAGTACCAGGTCGACCTCGTCCCCAAGATCCGCATCGAGGTACTGGTCGACGACTCCGACGCCGAGGAACTGATCCGGGTGATCGTGAGCGCGGCGGCCACCGGAAAGATCGGTGACGGCAAGGTGTGGAGCGTCCCCGTGGACTCGGTCGTACGGGTCCGCACCGGCGAGCGCGGCGCTGACGCGCTCTAGGTGACGGGAGCTCCCGGGTGACGAGCGTCGAAGAGAACACGGACCACACGGCCGACTCGGGAGCCAGCGGATACGCCGCGGCCCGGCTGCGACTCCTCCAGGAGGAGTCGCAGTCCGGGCCTTCGCGCCGTTCCGCCCTGGCCGGGCTGACCGACGCATGGCTGAACGACCTGTTCACGACCGCCGTACGGGAGACGGGCGTCCGCGGTGCCACGCTGGTGGCCGTCGGCGGCTACGGGCGCGCCGAACTCTCCCCGCGCAGCGACCTCGACCTGGTGCTGCTGCACGACGGCAAGGCCGAGCCGCGGGCGCTGGGCGCGCTGGCCGACCGCATCTGGTACCCGGTCTGGGACCTCGGCCTCGCCCTCGACCACTCGGTACGGACCCCCGGCGAGGCCCGCCGCACCGCTGCCGAGGACCTCAAGGTGCACCTCGGCCTGCTGGACGCCCGCACCGTCGCCGGTGACGCCGGACTCCTCGCCGGCCTGCGCACCTCCGTACTGGCCGACTGGCGCAACCAGGCGGCCAAGAGGCTCCCGGAACTGGACTCCCTGTGCCGCGAGCGGGCCGAGCGGGCCGGAGAACTGCGCTTCCTGCTCGAACCCGACCTCAAGGAGGCCCGCGGGGGCCTGCGCGACGTCACCGCGCTGCGGGCGGTCGCCGCGTCCTGGCTGGCCGACGCCCCGCGCGAGGGCCTCGCCGAGGCCCGGCGCCGGCTCCTGGACGCCCGGGACGCCCTGCACCTGGTCACCGGCCGGGCCACCGACCGGCTCTCCCTCCAGGAACAGGACCAGGTCGCGGCCCAGCTCGGACTCCTCGACGCGGACGCGCTGCTGCGCGAGGTGTACGAGGCCGCGCGCGTCGTCGCCTACGCCGCGGACGTCACCTGGCGGGAGGTCGGACGCGTCCTGCGGGCGCGCGCCGCCCGGCCCAGGCTGCGCGGACTGCTCGGCACCCGCGGGGACCGGGCCGCCGCGCGGGCCCCCCTGGCCGAAGGCGTGGTGGAGTCCGACGGCGAGGCCGTACTGGCCCTGGCCGCGCGCCCCGACCGCGATCCCGTACTCGCCCTGCGGTTCGCCGCGGCCGCCGCGCAGGCGGGCCTGCCCGTCTCCCTGCACGCCGTGCGCAGGCTCGCGGCACAGGGAAAACCGCTCCCGGTGCCCTGGCCGGCCGAGGCCCGCGAGCAGCTGCTGACCCTGCTGGGGGCGGGGGAGCCTACGGTGGCCGTGTGGGAGGCCCTGGAGGCCGAGGGGCTGATCACCCGGCTGCTCCCGGACTGGGAGCGGGTGCGCTGCCGCCCCCAGCGCAACCCCGTCCACACCTGGACGGTGGACCGGCACCTGATCGAGACGGCGGTGCGGGCTTCCGCCCTCACCCGCCGGGTCGGCCGCCCCGACCTGCTGCTGATGGCCGCGCTCCTGCACGACATCGGCAAGGGCTGGCCGGGAGACCACTCGGTGGCCGGCGAGACCATCGCCCGCGACGTCGCCGCCCGCGTCGGCTTCGACCCGCACGACGTCGTCGTGCTCGGGGCGCTCGTACGGCACCACCTGCTGCTGATCGACACCGCCACCCGGCGCGACCTGGACGACCCGGCCACGGTCCGCACGGTCGCCGACGCCGTGGGCTCGGTGGGAACGCTGGAGATACTGCACGCCCTGACCGAGGCGGACGCCCTGGCCACCGGGCCGGCGGCGTGGAGCGCGTGGCGGGGATCACTCGTGGCGGACCTCGTCGCGCGGGTCGCCGCCGTACTGCGCGGCACGACCCCGGCAGCCGGAGAGCCGGAGATCCCGACCACCGAACAGGAACGCCTGGCGGTGGAGGCCCTGCGCACCGGGGAGCCGGTCCTGGCGCTCCAGGCCCGTCAGGAGGGCGACGCGGTCGGCGTGGACCTCGTCGTCGCCGTCCCCGACCAGCCGGGGGTCCTTCCGGCGGTGGCCGGGGTCCTGGCCCTGCACCGGCTCACGGTGCGGGCGGCCGACCTGCGCTCCATGGAGCTCCCGGACCGGCTGGGCGAGGTCCTGGTGCTGCGCTGGCGGGTGGCGGCGGAGTACGGCGCGCTGCCGCAGGCCGCCCGGCTCCGTACCGACCTGGTCCGCGCCCTGGACGGCTCGCTGGACGTCCCGGCGAAGCTGGCCGACCGCGAGGCGGCCTATCCGCGCCGGCGCGGGGTGGTCCCGCCGCCGCCCCGGGTCACGGTCGTCCCGGACGTGTCCTCCCTCGCCACGGTCCTGGAGGTGCGAGCGCCGGACGCCGTGGGCCTGCTGCACCGGATCGGCCGGGCGCTGGAGTCCCAGGGGGTCAGGGTCCGCAGCGCACACGTCTCCACGCTGGGCGCGAACGCGGTGGACACGCTGTACGTGACCACCCCCGAGGGCAAGCCCCTCGACCCCACGGAGGCGACGGCCCTGGCCGGCCTGGTGGCGTCGGCCCTGGCGTAGCCGGATGGGGCGCCTCGAACGCCGGCGGGGCTGGAAGATCCAGCCCCGCCGGCGTTCAAGGCGCGGGGTCCGGAGCGGAGCCCGGGGAAACGGCGAAAGGGCGGGGCGGGGAGAAGCTCCGCGCAGCGGCAGACCCGCACCAGGAGCAGGCAGGTCCCCGGATGGGGGAAGGGCCCGATACCCTGGGGGACGACCACAACGCCCCCGACCCGAGGAATCGCGACCACCGTGTTCGATACGCTCTCCGACCGCTTGGCGAATACCTTCAAGGGCCTGCGCGGCAAAGGCCGGCTGTCCGAGGCTGACATCGACGCAGCGGCCCGGGAAATCCGTATCGCTCTCCTCGAGGCCGACGTCGCCCTGCCCGTCGTCCGCTCCTTCATCGCGAACGTCAAGGAACGCGCGCGCGGTGAAGAGGTCAGCAAGGCCCTGAACCCGGGCCAGCAGGTCCTGAAGATCGTCAACGACGAGCTCGTCACGATCCTCGGCGGCGAGACCCGGCGGCTGCGCTTCGCCAAGACCGCCCCCACCGTGATCATGCTGGCCGGTCTCCAGGGTGCCGGTAAGACCACCCTCGCCGGAAAGCTCGGCCTCTGGCTGAAGGGGCAGGGCCACGCCCCGCTGCTGGTCGCGTGCGACCTCCAGCGCCCCAACGCCGTCAACCAGCTGAGCGTCGTCGCCGAGCGCGCCGGCGTGGCCGTGTACGCGCCCCAGCCGGGCAACGGCGTCGGCGACCCGGTCCAGGTCGCGAAGGACTCCGTCGAGTACGCGCGGACCAAGCAGTACGACATCGTCATCGTCGACACCGCCGGCCGCCTCGGCATCGACGCCGAGCTGATGCAGCAGGCCGCGGACATCCGCGACGCCGTCAGCCCCGACGAGATCCTCTTCGTCGTCGACGCCATGATCGGCCAGGACGCGGTCAACACCGCCGAGGCCTTCCGCGACGGCGTCGGCTTCGACGGCGTCGTGCTCTCCAAGCTCGACGGTGACGCCCGAGGCGGTGCCGCGCTCTCCATCGCGCACGTCACCGGCAAGCAGATCATGTTCGCCTCGAACGGCGAGAAGCTCGACGAGTTCGACGCGTTCCACCCCGACCGCATGGCGGGCCGGATCCTCGACATGGGTGACATGCTCACCCTCATCGAGCAGGCCGAGAAGACCTTCTCGCAGGCCGAGGCCGAGAAGATGGCGGCCAAGCTCGCCAAGGGTCCCAAGGAGTTCACGCTCGACGACTTCCTGGCCCAGATGGAGCAGGTCCGCAAGATGGGCTCCATCTCCAAGCTGCTCGGCATGCTGCCCGGCATGGGCCAGATCAAGGACCAGATCAACAACATCGACGAGCGTGACGTCGACCGCATGGCCGCGATCATCAAGTCGATGACCCCGGCCGAGCGCCACGACCCGACGATCATCAACGGCTCGCGCCGTGCCCGTATCGCCAAGGGTTCCGGCGCCGAGGTCAGCGCGGTCAAGTCGCTGGTCGAGCGGTTCTTCGACGCCCGCAAGATGATGTCCCGCATGGCCCAGGGCGGCGGCATGCCGGGCATGCCCGGCATGCCCGGGATGGGTGGCGGCCCCGGCCGGCAGAAGAAGCAGGTCAAGCAGGCCAAGGGCAAGCGCAAGAGCGGCAACCCGATGAAGCGCAAGGAAGAGGAGGCCGCAGCCGCGGCCCGCCGGGAGCAGGGCCCGCAGGCGATCGAGCCCGCGGCCGGCGGCAACCCCTTCGGCCTTCCGGCGGGCGGCCAGGGCGGCGGGGACTTCGACCTTCCGGACGAGTTCAAGAAGTTCATGAAGTAGCACCCGCGCACGTGGGTGAGGAGGGCCCCGGCCGTGTTCGCACGGTCGGGGCCCTCCTGTTCCTCCGCCGGGGCGACGGCCCGATTTATCCCTTATGGTCGGCCGGGAGGATGGCAGAAGGAGACGCCCCGTGCCCAGCCCCGCCCCCGTACCTCCCCGCGACAGGGCCGACACCCCCTGGCGGTCGGAAGGCGCACCGCCCGCCGCTCCGCCGAAGCGGAGGATGCCCGGCGGCTGGCGGGGGCTGATCCTCACCGCGCTGATCGTCTACCTGCTGGCCAACCTCGTGCTGTCCTTCTTCAACGAGGGGGACGAGCCGACCATCTCGTACACCGAGTTCAGCAAGCAGGTCGCCGCGGGCAACGTCGAGAAGATCTACTCCAAGGGCGACGCCATTCAGGGCGAGCTCAAGGCCAAGCAGCCGCTGCCCGACGGCGACAAGGGCGACTACACGAAATTCGTCACCCAGCGCCCCGCCTTCGCCGACGACGCGCTGTGGGCCGACCTCACCAAGCAGAACGTGACCGTCACGGCCTCCCCGGTCGTCGTGCAGCGCAGCTTCCTCGCGAACCTGCTGCTCTCCCTCGCCCCGATGCTGCTGCTGGTCCTCCTGTGGGTGGTCATCGCCCGCCGGATGGGTTCCGGGATGGGCGGCACGGGCGCGCTGGGCCGCAAGGCCCCGCCCAAGCCGGTCGAGCTGGAGACGGGTGCCCGCCGCACCACCTTCGAGGACGTGGCGGGCATCGACGAGGTCGAGGGGGAGCTCAACGACGTCGTCGACTTCCTCAAGAACCCGCAGGCGTACCGGAAGATGGGCGCCCGGATGCCCGGCGGGGTCCTGCTCTCCGGCCCGCCCGGCACCGGCAAGACCCTGCTGGCGCGCGCGGTCGCGGGCGAGGCCGGGGTGCCCTTCTTCTCCGCCTCCGCCTCCGAGTTCATCGAAATGATCGTCGGGGTCGGCGCCTCCCGGGTGCGCGAACTGTTCACCGAGGCGCGCAAGGTGGCTCCCGCGATCATCTTCATCGACGAGATCGACACCATCGGACGGGCCCGCGGCGGCGGCAGTGCCATGGGCGGCCACGACGAACGCGAGCAGACCCTCAACCAGATCCTCACCGAGATGGACGGCTTCTCCGGATCGGAGGGCGTGATCGTCCTCGCGGCCACCAACCGCGCGGACGTGCTGGACCCGGCCCTCACCCGCCCCGGCCGCTTCGACCGCATGGTGGTCGTCTCCCCGCCCGACCGGGCCGGCCGCGAGGCCATCCTGCGCATCCACACCCGGGACATCCCGCTCGCCGACGGCGTCGACCTGGCACACGTGGCCCGTACCACCCCCGGGATGACCGGAGCGGACCTGGCCAACCTGGCGAACGAGGCCGCGCTGCTGGCCGTCAAACGCCAGCAGACGCAGGTGACCGGGGCAGACCTGTCGGACGCCCTGGAGAAGGTCCAGCTCGGCGCCGAGAGGCCGCTGGTCATGCCGGAGGAGGAGCGCCGCCGCACCGCCTACCACGAGAGCGGCCACGCCCTGCTGGGCATGCTCCAACCGGGCGCCGACCCGGTCCGCAAGATCACGATCGTGCCCCGGGGCCGCGCGCTGGGCGTCACCCTCTCCACCCCGGACGCGGACCGGTACGCCTACACCGAGCCGTACCTGCGCGGCCGCATCATCGGCGCGCTCGGCGGCATGGCGGCCGAGCACGTCGTCTACGACGTCATCACCACCGGCGCCGAGAACGACCTGGAGCAGGTGACCAGCATCGTCCGCGGCATGGTCGGCCGCTGGGGCATGAGCGAGCGGATCGGCCGCCTCACCGCGATCCCCTCCGACGGGCAGAGCCCCTACGGACTCTCCGCCGCCCCCGCCACCCTCGATGCGGTCGACCACGAGATGCGGCGCATCGTGGACGAGTGCTACCTGGAGGCCTGCCGCCTGCTGCGCGACCACCGGCCGCAGCTGGACGCCCTGGCCCAGGCCCTCCTCGCCAACGAGACCCTGGACGAACCGGCCGCCTACGCCGCCGCGGGCATCGCGCGGCTGACGAAGGGGCACGGCACCGACTGAGGAGCGGCCGTCAGTTCACCCGGGCGATCACGTACCGGAAGATGTTCGGCAGCCACACGGCGCCGTCGGACCGCTCGAACGGGTGAAGCGCCTCGGCCAGTTCCTTCTCCGCCAGCACGGGATCGGCCGCGTCGTCGTCGGCGTCGTCGGTGGCGTCGTAGAGCCCCGTCGACAGCAGTCCGCGCACCGCGCTGTCCACGTCCGCGTACCCGAACGGGCAGAACACCCGCCCGGAACCGTCCGGTCTCAGCCCGGCCCGCTCCACCAGCGCGTCCAGGTCCCGCGGCGCGGGCCCGCCGCCGAGGACCGAGGGCACCGTGCAGCGCTCCGCGGGCCCCCAGTCGGCCAGGACCACCGCCCCTCCGCGGCGGACCGCCGGCAGGGCCGCGGCCAGGGCCGCGGGGGCCGGGGAGAAGGCGAGCAGGGCGTCGTACGGGCGGGGCGGGGCCGGCGGCTCCGGCGGAGCCGCCAGGACCTCCAGCAGCCGCTCGCGGGCCAGCGCCCGCCGGGCCGGATCCGCCTCCACGCCCGTGGCCACGGCTCCCCGCCCGGCCGCCAGCAGCAGGGGCAGCCCGGCCCCGCAGTCCAGATCGAGCAGCCGGTCGCCCGGCCCGACCTCCAGCCGGTCGTAGACCGCCTCGTACAGCGGTACGAGCATCCGTTCCTGGATCTCCGCCCAGTCCCGGGCGACGAGCGTGGCCGTCGGCGTCGGTGTCATCGAAAGAGCGCTCCTGATTCCGTGTCGCCCCCTTGCCCCCGTTGCCAGAGAACTCCCCATTCGCCCCCGCGTCCAGAGGAGCGCGCCACCCGATTCACGCATCGTGTGCCGGGCGCCGTACGATTCGCGGCATGGCAAAGGCACCCGTTCTCACCCCGCAGGCGGAGGATTTCCCCCGCTGGTACCAGGATCTGATCAACAAGGCCGAGCTGGCCGACAACGGTCCGGTCCGAGGCACCATGGTCATCCGACCGTACGGCTACGGCCTGTGGGAGCGGATGCAGCAGGAGATGGACGCGCGCATCAAGGACGCGGGCGCCCAGAACGCGTACTTCCCGCTGTTCATTCCGCAGTCGTACCTGACGAAGGAAGCCGAGCACGTCGAGGGCTTCGCGCCCGAGCTCGCGGTCGTCACGCACGGCGGCGGCAAGGAGCTGGAAGAGCCGGTCGTCGTCCGGCCCACGTCCGAGACGATCATCAACGACTACTTCTCCAAGTGGGTCCAGAGCTACCGCGACCTGCCCCTGCTGATCAACCAGTGGGCCAACGTGGTCCGCTGGGAGATGCGCCCGCGCGTGTTCCTCCGCACGAGCGAGTTCCTCTGGCAGGAGGGCCACACCGCCCACGCCACCTACGAGGACGCCCGCGACTACGCGGCCCGCATCCACACGGACGTCTACGGCGACTTCATGACGAACGTGCTCGGCATCGACGTCGTGCTCGGCCGCAAGACCGCCAAGGAGCGCTTCGCCGGCGCCATCAACACCCTCACCCTCGAGGGCATGATGGGCGACGGCAAGGCCCTGCAGCTGGGCACGAGCCACGAGCTCGGCACCAACTTCGCCAAGGCCTTCAACACCCAGTACCTGTCGAAGGAAGGCAAGCAGGAGCTCGTCTGGCAGACCTCGTGGGGCGTCTCGACCCGCATGGTCGGCGGCCTGATCATGTCCCACGGCGACGACAACGGCCTGCGGGTCCCGCCGCGCCTCGCGCACGTCCAGGTCGTCGTCATGGCGATCAAGGGCGACGAGGCCGTGGCCAAGGTCCGTGAGCTGGGTGCCCAGCTGAAGGCCGCCGGCCTGCGGGTGCAGGTCGACGACCGCGTCGACACCCCCTTCGGCCGCCGCGCCGTGGACTGGGAGCTCAAGGGCGTACCGGTCCGCATCGAGATCGGTCCCCGTGACCTGGAGGCCGGCACCGCGATGCTCGCCCGCCGGATCCCGGGCGGGAAGACCCCCGTGCAGATCGACGCCCTCGCCGACCTGCTGCCCAAGGTGCTGGACGAGGACCAGGCGCAGCTGCTGCGCGAGTCCCGCGAGCGCCGGCTGGCCCGCACGTCCGACGTCACGACGATCGGGGAGGCCGCCGAGGCCGCCGTCGCCGGTGGCTGGGCGCGGATCCCGTGGGCGGACCTCGGTCCGGAGGGCGAGGCGAAGCTGGCCGAGCAGGCCGTCTCCGTGCGCTGCCTGATCGCCGAGGACGGGTCGGTCCCGGAGGCGGACGACGCCCCCGGTACGCTCGCGATCGTCGCGCGCTCGTACTGACCGGGCCGACCGGCCCTCTCGTGCCCCGGCGTGCGGCTCGTGCCGCGCGCCGGGGCCGGTTCGTATCGGCCGACCGGGAGGATGTGGTCGACGTTACGTACCGACTCCTCCTGAGATCGGCGCACCCGTCCTCGTCAGGACGCATCAGAGTGAACTGACTGGTACGTGCAAAAAATTTGGAATGGCCCGGAATCGGAACACCCGGGCACCTCGGCTCGTTGTCACGACGTGAGCACGACACCACCTGTTCTCGCCGCAGAGCTGGCGCAGGCGTGGGCCGATATTCAGCGGTACCACCCCGAGCTGCCTGACCTTGCCGCGCCCGAGTCCCTGATCGGAGAGTCGTCGTCCGCCTGTGGCGCCGAGCTCTCCTTCGAGCGACTGCTGCACGAGGCAGTCCACGGCATCGCCGCCGCCCGCGGTGTCCGCGACACCTCGCGCGCCGGCCGCTACCACAACCGAAGATTCCTCGCGATCGCCGAGGAGATGGGGCTGGACCACTCCGAGGAGCCGCACGCGAGCAGCGGCTTCTCCCTGGTCACGCTCAATCCGGAGGCGAAGCGGCGCTACCGTCCCACCATCGAGCGGCTGCAGCGCGCGCTGAAGGCGCACACGGCCGCCACCGCGGCGGACACCAAGCGCAGCTTCCGCGGACCGGCCGCCCGGCACGGCTCCTCCGGCGGCGGCGTGCGGGTCAAGGCCGTCTGTGACTGCGGGCGCAACGTCCGGGTGGTCCCCTCGGTGCTGGCCCAAGCGCCGATCGTATGCGGTGGCTGCATGAAGCCCTTCCGCATCCCCGACGTGGCCATCGCGGCGGCCTCCTGACCGCCGCCCCCGTCGGCGCCGGGGCCCCCCGCGAGGCGGGCGCCGGGCCACCGCCCCCACCGGGGCGGCCGGTCCTACCCGCCCGGCTGAGCGCGCCGCAGGCGTATGGCACAATGGCTAGCTGTACTCGACAGTCGCATAGGACCCCTCTCTCCTCCGGCTGACGCGTCCATCGGGCACCCGAGTACCGCAACCCCACGTGGCATCTCATGTGCCCAACCACGTCAAGTTCAGGAGACACCACTCCAGTGGCAGTCAAGATCAAGCTCAAGCGCCTCGGCAAGATTCGCCAGCCGCACTACCGCATCGTCGTCGCCGACGCCCGCACCCGCCGGGACGGTCGCGCGATCGAAGAGATCGGTATCTACCACCCGACCTACAACCCGTCGCGCATCGAGGTCAACGCCGAGCGTGCGCAGTACTGGCTGTCCGTCGGCGCCCAGCCCACCGAGGCTGTGCTCGCCATCCTGAAGCTGACCGGTGACTGGCAGGCCCACAAGGGTCTCCCCGCCCCCGCGCCGCTCCTGCAGCCGGCGACGAAGGAGAGCAAGCGTCGCTCCTTCGACGAGTTCGCCAAGGCCCTCGAGGGCATCGGCGAGGGCAAGGGCGAGGCCATCACGCAGAAGAAGAAGGCCGACAAGAAGGCGGACGAGGCTGACGCCGCCGCCGAGTCGACCGAGGCCTGAGCATGCTCGAGGAGGCTCTTGAGCACCTCGTAAAGGGCATTGTGGACAACCCCGACGAAGTGCAGGTCGCCTCGCGCAACCTGCGCCGCGGGCAGGTGCTCGAGGTCCGGGTTCACCCCGACGACCTCGGCAAGGTGATCGGCCGCAACGGCCGCACCGCGCGTGCTCTGCGTACCGTCGTGGGCGCCATCGGCGGCCGGGGGATCCGCGTCGACCTCGTCGACGTGGACCAGGTCCGCTGAGCAGTTGATTCACCGGCACGGGCCGGGGAGGGCGTTGTTCGCCCGCCCCGGCCCGTGTCGTTTCTGCCCCCGGGCAGGAGCGACCATTGATGTGAGCAACCACGCCGCAGTAAGGGAAGAGCACAGTGGAGTTGGTAGTCGCGCGGATCGGCCGCGCCCACGGCATCAAGGGTGAGGTCACCGTCGAGGTGCGCACCGACGAGCCGGAACTGCGACTGAGTCCCGGCGCCGTGCTCAAGACGGAGCCCGCGACGGTGGGACCGCTGACGATCGAGACCGGCCGCGTGCACAGCGGGCGTCTCATGCTCCGCTTCGCGGGCGTCAAGGACCGCACCGGTGCCGAGGCGCTGCGCAACACCCTCCTGATCGCCGAGGTGGACCCCTCCGAGCTGCCGGAGGAGGAGGACGAGTACTACGACCACCAGCTGATGGACCTGGACGTGGTGCTGGCGGACGGCACCGAGATCGGCCGGATCACCGAGATCTCCCACCTGCCCTCGCAGGACCTCTTCATCGTCGAGCGGCCGGACGGCTCCGAGGTGATGATCCCCTTCGTGGAGGAGATCGTCGCCGAGATCGACCTGGAGGAGCAGCGCTGCGTCATCACCCCGCCGCCCGGGCTGATCGACGAGCGTGACGCCGTCATCGTCTCGACCCGGGACGAGGACGCCACGGATTCCGGGGACGACGCCTGATGCGGCTCGACGTCGTCACGATCTTCCCCGAGTACCTGGAGCCGCTGAACGTCTCCCTCGTCGGCAAGGCGCGCGCCCGCGGGCAGCTCGACGTACACGTGCACGACCTGCGGGAGTGGACGTACGACCGGCACAACACGGTGGACGACACCCCGTACGGCGGCGGTCCCGGCATGGTCATGAAGACCGAGCCGTGGGGCGAGGCCCTGGACTCCGCGCTGGCCGACGGCTACGAGGCGGGCGCGCACGGTCCCGTCATGGTCGTCCCCACCCCCAGCGGCCGCCCCTTCACCCAAGAACTGGCCGTCGAACTCTCCGAGCGGCCCTGGCTGATCTTCACGCCGGCCCGGTACGAGGGCATCGACCGCCGGGTCATGGACGAGTACGCCACGCGCATGCCGGTGTACGAGGTCTCCATCGGCGACTACGTCCTGGCGGGCGGCGAGGCCGCCGTGCTGGTGGTCACCGAGGCCGTCGCCCGGCTGCTGCCCGGGGTGCTCGGCAACGCCGAATCGCACCGCGACGACTCCTTCGCGCCGGGCGAGATGGCGAACCTGCTGGAGGGGCCCGTCTACACCAAGCCCCCGGTGTGGCGCGGCCGGGACATCCCCGAGGTCCTGCTCAGCGGACACCACGGGAAGATCGCCCGGTGGCGTCGGGACGAAGCCTTCCGCCGGACCGCGCAGAACCGCCCCGACCTGATCGAGCGCTGCGAGGCCGCCGGCTTCGACAAGAAGGACCGGGAGATCCTCTCCGTCCTGGGCTGGCAGCCGACCGCCGACGGCCGATTTTGGCGCAGGGCCCGGGTCGTGGAAGAATAGGCGGCTGCTGTGTGCTCGCGGGCGCCCCTGCCACAGGGGGACCGTCGTCCGCCGGGTCCCGCAGCTCCCGAATTCTCTACGGAAACCCGCACTGGCGACCTGTGGCGTCATGCGAAGAAAGCAGACGAAGAACATGTCTCACCTGCTCGATGGCGTCAACGCCGCCACGCTCCGCTCGGACGTCCCGGCCTTCCGCCCGGGTGACACGATCAACGTGCACGTCCGCGTGATCGAGGGCAACCGCTCCCGTATCCAGCAGTTCAAGGGCGTAGTCATCCGCCGCCAGGGCGCCGGTGTCTCCGAGACCTTCACCGTGCGCAAGGTCTCCTTCAGCGTCGGCGTGGAGCGTACCTTCCCGGTCCACTCCCCGATCTTCGAGAAGATCGAGCTCGTCACCCGCGGTGACGTTCGCCGTGCCAAGCTGTACTACCTCCGTGAGCTCCGCGGCAAGGCCGCGAAGATCAAGGAGAAGCGCGACCGCTGAGGTCACTCCCGGAGTCCGGGGGCGGCCGGATAGGCTCGCACCCGTATGGACACCGAAGCACCTCACACGCAGCGCGGCCACTCTTCCCCCCTCGAGGGGGACGGGCGGCCGCGTTTTGCGTTCTCTCGTACCTGGCGGACGGCGGGTGGGCGGCCCCTCACCTGGCGCCGCGCCGGAGTGCTCGGTGTGATCTGCACCGTCTTCCTGCTGCTGTTCAGCAATTTCGTGGTCCAGCCCTTCCTGATCCCGAGCCGCTCCATGGAGCCGACGCTCCAGGTCGGGGACCGGGTGCTGGTCAACAAGCTGGCCTACCGCTTCGGCGGACAGCCGCAGCGCGGGGACGTGGTGGTGTTCGACGGCACGGGCTCGTTCGTGCGCGAACGCCCCGACGGCCATCCGGTGGGCGCCGTGCTGCACGGCGCGGCCTCGGCGCTCGGGCTGGCCGAGCCGTCCGACACCGACTTCGTGAAGCGGGTCGTGGGGGTCGGCGGCGACGACGTGGTGTGCTGCGACGCCGCAGGGCGGGTGTCGGTCAACGGCGTGCCGCTGGAGGAGCCGTACCTCCATCCGGGCGACGCACCCTCGACGGTGCCCTTCCGGATCGTCGTACCGCTTGGGACCCTCTGGGTCATGGGTGATCATCGTTCCCAGTCCCGGGACTCCCGGGACCACCTGGGGGAACCGGGCGGGGGGATGGTGCCAGTGGAGAACGTGATCGGGCGGGCCGACTGGATCGGTTGGCCGCTCTCGCGCTGGGACGGCGTCGGCGGCAGCCATGGGTAGCCGAGGGCGGAAGAAGGGCGGATGGGACTCGGACTTCGAGCCCGAACCCGAGCCGGAGCCCACCCCGGCTCCGCTGGTGGGGGGCCGGCTGGAAGGCGGCCGGGCCGAACGGCGCCGAACGGCACGCAAGGTGCGCCGGCGCCGTCGCACGCGCCGGGCCGGCGAGGTGCCGCTGCTGGTGGTCGTGGCGCTCTGCATCGCCCTGCTCCTGAAGACCTTCCTGGTGCAGGCGTTCTTCATTCCGTCGGGCTCGATGGAGCAGACGATCCGGATCGGCGACCGCGTCCTGGTGGACAAGCTGACGCCGTGGTTCGGCTCCGAGATCGAGCGCGGCGACGTCGTCGTGTTCAAGGACCCCGGCGGCTGGCTCAAGGGCGAGGCGGCCCGTCCCCCCAAGGACCCGATCGTCGTCAAGCAGATCAAGCAGGCACTGACCTTCATCGGCCTGCTGCCCTCGGCCGACGAGCAGGACCTGATCAAGCGGGTCATCGGCGTCGGCGGGGACACCGTCAAGTGCTGTGACGGTCAGGGCCGGATCACCGTCAACGGATCGCCCCTCGATGAGCCGTACGTGAACCCGGGCAACACTCCTTCGGACATCACCTTCGACGTGCAGGTGCCGGAGGGCCGGCTCTTCGTGATGGGCGATCACCGCGCGAACTCGTCCGATTCCCGGTTCCACCTCGACGAAGGCTTCCAGGGCACCATCCCCGAGAGCGGGGTGGTCGGGCAGGCCGTCGTGATCGCCTGGCCCTACGGGCACTGGGCCAAGTTCGAGCAGCCGGCGACCTTCCGAATGGTGCCCGATCAGGCGCGGCGCGAGGGGCGCGGCCGACGACGGCGCCGTCGGGGCGCACCATTCGCATAGTGTGTCCTCGGTCTCCCGCGCCTTAGGGAACTCCCGCTCGTTAAGGGAGGGGAGGGCCCGTGCCGCGTTGGGCGCGGGCGGCAATCGCGAGTGAGGAGTGGATGTGGGGGACGTGGCGGTAGGCGCACGGTCCGGACGCGACGAAGGCGAGGAGCGGCCGGACGACGCCGTCGAGCGCGAGGCCGAGGAGGACGGCGATGCCAAGGAGCATGCGCACCGGTCCTTCTGGAAGGAGCTCCCGCTCCTCATCGGCATCGCCCTGCTGCTGGCCCTGCTGATCAAGACGTTTCTGCTCCAGGCGTTCTCGATCCCGTCGGCCTCGATGCAGAACACCCTGCAGATGGGTGACCGGGTGCTGGTGGACAAGCTGACCCCGTGGTTCGGCTCCGAGCCGGAGCGCGGCGAGGTCGTCGTCTTCCACGACCCCGCGGACTGGCTGTCGGGGCAGCCCACTCCCGAGCCGAACATCTTCCAGCAGGTGCTCAGCAAGATCGGCCTGATGCCGGACGCCTCCGAGAAGGACCTGATCAAGCGGGTCATCGCGATCGGCGGGGACACGGTCGAGTGCAAGAAGGGGGGACCGGTCGTCGTCAACGGCAAGGAGCTGGACGAGCCGTACATCTACCCCGGCGACACCCCCTGCGACGACGCCCCGTTCGGCCCGATCACCGTGCCCAAGGGCAAGATCTGGGTCATGGGTGACCACCGGCAGAACTCCGAGGACTCCCGCTACCACCAGCAGGACTCCACCAAGGGCTTCGTCCCGGTGGACAAGGTCGTCGGGCGGGCCGTGGTGGTCGCGTGGCCGGTCACCCGCTGGGCCACCCTGCCGGTCCCGGACACCTTCGACCAGCCGGGCATCGGCAACCAGGCCGCGGCGACCGCGCTCGGCCTCGGGGCCGCCGGGCTCGCCCCCGTCGGGCTCGGCCCGGCCGCGCTGGGGCTCGTGGGAGCCGTCCCGCTCGTCATGTGGCGCAGGCAGAAGCTGACCAGGGGCCGTACCGGCGGGTAGGGTGCCGCCCAGGTCGACGATCCCGGAGTGTGGGGGCGCTGCAATGGGCGGAACACAAGCAATACGTGGCAAGGATGGCCGCGGCGGTCTCGGCAATGTGCTGTCGGGAATCGCCGTGGCCATCGGCTTTGCGCTCTTCCTGGGCGGCTTCGCGTGGGGGGCGGTCGTCTACCGGCCCTACATGGTCCCCACGGACTCGATGATGCCCACGGTGAAGCCCGGGGACCGGGTGCTGGCGCAGCGCATCGACGGCGCCGACGTGCACCGCGGGGACGTGGTCATCTTCACCGATTCCCTGTGGAGCGATTCGCCCATGGTCAAGCGGGTCGTCGGCATCGGCGGCGACGTCGTGAAGTGCTGCGGCGCGGCAGGCGAGCTGACGGTCAACGGCACCCCGCTGGACGAGCCGTACGCCGACACCACCAAGCCGGAGACCGGCCTGGCCATGCCGCCCGGACAGGCCGCGCCCACCGCGACCCCCTTCGAGGTGGCGGTCCCCGAGGGCAACCTCTTCCTGCTGGGCGACCGGCGGGCCGCCTCCCTGGACTCCCGGGCCCACCTGCAGGAGGCAGGGCAGGGGTCCGTGCCCCGTTCGGCCGTCAGTGCCCGCGTCGACGCCCTGGCCTGGCCCTCCGTGACGATGCTGGAGCGGCCGGCCACGTACGCCGCCCTGCCCGGCGGGATCTCGCGGCCCGGGCCGCTGCGCCTCCAGGTGGTGACGGTGCTGGCCGGTGCGGTCCTGGTGGCGCTGGGGGCCTCGTACGGGCCGGTCGCCCGGGTCCTCGCCCGCGGCCGGCGACAGGAGCGGGCCGGTGTCCGCTGACCCGGCGGCCGGGCACGGCCGCCGGAAGGTGTCGCGGGTGATCCTGCTGGACCCGGCGGACCGGATCCTGCTGCTGCACGGCTTCGAACCCGCCGACCCCTCCGACGACTGGTGGTTCACCCCCGGCGGCGGACTGGAGGGGACCGAGAGCCGGGAGCAGGCCGCACTGCGCGAGCTGGCGGAGGAGACCGGGATCACGGAGGTGGAGCTGGGTCCGGTGCTGTGGCACCGCTACTGCTCCTTCCCCTTCGACGGGCGGCGCTGGGAACAGGACGAGTGGTACTTCCTCGCCCGGACCGCCCAGACCGAGACCGAGATGGGCGGCCTCACCGAGCTGGAGCGGCGCAGCGTCACCGGAGCCAGGTGGTGGACCTCCGAGGAACTTCTCGCGGCCCGTGAGACGGTGTACCCGACCAGACTCGCCGAGCTGCTCCGTACGCTGCTCGACGACGGTCCTCCGGGTGAGCCGGTGGTCCTGGCCCCGGAAATCGTTTAGGGGCGCAGGGGCCTGGCGCACAATAGGGGGACGCACGGCTGAAGGGGAACATGCCATGAGTGCCGAGGACCTCGAAAAGTACGAGACCGAGATGGAGCTGAAGCTCTATCGGGAGTACCGCGACGTCGTCGGGCTGTTCAAGTATGTGATCGAGACGGAACGCCGTTTCTACCTCACGAACGACTACGAGATGCAGGTGCATTCGGTCCAGGGGGAGGTGTTCTTCGAGGTCTCCATGGCCGACGCCTGGGTCTGGGACATGTACCGGCCGGCCCGCTTCGTGAAGCAGGTGCGGGTGCTGACCTTCAAGGACGTGAACATCGAGGAGCTCAACAAGAGCGATCTCGAGCTGCCCGGCAGCTGAGGGCCGGCACCGGCCGAGCCGCCTCACCCGCAAGGGTGAGGCGGTTCTCCACAACGGCCGGACCGTCCACCAAGATCCACACGGTGGGCGGGGGTGCGGGACCGTCGGTGCCGGAGGTGGTGCCGGATGAACGCGAAGGGCGTGGCACAGCAGGCATTGGGGCGGTACGGCGAGGAACTCGCGGCCCGGCGGCTGACCGAGGCCGGGATGACCGTGATCGCGCGGAACTGGCGGTGCCGCGGCGGCGAGATCGACATCGTCGCCCGGGACGGGGACGCCCTCGTCGTCTGCGAGGTCAAGACCCGCCGGGCGGGCGAGTTCGAGCATCCGATGGCCGCCGTGCGGCCCGCCAAGGCCGAGCGCTTGCGCACCCTCGCCGGGCGCTGGCTCGCCGACCACGGCGGACCACCCCCGGGCGGGGTGCGCATCGACCTCGTCGGGGTCCTGGTGCCGCGGCGCGGCGCCCCCCTGGTGGAACACGCCAAGGGGGTGGCCTGATGGGGTTCGCGCGAGCCTGCTCGGTGGCCCTTGTCGGCGTCGACGGCGTGGTGGTCGAGGTACAGGCCGACCTGGAGCCCGGCGTGGCGGCCTTCACCCTGGTCGGGTTGCCGGACAAGACCCTGGTCGAGAGCCGGGACCGGGTGCGGGCGGCCGTGGTCAACTCGGGAGCGGCCTGGCCGCAGAAGAAGCTCACGGTCGGGCTGAGCCCGGCCTCCGTACCGAAATCCGGCGCCGGCTTCGACCTGGCCGTCGCGGCGGCCGTGCTCGGGGCCGCCGAGGTGGTCGACCCGGGCGCGATCGCCGACCTCGTCCTGATCGGGGAACTGGGGCTGGACGGCCGCGTGCGCCCGGTCCGCGGGATCCTCCCGGCGGTCCTCGCAGCGGCGGAGGCCGGCTACCGGCAGGTGGTGGTGCCGCAGCAGTGCGCGGCCGAGGCCGCGCTCGTACCGGACGTCTCGGTCCTCGGCGTTCGCAGCCTGCGCCAGCTCATCGCGGTCCTGACCGGCGGTGAGGTCCCCGAGGAGGAGCCGGGCGACCCGCCCGGCAGGCCGGACCCGATACTGGCCGGACTGCTCGTCCCCGGGGCGGAACTGGGTACGGGCCTCGCCCGGGGCCGGCCCGGCCGGGAGGACGGCACGGACTTCCCCGACCTCGCCGACGTGGCGGGGCAGCACACGGCGCGCCGCGCCCTGGAGGTGGCGGCCGCCGGAGGGCACCACCTCTTCCTCAGCGGACCGCCCGGAGCGGGCAAGACCATGCTCGCCGAGCGGCTGCCCTGGCTCCTGCCGCCGCTCACCCGTCAGGATTCCGTGGAGGTCACGGCCGTCCACTCGGTCGCGGGAATCCTCCCGCCCGGCGAACCGCTGGTCGCCCGGCCGCCCTACTGCGCGCCGCACCATTCGGCGACCATGCAGTCGCTGGTGGGCGGCGGGACCGGGATCCCCAGGCCCGGGGCGGTCTCCCTGGCCCACCGGGGCGTGCTCTTCCTGGACGAGGCCGCGGAGTTCCACAGCCGGGCGCTGGACGCGCTGCGGCAGCCCCTCGAATCGGGGCACGTGGTCATCGCCCGCGCCGCCGGAGTGGTAAGGCTGCCCGCCCGGTTCCTGATGGTGCTCGCCGCCAACCCGTGCCCGTGCGGGCGCCACACCCTGCACGGAGCCGGCTGCGAATGCCCGCCTTCGGTGATCCGCCGTTACCAGGCGCGGCTGTCGGGGCCGTTGCTCGACCGGGTCGACCTGCGGGTGGAGGTCGAGCCGGTGACCCGCTGCGACCTGCTGGGGCAGGGCGGCCGCGGGGAATCCACCGCGGTGGTCGTCGACCGGGTGCGTCAGGCCCGGGAGCGTGCCGCGGCCCGGCTCGCCGACACGCCGTGGCGGCTCAACTCCGAGGTGCCCGGGCAGCAACTGCGCACCCGGTGGCAGGCCGGGCCCGGCGCCCTGGCTCCCGCCGAGCGCGACCTGGAACGCGGGCTGCTCACCGCGCGCGGGCTGGACCGGGTGCTGCGGGTCGCCTGGACGGTGGCCGACCTGCGGGGGCGGGAGAGGCCCGAGGCGCTGGACGTGGCCGTGGCGCTGGAGCTGCGGACCGGGATCGCCCGCGGGGCGATGTCGCTGCCGGGGGCCGGGACATGACCGGCTCCGAGGACGCGGAACTGCTGGCGCGGGCGGCGCTCACCCGGGTGCTGGAGCCCGGCGACGCGCACGGCGGGCGGTGGCTGCGGGAGTTCGGCGCGGTCCGGCTGATGCAGCTGCTGACCGCCCCCGGGACGGAGCCTGACACCCTGTCCGGGGTGGGGCCCGAGCGGCTCGCCGGGTACCGCAGACGGGCCGAGCTGGCCGAACCCGAGCGGGACCTGGCGGATGTCGCCGAGGCCGGAGGCCGGTTCGTCCACCCGGGATCGGCCCAGTGGCCGACCCAGCTCGACGACCTGGGCGACGAGCGGCCCGTCGGACTGTGGCTGCGGGGCCGGCCGAACCTCCGCACCTGGGCGCTGCGTTCGGTCTCCGTGGTCGGGGCCCGTGCCTGCACCCCGTACGGCGCACACATGGCCCAGGTCCTGGCCGCCGGACTCGCCGAGCGGGGCTGGGTCGTGGTGTCCGGCGCCGCGTTCGGGATCGACGGCGCCGCCCACCGGGGGGCCCTCGCCTCGGGCGGCGCGACCGCGGCGGTGCTGGCCTGCGGGGTGGACGTCGCCTACCCGCGCGGACACGCCGGGCTGCTCGGCCGGATCGCCGGGCAGGGGCTGATCATCGGGGAGCTGCCACCGGGTAGCCATCCGACGCCCAGCCGGTTCGTCCTGCGCAACCGGGTCATCGCCGCCCTCACCCGGGGCACGGTCGTCGTGGAGGCAGCACACCGCAGCGGCTCCCTGGTCACGGCCCGGCGGGCGCAGCGCCTGGGACGGTTCACCATGGGCGTCCCCGGGCCCGCCACCAGCGGGCTCTCCGCCGGGGTGCACGAACTGCTGCGGGGCGAGGCCGTGGTCGTCACCGACGCGGCCGAGGTGGTCGAGCTGGTCGGGGCCATGGGCGAGCTGGCTCCCGAGCGGCGCGGCCCGGTGCTCGCCCGGGACCTGCTGGACCCGGATGCCACCCGTGTGCTCGAAGCGCTGCCCGCCGGCCGTCCGGCGGACGTGGCCGAGGTGGCACTTGCCTCCGGCACCGGCGTCGATGAAGTCATCGGCAGACTGTACGAACTTCACTCTCTGGGGTTCGTCGAACGGCAGGGCGACGGCTGGCAGTTGAGCAGACAAACGGCTGGAGGAGGCACACAAACCGGAGCCGCCCGGCGAGGCGGTCGTTGACCTGGGGCGTTCCGGTGAAAGAGTGAAAGCGATGAGAGACGCGGTCTTCCCGGTGGCGGTCGCCGGGACCGAGCGCCAGGCGCCGGTCCCGGGGCGCCCGCGCGAGTTCGGGCGCCTCCCGGCCCCCGCGCCATCCCGTACTCTTCGCGCACCGCGACAATCTCGTCACGCTACGCTCCCAAGGAATCCGGCTCCGGCAAAGGCGAAGCATGCCCCAGCACACCTCAGGGTCCGACCGCGCTGCGGTGCCCCCCGCTGCCCGTGGCAGCGTGCGGTCCACCGCGCCCTCGTCCCTGGAGGTGCTGTGGCGCTCGTACAAGGAGTCGGGTGACGAGCGGCTGCGGGAGCAGCTGATCTTGCACTACTCGCCCCTGGTGAAGTACGTGGCGGGCCGCGTCAGCGTGGGCCTGCCGCCCAACGTGGAGCAGGCCGACTTCGTCTCCTCCGGGGTCTTCGGGCTGATCGACGCCATCGAGAAGTTCGACGTCGACCGGTCGATCAAGTTCGAGACGTACGCGATCACCCGGATCCGCGGCGCGATGATCGACGAGCTGCGGGCGCTGGACTGGATCCCGCGCTCGGTCCGGCAGAAGGCGCGCGCCGTGGAACGGGCCTACGCCACGCTGGAGGCCCAACTGCGGCGCACCCCGACGGAGAGCGAGGTCGCCGGGGAGATGGGGATCGGTGTGGAGGACCTCCACACCGTCTTCAGCCAGTTGTCGCTGGCCAACGTGGTCGCCCTGGAAGAGCTGCTGCACGTCGGAGGGGAGGGCGGCGACCGCCTCTCGCTGATGGACACCTTGGAGGACACCGCCGCCGACAACCCGGTGGCGGTGGCCGAGGACCGCGAGCTGCGGCGCCTGTTGGCGCGGGCCATCAACACGCTGCCCGAGCGGGAGAAGACCGTGGTGACCCTCTACTACTACGAGGGCCTCACGCTGGCCGAGATCGGCAATGTCCTCGGCGTCACCGAGAGCCGGGTCAGCCAGATCCACACCAAGTCCGTTTTGCAGTTGCGCGCAAAGTTGGCAGATGTGGGGAGGTGAGCTTGCACTACCTCCGTAGAGTGGACGCGTGCCCAGGATTCGAGCGGCCTCCGTGGCCGAGCACCGGTCGATGCAGCGCGGCGCCCTCTTGGACGCTGCGCGTTCTCTGCTGTCCGAAGGTGGGACGGAGGCGCTGACCTTCCCCGCCCTCGCGGAGCGGACCGGGCTCGCCCGTTCCTCCGTGTACGAGTACTTCCGCTCCCGTGCCGCCGTGGTCGAAGAACTGTGCGCCGTGGACTTCCCCGTGTGGGCCGCCGAGATCGAAGCGGCGATGGAGCAGGCGGAGTCTCCGGAGGCGAAGATCGAGGCCTACGTGCGCAGCCAGTTGGGGCTGGTGGGCGACCGGCGGCACCGGGCGGTCGTGGCCATCTCGGCCAGCGAACTGGACGCGGGGGCCCGCGAGAAGATCCGCGCGGCCCACGGCGGACTGGTGGCGATGATCGTCGAGGCGCTGGGCGGCCTGGGGCACGCCGAGCCGCGACTGGCCGCCATGCTGTTGCAGGGGGTCGTCGATGCTGCTGTGCGGCGGATCGAGCTCGGCGCGGCGGAGGATCCGGCCGTCGTGACGGAGGCCGCCGTCGCCATGGCCCTGCGGGGCGTCCGGGGCTGAGGCCCCGCGGGCTGCGCCCCGCGGCCCCGTACCTCAATCGTCGGCGGGGTGCCCGGCCGGTAGGAGACGTGGTGTCGGGCGCGGGAGGAGGGTGAGCGGGTTGAGGTACACCTCGCCCGCCAGGAGGCCCCAGTGCAGGCATGACGCCGGGCAGTGCGAGCCGTCCGTCAAAACCGCCACCACCTGGCCCGCCACGACCTGCTCGCCCTCCGTGACCAGGGGTCGGACCGGCTCGTAGGTGGTGCGCAGCCCGTTCGGCAGGGCCAGCGAGAGCACGCCGCGCCCGGCGACGGGTCCGGCGTGGTGGACCCGGCCGGCCGCGACCGCCCGGAGCTCCGCGCCCACCGGCGCGGACAGGTCCACACCGCGGTGACCGGCCGCGTAGGGGGTCGGCGGCGGGTCCCACCAGCGGGCCACCGACAGGGGAGCGGGCAGCGGACGGACCCCGGGAAGGGTCGCCTGGGCCAGGGCCAGGAGCAGGCTGAGCAGCAAGGTCGTCATGGAACCCAGCGTCCCGCGCACGCCCGGGCAGCCGCCCCGTCCTGTGGACGGCCGCGGCACTGTGGACAACGGCGTCACCCGGCATACCGCCGGGTCCCGTACACTTCTTGTGGCGATCCGGGTCACCGGGTCGACTTCGCACGCCCCGGCGCCAGGCTGAAACAGCCAGGTGACAGCGTCTCTCGGTCCCTCATGGGGGCAGGGCGCGGTGGGGCGTCAGGAACCAAACCGAGAAACCAAGGAGATGGCCATGGCCGTCGTCACGATGCGGGAGCTGCTGGAAAGCGGCGTCCACTTCGGTCACCAGACCCGCCGTTGGAACCCGAAGATGAAGCGCTTCATCTTCACGGAGCGCAACGGCATCTACATCATCGACCTGCTGCAGTCGCTGTCGTACATCGACCGCGCCTACGAGTTCGTGAAGGAGACCGTCGCGCACGGTGGCTCCATCATGTTCGTCGGTACCAAGAAGCAGGCCCAGGAGGCCATCGCCGAGCAGGCGACGCGCGTTGGTATGCCGTACGTCAACCAGCGCTGGCTGGGTGGCATGCTCACCAACTTCTCCACCGTCTACAAGCGCCTTCAGCGTCTGAAGGAGCTTGAGGCGATCGACTTCGAGGACGTCGCCGCCTCGGGTCTCACCAAGAAGGAGCTCCTGGTCCTCTCCCGCGAGAAGACCAAGCTGGAGAAGACCCTCGGTGGTATCCGCGAGATGTCGAAGGTTCCCAGCGCCGTCTGGATCGTCGACACCAAGAAGGAGCACATCGCCGTCGGTGAGGCGCGCAAGCTCCACATCCCGGTCGTCGCGATCCTCGACACCAACTGCGACCCCGACGAGGTCGACTACAAGATCCCGGGCAACGACGACGCGATCCGTTCCGTCACCCTGCTCACCCGCGTGATCGCCGACGCCGTCGCCGAGGGCCTCATCGCCCGCTCCGGCGCTGCGACCGGTGACTCGAAGCCGGGCGAGAAGGCCGCCGCCGAGCCGCTCGCCGAGTGGGAGCGCGACCTGCTCGAGGGCGAGAAGAAGGCCGACGACGCCGAGGCCGCCCCGGCCGAGGCCGCTGCCGCCCCGGCCGCCGAGGCTGTCGAGGCCCCGGCCGCCGACGCCGAGCAGGCCTGACCCACTGAGAGCGCCCGGCGTTCACGCGCCGGGCACTCACAGCACGGACGATGACGGCGGGGGAGCCGCGCCACAAGCGCGGCGCCTCCGCCGTTCACCCGTAGATCTACGACTTCGAGAGAGAATCACAGACTCATGGCGAACTACACCGCCGCTGACGTCAAGAAGCTCCGCGAGCTCACCGGCGCCGGCATGCTGGACTGCAAGAACGCGCTCGTGGACGCCGACGGTGACGTCGACAAGGCCCAGGAAGCCCTCCGCATCAAGGGTCAGAAGGGCGTCGCCAAGCGCGAGGGCCGTTCTGCCGAGAACGGCGCCGTCGTCTCCCTCATCGCCGACGACAACACCTCCGGTGTCATCGTCGAGCTGAAGTGCGAGACCGACTTCGTCGCCAAGGGCGAGAAGTTCCTGGCCGTCGCCAACGAGCTGGCCGCGCACGTCGCCGCCACCTCCCCGGCCGACATCGAGGCGCTGCTCGCGTCCGAGATCAAGCCGGGCCAGACCGTCACCGCCTTCGTCGACGAGGCCAACGCCAACCTCGGCGAGAAGATCGTCCTGGACCGCTTCGCGCAGTTCAGCGGCGGCTACGTGGCTGCGTACATGCACCGCACGATGCCCGACCTGCCGTTCCAGATCGGCGTCCTGGTCGAGCTCGACAAGGAGAACGCCGAGGTCGCCCGCGGCGTCGCGCAGCACATCGCCGCGTTCGCCCCGCAGTGGCTGTCCGCCGAGGACGTCCCGGCCGAGAAGGTCGAGTCCGAGCGGCGCATCGCCGAAGAGGTCACCCGCCAGGAGGGCAAGCCCGAGGCTGCGATCGCGAAGATCGTCGAGGGTCGCGTCAACGGCTTCTTCAAGGACGCCACGCTGCTCGGCCAGGCCTACGCGCTGGACAACAAGAAGTCCGTCCAGAAGGTTCTGGACGAGGCCGGTGTCACCCTGGTGCGCTTCTCGCGCATCAAGGTCGGCATCTGAGTCCGTCCGTACGCGACGGACACCGGACCCCGGTAGGGTCTGAGGCAGTCGTCCGCGCTCGCGCGAGGCGACCGCAGATCTGACGAGGAGGCCATTGCCGTAGAGGGAACCGCAAGGACCCACCGGCAATGGCCTTCTTCGTATGTGCACGAGGAGATCTCCATGAATCAGGGCGTGGACCCCCACACCGCATCCGACGACAAGAGCGACCAGGACGAGAAGGGCCGCCGCTTCATGCTGAAGCTGTCGGGCGAGGCCTTCTCCGGTGGCGGAGGACTGGGCGTCGACCCCGACGTCGTCCACGCCATCGCGCGTGAGATCGCCGCGGTGGTCCGCGACGGCGCGGAGATCGCCGTCGTGATCGGCGGCGGCAACTTCTTCCGCGGCGCCGAACTCCAGCAGCGCGGCATGGACCGGGCCCGGTCCGACTACATGGGCATGCTCGGTACCGTCATGAACTGCCTCGCGCTCCAGGACTTCCTGGAGAAGGAGGGCATCGACTCCCGCGTGCAGACCGCGATCACCATGGGCCAGGTCGCGGAGCCGTACATTCCGCTGCGTGCCGTGCGGCACCTGGAGAAGGGCCGCGTCGTGATCTTCGGCGCCGGCATGGGCATGCCCTACTTCTCCACCGACACCACGGCCGCCCAGCGTGCCCTGGAGATCGACGCCGAGGCCCTGCTCATGGGCAAGAACGGTGTCGACGGGGTGTACGACTCCGACCCGAAGAAGAACCCGGACGCGGTGAAGTTCGACGCGCTGGAGTACAGCGAGGTCCTCTCCCGCGACCTCAAGGTCGCCGACGCCACCGCGATCACGCTCTGCCGCGACAACAAGCTGCCGATCCTCGTTTTCGAGCTCCTCGCCGAGGGCAATATCGCCCGCGCCGTCAAGGGTGAGAAGATCGGCACGCTCGTGAGCGACCAGGAAACCCGGGCCTGAGCAGTCCGCAGCCGGACCGAGCGAGCCCCTGACCGGGCCCGCCGGGTCCGCCCGCCCGCCTGAACCATCCATATCTGACATGCAGGAGCACGTGGTGACCGAAGAGATCCTCCTCGAGGCCGAGGAGAAGATGGAAAAGGCCGTCGTCGTCGCCAAGGAAGACTTCGCCGCGATTCGCACCGGCCGTGCGCACCCGGCGATGTTCAACAAGATCGTGGCGGAGTACTACGGCGCCATCACGCCCATCAACCAGCTCGCCTCCTTCTCGGTGCCCGAGCCGCGCATGGCGATCGTGACCCCGTTCGACAAGAGCGCCCTGCGCAACATCGAGCAGGCCATCCGCGACTCCGACCTCGGTGTCAACCCGAGCAACGACGGCAGCATCATCCGGGTGACCTTCCCCGAGCTGACGCAGGACCGCCGCAAGGAGTACATCAAGGTCGCGCGCACCAAGGCCGAGGACTCGAAGATCTCGCTCCGCGCCGTCCGCCGCAAGGCCAAGGACGCCCTTGACAAGCTGGTCAAGGACAAGGAGGCCGGCGAGGACGAGGTGCGCCGCGCGGAGAAGGAGCTCGACGACACCACCGCGAAGTACGTCGCGCAGGTGGACGAGCTCCTCAAGCACAAGGAAGCCGAGCTCCTCGAAGTCTGATGAACGACTCTTCCTGGCAGCCGGAGCCGGTTCCGGCGGGTCCCGCATACGATGCGCAGGTGGGCCCGCACACTCGGCCCATGCCCATCGTGCCCGATGCCGCCGGCCGTGACTTCGACGACCGGGAAGCACGCGATCGGGGGGTCGCCGCAGACAGCGGCCCCCTCTTCCGCGCCGATACGCCGCCGCAGGAGCCCATGCCCAGCCCCCCGCCTCCGCATGCCCAGCAGCCGCAGGACGCCTCGCCCCCGCCGCCGAAGAAGCGCGCGGGCCGGGATCTGCGTGCCGCCATAGGGGTGGGGGTGGGTCTCGGTGCGGTGATCTTCGCGTCGCTGTTGATCGTCAAGGCCGTCTTCGTCGGCGTCGTCGTCGTCGCGGTCGTCGTCGGCCTGTGGGAGCTCACCTCCCGGCTGCAGGAGCAGAAGGGCATCAAGGCCCCGCTGGTCCCGCTCGCGGTCGGTGGCGCCGCCATGGTCATCGCCGGATACGTCCGGGGGGCCGAGGGCGCCTGGGTCGCCATGGCCCTGACCGTGCTGGCGGTCCTGGTGTGGCGGATGACCGAACCGCCCGAGGACTACCTCAAGGACGTCACGGCGGGCGCCTTCGCGGCGTTCTACGTGCCCTTCCTGGCCACCTTCGTCGCGATGCTGCTCACCGCCGACGACGGTCCCGAGCGCGTGATCACCTTCCTGCTCCTGACCGTGGTCAGCGATACCGGGGCCTACGCGGTCGGCTGGCGCTTCGGCAAGACCAAGCTCGCGCCGCGCATCAGCCCCGGCAAGACCCGCGAGGGACTGTTCGGCGCGGTGGCCTTCGCGATGGCGGCCGGCGCGCTGTGCATGGAGTTCCTGATCGACGGCGGCTCCTGGTGGCAGGGCCTGCTGCTCGGCCTCGCGGTCGCGGTCAGCGCCACCCTGGGTGACCTGGGCGAGTCGATGATCAAGCGGGACCTGGGCATCAAGGACATGGGCACCCTGCTGCCGGGACACGGCGGCATCATGGACCGGCTGGACTCCCTGCTTCCGACGGCCCCGGTGGTGTGGCTGCTGCTGGCGGCCTTCGTAGGCACCGGCTGACCCGTCCGGGTTATCCTGGAAAGCGCGCCACTGATACGTGGTGCGCTTTCCCGTTTCTACGGGATGGACCCGTGAGCTCTCCGGGCACCGGGCGTGGCATCACGTCGACTCCGCTCGTGTGCGGAGATCGCCCGCCCAGGGTTCGTCAGACTTGAGGAGTACCACTCATGGCCCCCCGTCCTGTCCCGGGTGAGCTTACTTTCGTCGCCCCTCGCGGGGCCAAGAAGCCGCCCCGGCACCTTGCCGACCTGACCCCGGCCGAGCGCCGCGAGGCGGTCGCCGCGATCGGCGAGAAGCCGTTCCGGGCCAAGCAGCTCTCCCAGCACTACTTCGCCCGGTACGCGCACGACCCGGCCGAGTGGACCGACATCCCGGCCGGCTCGCGGGAGAAGCTCCAGCAGGAGCTGCTGCCGGACCTGATGAGCGTCATCCGGCACATCTCGTGCGACGACGACACCACCCGCAAGACCCTGTGGAAGCTGCACGACGGAACGCTCGTCGAGTCCGTGCTGATGCGCTACCCCGACCGGGTCACCATGTGCATCTCCTCGCAGGCCGGCTGCGGCATGAACTGTCCGTTCTGCGCCACCGGCCAGGCGGGTCTGGACCGCAACCTGTCCACTGCCGAGATCGTGCACCAGATCGTCGACGGCATGCGCGCGCTGCGCGACGGCGAGGTCCCCGGCGGCCCGGCGCGGCTGTCGAACATCGTCTTCATGGGCATGGGCGAGCCGCTGGCCAACTACAACCGCGTGGTCGGCGCCATCCGCCGGCTGACCGACCCGGAGCCCGACGGCCTGGGCCTGTCGCAGCGCGGCATCACGGTCTCCACGGTCGGCCTGGTCCCGGCCATGCTGCGCTTCGCCGACGAGGGCTTCAAGTGCCGCCTCGCCGTCTCGCTGCACGCGCCCGACGACGAGCTGCGCGACACCCTCGTCCCCGTGAACACCCGCTGGAACGTCCGCGAGGTGCTCGGTGCGGCCTGGGAGTACGCCGAGAAGTCCGGCCGGCGGATCTCGATCGAGTACGCCCTGATCCGCGACATCAACGACCAGGCCTGGCGCGGTGACCTCCTGGGCAAGCTGCTCAAGGGCAAGCGCGTGCACGTCAACCTCATCCCGCTCAACCCGACGCCGGGCTCCAAGTGGACCGCCTCGCGGCCCGAGGACGAGAAGGCCTTCGTGGAGGCCATCGCCCGGCACGGCGTGCCGGTGACCGTACGGGACACCCGGGGCCAGGAGATCGACGGCGCGTGCGGCCAGCTGGCCGCCTCGGAGCGCTAGATTCCGGTTCTGTTCGATGCGATTCGGCCACGGGGTACCCTGTGGCCGAACCAATTTCATATTCCGACAGGGGAGCGCCACAGCGCTGAGAGTGCGGTATCCGTCATCCGCAGACCCTCTGAACCTCGCCCCGGTCATTCGGGGTAGGAAGTTCGGTCACCACTCTTGCTGTTGCGCCCTGCCCGGCGTCCGCTCCCACAGAGCGCCGGGCAGGGCCGCGTCTTCTCCTGGACATCCCAGGAGGAATTCACCGATGAGCACCACCAAGAAGATCGCGGGCGTCGCGCTCGCGGCCGCGCTGGGCGTCACCACGCTCAGTGCCTGCGGCGGCGGCGACACCAAGGACAAGCCCGCCGGCGTGAGCGACGCCCCGAAGTCCAAGACCGTGACGCTGGTCTCCCACGACTCCTTCAACGTGACCGACACGGTCCTCAAGGAGTTCGAGCAGCAGAGCGGCTACACCGTGAAGGTGCTGAAGTCCGGGGACGCGGGCGCCGCCCTGAACCAGGAGATCCTCACCAAGGGCTCCCCGCGCGGTGACGTCTTCTTCGGCGTGGACAACACCCTCCTCTCGCGCGCGCTCGACAACGGCATCTTCACGCCGTACGAGGCCAAGGGCCTGGCCGAGGTGAAGCCCGAGTACGTGCTCGACAAGGAGCACCGGGTCACCCCGATCGACTCCGGTGACATCTGCGTCAACTACGACAAGGCGTACTTCGCCGAGAAGAAGATCGCCCCGCCGCAGACGCTGGACGACCTGATCAAGCCGGAGTACAAGAACCTGCTGGTCACCGAGAACGCCGCGACCTCCTCGCCCGGTCTCGGCTTCCTGCTCGCCTCCGTCGGCAAGTACGGCGAGGACGGCTGGAAGGACTACTGGAGCAAGCTGAAGGCCAACGGCGTCGAGGTCGTCGACGGTTGGGAGCAGGCCTACAACGAGCGCTTCTCCGGCTCCGCGGGCGGCAAGAAGGCCAAGGGCGACCGCCCGCTGGTCGTCTCCTACGCCTCCAGCCCGCCGGTCGAGGTCCTGTACGGCGAGCCCCAGCCCACCGAGGCCCCCACGGGCGTCTCCACCGGCACCTGCTTCCGCCAGATCGAGTTCGCGGGCCTGCTCAAGGGCGCCAAGAACGAGGAGGGCGGCAAGGCCCTCGTGGACTTCCTGGTCAGCAAGAAGTTCCAGGAGGACATGCCGCTCCAGATGTTCGTGAACCCCGTGACGAAGGACGCCGTCCTGCCGGAGCTGTTCACCAAGCACGGTGTGGTGGTCGAGAAGCCGGAGGACGTGGCTCCCGAGACCATCGCCAAGAACCGTGAGCAGTGGGTCAAGGCATGGACCGCGCTCGTCGTGAAGTAAGCGGTACCAAGGAGCCGGGCACGGCGTTGGGGGACGCCGCGCCGGGCTCCGGCCCCCGCGAGGGGGCGCGGGCGACCGCCGTGCGGCTCGCCCTGATGGCCGTCCCCCTCGCCTTCTTCGGGCTGTTCTTCGCCTACCCCGTCGCCGCGATCGTCGGGCGCGGCCTGAAGACCGACGAAGGGTGGCAGTTCGGCCGGTTCGCGGAGGTGCTGGCCCGGCCCGACATCGTCGACGTGCTGTGGTTCACCACCTGGCAGGCGTTCGCCTCCACCCTGCTCACGCTGCTGATCGCGCTTCCCGCCGCGTACGTCTTCGCGCGCTTCGAGTTCCCGGGAAAGCAGCTGCTGCGCGCCGTGGTGACCGTTCCCTTCGTGCTGCCGACCGTGGTGGTCGGCACGGCCTTCCTCGCGCTGCTGGGGCGGGGCGGGCTGCTGGACGAACTGGTGGGCGTCCGGCTCGACACCACCGTCTGGGCGATCCTGCTCGCGCACGTCTTCTTCAACTACGCCGTCGTCGTCCGCACGGTCGGCGGGCTGTGGGCCCAGCTGGATCCGCGCCAGGAAGAGGCCGCCCGGGTGTTGGGCGCCGGGCGGTTCACCGCCTGGCGGCGGGTGACGCTGCCCGCGCTCGCCCCGGCCGTGGCCGCTGCCGCGCTGATGGTGTTCCTGTTCACCTTCAGCTCCTTCGGCGTCGTACTGATCCTCGGCGGACCCGCGTACTCCACCCTGGAGGTGGAGGTCTACCGGCAGACCGCGCAGCTCCTGGACCTGCCGACGGCGGCCGTCCTGACGATGGTGCAGTTCGCCACGATCGGCGCGATCCTCGCCGTGCACGCCTGGACCGTCCGCAAGCGCGAGACCGCATTGCGGTTGGTCGATCCGGGCCGCACCACGCACCGGCCGCGCGGCTGGGCGCAGCGCACGCTGCTGGGCGGGGTGCTGCTGACCGTCGCGCTGCTGATCGTGGCGCCGCTGGGCGTGCTCGTCGAGCGGTCCTTCGACACCCCCGACGGCTACGGCCTCGGCTACTACCGGGCACTGCAGGACGCCGGCGCCGGTGGCGGGACCTTCTTGGTGGCGCCGCTGGAGGCGATCTGGAACTCCCTGCAGTACGCGCTCGCCGCCACCGCGATCGCCCTGGTCATCGGGGGGCTCGCGGCCGCGGCGCTGACCCGGCGCGGCGGCCGCTTCGTACGCGGCTTCGACGCGCTGCTCATGCTCCCGCTCGGGGTGTCCGCCGTGACCGTGGGCTTCGGGTTCCTGATCACCTTGGACGAGCCGCCGCTGGATCTGCGGACCTCGTGGATCCTGGTCCCGCTGGCGCAGGCCCTGGTGGGCGTGCCCTTCGTCGTACGGACCATGCTGCCGGTGCTGCGCGCGGTGGACGGGCGGCTGCGGGAGGCCGCCGCGGTGCTCGGCGCGTCACCGCTGCGGGCTTGGCGGGAGGTGGACCTGCCGCTGGTGCGGCGGGCGCTGCTGATCGCGGCCGGGTTCGCCTTCGCGGTGTCCCTGGGGGAGTTCGGCGCGACCGTGTTCATCGCGCGGGCGGACCGGCCGACTCTGCCGGTGGCCGTGGCGCGGCTGCTGGGGCGGGCCGGAGAGCTGAACTACGGCCAGGCGATGGCCCTGAGCACGATTTTGATGCTGGTGTGCGCGGTGTCCCTGCTGCTGCTGGAGCGACTGCGGCCCGACAAGACCTCCGGAGAGTTCTGATGACACTGCTTCAGCTGGAGGGGGTGTCGGTCCGCTTCGGTGAGCGCGCGGCCCAGTATGCCCTGGACGGCGTGGACCTCGCGGTATCCGAGCACGAGGTCGTGTGCGTGCTGGGGCCGAGCGGAAGCGGCAAGTCCACGCTGCTGCGGGTCGTCGCCGGACTCCAGCAGGTGTCCGCCGGCCGGGTGTTGCTGGGCGGGGCCGACCAGGCGGAGGTCCCCGTGCACCGGCGGGGCGTGGGCCTGATGTTCCAGGACCACCAGCTCTTCCCGCACCGCGACGTCGGCGGGAACGTCTGCTTCGGGCTGCGGATGCGGGGAGCCGGGCGGGCCTCGTCCGCGGACCGGGTCGCGCAACTGCTGGAACTGGTCGGGCTCCCCGGGGCCCAGGGCCGGGCGGTGGCGTCCCTGTCGGGCGGCGAGCAGCAGCGGGTGGCGCTGGCCCGGGCGCTGGCACCGTCGCCGCGGCTGCTGATGCTCGACGAACCGCTGGGGCAGCTCGACCGGGGGCTGCGGGAGCGGCTCGTGGTGGAGCTGCGGGGGCTGTTCTCCCGACTGGGCACGACCGTGCTGGCCGTCACGCACGACCAGGGCGAGGCCTTCGCCCTGGCCGATCGGGTGGTGGTGATGCGGGACGGCCGGATCGCGCAGGCCGGGACCCCGCTGGAGGTGTGGCAGCGGCCCGCGTCGGAGTTCGTGGCGCGGTTCCTCGGCTTCGAGAACGTGGTCCCGGCCGTGGTCTCGGGCACGCGGGCCGCCACCGCGTGGGGCAAGGTCCCGGTACCGGAGGGGTCCCCCGAGGGGGAGCAGCGGCTGCTGATCCGCCCGGCCGGCGTCGTGCTCTGCGCGGCGGGCCTGAAGTGCGAGGTGGTCTCCCGCACCTTCCGCGGGACGCACGTCGCGCTGGTGCTGCGGCCCGAGACGGGACCGGTGCTGGAGGCGGAGTGCGGGCTGGCGGGGGCGCCGGACGTGGGGGACCGGGTCGAGGTGGCCTTCACCCCCGCCGAGGTGGTCGTTCTGCCCGAAGGGGCCGCACGACAGGACTTCTAGGGGCTAGGGGCGGATGCCGTCGCAGGCGATCGGCAGGTGGCGCGGGCCGCGCAGGACCGCGTTCTGTCGGTACGGGGGCGGGTCCTCCAGCAGCCGCGGATTCTCCAGCCTGCGGGCCAGCTCGCTCAGCGCCAGCTGGGCCTCCTGCCGGGCCAACGGCGCCCCGAAGCAGCTGTGGATCCCGCTGCCGAGGCCGAGGTGCTGGATGTCCTTGCGGTCCGGGTCGAAGCGGTTCGGGTCCTCGAACCGCTTCGGGTCGCGGTTCCCGGAGGCCAGCATCAGCCACAGGGACGCGCCCTTGGGGATGGTGACCCCGGCGACCTCGATGTCGGAGAGGGTGGTGCGCTGGGGCAGCAGCTGCACGGGCGGCTCGTACCGCAGCAGCTCCTCGACGATCGGGACGGCCAGGTCCGGATCGTCGCGCAGCCGCTGGAGGACCTCCGGGTGGCGCAGCAGCGTCAGCATCCCGTTGGTGATGAGGTTGACCGTGGTCTCGTGGCCCGCGATCAGCAGCAGTGCGGAGGTGCTGAGGGCCTCCATGGTCGTCATCGCGCCGTCGGGGCCGTCCGCCGTCGCCAGCTGGGACAGCATGTCGTCGCCCGGCTTCTTGCGGCGCTCCTCGATCAGCCCGGCCAAGTACATGCCCAGCTCCATGCGGGCGTCCATCGTGCCCTTGCCGTGCTGCGTGGGGTCCGCGTCCGGGTCGGGGTCCAGGCTGGCGGCCAGGGTCTCCGCCCACACGTGGAAGCGGGGTTCGTCCTCGCGGGGGATGCCGAGCAGCCGGCAGATGACGGTGACCGGGAAGGGGTACGCGAACTGGTCGACGAGGTCGATCCGGTCCAGCTGTCCGGTGTCCGCGATGCCGTCGATGAGCCCGGAGACGAGGCCGCCGAGTTCGTCGCGCATGTCGTGCACCCGGTGGGGGGCGTGCGGCGGCCCGAACGGGCGGTTCGTCATACGCCGCAGCCGGTCGTGGTCGGGCGGGTCGAGCTTGAGGAAGGACGGGGGCAGCGTCGCCCCCTCCTCGTCGGGCTGCTCCCCGAGCGGATCGTTCCCGGTCGCCTTCAGGTTCTTGGCGTCGGAGCTGATCCGCGGGTCGTGCAGGAGGCTGTGGATCTCGTAGTACGTGCTGATGACGTACGGGCCGTCCCCGTCGTGGGAGACCGGGGTCTTGCGGAGCTCCTCGTACAGGGGGTACGGATTCGCGCGGTTCGCGTAGTCGATGATCTCCCGCAGCAGGGCTTGTGTCATTACAGGTCCTCGTGATCCTCGGGGGAGGGCGCGGTGCGGCGCGGCCGGCGGTGCGCGGGGGTACAGGTCATCTTCCGGGGGTGAAGGTCATCTTCCGGTCCGCCGGCGAGTAGCCGCTCAGCGTGATGGTCGGCCCGTGGGTCGGGACGGAGGGGTCGGGGAAGTCGGCCGGCATCGGCTTGGTTCCCTCGGGCCTGCGGTCCACCGTGGAGAACGGCGGCGGGAACGGCGCGGTGGCCTCGATCTGCTGCTCGTAGAACGGCAGCCACCGGCAGTTGTCGAAGGTGACGGCGGCGATCAGTCGCCCCTGGTACCCGTACGCGGCCGCGAACCGGCGCTCGGCGAGCGAGCCCTGGGTGATGAGGATCTCGGTCCCCATCGGCGGCACCCCGACCGACTTGATGTTCACGCCGAACTGGGAGGACCAGAACGCCGGAACCCACAGGTGGGGACGGCGGTCGGCGCTCGCGCTGAGCATGTTGTGCGCGGCGGTGTCGGCCTGGGCGACGGCGTTGCCCCAGTGCTCCAGCGACAGGAACTGGTAGCCGAACAGGGCGTGCGGGGAACGTGCCACGTCACCCGCCACGTAGATGTCGTCGGTGACGATGCCCCGGACGTCGAAGGCCCGGCAGCCGGCGTCGCAGGCGATGCCCCGCGGACCCGCGCCCAGCCCGGAGCCGGAGAGCCACTCGGTGTTGCGTTGTGCGCCCAGCGAGACGACCACCACGTCCGCCTCCACGGTGGACCCGTCGGAGAAGTGCGCGGCGCGGACCCGCCCGGAGGGGTCCCCCTCCAACGAGGTCACCATGACGCCCGTACGCAGGTCGACGCCGTTCTCGCGGTGCATCTCGGCTGCCACCGCGCCGATCACCCCGCCCAGCGCACCGACCAACGGAGCATCGCCCCGTTCGGCGACGGTGACGTCCAGGCCGCGCTCCCGGCACGCGGAGGCGATCTCGGACCCGGTGAATCCGGCTCCGATGACCAACACCCGGCGGGGACCTGCGGCCAGGGCCCGTTGCAGCCCTTCGCCGTCGTCGCGGGTGCGCAGCACGAAGACGCCCTTGAGGGCGCCTTCCTCCGCGTTGGGCCAGGGCCTGGCGCGCACGCCGGTGGCGATCAGCAGCCGGTCGTACTCGACCGCGTCGCCGTTGCCGAGCTCGACCCGGCGGGCGGCCATGTCCAGGCCCGTGGCCGGGACCCCGAGGCGCCAGTCGGCGTCGATCGCCCGGCGGCGGGGCAGCGCCGTGTGGTCGGCGACCGCGTTGCCCAGCAGGACCTGCTTGGACAGCGGGGGCCGGTCGTACGGCTCGTACGGTTCGTCGCCGATCATCGTCAGCGAACCGGCGAAACCCTTCTCGCGCATGGTTTCCGCGGCCCGCAGACCGGCCAGGGATGCGCCGACGACGACGATGCGGCCCTCGCGCTTGAGGCGCTCCAGGGATCCGTCGTGCGTTCCTGTACTCGTCACCGCGCGCCTCCGGAAGGAGATCCGGCGCCGGCCACGGCGTCCGGGGCCACCATGTTCGCCATGTCCTCGTCCGTGATCTCCAGAAGGATGGCCTGGACCGGGCAGGCGGCCACGGCACGCATGACGTCCTCGCGCTGCGCCGGATCCGCCTCCGGGTTGTAGAGCAGTGACTCGTCGCCGTGCATGGCGAAGACATCGGGAGCGAGGAATGCGCACTGGGCGTATCCCTGGCAGCGGTTGAGGTCGACGACAAGCCTCATGACGGTTCTGCCTTTCCCTTGGCCGTCCCTCCCCGTCACCCCCCGGACCCCCCGGGCCCTCCCCTTCCCACCAGCATGCACGCGGCGCTTACAGGGCGCCTGCCGGAGTACGGATCCGCAGGTCAGGGCGGTTCGGTGGGGGTCGGAGGCCGGTGGGTGGTGCCGCGCCGGACGCGCAGGATGTACAGGCTGAGGATCAGTGCCCAGAGCGGGAACACCAGCTCGGACCAGGGCACTCCGGAACCGATCACGAGCAGGACCAGGCCGACGACGGTGCCCAGCAGGGCCAGTGGCCGCGGGAAGACGCCGAGCATCCGCCCGATGGTCGAGGTCGCGAGGGCGAAGACGGCCGCCATCCGCATGGCGTACGTCGCGAGGAGGGTGTAGGCGTAGTGGCGGCCGAAATCGGAGGGCGTTCCCTCGGCCAGCACGGTGCCCGCCGCCGCGGCGGAGGCGAACAGGGTGGCCACGAAGACGAATCCGCTGCCGAGGAACACGGTGGCGACGAACCGGTCCTCGGCCGCGCCCGTATGCGCGCGCAGGGCGCCCATGAACCAGAGGAAGAAGATGCCCGCGAAGGGCACGATCTCCAGTGACACTTGGACGGCCCAGCGCTTGTCCTGGTCGATGGGCATGTCGACGGCGCTGCCCGACGGGACGGCGATCCGCATCAGGACGATCGCCGCCCCGAGCAGCAGGGCGAAGGCGATTCCGGCCATCCCGGCCGCGCGTGGCGTATCGAGCCGATCGGTCGTGGAACTCACGAACCCTCACTCTCTCCCCTGGTCCAGCAAGCGGCAGTCACTGCCGCGCCACCACCGGGGGGCGGCCGACCGGGTGAGGGAGCCCGGCCGGCCGGTGGGTCAGCCGACCGGCTCCGGCACCGGGGCGACGGCGCCCTCGTCGGCCCCCTCGTGCTTGCCGTACCAGGCGACGGCCACCGCTCCGGCGACGGCCATGACGAAGCCGAGGACCGCGAGCCAGGCGAGGCCCGGGCGGGAGGCGTCACCGAGCCACAGGACGCCGATCGCGCCGGGCAGAACCGTCTCGCCGACGACCAGGGCCGCCGTGGCGCCGTTCACCGAGCCGATCTGGAGGGCGACCGTGTGCAGGTACATGCCGCCGATGCCCGCCACCAGGATGGCGTAGAGGGCCGGGTCGGTGAGGAAGGTGCCGAGGTCGAACGGGTCCACGCCGTTCAGGATCCGGACGCCGACGCCGAGCGCGCCGAAGCCCAGGCCCGACAGCAGGCCCGCCAGGATCGCGGCGCTGCCTCCGAGGAGGCGTACGGCCACCGTGCCGCCCACCATCAGCAGCACGGTGATCCCCAGCAGCCACCAGTGCGTGGACATCGGCGCGTGGTGGCCGCCCTCGTGGCCCGCGGCCGTCGCCAGCAGCACCAGCGCGGTGCAGACGACCCCGATCGAGGTCCATTCCTTCCGGCTCAGCCGGATGCCGAGCATCTTGACGCTCAGCACGGCCGTGATCACCAGGTTGGCGCTGATCACCGTCTGGGAGAGGAAGAGGGGAAGCAGCCGGGCGGCCAGGGCGCCGAGTCCGAAGCCCACGAAGTCCAGGATGGTGCCGACGATGAACTCCCAGGTCATCGCCGCTTTCGCGGTGGACGACAGGTTGGGACCGCCATGGGCGGTCACCCCGGCAGCGGTCGGGGACATGCGTGCGGCGCGGCGCGATCCGACGGCTTGCAGCACGGATCCCGTGCCGTAGCAGATGGACGCCGCGACAGCGGTCAGCAGGCCTATGAGCACCAAGGGCTCCGTTCACGTCTGGCAGGTTTTGCGGTACCTCTGCCAGACGTCAGAACGGGCCGGGAAGTTGCTTCTGGAGCTCAGCTCATCGAAGCGAGGACGCCGGGGACCTCGTCCACCGAATCGACGAGCGCGATGCGCGACTCCATCGCACGGCCCCGCGCCAGTGCCCGCAGCAGCGGCCAGGCCGGAAGGTGCTCGGTCCAGTGGGTGCGGCCGACGAGGATCATCGGGGCCGGCTCGCCCCGGGACTCGTAGTAGTTCGGAGTCCCGTTGTCGAAGATCTCCTGGACGGTGCCCGCCGCGCCGGGCAGGAAGACCACGCCCGCGGTCGAGCGGGCCAGCAGCCCGTCCTCGCGGGTGGCGTTGGCGAAGTACTTCGCGATGTGGCCCGCGAAGGCGTTCGGCGGCTCGTGCCCGTAGAACCAGGTGGGGATGCCCACCGAGTCGCCGCCGGCGGGGAAGCGCTCGCGCACGGCGAAGGCCGCGCGCGCCCAGTCGGACACCGACGGCGCGAAGGAGGGGGCCTTGGCCAGCATCTCCAGGGCCTCGGCGAGGGCCTCGTCCGGGGCCGGGGCCAGGTAGGCGCCGAGGTTGGCGGCCTCCATCGCACCCGGGCCACCGCCGGTGGCCACCGTCAACCCGGACCGGGTCAGTGCCCGGCCCAGCTCCGCCGCGCCGCGGTAGTCCGTACCGCCGCGGGCCATCGCGTGGCCGCCCATCACACCGACGACCCGGACACCGCGGAGGTGCTCGTCGAGGGCGTCGGAGATGGCGTCGTCATGGACGGAACGGAGCATCGAGGAGAAGACGTCTCCGTCGGACTTCGTCTCCTGGAACCAGGCGTACGCCTCGGCGTCGGGGGTGGTTTCGTACCCGTCGGGCAGCCCGGCGAAGAGCTCCTCGGGCGTGTAGAGCAGGCCCCGGTACGGGTCGAACGGCAGGTCCGGTATCGGCGGGAAGACCAGCGCGCCGTCGGCGCGGACCTTCGCCGCCGCGTCGGGCTCCATCGCGCAGCCCAGGAACACGGCCGCCGAGGTGTCGGCGGCCAGCAGCGCGAAGGTCCGCTCCAGCAGGTTGACCGACTGGATCCGGTAGCCGCTGAGCGAGCCGCGTGCCACGACCTGGTCGAATTCGGCGAGCGTCTCGATCTCGATGTCTGGGTTGACCATTCGGCCCACCCTAAGGGCTGCTCGTGTCAGCGGGTCAATGCCAGCGACGTCAGCTGCGCCACACCCCAGCTGAGCGGTACGCACACGGCCAGCAGGGCGGTGGCCCGCAGACTCGCGGCGCTGCGCAGGACGTTGGACGGGGCACCCAGGTCGAGCAGGGCCGTGCGTCCGGGCTGCCGACTCCGGCGGGCCTCCACCACGGATGTGAGAAGGGTCGCGGCGGCGCACAGGGCCACCAGGGCGACGGCCGGCCAGGTCAGCGGGCCCAGCGGGACGGGCAGCCCGCCCCGGTCGCGCAGGGCGAACGCGGTCAGGGCACCTGCGGCCACCGAGCAGAGCACTCCGAGCGGGGGGCCGATCCGGGGGGCCTCCTCCTGGAGGGTCCGTCCGGCCAGCAGCCGCAGTGCTCCGGGGCGCACGGCCTGGACCAGGCTCCCGCAGGCGTAGGCGAGCCCCGGTCCGGCCAGGGCGAGCCCGACCGCGGTCAGCGACCAGCCGATGAGCGCCCCGGCATCGCCCCGGCCCGCGTAGGCGGAGGCGGCGAGTCCGCAGGCGGTCAGCGCGATGCCCCAGGGCAGTCCGGTCTGGGGGGCCAGCGGCGGGTGCGGTCGCAGGGCGAGGGCGGTGGCGGCCGAGGCGGTCAGCGGGATCAGCGCCAACAGGGTGAGGGCGCCCGCCACCGGCAGCGGCTGGTCGGCATGGAGCAGTTCGGCCCCGGTCCCGTCGAACGGCAGACCTGCCAGTTCCCCGCGCAGGTGGAGGAAGGCGGCCAGGGCCACGGCGCTGCCCAGGGCGCAGGCGACGGCGGTGGAGATCGCGGCGGCCAGCATGAGCCGAACGGGTCCCAGCCCGACGGCGTCCAGTCCCTCGCGGGGCTGGGTCGCGGGGTCGGCCCGGGCCACGACGACGGCGAAGTGCCCGGTGACGGCCAACGGGATCAGGGCCCACAGCAGGCGAGGGAACGATCCGGCGGGCTGGGCCACGGCACCGACGAGTACATAGAGGAGCAGGAATCCGGTTCCGGCCGAGGCCGCGGCGACGAGGAGCCGCCGCAGCTGGACGAGCGGCCGGGAACCACGGGCTAGGCGGAGAGCGAGCACGCGGCCTGGTCCTCCGTGGTGTCGGCGACGGGGGAGTCGGCGGCCGCGGCCCCCGCGAGGCGGCCGTCGAGCAGGGCGATCCGGCGGTCCGCGACGTCCGCGGTGGCCTCGTCATGGGTGGCCAGCAGCACGGTGATGTCGTGGGAGCGGGCCGCGGTGGTCAGCGTGCGCAGCAGCAGGGCACGCTCGGTGCGGTGGAGCGGGGCCGTGGGCTCGTCGGCGAAGATCACCGCGGGCTCGTTGACCAGCGCCCGGGCGAGTGCGACGCGCTGGCACTCGGCGCGGGTCAGGGCGCCGGGGCGCTTGCGGGCGAAGCCGGCGATGTCCAGGCGTTCCAACCATTCGCAGGCAGCCGTGCGGGCGCTGCGGTGGGAGGCTCCGGCGAGCAGCAGGGGCAGGGCCGCGTTCTCCCAGACCTTCAGCTCGGGCAGCAGCTGGGGCTCGTGGCCGATCCAGCCGAACCGGTCGCGGCGCAGCCGTTCGCGGACGAGCGCGCCCATGGTGTGCACGGGGACGCTGTTGAACCAGACCTCGCCCTGCTGGGGCCGCAGCTGCCCGGACAGACAGCGGAGCAGGGTGGTCTTGCCACTGCCGCGGGGACCGGTCAGGGCGAGGATCTCGCCCTGACGGACACCGACGGAGATCTCGACGAGGGCGGGGGAGCCTCCCCCGGACTTCGTCCGGGGGGACCCGCTGTGGGAGTAGTGCAGGGACCGAGTCCACAGGACGTCATTGTCAGGCGGAGCATTGTCCGGTGGAGCCACCATGGCGTACACCTCCGTCCGAGGGAACGAAGCGGAGCCGGTCGAAGTCACTGGCGCCACACTGAGATGTAAAGAGATGAACGTCTTGGATGGTGACAGCACACGGCCCGGACCCTCGCGTTCTCACTCGAACGGAGGATCCGGGCCGTGTGGTTGGACTACTGCGGCTCGGTCGGCCTAAGGCCCCGGTTACAGCTTGGTCCATGCCTCGGTGAGCACCGAGCGCAGGATTCCTTCGATCTCGTCGAAGGTGCCCTGGTCGGCGATCAGCGGCGGCGCGAGCTGGATGACCGGGTCACCGCGGTCGTCGGCCCGGCAGTACAGGCCGTTCTCGAAGAGCGCCTTGGAGAGGAAGCCGTAGAGCACGCGCTCCGTCTCCTCGTCCGTGAAGGACTCCTTGGTGTCCTTGTCCTTGACGAGCTCGATGCCGTAGAAGTAGCCGTTGCCGCGGACGTCGCCGACGATCGGCAGGTCGTGCAGCTTCTCCAGCGTGGTGCGGAAGGCGTCCTCGTTGTTCAGCACGTGCTGATTGAGGCCTTCCTTGTCGAAGATGTCGAGGTTGGCGATCGCCACCGCCGAGGACACCGGGTGTCCGCCGAAGGTGTAGCCGTGCAGGAAGGTGTTCTCGCCCTTGTAGAACGGCTCCGCGATGCGGTCCGAGACGATGCAGGCACCGATCGGGGAGTAGCCCGAGGTCATGCCCTTGGCGCAGGTGATCATGTCCGGCACGTAGCCGAACTTGTCGCAGGCGAACATCGTGCCGAGGCGGCCGAACGCGCAGATCGTCTCGTCGGAGACGAGCAGCACGTCGTACTCGTCGCAGATCTCGCGGACGCGCTGGAAGTACCCGGGCGGCGGCGGGAAGCAACCACCGGCGTTCTGCACCGGCTCCAGGAAGACGGCCGCGACGGTGTCGGCGCCCTCGAAGAGGATCTCCTGCTCGATCTGGTCGGCGCACCAGCGGCCGAAGGCCTCCGGGTCGTCGCCGTAGATCGGGGCACGGTAGATGTTGGTGTTCGGCACCTTGTGCGCGCCGGGCACCAGCGGCTCGAAGGGAGCCTTCAGGGCCGGCAGGCCCGTGATGGACAGGGCGCCCTGCGGGGTGCCGTGGTAGGCGACCGCACGCGAGATGACCTTGTACTTCGTGTGCTTGCCCTGCAGCTTGTAGAACTGCTTGGCGAGCTTCCAGGCGGTCTCGACGGCCTCGCCGCCACCGGTGGTGAAGAAGACCTTGTTCAGGTCGCCCGGGGCGTAGTTCGCGAGGCGCTCGGCGAGTTCCACGGCCTTCGGGTGGGCGTACGACCACACCGGGAAGAAGGCGAGCTGCTGAGCCTGGTTGTAGGCGACCTCGGCCAGTTCCTTGCGGCCGTGACCTGCGTTGACCACGAACAGTCCGGCAAGACCGTCGAGGTAGCGCTTGCCCTTGTCGTCGAAGATGTAGGTGCCCTCACCACGCACGATGGTGGGGACGGGTGCGTTCTCGTACGACGACATGCGGGTGAAGTGCATCCACAGGTGGTCGTATGCGGTCTTGGAGAGGTCCTGGCTCACGGGCTATCGAGTTCCCCACATGTAGGTCTGCTTCTTCAGCTTCAGATAAACGAAGCTTTCGGTTGATCGCACGCCGGGGAGCGTGCGGATCTTCTTGTTGATCGTTTCGAGCAAGTGGTCGTCGTCCTCGCAGACGATCTCCACCATCAGGTCGAACGAACCTGCGGTCATGACCACGTACTCGCACTCGGCCATGGCGGTCAGTGCGTCGGCCACCGGATCGAGGTCGCCCTCGACGTTGATGCCGACCATGGCCTGGCGTCGCAGGCCCACGGTGAGCGGGTCGGTGACGGCGACGATCTGCATGACGCCCTGGTCGAGCAGCTTCTGCACGCGCTGGCGCACAGCGGCTTCGGAGAGGCCCACGGCCTTGCCGATCGAGGCGTAGGGACGGCGACCGTCCTCCTGCAGTTGCTCGATGATCGCCAGGGACACAGCATCGACCGAAGGGGACGGTTGTCTGTTCCTGGAATCTGCGCTTCGACTGACCACGACCTCACTGTGCACGAGGGTCGTCTGTTCCGCAAGACGGAATCGATGAAATTCGTTGTTTGAGGACTCGGATCTCACTGATTTCGTAGTTGGTGGCGTCTGGGTCTGTCGAAAGCCTCCGCCGAGAGGCTAGGCTTGGTATTCGTCTCAATCGTTGGACATGTGATCAGGAGTGTGGCTGTAGTGACCACCGAACTGCGTCGTCTGCGCAACTACATCGGCGGGGAGTTCAAGGACGCCGCCGACGGGCGGACCACCGAGGTGGTCAACCCGGCCACCGGCGAGGTGTACGCCACCGCCCCGCTCTCGGGCCAGGCCGATGTGGACGCCGCCATGGCCGCTGCCGCGGCCGCCTTCCCGGGCTGGCGCGACACCACGCCCGCGGAGCGCCAGAAGGCCCTGCTGAAGATCGCGGACGCCTTCGAGGCGCGCGCGGACGAGCTCGTCGCCGCCGAGTCGGAGAACACCGGCAAGCCGCTGGCCCTCACGGCCAGCGAGGAGCTGCCCCCGATGGTGGACCAGATCCGCTTCTTCGCGGGTGCCGCACGGCTCCTGGAGGGTCGCTCGGCCGGTGAGTACATGGAGGGGATGACCTCGATCATCCGCCGTGAGCCGGTCGGCGTCTGCGCCCAGGTAGCGCCGTGGAACTACCCGATGATGATGGCCGTGTGGAAGTTCGCCCCGGCCATCGCGGCGGGCAACACCGTCGTGCTCAAGCCCTCGGACACCACCCCGGCCTCCACCGTCCTGATGGCGGAGATCATCGACTCCGTGCTGCCCAAGGGCGTATTCAACGTCATCTGCGGTGACCGCGAGACCGGCAAGACGATGGTCGAGCACTCCACCCCGGCGATGGCCTCCATCACCGGCTCCGTGCGCGCGGGCATGCAGGTCGCCGAGAGCGCCTCCAAGGACGTCAAGCGCGTCCACCTGGAGCTCGGTGGCAAGGCCCCGGTCGTGGTCTTCGAGGACGCCGACATCGCCAAGGCCGTCGAGGACATCGCGGTCGCCGGCTACTTCAACGCGGGCCAGGACTGTACCGCTGCGACCCGCGTGCTCGTGCACGAGTCGATCCACGACGAGTTCGTGGCCGCGCTCGCCAAGGCCGCCGCCGACACCAAGACCGGCCAGCCGGACGACGAGGACGTGCTGTACGGCCCGCTGAACAACCCGAACCAGCTCAAGCAGGTCGCGGGCTTCATCGAGCGCCTCCCCGCCCACGCCAAGGTCGAGGCGGGTGGCCACCAGGTCGGCGAGAAGGGCTACTTCTATGCCCCGACCGTGGTCTCCGGCCTCAAGCAGGACGACGAGATCATCCAGAACGAGGTCTTCGGCCCCGTCATCACCGTCCAGTCCTTCACGAGCGAGGGTCAGGCCCTGGAGTACGCGAACGGCGTCGAGTTCGCCCTCGCCTCCTCCGTGTGGACCAAGGACCACGGCCGCGCGATGCGGATGTCCAAGAACCTCGACTTCGGCTGCGTGTGGATCAACACCCACATCCCGCTCGTCGCCGAGATGCCGCACGGCGGCTTCAAGAAGTCCGGCTACGGCAAGGACCTCTCCGCCTACGGCTTCGAGGACTACACGCGCATCAAGCACGTGATGACCTCGCTCGACGGCTGATCGGCCGCATCGATCACAGCACAGCGTTGACGGGGCGGGCAGTAGACAACATGTCTATTGCCCGCCCCCTCGCGTTCGCCGAGGCTGTGCCCATGCCCGAACTCGCCTTCTCCCGCCGTTCTGCGCTGTACGGCCTCGGTGCCGCGGGCCTCACGGCTGCCCTCGCCGGCTGCGGCGTGCCCGCCGCCTACGTTCCCGAAGAAGGGCGCGAGGGTCCGGACCGTTCGGAGCGGGACCGCAGCGTCGTGTTCTCCAACTGGCCGCTGTACATCGACACCGATGAAGAGGACGAGGAGCGCCGCCCGACGCTGGAGGCCTTCTCGGAGCAGACCGGCATCGAGGTCCGGTACACCGAGGAGATCAACGACAACGACGAGTTCTTCGGCAAGGTCAGCCCGGCCCTGATGAACCGCCAGGAGACCGGCCACGACCTGATCGTGGTCAGCGACTGGATGGCCGCCCGCTTCGTCCACCTGGGCTGGGCCCAGAAGCTGGACCGGTCGGCCCAGCCCAACGTGGCCCGGCACCTCGACCCGCAGCTGCGTTCCCCCGCCTTCGACGAGGGTCGGCTGCACACCGTCCCCTGGCAGTCGGGGATCACCGGCATCGCCTACAACCGCAAGGCCCTGGGGCGGGAGATCAGGTCGGTCAAGGACCTGTGGCAGCCGGACCTTGCGGGCAAGGTCACCCTCTTCTCCGGGCTGGACGAGTCCTTCGCGCTGCTCATGCAGGGCAATGGCGTGGACGTCACCCGCTGGACCGAGTCCGACTTCCACCGGATGTGCGACCAGGTCGAGAGCATGGTGAAGAAGAAGCACATCCGCCGGTTCACGGGCAACGACTACACCTCCGATCTGAGCAAGGGTGATGTCCTCGCTTGTCAGGCCTACTCCGGGGACGCCATCCAACTCCAGGCCGACAACCCGGACATCGAGTTCGTCGTCCCGGAAGAGGGAGCCGAACTCTGGGCCGAGAGCCTGCTCGTCCCCAACCTGGCCCGGCACAAGGCGAATGCCGAGGCCCTCATCGACTACTACTACGCGCCCGAGGTGGCCGCCTCGCTCGCCGCCTCCGTCAACTACGTCTGCCCCGTCCCGGCCGCCCGGGAAGTCCTGGCCGCCTCCGACGACCAGGAGACCGCTGAACTGGCCGAGAACCCGCTGATCTTCCCGGACGACGACATGCGCAAGAGGCTGGTCGTGGCCCGGGACATCTCCTCGGCCGAACGCCGGTCCCTCGCCAAGCGCTGGAACGCGATCGTCGGCCTCTGACCGCGCACCCGGCGGCGGGTGTTGAACGCGTTCAGCGAATTGGCTGAACGTGTTCAGAAACAGGCGTAGGCTTCCTTCCATGAGCGAGAGAAGCGCCCTTGAGCGGCGAATCCGTGCCTGGTTGACCCTGTTCCTGATCTGCCTGGTGCTCAGCGGCCTGACGGCCTTCCCCCTGGTCAGCGAGCTCCGTTGGGCCAACGCGCTGATCGACAACGAGTGGCTGCGACGTGTGGGCGACGGGCTGGAGCGGGCCGACGCCGAATACCCCTTCCTCCTCTACGGCACCGACTGGCTCGCCTTCGCCCACCTCGTCATCGCCGTCTTCTTCTACGGGGTCCACCGCGACCCGGTCCGCAACATCTGGATCGTCGAAGCCGGCATGATCGCCTGCGCCGGAGTGATTCCGCTGGCCCTGATATGCGCACCGATCCGGGGCATCCCCATCTGGTGGAGCGTCATCGACATGTCGTTCGGAGTCTTCGGGGTGATCCCCTTGCTGGTGCTCCGCCGCATGATCAAGCGACTTGAGGCGACGCCCGCCTGATGCCTACTTGGCGAAGGCCGCCATCACGACGCCCAAGACCACCGGGTTCATGTCCTCGCCCTTGGCGTTCGTGGAGTTGACCGAGTAGACCAAGGTGCGGGACAGGTCCCGGGTCGCGCCCATGCCGGTGTTGTACCCGTGCCGGCCCCCGGACTTGCCCCACAGCACCGTGCCGTCCGGCAGGGCGATCCTGGACATTCCCGCAGTCATCGTGGCGGCCTCCCCGGTGCCGAAGGTCTTCACCGCCGGCACCGTGAACATCTCCTCCAGCTGGGCCGCCGGCACGACCCGCCCGCTGAACAGGGCCTTGGTGAACCGCTCCAGATCGGCCGTGGTCGAGATGATGTCCCCGGCCGCCCAACGGTCCGAGGAGTTCCACTCGGTCACGTCCCGCAGCTCCCGGGAGCCGTCCGCCCCGGCTATCGCCTGGTACCCACGGTTGTGCGGACCGTAGATCCTCGTCTGCGTCCGGGACGGGAACGAGGTCTGATGCAGACCGAGCGGCCTCAGGATCCGCCGGCCGACCGCCTCCTCGTACGAGGTGCCCGTCACCTTCTCGACGAGCACGCCCAGCAAGGTGTAATTGATGTTCAGGTAGTGCTGGGCCGAGCCCGGAGTGAACTCCGGCTTCTTCGCGAGGGCATTGACCAGCTGGTCGTGCGGGTCGGTCACATCGAAGCGGTGCTCCCACTGCGCCTGGAACGAGTCGCCCGGTCCGTCCGCCGCCGGTATGCCGCTCGTGTGGTCGAGCAACTGCCGGACGGTGACCGCGCCGTAGGCATCGGGAACGGTCCCGGGCAGGTACCGCCGGACCGGCCGGTCGAGGTCCACCCGGCCCTCGGCCGCCAGCTGGAGGACCACCGCCGCGGTGAAGGTCTTGGTCACCGACCCCGCCCGGAACCTCCCCTGCTCGACGACCGCCCGCCCGGTGACGATGTCCGCGACCCCGGAACTGCCCCGCCAGCTGCCGCTCGTACCCCCGACGCGGACCAGCGCGGCGGTCGCGTCCTTGTGTTCCGCCCCGAGACCGGCAATCGCCCGCTCCAGTGCCGCCGCATTCGGCGGGGACGGGACGAGGGGCGCCGAGACGCCCGCCGCGCTCCCCGCCGGCGCGGGAACCGAAGCGGCGTGCGCGACGGCCGGACCGGATGCGATCCCCAGGACCAGGGCGGCTGCGATCAGCGTGCGCGTACGTGTGTTCATGGTGGTGTGCTCCCCCTGTGAGGTCATCGGCGCGGTCTGCCCCGATGACCTCAATGCTCCAGGTCAGAGGGGTAGTTGCGGATCACCATCCAGAGGGGTCTTCACCGGTACGACAACTACCCGGCGCGGGGGAGGCGACACGCCGTCCCCTCACTCCCCAGAGGGAGTACCCGCCGCGATCAGGCCCGTCTCGTACGCGCAGATCACCGCCTGGATCCGGTCCCGCAGCCCCAGCTTCGCCAGCACGTTCCCCACGTGCGACTTCACGGTGTGCTCGCTCACCACCAGCGACGCCGCGATCTCCGCGTTGGACAGGCCCCGCCCCAGGTGCAGCAGCGTCTCCCGTTCCCGCGCCGTCAGCACCTCCAGCCGGTCCGCCGGAAGGGCGGGCCGCACCGTCGCCGTCGTGTACTCCTCGATCAGCCGCCGCGCCACCGACGGCGCCAGCAGCGACTCGCCCGCCGCCACCACCCGCACCGCGTGCACCAGGTCGTCCCGCCGCACGTCCTTCAGCAGGAACCCGCTCGCCCCCGCGTGCAGCGCCTCGTACACGTACTCGTCCGAATCGAAGGTCGTGAGCATCACCGTGCGGCACGCGCTCCCGGTCGAAATCGCCCGGCAGGCCTCGATCCCGTCCAGCACCGGCATCCGGATGTCCAGCAGCGCCACGTCCGGCGCGAGCCGGGCCACCGCCTCCACCGCCGCCGCGCCGTCCCCCACCTCCGCCACGACCTCGATGTCCTCCTGGACGTCCAGGATCATCGCGAAGCCGCTGCGCACCAGCTCCTGGTCATCGGCCACCACCACACGGATCGTCAATTCCCCACCTCCAGCGGCGAGGTTACAAGGGACACCCGCACCGAGTACCCGGCCCCGTCCGGGCCCGGTCCGGACTCGGCAGTTCCGCCGTGGGCCGCCGCCCGCTCGCGGATGCCGATCAGCCCGTGCCCGCCCGAGGCGCCACCGGGTCCCCGGCCGTCGTCCGTGACCGTCACCGTGAGCGTTCCCGGTCCGTACGCGAGCGTGACGTCCGCCGCCGATGCCCCGGCGTGCTTGACCACGTTGGTCAGGGCTTCCTGCACCACCCGGTACACGGTCGCCTGCAATGCGGCCGGCAGCTCGCGCACCGCGCCGGTCCGTTCGTACCCCACCCGCAGTCCGCTGGCCCGTACCCGGTCCACCAGCTCCGTCAGGCCGGAGATCCCCGGCTGTGGGCTCCGGGGCGCGGCTTCGTCGGTGCGCAGCACACCCAGCATCGCGCGCAGCTGCGCCATTGCGTCCCGCCCCGTCTCCGCGATCGCCTCGAAGGCCGCCTCGGCCCGCTCCGGGGCCCTGCGCACGGCCACCGGTCCGGCCTCCGCCTGCACGATCATGATGCTGACCGCGTGCGAGAGGATGTCGTGCATCTCCCGCGCGATCCTGGCCCGTTCGCGTGCGGCAGCCTGCTCCGCCTCGATCCGGTTGGCCCGCTCCAGCTCGGCGGCGCGGGCCAGAACGGCCTCGGTGTAGGCCTGCCGCGCGTGCTGGAGCCGCCCCAGGGCGTAGGCCGCCGCCGAGACGAACAGCGTGAACAGCAGTTCCCGCGCCGTCCCCGTCTCCCAGCCCACTGACGCGGCCACGACCACCAAGGCGGCCAGCCCCACGGCCACGCGCACCCGCAGGGCGCACTGCAGGGCGACCGTGTAGAAGGCGATGAGGCCCGCGTACGGCAGCGGCTGCCCCGGCCCGTCGACGGCGACCTTGTAGATCCCCCCGACGGCCAGGACCGCCGCCAGTACCGCCACGGGTGCCCGGCGGCGCCAGATCAGGGGCAGCACGCCGGCCGTGGTCATCGCGTACGAGAGCCAGGTCACGGGAGGGAGATCGGGCGACCTGGGCACGACGAACGGCATCGTGACGGCCAGCTGCACCAGCAGGGTCAGGCCCAGGTCCTGCCACCGCGGATCGGCGCCGCGGATGCCCTCCCGGAAGGCCCGTATCACCGCCCGAGCCCGGTCCGCACCGCCGTCAGCGCGTCCAGCCGGTTCGTGGTGATCGAGTCGACCCCCGCCGCGACGAGGCCCTTCATCGTCCGTTTGGTGTCCGCGGTCCAGGCCGACACCAGCAGGCCGTCCCGGTGGAGCGCGTCCACCAGCTCCCGGCTCACCAGCCCGAAGCGGTAGTTGAGCCAGCGCGGCGCCACGGCATCGATCAGCGCCCGCCGCGGCGGCGACAGCGAGGTCCAGGTCAGCGCGATCTCCGCGCCCGGATCGGCGGCGCGGACCGCCAGCATCGTGTTCGGGCCCGCGCAGTAGTACGTCCGCTCGCGCGCCCCGCACTCGCGGACCTCGCCCACGACGATCCGCACCGCCTCGGGCGTGGCGCCGGGCAGGTCGAGCATCAGCCGGCCCGACCCGGCGGCCGTCAGGGCGTCGCGCAGCGTGGGAACGCCGCCCAGCGTCAGTCCCTTCAGCTGTGGGGCCGTGACCTCGTCGAGGCGTAGGTCGTGGCCCCACAGCCGCTGGAGCGTCGCGTCGTGGAGGAGGACCGGCACTCCGTCCCGGGTCAGCCGTACGTCGATCTCGACGGCGTCCGCCCCGCGCGCGAAGGCGGAGCGGAGCGAGGCCAGGGTGTTCTCACGGACACGGTAGGGATCGCCGCGGTGGCCGACGGCAGTCAGAGTGCTCATGTCCCCATTCTCAGGGGCGCAGTTGCCCGGAACGCGTCAGCGCGCGAGCCATTCGGCGGTGTACGTGTCGATCTCCGCGTTCAGCTTCGCCTTGCCGGCCGGGTCCAGGAAGGAGGCCTCGACGGCGTTCTTGGCGAGCTGCGCGAGCCCGCGCTCGTCGAGGTCGAGGAGGCGGGCGGCCACCGCGTACTCGTTGTTCAGGTCGGAGCCGAACATCGGCGGGTCGTCGCTGTTGATGGTGACGAGCACGCCCGCCGCGACCATCTCCTTGACGGGGTGCCGGTCGAGGTCGGTCACCGCGCGGGTCGCGATGTTGGAGGTCGGGCAGACCTCCAGCGCGATCCGGTGCTCGGCGAGGTACGCCAGCAGTTCCGGGTCCTGGGTGGCGCTGGTGCCGTGGCCGATGCGCTCGGCGCCGAGCTCGCGGATGGCGTCCCAGATCGTCTCCGGGCCGGTGGTCTCGCCGGCGTGCGGGACGCTGCGCAGACCGACGGCGCGGGCGGCGTCGAAGTACGGCTTGAACTGCGGGCGCGGGACGCCGATCTCGGGGCCGCCGAGGCCGAAGGAGACCAGGCCCTCGGGGCGGTGGTCGACGGCGAGCCGGGCGGTCTCGGCGGCGGCCTCCAGGCCGGCCTCGCCGGGGATGTCGAAGCACCAGCGCAGGATGACGCCGAGTTCGGTCTCGGCGGCCCGGCGGGCGTCCTCGATGGCCTCCATGAAGGCCTTCTCGTCGATGCCGCGGCGGGTGGAGGAGTACGGGGTGATGGTCAGTTCGGCGTAGCGGATGTTCTGCCGGGCCATGTCGCGGGCGACTTCGAAGGTGAGGGTGCGCACGTCGTCCGGGGTGCGGACCAGGTCGACCACCGACAGGTAGACCTCGATGAAGTGCGCGAAGTCGGTGAAGGTGAAGTAGTCGGCGAGGGCCTCGGGGTCGGTGGGGACCTTCGAGTCGGGGTGCCGGGAGGCGAGCTCGGCCACGATGCGCGGGGATGCCGAGCCTACGTGGTGGACGTGGAGTTCGGCCTTGGGCAGTCCCGCGATGAAGGGGTGCAGGTCGGTCATGGGGGTGCCTCCGGGAGGACGCGGGTGCGGGCAGGTCGGGATTCATCGTAGGCACGCCCGTGACTGTCGGTGGCAGCGCTTAGCATGGCTGTACGAGAGGGGGGCGCCGTATGACCAACAGCAGTCCCGAGCCGCGAGACCCGTGGGCGCCGCTTGAGCGGCCGGCGGTGGAGCTGGGCAAGTCGCAGGGCGGGCCGGGGACGCCGGGCGTGTCGGGCCCGCCGTCCGTGCACGACCAGCCGACGCTCGCGGGGATGCCGGGCGACCAGTTCACCCCGTCCGCGCCGACTCCGACTCCGATCCCGGCTCCGATACCGACGCCGACCCCGCCCCCGATGACCGGGCCGCCCGCGTCCGCTGCGTACGGGTATCCGGCCCAGCCCGGCTACGGGTACCCCGGCGACGCCGGATACCCCGCGCAGGCCGGTCACCCGGGATACCCCGGGTACCAGGGATACCCGGGCCAGGGCGGGTACCCGCCCTACGGGGTGCAGCGCAGCAACGGCTTCGGCATCACCGCGCTCGTCCTCGGGATCCTCGCGGTCGTCGGCTGCATCACCAGCTTCTTCGCGGTCGTGCTCGGGGCGGCCGCGATCGTCTTCGGCGCGCTGGGCCGCGGCAAGGCGAGCCGGGGCGAGGCGGACAACGGCGGGATGGCGCTCGCCGGCATCATCCTGGGCTCGATCGGCGTCCTGCTGGGTGCCGTGATGATCGCGCTCATATTCGCCGGTTTCATGGAGCGGGGGTCCGTCGACCACTCGCCCTACGACAGCCCCTACGACAACTCCCAGGTGCGCGAGAAGGTCTGACCGGGCCGCCTCAGGAGGCCCACGGCCAGTCGGCGTCGCGGCCGGCCTCGATCAGGGACACCATCCGGAAGGCCCCGTCGGTGAGCCCGCCGAAGGTGTGCCGGTTCGCGGTGCCGGAGGGCGCGTGCCCCACCCGGTAGCCGGCCAGGTTCCAGGTGTAGACCGGAACCGCGGGCGGCACCTCGGCGGTCGGATCGCCGCCGTGGCCCCACGCGGCGACCTGCTCGTCGGTGACGATCAACACCCGGTCGTGGCCGTCGTAGTACTTCTTCACCGCCTTGGCCGTGTAGGTCCCGCCGAGCTGCCCGAACCGCTCCAGCACCTTCAGCACGGACTCGCCGCGGCGGCACGGGACCGCCTCGCTGGTCGTACCGAACTGCACCAGGTCGGCCCGCTCGGCCCGCAGCGCCAGCGCCGTTCCGAAAATGGCCGCGGCGTCCGCCCGGTTGAGCTCGGATCGGTCCGACAGCGGCGACCACATCGACCCGGACCGGTCGACGAGGACCAGGGTCCGGCCCGGCAGCGCAGGTACGTTGGCCAGCGAGTGGCCGAGCGCCTGCTCCAGCGGGTACGACCAGCGCAGCGAGGGCGCGTGCTGATAGGCGGCCAGGTAGCGGAAGGGGAACTGCCGGGACCGGGCGACGACCTCCGGGTCGGAGATCCTCGCCGCGACCCGTGCGGCCACCGCGTCCGAGACCCCGGCCCGGTCGAAGTTGCGCAGGTTGCGCAGGAGCGCCATCGCACCCATGGACGGGATGACCGCCTCCCAGGCGGCCGCGTCCATCGGCCCCTGCAGCCAACCGGCCAGCGACTCCCAGGTCATGCCCGCCGCCGCGAGCCGCTCCGCCCCGTCCGGGGCGGTGATCTGCGCCCGACGCTCCTGCACCGGCAGCTCCATCAGCGCCCGGTGGGCCGCGAGGGTCCGGTTGCCCGCCGGGACCTCGGCGCCCTCCGGGTTGTGCCTGCGGTCGAGGGCGTAGCGGAACAGCTCGCCCTGCCAGGGCTTGGCCGGGTCGGGAGAGGCGTGCACGAGGTTGAGGACGTCGCCGAAGCGGAAGGCCTTGGAGTCGGTGTCGTACTTCAGCAGCGAGGTGCCGGAGTAGAGCCGGCGTACGGCGTCGGCGATGCCGCGCTTGACGGGCTTGGGCACGTTGCGCCCGTACGTCGCCGTCCAATAGGCCAGCAGCTCACCGGGCTCGTCCGCGCGCCGCAGCACGGAGTCGACCACCTGACGGTTCGAAGGCCCGTCGGTGGCGCCCGCGTCGAGCCGGGCCTTCACGTATTCGGCGGCGCCGACGAGGGAGGCGGTCCGCATGTTCGCGTCCCCGCGGAGCCAGCCCAGCAGGCCGGCCGTCCAGGCGGGATCCTCGACGGCGAGGGTGCGCACGAGCGCCGCGAACCGGTCGTCGCGCGCCTCGCCGCCTTCGTAGGCGGTCTGCTGCGTGACGAAGTTGGCGACGGCCAGCAGGAACAGTTCGGAGCGCGGGTCGCGCAGGTGGCCCGGGCCGCCCTGAGCGGTGCGGGCGGGGCCGGTGGAGCGCACCGGCGAAGTGGGCGGGGCGGGCGCCGACTTGGGCGCGCGCTGGTTGAAGCGAGCCATGAGAATCCCCCCGAATTCGATGGAAGCGGGGGAGGCGTTGCGTGAGGGATGCCCGAGATCGGGAGTCGGCGGCGGACTTTATGCCCGACGAGCTGCCTGGCTGCTCCACCGGCCCGTTCCCTTGCGGGTGACGAGCCGGGTGGGATTCGAACCCACGACCTCCGGGTCCCCAGAAGTAACCGTCGCCTGCGCACCGGGCATCCCCCACGCCGGCCTCCCGAGATCAAGGTGGCGGCGGCCTGGGTTTCTTTGCAAAAGAAGGAGCCGCAGCCTGCGCACCGGGAGGTGCGTGACGTAGGTGTCCAGAGATCGAAGTCGACGAAACCATGAGGTGCTCTACCAACTGAGCTACACCGGCCCGAAGCCGGCGACGGGACTCGAACCCGCGGCAGCCGAAGTAGGTCTCGCCTTCACACCTGGACGCTGATCACGTTAGGCGGCCCGTCCGGGCCGCCGCCACGCATTTACCCGGGACCCGCGCCGCTGCGCGTCACCCGCCCGCTTCGCGCAGCCGGTCGCGGGCCTCCATGAGGGCGAAGCCCAGCAGGTTCAGTCCGCGCCAGCGCGCCGGGTCCAGGGCTCGCTCGTCGTCGGCCGCCAGCCCGATGCCCCAGATCCGGTCCATCGGGCTCGCCTCCACCAGCACCCGGTTCCCGGTGCCCAGCAGGTACCCGCGCAGCGCCGGGTCGGAGTCGAACTTGTGCACGCTGCCCTCCACGACCAGGGCGAACCGCTCCCGCTCCCATATCGCGTTGTCGAAGCCGCGCACGAGCCGACCGATCTTCTTCGCCTCGGCCGGGCTCTTGGCCTCCACCGCGGCGCGCTCCGCCCCGGGGTCTCCGAACAGCCGGGCCTTGCCGGCCATCATCCAGTGCTCCGCAGTCGCATAACGGACGTCACCGACAGTGAAGGAAGCGGGCCACCACTGGCTCAGGCAGCTCGGACCGAGCCTGCCGTCCGGCTGTGGCCGGTGCCCCCAGAACGGCAGGTACTTCACCCGTTCACCGCGGCTGACCTGCTTGATCAGTTCGTCCATCATCTCCATGCACGCGAGTCTGACAGTCGCCACTGACACTTCGTACGGGATTTTCGGTGTGCCTCGACACATGGTCGACCGATTCCGTCGCGTAATCAAAAGGCAACAACGGAATCACTTGGCCGAGGGCATCACCTCTGCCAGGATCGGCACTCAATTCGAGCTGTAGCTCGAACTGTAGCTACGGAGAGCGTGAGAGCGTTATGGGCAACCGCTTCCAGGTCAAAGACCGCTTCGCGGACGGCGCGCAGTACATCGACGGGCGACTGAGGTCCGGCACCTCCGGACAGTCACACACCGTGGTCGATCCGGCGACCGGCGACGAGGTCCTGACCTACGAGCTCGCGAGCACCGCGGACGTCGACGAGGCCGTCGCCGCCGCCAAGAGGGCCTTCCCGGGCTGGTCCGGCGCCACCCCCGGCGAGCGTTCGGACGCCCTGCACCGGCTGGCGGCCGTACTGGCCGAGCAGGCGGAGGACTTCGCGTACGCCGAGTCCCTCCAGTGCGGCAAGCCGATCAAGCTGTCCACGGAGTTCGACGTACCGGGGACCATCGACAACACCGCCTTCTTCGCGGGCGCCGCCCGCCACCTCCAGGGGCAGGCGGCCGCCGAGTACTCGGGCGACCACACCTCGTACGTACGCCGTGAGGCCATCGGGGTCGTCGGCTCGATCGCGCCCTGGAACTATCCCCTCCAGATGGCTGCCTGGAAGATCCTTCCGGCGATCGCCGCGGGCAACACCATCGTCCTCAAGCCCGCCGAGCTCACCCCGCTGACCTCCCTGATGTTCGCGCAGGCGGCCAAGGACGCGGGCCTGCCCGACGGCGTGATCAACATCGTCACCGGTGCCGGCCGCGAGGCCGGAGAGCACCTGGTGGGCCACCCCGACGTGGTGATGACCTCCTTCACCGGCTCCACCGCCGTCGGCAAGCGGGTCGCCGAGATCGCCACCGCCACCGTCAAGCGGCTCCACCTGGAGCTCGGCGGCAAGGCCCCCTTCCTCGTCTTCGACGACGCCGACCTGGAGGCCGCCGCGCACGGCGCCGTCGCCGCCTCCCTCATCAACACCGGCCAGGACTGCACGGCCGCCACCCGTGCCTACGTCCAGCGCCCCCTGCACGACGCCTTCGTCGCCCGGGTGGCCGAGCTGATGGAGAGCGTCCGCCTCGGCGACCCCTTCGCGCCCACCACCGACCTGGGCCCGCTGGTCTCGCACGCCCAGCGCGACCGGGTCGCCGCCTTCGTCGAGCGCGCCCGCGCCTACGCCACCGTCGTCACCGGCGGCGAGATCCCGGCCGGAGACCTCGCCGAAGGCGCGTACTACCGGCCCACCCTCATCGCCGGCGCCGCCCAGGACAGCGAGGTGGTCCAGTCCGAGATCTTCGGCCCGGTCCTCGTCGTCCTGCCCTTCGACACCGACGACGAGGGTCTCGCGCTGGCCAACGACACCCCGTACGGACTCGCGGCCTCCGCCTGGAGCCGTGACCTCTACCGGGCGAACCGGGCCACCCGCGAGATCAAGGCGGGCTGCGTCTGGGTCAACGACCACATTCCGATCATCAGCGAGATGCCCCACGGGGGCTACAAGGCCAGCGGCTTCGGAAAGGACATGTCGACCTACTCCTTCGAGGAGTACACGCAGGTCAAGCACGTGATGTACGACAACACCGCGGTAGCCGAGAAGGACTGGCACCGCACGATCTTCGGGGACCGTCCGTAACCATCCGCGGCCGACGCCGCGTGGGCCCACCGCCTGACCAGCGGTACACCTCCCGAAAGGGCACAGCGCATGGAGCAGTTCGAGCCCGACCGCCTCTCGGCGGCGCAACTCGCCGCGATGCGGCGCAGCCTCACCAGCGGGCGCGGGGCCCTCACCCGCCGCTCGCTGCTGCGCGCCTCCGGAGTCGGAGCGCTCACCCTCGGAGGGCTGTCCGCCCTCACCGCGTGCGGGATTCCGCCCGCCAAACGCGAGGGCGACGCGGCAGCGGCCTCCGACGACCACTCGGCCCAGGAGAAGGAGATCAACTTCTCCAACTGGACCGAGTACATGGACACCAGCGAGGACGAGAAGAGCCGTCCCACGCTGGAGGAGTTCACCAAGCGGACCGGCATCAAGGTCAAGTACACCGAGGACATCAACGACAACGTCGAGTTCTTCGGCAAGATCCGCCCCCAGCTCGCGGCCGGCCAGGACACCGGCCGCGACCTGATCGTCGTCACCGACTGGCTCGCCGCCCGCATCATCCGCCTCGGCTGGGCGCAGAAGCTGGACCCCGCGCACCTCCCGCACGCCTACGCCAACCTGATCCCGCAGTTCCGCACCCCCGACTGGGACCCGGGACGGTCCTACAGCTATCCCTGGACCGGCATCGACACCGTCATCGCCTACAACGAGAAGGCGACCGGCGGCAAGAAGGTCGACTCCGTCACCCAGCTGCTCGACGACCCCTCCCTCAAGGGCCGCGTCGGCTTCCTCACCGAGATGCGCGACAGCGTCGGCATGACCCTGCTCGACCAGGGCAAGGACCCGGCGACCTTCACCACCGCCGACTTCGACGAGGCCATCGGCCGGCTCCAGAAGGGCGTGGACAAGAACCAGATACGCCGCTTCACCGGCAACGACTACACCTCCGACCTCGACAAGGGCGACCTCGCCGCCTGCCTCGCCTGGGCCGGCGACGTCATCCAGCTCCAGGCCGGAAACCCGGACATCAAGTACGCCATCCCGGCCCCCGGATACATCACCTCCAGCGACAACCTGCTGGTCCCCGCCAAGGCCCGGCACAAGGCCAACGCGGAGAAGCTCATCGACTTCTACTACGAGCCCGAGATCGCCGCCCAGCTGGCCGCGTACATCAGCTACGTCTGCCCGGTCGAGGGCGTCAAGGACGAGCTGGCCAAGATCGACCCCGCGCTCGCGGACAACCCCTTGATCGTCCCGGACAAGGCGATGGCCGCCAAGGCCCACGCCTTCCGCTCCCTCACCAGCGAGGAAGAGACGGCGTACGAAGAGAAGTTCGCCAAGCTCATCGGCGCCTGACGCACGCCCCGCGGCGAGCCGATCCCGCCGGACCGCGGCGCCGCCGCCGGACCCCTCCGGCGGCGGCGCGGACCGGCCCGTTCCGCCGAGCCTTCGACCCCTTGCCCCACCCAACCCCGGGACCATTCATGACTGACAAGACCGCGGGCGGCGATGTCCGCCTCTCCGGGATCAGCAAGCACTACGGCACCTTCACCGCCGTGCACCCGCTGGACCTGACCATCCCCCAGGGCTCCTTCTTCGCCCTGCTCGGCGCCTCGGGCTGCGGGAAGACCACCACGCTGCGCATGATCGCCGGCCTGGAGGAACCCTCCACCGGCACGGTGCACCTCGGCGACCGGGAGGTCACCGACCTGCAGCCGTACAAGCGCCCGGTCAACACGGTCTTCCAGAGCTACGCGCTCTTCCCGCACCTGAGCATCTTCGAGAACGTCGCCTTCGGGCTGCGCCGCCGCGGCATCAAGTCGGTCAAGAAGCAGGTCGACGACATGCTGGAGCTGGTCCAGCTCGGCCAGTTCGCCCAGCGCAAGCCGCACCAGCTCTCCGGTGGTCAGCAGCAGCGCGTCGCCGTCGCCCGTGCCCTGATCAACCACCCCCAGGTGCTCCTCCTCGACGAGCCGCTCGGCGCCCTCGACCTCAAGCTGCGCCGCCAGATGCAGCTGGAGCTCAAGCGGATCCAGACCGAGGTCGGCATCACCTTCGTGCACGTCACGCACGACCAGGAGGAGGCCATGACCATGGCCGACACCGTCGCCGTGATGAACGGCGGCCGCGTCGAGCAGCTGGGCGCCCCCGCCGAGCTGTACGAGAACCCGGGCACCACCTTCGTGGCCAACTTCCTCGGCACCTCGAACCTCATCGAGGCGTCGGTGGAATCCGCCGGCTCCGACGTTGTCGTCTCTGCCTCCGGCACCACCCTCAGGCTGCCCGCCGCCCGATGTTCGACCACGCCCCGCGCCGGCGGAAAGCTGCTGGTCGGTGTGCGCCCGGAGAAGGTGTCCCTGGTCCCGGTCGAGGAGGAGGACGCCATCGCGACGGGCCGGAACAAGATCACCGGCCGCATAGCCGCCTCCTCCTTCATCGGAGTCTCCACCCAGTTCGTCATCGACAGCCCCGTCTGCCCCGAGCTCGAGGTCTACGTCCAGAACATCGAGCGCGACAGCCGCCTCGTGCCGGGCGCCGAGGTGGTCCTGCACTGGAACCCGGAGCACACCTTCGGCCTCGACGCGGCCCAGGACATCGACGCGGGCATCGAGACGGTGGAGGAGGGCGCATGACGACCACCGCGGCGCCGCCCCAGGCGCCCGCCTCCACCGAACCCCCGGTGCACAAGGCGTCCCTGCGCAAGCGGCTGGTCCCGTACTGGCTGCTGCTCCCCGGCATCCTGTGGCTGCTGGTGTTCTTCGTACTGCCGATGGTCTACCAGGCCTCCACCTCGGTGCAGACCGGCTCCCTCGAAGAGGGCTTCCAGGTCACCTGGCACTTCGGGACCTACTGGGACGCCTTCACCGAGTACTACCCGCAGTTCCTTCGCTCCCTGCTCTACGCGGGCACCGCGACCGCCCTGTGCCTGCTGCTCGGGTACCCGCTGGCCTACCTGATCGCCTTCAAGGCCGGCCGCTGGCGCAACCTGCTGCTCGTCCTGGTGATCGCCCCGTTCTTCACCAGCTTCCTGATCCGCACGCTGGCCTGGAAGACGATCCTGGCCGACGGCGGCCCGGTGGTCGGCGTCCTCAACAACATCGGCTTCCTCGACGTCACCAGCTGGCTCGGCATGACCGAGGGCGACCGGGTGCTGGCCACGCCGCTCGCAGTGGTCTGCGGTCTGACGTACAACTTCCTCCCCTTCATGATCCTGCCGCTGTACTCCTCGCTGGAGCGCATCGACACCCGCCTCCACGAGGCGGCCGGGGACCTGTACGCCCGCCCCGCCACGGTCTTCCGGAAGGTGACCTTCCCGCTCTCGATGCCGGGCGTGGTCTCCGGGACCCTGCTCACCTTCATCCCGGCGAGCGGTGACTACGTGAACGCCGAACTGCTCGGGTCCACGGACACCCGGATGATCGGCAACGTCATCCAGTCGCAGTACCTGCGGATCCTCGACTACCCGACGGCGGCCGCGCTGTCCTTCATTCTCATGGCCATCGTGCTGATCATGGTCACCATCTACATCCGCCGAGCGGGGACGGAGGACCTGGTCTGATGCGCAATCCCCTTACCTGGCTCCGGCGCAACCTGGTCGTCATCGCGGGCCTCGGCACGCTCGCGTACATGATCCTGCCGAACGTCGTCGTCACCGTCTTCTCCTTCAACAACCCCACCGGGCGGTTCAACTACGCCTGGCAGGAGTTCTCCCTCGACGCGTGGAAGGACCCCTGCGGGGTCGCCGACATGTGCGGCTCCTTGTCCCTCTCGCTGCAGATCGCCCTCTGGTCCACCCTGGTGGCGACCGCGCTGGGCACCGCGATCGCCTTCGCGCTCGTGCGCTACCGCTTCCGGGCGCGCGGGGCGGTCAACTCGCTGATCTTCCTGCCCATGGCCATGCCCGAGATCGTGATGGCGGCGTCGCTGCTCGCGCTCTTCCTCAACATGGGCATCCAGCTGGGCTTCTGGACGATCCTGATCGCCCACATCATGTTCTGCCTCAGCTTCGTCGTCGCCGCCGTCAAGGCGCGCGTCCTGTCCATGGACCCGCGGCTGGAGGAGGCCGCCCGCGACCTCTACGCCGGCCCGGTGCAGACCTTCGTACGGGTCACCCTGCCGATCGCGGCACCCGGTATCGCGGCGGGCGCGCTGCTGTCCTTCGCGCTCTCGTTCGACGACTTCATCATCACCAACTTCAACTCGGGCAACACCGTCACCTTCCCCATGTTCGTGTGGGGATCGGCCCAGCGCGGTACGCCCGTGCAGATCAACGTCATCGGTACGGCGATGTTCGTCATCGCGGTGCTGGTGGTCCTCACCGGCCAGCTGGTCGGCAACCGCCGCAAGAAGGCACAACCGAAGTAATTCGGGAAAGCACGTCATCAGTTCCGTAGGGAGTTGGAAGCCATGGCCCCAGTCGCCATGCGTAGTGTTGCTGCATCACTTTCCGAAGCGAAGCCGGTCTCGTACTGGCTGGACGACCCCGGCAAGCCCGCCGCCGAGCCGGCGCTCACCTCCGACGAGCGCTGCGACCTGCTGGTCATCGGCGGCGGCTACAGCGGACTGTGGACCGCCCTGATCGCCAAGGAGCGCGACCCCGGACGGGACGTCGTGCTGATCGAGAGCAAGGAGGCGGGCTGGGCCGCCTCCGGCCGCAACGGCGGATTCTGCGCCGCCTCCCTCACCCACGGCCTCAGCAACGGGCTGGCCCGCTGGCCCGGCGAGCTGGCCAAGCTGGAGGAGCTGGGCGCCCGCAACCTCGACGCCATCGAGGAGGCCGTCGCCCGCTACGGCATCGACTGCGACTTCGAGCGGACCGGCGAGATCGACGTCGCCACGGAACCGCACCAGGTCGAGGAGCTGCGCGAACTGCACGAGGAGGCGATGCGCCTGGGCCTCGCCGACGGCTCCGAATGGCTGGACGGCGAGGCGGTGCGCGCCGAGGTCGACTCGCCGACCTTCCTCGCGGGCCTCTGGGACCGCGACGGCGTCGCCATGCTCAACCCGGCGAAGCTGGCCTGGGGCCTCAAGCGGGCCTGCCTGGAGCTCGGGGTGCGGATCTACGAGAACACCCGCGGCCTCAAGCTGGCCGCGGCCGGCTCCGGGATGACCGTGACGACCCCCTACGGCACGATCCTCGCGCGCCGGGTCGCCCTCGGCACCAACATCTTCCCCTCGCTGGTCCGCCGGGTCCGCCCGTTCACCGTCCCGGTCTACGACTACGCGCTGATGAGCGAGCCCCTCGACGAGGCCCAGCTGGCCGCGATCGGCTGGAAGGGGCGGCAGGGGCTCGGCGACAGCGCCAACCAGTTCCACTACTTCCGGATCACCCGCGACAACCGGATCCTGTGGGGCGGCTACGACGCGATCTACCCCTACCGGGGGAAGCTCGACTCCGAGTACGACCACCGTCCCGAGACCTACCTCAAGCTCGCGGAGCACTTCTTCACGGCGTTCCCGCAGCTGGAGGGGTTGAAGTTCAGCCACGCCTGGGGCGGCGCGATCGACACCTGCTCGCGCTTCTCCGCCTTCTTCGGCACGGCGCATGCGGGCAAGGTGGCCTACGCCGCCGGCTACACCGGCCTCGGCGTGGGGGCCACCCGCTTCGGGGCGGACGTGATGCTGGACCTGCTGGACGGGCTCACCACCGAGCGCACCCGGCTGGAGATGGTGAAGTCCAAGCCGATGCCGTTCCCGCCCGAGCCCTTCGCCTGGACCGGGATCGCGCTCACCAAGTGGTCGCTGGCCCGCGCGGACGCCCGCGGCGGACACCGGAACCTGTGGCTCAAGACGCTGGACCGCTTCGGCCTCGGCTTCGACAGCTAGGGCGTCCTGAGCGCACCCCCCCCGGCACCGGGCCGGCCGTCACCGTGTGACCCGATTCACTGCCATGGAGTAACGGAACCCGCGTCATACCTGCGCCCGGCCCCGCTCTCTCCAGGTGAGAACCCCTCACCTACAGGGAACGGAGGCCGGGCGATGACGATCCCGGGGGCCAAGACGGCGGTGGAATGGCTGGTATCGGTGGCGCCGGATCCGGACGCCTGCCGGTGGGAGTGGGAGCGCAACCCCCTCGGGGTCGCCCTGCTGCCCGCCGGCCGCGGCTGGGACGTACTGATCCTGCCCGAGGAGCTGGGGCGGCCCACCCTTGACGTGCTCAACATGCTGATCGACCGGCCCGGCCCGGTGCTCGCCGATTTCGGTGCCACGCGGCGGAGCCGCACATCGATGCCCCGGTTGGGTTTCTTCGTACCGGCCGGCACGGCGTCGGGGTGGCTCGGTACGGGCGTACGGGGTGTCGGGCACGGGAGTTGGATCGTGGTCCCGTACCCCGGCCGGACGATCGGCGGGGTGCGCTGGCTGGTGCTCCCGGACGGCGAGGGGACGCTCACCGATCCGGCCGTGCTGGAGCTGGCGATGCACGAGGCGGCCGCGCGCGTGCTGACGGAGGAGGCCGGACGTCTTGACAAGGGCATTGGTCTGGACCATCTTGGGCGCCGCTGACCCCCTCCATCCCCCCATGCCCCGGAGGCAGTTGTGCGCAGAGCCATACCCCTCCTCACGGCCGCCGCCCTCGCGGCGGCCGGTTTCCTCGCCGCGGGCCCGCCGGCCGCGGCGGCCGACGCCGACCTCGTACGCAACGGAGGCTTCGAGGCCGGCCTCGACGGCTGGAGCTGCTCGGGCGGCAGCGGAGCCGTCGTCACCACACCCGTCCACGGGGGAAGTTCCGCCCTGCGGGCCACCCCGGCCGGCCAGGACAACGCCCGCTGCTCCCAGACCGTCACCGTCAAGCCCGACTCGACGTACGCGCTCGGCGCATGGGTGCAGGGCGCGTACGTCTACCTCGGCGCGACCGGCACCGGCACCACCGACGCGTCGACCTGGACGCAGTCGCCGGGGGCCTGGAAGCAGCTGACCACAACCTTCCGCACCGGCCCGTCCACGACCTCGGTGACCGTCTACACCCACGGTTGGTACGGCCAGCCCGCCCATGTCACCGACGACCTCACCCTGGTCGGCCCGGACCCCGGCGGTCCCGGGCAGCCCCAGCCCCCGGCCGCCCCCACCGGCCTGACCGCCTCCGCCACCTCCTCGAACGCGGTCGCACTGTCCTGGTCGGCGGTGCCGGGCGCCACCTCGTACACCGTCCACCGGGACGGCGCGGCGCCCTTGAGCGTCACGTCCGTCTCGGCTGCCGTGACCGGCCTCGCCGCGGCCACCACGTACACCTTCCGGGTCAGCGCGGTGAACGCGGCGGGTGAGTCCCCGCAGAGCGCGCCCGCCTCCGCGACCACGCCCGGCGGCGGTGGCGGCGGTGGTGGCCTGCCCGCCCACGCACTCGTCGGCTACCTGCACGCGAGCTTCGCCAACGGGTCCGGATACGTCCGGATGGCCGACGTGCCCGTCTCCTGGGACGTCATCAACCTCGCCTTCGGCGAACCGACCTCGGTGACCTCGGGCGACATCCGCTTCCGGCTCTGCCCGGTCGCGGAATGCCCGAACGTCGAATCCCCGGCGGAGTTCAAAGCGGCGATCAAGGCCAAGCAGGCCGCCGGCAAGAAGGTGCTGATCTCGATCGGCGGCCAGAACGGCCAGGTCCAGCTCGCGACCACGGCCGCCCGGGACGCCTTCGTCTCCTCCGTCAGCAAGATCATCGACGAGTACGGCCTCAACGGCCTGGACATCGACTTCGAGGGCCACTCCCTGTCCCTCGCGACCGGGGACACCGATTTCCGGGCTCCCACCACCGCGGTCGTCGTCAACCTGATCTCGGCCGTGAAGGCCCTGACGGCCAAGTACGGCCCGGACTTCGTCCTGACCATGGCTCCGGAGACCTTCTTCGTCCAGCTGGGCTACCAGTACTACGGCTCCGGCCCCTGGGGCGGCCAGGACCCGCGCGCCGGCGCGTACCTCCCGGTCATCCACGCCCTGCGCGACGACCTCACCCTGCTCCACGTGCAGGACTACAACTCGGGCTCGATCATGGGCCTCGACAACCAGTACCACTCCATGGGCGGCGCCGACTTCCACATCGCCATGACCGACATGCTGCTCACCGGCTTCCCGGTCGCCGGGAACGCGACCCGGGTCTTCCCGGCCCTGCGCCCGGACCAGGTCGCCATCGGCCTCCCGGCCACGACCAACGCGGGCAACGGTCACACCTCGCCCGCGGAGGTGAACAAGGCGCTGAACTGCCTGACGAAGAAGACCGACTGCGGGACCTACCAGACCCACGGCACCTGGCCGGGTCTGCGCGGCCTGATGACCTGGTCGATCAACTGGGACCGCTTCGGAGGCTGGGAGTTCAGCCGGAACTTCGACGCCTACTTCGGCGGCTGAGCCGGCTGGCCGGGCCGGCCCAGCTGGCTCGGCCGGCCCGGCCGGCCCGTCCGGACGGCCCACGCCACGCCGAGCAGGAGGGGAGTGCAGAGCAGCAGGCTGGCCAGGACGTCCAGCGGCCAGTGCCACCCCCGCAGGACCAGCCCGACGGCCGTCGCCCCCGTGAGGACCAGGGCGGCGGCCGTCGGCCATGCCCGGCGGGTGTACGGGCGCACGAGCAGGGCCGCGCCGAGGTAGGCGACGGCCGCGGTGGCCGTGTGGCCCGAGGGGAAGTAGCCGGCGGCCCAGGGTTCCAGGGGTCCCGGCCGGGCGGTCCACGCCTTGAACGGGATGACCAGGGCCGGCACCAGGGCCATCGCCAGGCCCGCGGCCCCGGCGGCCAGCGCCCGCCCGCGCCGGGCGGCGTAGGCCATGGCCAGGACGAGGACGGGCACGGCGACCGGGACGTTGCCGAGGTCGGAGAGGCGCTCGGTGACGGAGTCCGGGACCGTGCGCACCAGGGCGCGGCTCAGCGAGTGGTCCGGGGTCAGCAGCGGGCCGGATACCAGCACCTGCCAGGTGACCAGGGAGAAGAGGAGGCCGCAGAGCGCGGCGATCAGGAGAGGAGTGGCCGGCCGTCCCGGAACAGGGGGGATGGTTCCGGGACGGCCGCCCGGATCGGGTTGCCGGGCGCCCCGGGGGGTTTGGGGCGAACGGCTGTCCGATCGGTGAGGAGTGTGCGCGAACGCATGCCCAGTACGGTGCTGGGGAAGCCCAGTACTGGTGTCGCCCCCGGTTTCCCTGGAGCGGGGTGTCTCACTCATCTGCAGAAACCGTACGGCAGTGAAAGGGGGACCGACAGCAGGATCGCGCTCCCGCCATCGGCCCCCCACAGCTTCTTCACAGCGTCCGCCCGTTACCGCCGGTAGGGGCCGGTCGCTGCGTGCGAACGTTCTAGACGTTCGATCAGATGGCCGTGCCGATGGCCGCGAACGCGGCCTCGATGAGGTCCAGGCCCTCGTTCAGCAGGTCCTCGCCGATGACGATCGGCGGGAGGAAGCGGAGCACGTTGCCGTAGGTGCCGCAGGTGAGGACGAGCAGGCCCTCGGCGTGGCAGGCCTTGGCGAGCGCGCCGGCCGCCTCCGGGAACGGGGTCTTGGACACCGGGTCCTTGACCAGCTCGATCGCGATCATGGCGCCGCGGCCGCGGATGTCGCCGATGATGTCGTACTTCTCCTGCATGGCCGTCAGGCGGGCCTTCATGACGGACTCGATCTTCTTCGCCGCGGCGTTGAGGTCGAGCTCCTTCATGGTCTCGATGGAGCCGAGCGCACCGGCGCAGGCCACCGGGTTGCCGCCGTAGGTGCCACCCAGGCCACCCGCGTGCGCGGCGTCCATGATCTCGGCGCGGCCGGTCACGGCGGCCAGCGGCAGACCGCCCGCGATGCCCTTGGCGGTGGTGATCAGGTCCGGGACGATGCCCTCGTCCTCGCACGCGAACCACTGGCCGGTGCGGCAGAAGCCGGACTGGATCTCGTCGGCGACGAAGACGATGCCGTTGTCGTTGGCAAACTTCACGATCGCGGGCAGGAAGCCCTTGGCCGGCTCGATGAAGCCGCCCTCGCCGAGGACCGGCTCGATGATGATCGCGGCGACGTTCTCGGCGCCGATCTGCTTGGTGATCTGGTCGATCGCCTGGGCGGCGGCCTCGGGGCCGCAGTTCTCGGCACCGGTGGGCCAGCGGTAGCCGTAGGCGACCGGGACGCGGTAGACCTCGGGGGCGAACGGACCGAAGCCCTGCTTGTACGGCATGTTCTTCGCCGTCAGCGCCATGGTGAGGTTCGTGCGGCCGTGGTAGCCGTGGTCGAAGACGACGACGGCCTGGCGCTTGGTGTACGAACGGGCGATCTTGACGGCGTTCTCGACGGCCTCGGCGCCGGAGTTGAACAGGGCCGACTTCTTGGAGTGGGTGCCCGGGGTCAGCTCGGCGAGGGCCTCGCAGACCTCGACGTAGCCCTCGTACGGGGTGACCATGAAACAGGTGTGGGTGAAGTCGGCGAGCTGCGCGGAGGCGCGGCGCACCACGGCCTCGGCGGAGGCGCCGACCGAGGTCACGGCGATGCCGGAACCGAAGTCGATCAGACGGTTGCCGTCGACGTCCTCGATGATGCCGCCGCCCGCGCGGGCCGTGAAGACGGGCAGCACGGAGCCCACGCCACCGGCCACGGTCTGGAGGCGGCGGGCCTGCAGCTCCTGCGACTTGGGGCCGGGGATCGCGGTGACGATCTTGCGCTCCTGCGGAACAGCGGTCATAGGGGGCTCCTGGGGGGTGTTTTCGGACGCACTTGTCTCTTTGTCCGCAGGCTAGGCCCGGGAGCGGGGGTCCTGCATGCTCCGTTCGGTAGTGATCACCGCGTGTCCTTGTCCGTGACGGCCATAGGGAGGATGCGCCGCACATCTTGTGGATCATTGCGGGGTGCAGGTCCAAGGCCCCCGTCGGGCACTAGATTGAGCGCCGCAGCGCATGGCACGGGCAGGGGGCAGGGGTTCATGGACACCGACGGTGCGTACGAGGGACAGGCGACCCGTGCGGGTCAGGTACCGAGACCTGCCGGCCCCCCCACGCACCCTCCGAAGCCCAGCCACGCCCCCGGCCAGGGGCCGACCCTCGCCGACTGGCTGCGCATCGCCCGCCCCGTCGCCGAGCCGGGTGTCTGGAGGTACGGCCACACCCCGCGTCCGACCGTGGAAGCCGCGCAGACCCCCGACCGGGCCCTCGCCAGCGGAGCCGTCATTTCCTTCCTGGCCTGCGTCCTCGTCTGGTCCCTCATGCGCAACACCTACATCCCGTTCTGGGACGCGCCGCTCAAGCTCTTCACACCTCACAGTTGGTGGTCGGCGAACGGCGAGCCGGTCCTGGAAACGGGGGGAGTCCAGGCCAAACCGATCTACGAGCTGCTGTTCGTCTTGGTGCTCCTCTACGGCTTCGGCCGGCTCGGCAGCTGGAAGGCCGCTTGGAGCCGCCTGGTCGTCGCCCGGGGTCCATGGGCGCAGGCCCTGGCGGTCGTACCGCTCGCTTATGTGACGTTGCTGCTCGTCCACAACTACCAATTGCCGCTGCGGCAGCTGGTGGAGGGCTTCCTCGACTTCGACCGCAGTCCGGGGGGCGACCGAGAGGCCAACCGCAATCTCATGAGCACGGCCAGGACCGTGATCGATGTGGTTCTGATCGCGGCATTCGCAGGGCTCGGTGGCGGCGCCCGGCTGCTGCGCCGACTGGCGAGGCTTTCCTCGCCCGCCACCTCGCGGTCGACGGCGCCGACGATCGTGGGAGGTTCGGATCGCCCGCAGCGGTTCCCTGCCGAGAATCCGCTTGAAGACCCCGCTATGTGGCCGCAAGTACGCGCCGCGGGGTTGGTGGAGGCCGCTGATCGGCTGGAATCGGAGGCCGGGGGCGGGCGGATGAACGATGTCGACTACGCCCGGATCCGGCGGGCGTGGGACTCCGTGCGCGTCGACCCCTCGCGGATGCGGGCCTTCGCCGACGCCGTGCGCGACAAGGGCGCCGGGGCCTGTGTGCACCCGTCCGGGGCGCGAGACCTGCCCGTGCGGGCCGCCCGGCACGATCTGCTGGTCCGGCAGGTGCTGCTGGGCACCGTGGAAGAGGGTGCCCGCAACCCGTACTCCCGCCGCGGCACCGCCCTCGCCCTCGATCCCGACGTGCTCGGTACCTCCCTGCTCGCCGTCGGGCCCTCCGGCGCCGGCAAGACCCGGCGGCTGGTGCGGCCCGTCGTCGAGTCGCTCTCGCTCCAGGCCCTCGCCGGCCAGGCCGCGGTCGTCGCCGTCGGCGCGGCCGGCGCCCAGCTCGGGCCGGACGCCGCCTTCGACGTCGTGGTCCGGGTCGGCGACCCCGCCTCCGTCTACGACCTCGATCTCTACGGCGGCGCAACCGACCCCGACGAGGCCGCCACCCTGCTCGCGGAGGCCTTCGTCGGAGACGTTCCCGGGGTCGACGTACGCCGGGCCGCGACCGCCCTCGCCCAGCTCCTCGGGCCGTTCCGGGCGGCCTACGACCGCTTCCCGACCGTCCCCGAACTGCGCGAGCTGCTCGACCAGGTCCCCACCGCCTTCGACGCGCTGCGCCGCGACCTCGCCGGGCAGCACGCCATGCTGCGCGAGCTCGACGCCCGGGCTCGCCAGCACGGGTCCCACCTGGACCCCGGTCAGGCCCTCGCGGACCGGGTGGCCCTGCTGGACCGGCCCGCGTTCGCCGGCTTCTTCGACACCACCGGCCAGGGCCGGCCGTTCTCGCTGCGTGCCCTGGAGCACCCGATCCGTGTCCGCGTGGACCTGCCCGAACGCGGGCACGCGGACGCCTCCCGCATGCTGGCCCGGCTGCTGCTCGCCCAGTTCAACGCCGCCGCAGCCGCCCGCACCGACCGCTCCCTCTTCGCGTTCCTCGCCTTCGACGACGCCTCCCACACCCTGACCGCAGAGACCGTGCGGGGCATCCAGCAGCTGCGCTCGGCCCATGCGGGCGTCCTGCTCACGCTGCGCACGCTGGACGACGTACCGGAGGCGCTGCGGACCCCGCTGCTCGGGGCGGTCGGCTGCCGGATGGCCTTCTCCGGGGTCACCACCTGGGACGGCAAGCGGTTCGCCGAGGCCTGGGGCACGGAGTGGGTGGAGACGCGGGACGTCACCCACCGGACCGTCTTCGCCGACCAGCCGCTCACCCGCCTGATGCACTCCTTCCGCAAGCTCGTCACCGGCAAGGCGGTCACCACGGACGCGGTGACCGTGCGTCAGGTGGAGCGGGAGCGGTGGTCCGCTTCGGATCTGGCGCACGCGGTGCCGCCGGGGCACGCGGTGCTGTCGCTGACCTCGGTGCGCGGGGACCGGGCGACTCCGCTACTGGTCCGCCTGTCCGGAACGTCCTGACCCGCGCCCCGACCCGTACGGGATGGCAGAATCGAGGGGAGTCGTTCGTACGACACGGCGAAAACCGTGGGCGGCCGGGCGGTCTGCCCGCTGACCCTCCCCCTCGCCCCCTCCCGCTAAGGCCACTGGTATCCGATGCCGCTCACCCTCGCCTCACTCGTCCAGCACTCGGCGCTGAAGCTCAGCGTCCGGGCCGGGGAGGGGCGCCTCGATACCCCGGTGCGCTGGGCCCACGTCAGTGAGCTCGCCGACCCCGTCCCCTACATGGAGGGCGGGGAGCTGCTCCTGATCACCGCGATGAAGCTGGACGCGGGGGACCCGGAGGAGATGCGCGCCTATGTGCGCCGCCTCGCCGCGGCCGGGGTCGTCGGCATCGGCTTCGCGATCGGCGTCAACTACGAGGAGATCCCCGAAGCACTGGTCGAGGCCGCGCGGACCGAGGACATGCCGCTGCTGGAGGTACCGCGGCGCACCCCCTTCCTGGCGATCAGCAAGGCGGTCTCCGCGGCCCTCGCCGCGGACCAGTACCGGGCCGTCACCGCCGGTTTCGAGGCCCAGCGGGAGCTGACGCGCGCCGCGCTCTCCGTCGACGGCCCCACCGAGCTGCTGGTGAAGCTGGCCGCGCACGTGCACGGCTGGGCCGCGCTGTACGACACCTCCGGCGCGGTCGTGGCGGCCGCCCCCGACTGGGCCGCGCGACGCGCCGCACGGCTCACCCCCGACGTGGAACGGCTGCGGGAGCGCCCGGCCCCCGCGAGCGCCGTGGTCGGCGGCTCCGAGGACCGCGTGGAACTCCAGTCCCTGGGTACGGGCCGGCGGGCGCGCGGTGCCCTCGCCGTCGGCACCGCGGCCCCGCTGGGCACGGCCGAGCGGTACGCCGTCCACTCCGCCGTCGCGCTGCTCACCCTCACCACCGAGCGCTCGCGCTCGCTGCACGACGCCGAGTCCCGGCTGGGGGCGGCGGTGCTGCGGATGCTGCTCGCGGGGGAGGCGGACCACGCGCGGTCCGTGGCCGGGGACCTGTACGGGTCCCTGCTGGAAGCGCCGTTCCGGCTCGTCGTGGCCGAGCCGGCCCTGGCGGGGACCGCGCAGCCGGAAGGCCTGGCGCTGCTGTCCGACACGGTGGAGTCGGCGGCGGCCCGGACCGGGGAGGCGCTGCTCGTCGTCCCGGAGGCGGGCCGGCTCGTGGTCCTGGCCTCCGACGGCGGCTCGGCCGTACAGGCGTGCACGGACCACGCGGAGGCACTGGAGGCGCGGCGCGGTCGGGACGCGGCCGGACCGGAGCCGGACGAGCTGGTGGTCGGCCTGTCCGCGCCGGCCGGACCGGGGGGTGTGGCGGCGGCCCTCAAGCAGGCCGACCAGGCCCTGGCCGTGGCCCGGCGCCGCGGCCGGCCGATGGTGGAGCACGAGGACATGGCGGCGGGCTCGGTCCTGCCGCTGCTGGCCGACGACGCCGTACGGGCCTTCGCGGACGGCACCCTGCGGGCCCTGCGGGAGCACGACGCGACCGGGCGCGGCGACCTGGTGGCCTCGCTCCAGGCCTGGCTCTCCCGCCACGGGCAGTGGGACGCGGCCGCCGCCGACCTCGGCGTGCACCGGCACACCCTGCGCTACCGGATGAAGCGGGTCGAGGAGATCCTCGGCCGCTCCCTGGAGGACCCCGACGTCCGCATGGAACTGTGGCTCGCCCTCAAGGCGACCTCGACCCCGGCCTAGGCCCTGTCGGGAATCGGCCCGCAGGGCGCGCACCCGGCGGGCCGGACAGTGACAAAGCGGCGAAGCGCGACGACCCGCCGCTCCATCAGGGACAAACGCCGAAACGTCGACGGAGTTCTACGGTGGAGGGGTCAGGACCCACCGCACACTTCCGAAGGGCCGGGATTCGCATGACTTCCACCCACGCCTTCTGGCTCGCCGGCCGCCAGGCCACCGGCGAGGACAGCTTCGACGTCCACTCCCCGTGGGACGGCCGCCTGGTCGGCACCGTCAGCGTGCCCACCGACGAGCAGGTCGAAGAGGCCGTGGCCGCGGCGTACGCCGTGACGGCGGAGTTCTCCGCGACCCCCGCCCACGTACGGGCCGCGGCCCTGGACCACGTGTCCAAGCGGCTCGCCGAGCGCACCGAGGAGATCGCCCAGCTGATCTCCGCCGAGAACGGCAAGCCCGTCAAGTGGGCCCGCGGTGAGGTCGGCCGTGCGGTGTCCGTGTTCCGCTTCGCCGCCGAAGAGGCCCGCCGCTTCAACGGCGGAGAGGCCCAGCGCCTCGACACCGACGCCGGTGGCGTCGGCCGTCTCGCGCTGACCCGCCGCTTCGTCAAGGGCCCGGTCCTCGGCATCGCGCCGTTCAACTTCCCGCTGAACCTGTGCGCCCACAAGGTGGCCCCGGCCATCGCCGTCGGCGCGCCGATCATCCTCAAGCCCGCCCCGGCCACGCCCCTGTCCGGGCTGATCCTGGGCGAGCTGCTCGCCGAGACCGACCTCCCGGCCGGCTCCTGGTCGGTCCTGCCGGTCGCCAACGACAAGATGCCGGCCCTGGTGAAGGACGAGCGCCTGCCCGTCATCTCCTTCACCGGCTCCGACACCGTCGGCTACGCCATCCAGCAGTCGGTGCCCCACAAGCACTGCACCCTGGAGCTCGGCGGCAACGCCGCGGCCGTCGTCCTGGACGACTGGTCCTCCGAGGCCGACCTCGACTGGGCCGCGACCCGCATCGCGACCTTCTCCAACTACCAGGCCGGCCAGTCCTGCATCTCCGTGCAGCGCGTGATCGCCGACGCCTCCGTCTACGACCGCCTCGTCGAGAAGGTCGTCGAGAAGGTCCAGGCCCAGGTCACCGGCGACCCGTCCGACTCCGCCACCGACGTCGGCCCCCTCGTCTCCGAGGCCGCCGCCCAGCGCGTCGAGTCCTGGGTCGACGAGGCCGTGGCCGGCGGGGCCAAGCTGCTCGCCGGCGGCAAGCGCGCGGGTGCCTCGTACGAGCCCACCGTCCTGGCCCACGTGCCGGACGGCGTCAAGCTCGCCACCGAGGAGGTCTTCGGGCCGGTCCTGACGCTGAAGAAGGTCGAGAACACCGACGAGGCCTTCGCCGCCGTCAACGACTCGAAGTTCGGTCTGCAGACCGGCGTCTTCACCCGCAACGTCCAGACCGCGTTCCGCGCCCACCGCGAGCTCGAGGTCGGCGGTGTGATCATCGGCGACGCGCCGTCCTACCGCGCCGACCAGATGCCGTACGGCGGCGTCAAGCAGTCCGGTGTGGGCCGCGAGGGCGTCCGCTACGCGATGGACGACTACACGTACGAGCGGGTCCTGGTCCTGACCGGCCTCGACATCTGATTTCGTACGGCCTAAAAGCCGACGGCCGGAGCCTACTGTGCGGGGGCTCCGGCCGTCCCCTTTTCTTTTCCCGGCTCGGTTCGCCTCCGGGGCGCTTCTGCTGGCTCCAGGACGCCGTGCGTCCTCGGAACCGCTCGTTCCTCGCGGTTCCTGCGGGCGCTCGCCGTCCTCCGCCGGCGCGCCCCTTCGGCTCACTCGCCCGGGCGTAGGCGCGCCGACGGGCCGGATTTCGCTCGCTCGGACGGCCCGGCTTTTCCCGGCGGGCCGGACAGGGTACGACTCACAGGTAGCACCGGCTGGTAGTGCCGGTGGACCCCCGACTCCGGCGGCGAGGTGAGTCCCCTCATGTCCGCAACACAGCCCAAGGTGACCGAGCGCGAGGCACGGCAGGTCGCTGAGGCGGCCCGGGAACAGGACTGGCGCAAACCCAGTTTCGCCAAGGAACTGTTCCTCGGACGCTTCCGGCTCGACCTGATCCACCCCCACCCGCTCCCCGCCGACGAGGACGTCCGGCGGGGCGAGGCCTTCCTGGCCCGGCTGCGGGAGTTCTGCGAGACCCGCATCGACGGGGCCCGCATCGAGCGCGAGGCGAAGATCCCCGACGAGACCGTGCGCGGTCTCAAGGAGCTCGGCGCCCTCGGCATGAAGATCGACCCCAAGTACGGCGGCCTCGGTCTCACCCAGGTCTACTACAACAAGGCGCTGGCCCTCGTCGGCTCGGTGAGCCCGGCCATCGGGGCCCTGCTCTCCGCCCACCAGTCGATCGGCGTGCCCCAGCCGCTGAAGATGTTCGGCACGCAGGAGCAGAAGGACGCCTACCTGCCCCGCTGCGCCACCACCGCCATCAGCGCCTTCCTGCTCACCGAGCCCGACGTGGGGTCGGACCCGGCGCGCCTGGCCACCACGGCCGTCCCGGACGGGGACGACGCGTACGTGCTCGACGGCGTGAAGCTGTGGACGACCAACGGGGTCGTCGCGGACCTGCTCGTCGTGATGGCCCGCGTCCCGAAGTCCGAGCACCATCGCGGCGGGATCACCGCCTTCGTCGTCGAGGCCGACTCGCCCGGCATCACCGTCGAGCACCGCAACGCCTTCATGGGCCTGCGCGGCCTGGAGAACGGAGTGACCCGCTTCCACCGGGTACGGGTACCCGCCTCGCAGCGCATCGGCGCCGAGGGCGCCGGGCTCAAGATCGCCCTGACCACGCTCAACACCGGCCGGCTGTCCCTGCCCGCCATGTGCGTCGGCGCCGGGAAGTGGTGCCTGAAGATCGCCCGCGAGTGGTCCGGCGTCCGCGAGCAGTGGGGCCGGCCGGTCGCACGGCACGAGGCGGTCGGCGCCAAGATCTCCTTCATCGCCGCCACCACCTTCGCCCTCGAAGCGGTGGTCGATCTCGCCTCCCAGATGGCCGACGAGGACCGCAACGACATCCGCATCGAGGCCGCCCTCGCCAAGCTCTACGGCTCCGAGATGGCCTGCCTGATGGCCGACGAACTGGTCCAGATCCGCGGCGGGCGCGGCTTCGAGACCGCCGAGTCCCTGGCCGCCCGCGGCGAACGCGCCGTCCCCGCCGAGCAGATGCTCCGCGACCTGCGCATCAACCGGATCTTCGAGGGCTCCACCGAGATCATGCACCTGCTGATCGCCCGCGAGGCCGTCGACGCCCACCTCTCGGTGGCGGGCGACCTCATCGACCCCGAGAAGGCACTCGGCGACAAGGCGAAGGCGGGAGCCCGCGCCGCCGGGTTCTACGCCCGCTGGCTGCCCAAGCTCGCCACCGGCCCCGGCCAGGTCCCCGGCACCTACCGGGCCTTCCACCCCGGCGGCCACCCCGACCTCTCCACCCATCTGCGCTACGTGGAGCGCAGCGCCCGCAAACTCGCCCGCTCGACCTTCTACGCCATGTCCCGCTGGCAGGGCCGGATGGAGACCAAACAGGGCTTCCTCGGCCGGATCGTCGACATCGGCGCCGAGCTCTTCGCCATGAGCGCGGCCTGCGTCCGCGCCGAGCACCTGCGCGCCACCGGCGCCCACGGTCGCGAGGCCTACCAGCTGGCCGACGCCTTCTGCGAGCAGTCCCGGCTGCGCGTGGAGGAGCTCTTCGGCCGGCTCTGGTCCAACACCGACGACCTCGACCGCAAGGTGGTCGCCGGCGTCCTGTCCGGTACCTACGCATGGCTGGAGGAGGGCGTCCTCGACCCCTCCGGCGAGGGCCCCTGGATCGCGGACGCGACCCCCGGACCCTCGACGCAGAAAAACGTGCACCGCCCCATCCGCTGACCTGCGATCATCGCCGGACGTCGGACAGACGTACGAGGATGAGTACGAGTACTGGTACCCGTACGAGCACAGCACGAGGCGGACGAACGATGCCGACGGCCGAGGAAGACCGCACCAGCCGACGGCTGGCCTGGTGCGTGGCGCACCTGCTGCGCCACGCACCGGACCACATCGTCACCGACATGATCGGCAGGCTGGACGAGCCCACCCGCAAATACCTGTGCCGGGACGAGTGGCTGTCGGCCTCGACCGTCACCCTGCTACTGCGCCACGGCAGCGCGGCCGACCGGACCTTCATCGCACGCAACCCCCGGGTCGTGGGCAGGCCGCTGCCCGGCCTGCCCGGCCCCGTCCGCTATTCCCGCCGCCGCACACCGCCCGAACTCCTGCCGGTGCTCCGCGCCGAACTCGGCAGGGACCCCGGCGAGGAACCGCTCAGCGCGGCCGAGTTGGTCGGCCTGCTGCGCCGGCACGGCAGGCGCGGGCCACGGGTCCCGCTGGACGTCCTGGCGCTGCGCCACCGGCCGGACCCGGAGCTGCTGCTCGCCGAGCACCTCCGCGAGCCGCTGCCGACCGGCGCGGTCGAGGCCGTGCTGCTCGCCCTGGACCTGCCCCTGGAGACCGTCCACGCGTTCCTGGCCGCCCCGGCGGCGCCGCCGGACGGGCGCTCCTGGCACCGGCCCGCCGTCCGCGCCGTGCGGATGGGAGCGGTCACGCACGAGGAACTCGTCGCCCACGTCGCCCCTGCGCACCGCACCTTGCTGCTCGCCCGACTCCCCGACACCCACGGCCTGCGCTGGACCCTGCCCGAACAGGCCGGCATGCAGACGGCCGTCCTGCGGGCCCTGCGCCCGCTGGGGGACGATCCCCGCCTGTGGGCCGAGCTGCTGCGGCACGCACCCGGCTACCGCGGCCCGCTGCCCGCGCTGGTCGCCGCCCTGACCGACGGCACCGTCCCCGAGGCGGCCGACGCGGGTGAGCCCGGACCCGACCTCGTCCGTGCGGTGCGCCACCTGGCCCCGAGGGCCGTCGAGCCCTACGGGGGCGTGGAGCGCGAGCTGGCCCTGGCGAGCCTCGCCGTGCCGATGGACAGCGTCGGGGAGGACATCCGCTGGGTGCGCGACTGCATCGACCGCGGCCTGCTCACCGGCCATGACGTGATCCGGCACAAGCTGCCGGCCTGCTGGGCCCTGGACCAGGACCACTGGCTCGGCGACGTGGACCACCCCGACCGGCACGACCGCCCCGCGGCCGTCCTCGCCTCGCACGCCGAGGCCGACCAGCTCCTCGCCCTCGCCCTCGACGAGGACTCCGAGGCCTGGTGGAGCGTCGCCCGAACGCTCCCGGAGTTCGCCGGAACGCTCCCGCACCTGCTGCTGCGGGTAACGGAAGGGGGCTCCGTGTCCGGCCGCTCATGACTTGCGGCAACAATGGGGGGCATGAGCGACCGCCCAGCCCCCCTCGCCGACCCGCACCTCCTCTTCGACCCCGCGGCCGGCCTCCGGGACATCGTCATCCTCGGGTCCACCGGGTCCATCGGGACCCAGGCCATCGACCTCGCCCTGCGCAACCCGGACCGGTTCCGGGTCACCGCCCTGTCCGCCGCCGGCGGGCGGGTGGAGCTGCTGGCCGAGCAGGCCCGGCTGCTGCGGGTCAAGACCGTGGCCGTCGCCCGCGAGGACGTCGTACCGGCCCTGAAAGAGGCGCTGAGCGCCCAGTACGGGCCGTCCGAGCCGCTGCCCGAGATCCTGGCCGGTCCGGACGCCGCGGCCGAACTCGCCGCTTCCGAGTGCCATACCGTCCTCAACGGCATCACCGGTTCCATCGGCCTCGCGCCGACCCTCGCCGCACTGCGGGCGGGCCGGACCCTGGCCCTGGCCAACAAGGAGTCGCTGATCGTCGGCGGCCCACTGGTCAAGGCCCTGGCGAAGCCCGGCCAGATCATCCCGGTGGACTCCGAGCACGCGGCGCTCTTCCAGGCGCTCGCCGCGGGCACCCGTGCCGACGTCCGCAAGCTCGTGGTGACCGCCTCCGGCGGTCCCTTCCGCGGCCGCACCCGCGCGGAGCTCGCGAGCGTGACCGTCCAGGACGCGCTCGCGCACCCCACCTGGGCCATGGGCCCGGTGATCACGGTCAACTCCGCGACCCTGGTCAACAAGGGGCTGGAGGTCATCGAGGCGCACCTGCTCTACGACATCCCCTTCGACCGCATCGAGGTCGTGGTCCACCCGCAGTCCTACGTGCACTCGATGGTGGAGTTCACCGACGGCTCCACGCTCGCCCAGGCCACCCCGCCGGACATGCGCGGCCCCATCGCCATCGGCCTCGGCTGGCCCGAGCGGATCCCGGACGCCGCCCCCGCCTTCGACTGGACCAAGGCCTCCACCTGGGAGTTCTTCCCGCTGGACACCGAGGCCTTCCCGTCGGTGGGCCTCGCCCGGCACGTGGGAACCCTCGGCGGCACCGCCCCGGCCGTGTTCAACGCGGCCAACGAGGAGTGCGTCGAAGCATTCCTGGCAGGTCGGCTGCCGTTCACAGCAATCATGGATACGGTCTCTGCCGTGGTCGACGAGCACGGGACGCCTGAGTCGGGAACCTCCCTGACGGTCCAGGACGTCCTTGAAGCAGAGGCCTGGGCGCGGGCCCGGGCGCGGGAGATGGCGGCGCGGGCCGCCGTGGAGGCGCGCGCATGACACTACTGATGACGGTGCTCGGGGTCGTGGTCTTCGCGGTCGGCCTGCTGGTCTCCATCGCCTGGCACGAGCTGGGGCACCTCTCCACGGCCAAGATCTTCGGCATTCGCGTGCCGCAGTACATGGTGGGCTTCGGGCCGACCATCTGGTCGCGGAGGAAGGGCGAGACCGAGTACGGGATCAAGGCCATCCCCATGGGCGGCTACATCCGCATGATCGGGATGTTCCCGCCCGGCGAGGACGGCAAGGTCACCGCACGCTCCACCTCGCCGTTCCGGTCGATGATCGAGGACGCGCGCTCGGCCGCGTACGAGGAGCTCCAGCCCGGGGACGAGAGCCGGCTCTTCTACACGCGCAAGCCGTGGAAGCGCGTGATCGTGATGTTCGCCGGGCCGTTCATGAACCTGATCCTGGCCGTGGCGATCTTCCTCACGACCCTGATGACCTTCGGGCTCAACACCCAGACCACCTCGGTCGCCACCGTCTCGGACTGCGTCATCCAGCAGAGCGAGAAGCGCGACAAGTGCGCCCCCGGCGACCCGGCCGCCCCCGCCAAGGCCGCGGGCCTCAACGCGGGCGACAAGATCGTCGCCTTCAACGGCCGATCGGTCGGCGACTGGTCCGCCCTGCAGAAGAACATCCGCGCCACCGTCGGCCCCGCCACGATCACGGTGGAGCGGGCCGGACAGCGCGTGGACCTCAAGGCGAACCTGATCGAGAACAAGGTCGCCAAGACGGACGGCAGCGGCCGGTACGTCAAGGACGAGTACGTCACCGCGGGCTTCCTCGGCTTCGCCCCCGCCTCCGGCTACGTCCCGCAGTCCTTCGGCCAGTCCGTCGACCGCATGGGCGAGATGATGCAGGCCGGCGTCCAGTCGCTGGTCAAACTCCCGACCAAGGTCCCCGACCTGTGGAACGCGGCCTTCAACGGAGCCGAGCGCAAGCAGGACAGCCCGATGGGCGTCGTCGGCGCGGCGCGGGTCAGCGGGGAGATCTTCACCCTCGACATCCCCGCCCAGCACCAGCTGGTCTTCTTCCTCAACCTGCTGGCCGGCTTCAACCTGTCGCTGTTCCTGTTCAACATGTTGCCGCTGCTCCCGCTCGACGGCGGACACATCGCCGGCGCGCTGTGGGAGTCGGTCCGGCGCACCGTCGCAAGGATCTTCCGGCGCCCCGACCCCGGCCCGTTCGACGTGGCGAAGCTGATGCCCGTCGCCTACGTGGTCGCAGGCCTGTTCATCTGCTTCACCCTGCTGGTGATGGTGGCGGACGTGGTCAACCCGATCAAGATCACCTAGTTTGCGGGGGCTCTGCCCCAGCAGCACGGGAGCCGGGCACGGATCGTGCCCGGCTCCCTACGTTCGGGTGGCGCACCCCTCGGATGCACGGGCCGCGCCTTGGTTGGCGTAATCTCGAAGCCTGGAGCCCGCCGATCTCGGGACCTTGATCCACACCTTGGGGTTGCACAGCAGATGACTGCCATCTCTCTCGGAATGCCGGCCGTGCCGACGAAGCTTGCCGACCGCAGGGTCAGCCGCAAGATCCAGGTCGGCAAGGTGGCCGTCGGCGGCGACGCGCAGATCTCCGTCCAGTCGATGACCACCACCAGAACCTCCGACATCGGGGCGACGCTCCAGCAGATCGCCGAGCTCACCGCCTCCGGCTGCGACATCGTCCGCGTGGCGTGCCCGACGCAGGACGACGCCGACGCGCTCGCCGTGATCGCCAAGAAGTCGCAGATCCCGGTCATCGCCGACATCCACTTCCAGCCGAAGTACGTGTTCGCCGCGATCGACGCCGGCTGCGCCGCGGTCCGCGTGAACCCGGGCAACATCAAGCAGTTCGACGACAAGGTCAAGGAGATCGCGAAGGCCGCGAACGAGACGCGCACGCCGATCCGCATCGGTGTGAACGCCGGCTCCCTCGACGCCCGGCTGCTGAAGAAGTACGGCAAGGCCACCCCCGAGGCGCTGGTCGAGTCCGCGCTGTGGGAGGCCTCCCTCTTCGAGGAGCACGGCTTCGGCGACATCAAGATCTCGGTCAAGCACAACGACCCGGTCGTCATGGTCAACGCCTACCGCCAGCTCGCCGCCGCCTGCGACTACCCGCTGCACCTCGGCGTCACCGAGGCCGGCCCCGCCTTCCAGGGCACCATCAAGTCCGCCGTCGCCTTCGGCGCGCTGCTCTCCGAGGGCATCGGCGACACCATCCGCGTCTCCCTCTCCGCCCCGCCGGCGGAAGAGGTCAAGGTCGGCATCCAGATCCTGGAATCCCTGAACCTCAAGCCGCGCCGCCTGGAGATCGTCTCCTGCCCGTCCTGCGGCCGCGCCCAGGTCGACGTCTACAAGCTGGCCGAGGAGGTCACGGCGGGCCTCGAGGGTATGGAGGTCCCGCTGCGCGTCGCCGTCATGGGCTGCGTCGTCAACGGCCCGGGAGAGGCCCGCGAGGCCGACCTCGGCGTCGCCTCCGGCAACGGCAAGGGCCAGATCTTCGTGAAGGGCGAGGTCATCAAGACCGTCCCCGAGTCGAAGATCGTCGAGACCCTCATCGAAGAGGCCATGAAGATCGCCGCGCAGATGGAGGCCGACGGCATCACCAGCGGCGAGCCCACGGTCGCGATCGGCGTCTGACCTTCCCGGCTCGGCTCGCCCGTGGGGCGCCGGTTGCCGGCTCGTGTCGGCGTGCGTGCCCGGTGCGGGCTTCGTCAGTGGCCCCGGCACCGTTCCCGCAGTTCGGGGGGCGGTCCGGGGCTCTTTCGCGACCTCGGACGCGGCATCCCCGGGCCCCGCCGGGTACAGTGCGGAGATCAGCAGACTTGCATGGTGAGGCCCCAGTGTTGACGCAGACCACCACCCGGGTCCTTGAGCCCAGTGATCTCGACGCCGCGATGGAAATCCTCGGACGCGAGCCGGTCGAGAACGCCTTCGTCACCTCCCGGGTCCAGGTCGCCGGACTCGACCCCTGGCGCCTGGGCGGCGAGATGTGGGGCTGGTACGCCGACGGCGAGCTCCGCTCGCTCTGCTACGCGGGCGCCAACCTGGTCCCCGTCTGCGCCGGACCCGACGCCGTACGCGCCTTCGCCGACCGGGCCCGCCGCACCGGCCGCCGCTGCTCCTCCATCGTCGGCCCCGCCGAGGCCACCCGGCTGCTGTGGCAGCTCCTGGAGCCCAGCTGGGGCCCGGCCCGCGAGATCCGCTCCCACCAGCCGCTCATGGTCATCGAGCGCCCGTCCACCACGGTCGAGGCCGACGCGCAGGTCCGCCGGATCCGCAAGGACGAGATGGACCTGATCATGCCCGCCTGCGTCGCGATGTTCACCGAGGAGGTCGGCATCTCGCCGATGGCCGGTGACGGCGGACTGCTCTACCAGGCCCGCGTTGCCGAACTCGTCGCCAGCGGCCGCTCCTTCGCCCGCGTCGACGACGGCAAGGTCGTCTTCAAGGCAGAGATCGGCGCCGCCACCGCCCGCGCCTGCCAGATCCAGGGCGTGTGGGTGGACCCCGAGTTCCGCGGCCTCGGCCACTCGGAGACCGGGATGGCCGCCGTCGTCGCATACGCGCTGCGGGACGTGGCTCCCGTGGTCAGCCTGTACGTGAACGACTTCAACACCGCCGCGCGGGCGGCCTACCGGCGCGTGGGCTTCCGCGAGGTCGGCGCGTTCATGAGCGTGCTCTTCTGACGTCCGGCCGCACCCGACCCGAACAGTCGGGCCACGGACCTCGGCTATGGCATTCCGGCAGCCCCGTACCGCGAAGTAAGGTCGCCGCATGCTGCCTTCCGGAGTCCGCATCGGTCCCCTCGACCTCGCCGCCCGCGTGGACGAGGCCCTGCGCGTGCAGGCCGTCGCCTTCGGCCTCAGCGAGGAGGAGGTCGGCATCCGGCGGTACATCGTCCAGCGCCACATGACCTGCCGCGGCGCCCGCGCCCTCGGGGCGTTCGCCGAGGACGGCGCGCTCACCGGATTCGTGTACGGGATGCCGAACGACCGCACCCACTGGTGGTCCACCATCGTCGAGCCCTACCTGCGGGCCGGCGGGTACGAGGACTGGCTCGACGGATCCTTCGTGATCACCGAGCTGCACGTCCACCCCGGCTTCCAGGGCCACGGCGTCGGCCGCGCCCTCATCACCGGCATCACCGACGACGCTGCCGAACCCCGCTCGATCCTCTCCGCCATCGACACCGAGAGCCCCGCCCGCGGCCTCTACCGGGCCCTCGGCTACAGCGACCTCGCCCGCCAGGTCCACTTCCCGAGCGCGAGCATGCCGTACGCCGTCATGGGCGCCACCCTGCCCCTGACCAGGCCCTGAAACCGGTACCGCGGGCCGCGGGGCCCCGGTAATCTCCCGACATGTCTACGCAACACGTGCAGCGCATGTCCCGCCTCATGGCCAAGACCCTCCGCGAGGACCCGGCCGACGCCGAAACCCTCAGCCACCGGCTCCTGGTCCGCGCCGGTTACGTCCGGCGCAGCTCCGCCGGGGTGTGGACGTGGCTGCCGCTCGGCAAGCGGGTCCTGGACAACGTCTCGCGCGTCGTACGCGAGGAGATGGACGCGATCGGGGCCCAGGAGGTGCTGCTCCCGGCCCTGCTGCCGAAGGAGCCGTACGAGGTCAGCGGACGCTGGTCGGAGTACGGGGACCTGCTGTTCCGGCTCAAGGACCGCAAGGGCGCGGACTACCTGCTCGGGCCGACGCACGAGGAGATCTTCACCCTCGTGGTGAAGGACCAGTGCGCCTCCTACAAGGACCTGCCGGTCATGCTGTACCAGATCCAGACCAAGTACCGCGACGAGGCGCGGCCCCGGTCCGGGGTGCTGCGCGGGCGCGAGTTCCAGATGAAGGACTCGTACTCCTTCGACGTGTCCGACGAGGGGCTGGAGGAGTCCTACCGGCTCCACCGCGAGGCGTACGTCCGCATCTTCGAGCGGCTCGGCCTCGACCACCGGATCGTGTCCGCCGTGTCGGGCGCCATGGGCGGCTCGGCGTCGGAGGAGTTCCTGGCCCCGGCCGAGGCGGGCGAGGACACCTTCGTGGACTGCCCCTCGTGCGACTACGCGGCCAACACGGAAGCCGTGACCTTCGCCCTCGCCCCCGCCGCCGTCTCCGCAGAACACCCGGCGCTGGAGGAGGTGGACACCCCGGACACCCCGACGATCGAGACCCTGGCCGCGCACCTGGGCGTACCCGCCTCGGCGACGCTGAAGAACCTCCTGGTCAAGGTCGACGGCGAGATCACGGCCGTGGGCGTGCCGGGGGACCGGGAGGTGGACCTCGGCAAGCTGGGCGAGCACCTGGCCCCGGCGGTGGTGGAGCTGGTGACGGCCGAGGACTTCGAGGGCCGCCCGGACCTGGTGCGCGGCTACGTGGGCCCGCAGGGTCTGGAGAAGGTCCGCTACCTGGCCGACCCGCGGGTCGCGCCCGGCACGTCGTGGGTGACGGGGGCCAACCGGGCGGACACGCACGCCCGGAACGTGGTCTGCGGGCGGGACTTCGAGGTCGACCGGTACCTGGACGTGGTGGTCGTGGAGCCGGGCGACCCCTGCCCGTCCTGCGGGGCGGGCCTGAAGCTCGACCGGGCCATCGAGATCGGGCACATCTTCCAGCTGGGCCGCAAGTACGCGGACGCCTTCGGGCTGGACGTCCTCGGCCGCGAGGGCAAGCCGGTCCGGGTCACGATGGGCTCGTACGGCATCGGCGTCTCCCGCGCGGTGGCGGCGCTGGCCGAGCAGACGGCGGACGAGCGCGGCCTGTGCTGGCCCGCGGCGGTGGCTCCGGCCGACGTGCACGTGGTGGCGGCGGGCAAGGCGGTGCCGCTCGCACTGGCGGAGGAGGCGGCCACGGCCCTGGCCGCGGCGGGTCTGCGGGTGCTGCTGGACGACCGTCCCGGCCTGTCGCCCGGCGTGAAGCTCACGGACGCGGAACTGATCGGCGTGCCGTGGATCCTGGTGGCGGGCCGCCGCTCCGCCGACGGGATCGTCGAACTCCAGCACCGAGCCTCGGGCACCCGCGAGGAACTTCCGACGGCCGAAGCCCTCGCCCGCCTGACGTCGTAGCCCGGCCGCGGCCCGTCTTCCCGGGGCCCGGTCCCGCACCCCGCACATTTTAGCCCCGCCGGCGCTTGAGGCGCGGGGCACGGGGCACGGGGCACGGGGCCCCGGGGAACGGTGGAAGGGCGGGTCGGGGACGGCCCCGCGCAGCGGCTACTCGCGCAGCCCGTCCCGTTCGTGCTCCGGCGGCGGCGCGTCCAGCATCAGCCCGTCCACCGAGCCGTCGAGCGCATCCGGGGCCGGCGCCCCGTCGAGCGCGTCCGGAGCCGGGGCTCCGTCGACCTCGGCCGGCCCGGGGCCTTCGGAAGCCGGGCCGGCCGGGGCCGGTTCCTGCCGCGCGGGCGCCGCCGCAGGCGGAGGGGCCGAGCGCTCGAGGAAGCGCAACAGCTCCACCGGGAACGGCAGCACCAGCGTGGAGTTCTTCTCGGCGGCGACCGCCACGATCGTGTGCAGCAGGCGCAACTGCAACGCCGCCGGCTGTTCCGACATGACCTCCGCCGCCTCGGCGAGCTTGTGCGAGGCCTGGAGCTCCGCGTCCGCGTTGATCACACGGGCCCGGCGCTCACGGTCCGCCTCCGCCTGCCGGGCCATCGACCGCTTCATCGTCTCCGGCAGCGAGACGTCCTTGATCTCGACCCGGTCGATCTGCACGCCCCAGCCCACCGCCGGACTGTCGATCATCAGCTCCAGGCCCTGGTTGAGCATCTCCCGGTTGGACAGCAGATCGTCCAGGTCCGACTTTCCGATGATCGACCTGAGCGAGGTCTGCGCCATCTGCGAGACGGCGAAGCGGTAGTCCTCCACCGCCACGATCGCGCTCGCCGGGTCGACGACCTTGAAGTACACGACCGCGTCCACCCGCACCGTGACGTTGTCCCGGGTGATGCCCTCCTGCGCGGGCACCGGCAGCGTCACGATCTGCATGTTCACCTTGCGGAGCCGTTCCACGAAGGGAACGATCGTCGTGAAACCGGGCCCGCGGACCTCCTCGCGCAGCCTGCCGAAGCGGAAGACCAAGCCCCGCTCGTACTGCTTCACCACCCGGGCCGCGGCGCCCACGTAGACCGCGACGCCCACACCCGTGGCGATGGCCGCTGTCAGCAGTTCTTCGACCATGACGGCCCCCTGCCGGACATACCTACCTAACTACGGTATGCCCTACAACCAGGCCGCGAACTCCAGCAGCAGCTCCGCGTCCCGGCGCCGCCCGGCGGCCAGTGCGCGGTTGCCCGACTCCACCGCCCGGAACACCGTCCAGCCCCGCAGCCGCTCCCGGTCCACATCCAGTGCGTCCGCCAGCTTGTTCACCCGGCGCCGGGCTCCCGCCGCCCCCGCCGAAGAAGCCACCAGGTCCTCCAGCCGGTCCCGGACCAGCCGCGCCAGGTCGTACGCCCGCTCGCCGACCAGTGGATCGGGACCCACCGTCAGCCACGGGGCCCGCTCGCCCGCCAGTACCTTGCCCTGGCGGAAGTTCCCGTGCAGCAGCAGCTCCTCCGACGGGGCCGCCACCAGCTCCGCCCGCATCGCCAGCGCCGTGTCCGCCAGGGTCCGGGTCTCCGCCGGGGCCGCCCGCAGGGCCGCCGACTGCCCTTCGGTGCGCTCCGCCACCGTCTCCCACCCGTGCCCGGCCGGCGGCGCCACCCACAGCCTGCGCAGCGTGCCGCTCGCCTCCAGCAGGGCCTTCGCCTCCGGCAGCGAGCGCAGGGACACCTCGGGGTGCAGCCGCTCCAGCAGCAGCGCCCCGTCGTCGTCGTGATGCCGCGTGTCGAGGACCCGTACGGCCCCGAAACCGCCCCAGTGGGCCAGCGCGGCCAGCTCGCGGTCGGGCCGGGCGTGCGGCGGCGCCAGTTTCAGCGCGGCCGGGGTCCCGTCGGCGTACGTGACGAGGACCACCAGACTGCTGCGGCCGCCCGGAGCCTGCACCCGCCGGGCCTCCACCCCGCGCCGGGACAGCGCGGCCTCGGTGAGTCGGGGCAACTGCCCCAGCCAGTCCGTGTCCTGCGCCGTTTCCGGCATCTCGCCGAGCGCCCGTACAAGCCGCTGCGGCGGTTCGAAAGCCATGCGTGCGTGGTCCCTTTCAGCTGTGCTGGGCCCGTTGCGCCTCGTCAGCGCGTTCCGTGAGCCCAGGGAAGGCTACGCCGACACCACGCCAGCGTGCCGCGCGCACTGCCGCCGCGCTCAGCGCGTCGGCCGCCTCGCGGCGCAGCGGACCCTCCGCCGCGCGCACCAGATCGGAGTACGCGCCGGCCACCCGGTCCTCGATCTCGGCGGCCAGCCGCTCGGCGTCGGCCGGGCCGCGCACCTCGAACGGCAGGGCGTACGCGGCCTCCGCGGGCCGGGGCGCGCCGCCCAGCTCCCGTACGGTCCGGGCGAGCGCGTCGCGCCGCGCGAGGTGGCCGCCGTACGACTCCCGGGCCTGTGCGGCGCGGGCGCCGGCGGACCGGGCACCGATCACCCCGTAGCCGTACGCGGCCGCGTGTTCGGCGGCGAGCGCGGCCTGGGCGGCTTCCAGGACCCGGCCGGCGGGGGAGGGTTCGGGCTTCACGAGGTGGCTCCGGGGGTCGAGGTCAGCAGGTACGCGTGTACGGCGCCGCAGGCGGCCACCGACGCCAGCAGCCGGGCCAGCTCCCCGGGGGCCCCGGCCAGGTCGATGGTCCGGGACTCGGACAGTCTCCGCTCGGCGTCCGCGAGCGCGGTCAGGGCCTCGTCGGGCTTCGGCGACACCGGTTCGCCGCTCGCCGCGGGCGCGGCGGCCCCCGTACCGCCGGAGGGGGACGGGGAGGGGGACGGCGGGGCCGAACGGGTGGGGGACAGGGCCGCGGCGTGGGCGGCGACGGCGGCGCGCAGCGGAGCGAGCCGCGCGGCCAGGGCCGGATGGGCGGCCGCCGTGGTGTCGTAACGTTCCAGCAGTCGCGTGCTGTCACGAACGGCCGTCTCCCGCATCCGCCGTTCGAGTGGAATCGTGAAGGAGGCGCCGGTCGGGAGGCTGTCGGAGCATCCGGTCAGCAGCGCGGCGCCGGCCGCGCCGGCCGCACCGGCGAGCAGGGTCCTGCGCGAGGGTCTCGAAGGCAGAGTCCAGGACACGACGACGTCCTCCGGGTGATGACGGTGCTGATGGCGGGGCAGGGTGTGATCACGGTACCCGGGGCCCTGTCCACAGGGCGGACGGCAACACCCTCCGACACCGGATACCCTTTGACCTGACGCACGACGGAAACCACAACAGCACACGCGGCCGAGGAGTCACCCGGATGAGCACCACCCAGAGCGACAGGCTGCGCGAACTGCTGGAGCCGCTCGTCGCCGCCAAGGGCCTGGACCTCGAAGAGATCGAGATGTCGCGGGCGGGCAAGCGCCGGATGCTGCGGATCATCGTGGACTCCGACGAGGGCGTGGAGCTGGACGCGTGTGCCGAGCTGAGCCGCGAGGTCTCCGACAAGCTCGACGAAACCGATGTGATGGGTGAGGACGAGTACGTCCTCGAAGTCAGCTCGCCGGGCGCCGACCGCCCGCTGACCGAGCACCGTCACTACGTACGGGCCATCGGTCGCCTCGTGAAGTTCCAGCTGTCCGCCGAGGACGAGAAGGGCGCCGGGGAACTGGTCGCCCGGATCCTCGACGTCGACGACGAGGGCCTGGACCTCGAAGTACCGGGCGTGAAGGGCCGCAAGGCGACCGCCCGGCGCATTGCATTCACCGACATCGCCAAGGCGCGTGTCGAGATCGAGTTCAACCGCAAGGACAAGAAGGAAGAGGAGGCGTAGCCGTGGACATCGACATGAGTGCCCTGCGGGGTCTGGTCCGGGAGAAGGAGATCTCCTTCGACCTGCTCGTCGAGGCGATCGAGTCGGCCCTCCTCATCGCGTACCACCGGACCGAGGGGAGCTTCCGCCGCGCTCGCGTCGTGCTGGACCGCACCAACGGTCACGTGGTCGTGTGGGCGACGGAAGACCCGAGGGATCTCGAAGAGGGCCAGGAGCCCAAGGAGTTCGACGACACCCCGTCGGACTTCGGCCGGATCGCCGCGACGACCGCCAAGCAGGTGATCCTGCAGCGTCTGCGCGACGCCGAGGACGACCTGACCTTCGGCGAGTTCGCCGGCCGCGAGGGCGACGTCATCACCGGCGTCGTCCAGCAGGGCAAGGACCCCAAGAACGTCCTCGTCGACATCGGCAAGCTGGAAGCCATCCTGCCCGTGCAGGAGCAGGTCCCCGGCGAGGAGTACACGCACGGTCTGCGCCTGAAGGCGTACGTCGTGCGGGTGGCGAAGGGTGTCCGCGGTCCGTCCGTGACCCTCTCGCGCACCCACCCCAACCTCGTGAAGAAGCTCTTCTCGCTGGAGGTCCCGGAGATCGCCGACGGCAGCGTCGAGATCTCGGCGATCGCCCGTGAGGCCGGTCACCGCACCAAGATCGCCGTCCGGTCCACCCGTTCGGGTCTGAACCCGAAGGGCGCCTGCATCGGCCCGATGGGCAGCCGCGTGCGCAACGTGATGGCCGAACTGCACGGCGAGAAGATCGACATCGTCGACTGGTCGGACGACCCGGCGGAGATGGTCGCGAACGCGCTGTCACCCGCCCGGGTGAGCAAGGTCGAGGTCGTCGACTGGGACTCCCGGTCCGCCCGGGTGACCGTCCCGGACTACCAGCTGTCGCTGGCCATCGGCAAGGAGGGCCAGAACGCCCGCCTCGCCGCGCGGCTCACCGGCTGGCGCATCGACATCCGTCCCGACACCGAGGCGTCCCCGGACGCCGACCGGAGCCGGGGCGGGGAATAAACCGGTACCGTCCGGGCTTCCCCGGACGGTAGACAGGGTGCACGGCCGCTGCTCCGGCAGCGGATACAAGACAACACGACAGCCGTTCGATCTTTCCCCCGCCACTTGTCGGGAGAGAGGCCGGTGCGGGGAGGTAGACTTAGGCGTGTCTGGCCGGACGCAAGCCCGCGCATGCCCCGAACGCACCTGTGTGGGGTGTCGGGAGCGAGCGGCCAAGAACGATCTGCTGCGCGTCGTCGCGGACGGGGACGCATGCGTCCCCGATCCACGCGGTACGCGGCCGGGACGGGGTGCTTACGTGCACCCCGCCGCGGTCTGCCTCGACCAGGCGATCCGCCGCCGTGCGTTCCCCCGGGCCCTTCGGTCCGCCGGAGCGCTCGACACGGAGAACCTGCGCAAAGCCGTGGCCGGTGAGGCCGGGCACACCGTAAGAGAAGTAGTACGGCACGGATAACCGTGCGGTCAGGTACCTCGCGAGTTGGAAGTAGGTCGAGATTGCGATGAGCACTCGATGAGTACGCGATGAGTACGCCCATGAAGTAGCGACGGTCCGGCGTAACCCGGACCTAAAAGGAGCGAAGTGGCTAAGGTCCGGGTATACGAACTCGCCAAGGAGTTCGGAGTTGAGAGCAAGGTCGTCATGGCCAAGCTCCAGGAACTCGGTGAGTTCGTCCGTTCGGCGTCCTCGACGATCGAGGCGCCGGTTGTACGCAAGTTGACTGACGCGCTGCAGGGCCCCGGCGGCAACGCCGGCAAGTCCGCCGCGAAGCCGGGTGCGCCCCGCAAGGCCGCCCCCGCCAAGCCCGGGGTCCCGACCCCGGGTGCCGCTGCACGTCCCGCTGCGCCGAAGCCCGGCGCACCGGCCCCCAAGCCGGTCGTCGCGGAGGCTCCGGCCGCCGCAGCGCCCGCCCCGGTGACTCCGGCCGCCCCCGGCCCGCGTCCCGGCCCGAAGGCTCCGGCCGCCCCGAAGCCCGCTCCGGCGGCGCCCGTGGCGACCGAGTTCTCCGCGCCTCCGGCGGCTCCGGCCGCCCCGGCGCGCACCGAGCGTCCCGCCGCGGCTCCCGGCCCCCGTCCGGCGCAGCAGCGTCCGGCCCAGGGTCAGGGTGGCCAGGGCGGTGCCCGTCCCGGCGCCCCGCGCCCGGCCGGCGCCACTCCCGGTGCCCAGACGCAGCGTCCCGCCGGAGCCCCCGGCTCCCAGGCGCCGCGTCCGCAGGGTGCCCGTCCGGCGGGTCCCCGTCCGGGCAACAACCCCTTCACCTCCGGCGGCTCCACCGGCATGGCGCGCCCCCAGGCGCCCCGTCCGGCCGGCGCGCCCCGTCCCGGTGCCCCCGGCGCCGGTGGCGGCCAGGGTGCTCCCCGCCCGCAGGGTGGTCCCGGCGGCGCTCCGCGTCCGCAGGGTCCCGGCGGCGCCCGTCCGACCCCGGGCGGCATGCCGCGTCCGCAGGGCGGCGCCCCGCGTCCCGGTGGTGCTCCCGGTGGTAACCGTCCGAACCCGGGCATGATGCCGCAGCGTCCCGCTGCCGGTGGTCCCGGTCCCCGTCCCGGTGGCGGCCCCGGCGGCCGTGGTCCCGGTGCGGGCGGCGCAGGTCGTCCCGGCGGTGCCGGTCGTCCCGCGGGCGGCGGCTTCGCCGGTCGTCCGGCCGGTCCGGGCTCGCGTCCCGGCGGCGGTGGCGGCTTCGGCGGCCCGCGTCCCGGTGGCGGCGGCTTCGGCGGCGGTCCGGCCGGTGCCGGTGGCGGCGGTCGTCCCGGCTTCGGTGGTCGTCCCGGTGGTCCCGGTGCCCGTGGTGGCACGCAGGGCGCCTTCGGTCGTCCCGGTGGTCCGGCCCGTCGTGGTCGCAAGTCCAAGCGTCAGAGGCGCCAGGAGTACGAGGCCATGCAGGCCCCGTCCGTCGGCGGCGTGATGCTGCCGCGCGGTGGCGGCGAGACCGTGCGCCTGTCGCGCGGTGCCTCCCTCACCGACTTCGCGGAGAAGATCAACGCCAACCCGGCGTCGCTCGTCGCCGTGATGATGAACCTCGGCGAGATGGTCACTGCCACGCAGTCCGTCTCCGACGAGACGCTCGAAATGCTGGCCGGCGAGATGAACTACGTCGTCCAGATCGTCAGCCCGGAGGAAGAGGACCGCGAGCTCCTCGAGGGCTTCGACATCGAGTTCGGCGAGGACGAGGGCGGCGAGGAATACCTCATGCCGCGTCCGCCGGTCGTGACCGTCATGGGTCACGTCGACCACGGTAAGACCCGACTGCTCGACGCCATCCGCAAGACGAACGTCGTTGCGGGCGAGGCCGGCGGCATCACGCAGCACATCGGTGCGTACCAGGTCACCACCCAGGTCAACGACGAAGACCGCAAGATCACCTTCATCGACACCCCGGGTCACGAGGCGTTCACCGCCATGCGTGCCCGTGGTGCGAAGTCGACCGACATCGCGATCCTCGTGGTCGCGGCCAACGACGGCGTCATGCCGCAGACGATCGAGGCGCTCAACCACGCCAAGGCCGCCGGCGTCCCGATCGTCGTCGCGGTCAACAAGATCGACGTCGAGGGTGCCGACCCGGTCAAGGTGCGCGGTCAGCTCACCGAGTTCGGTCTGGTCGCCGAGGAGTACGGCGGCGACACGATGTTCGTCGACATCTCCGCCAAGCAGGGTCTGCACATCGACTCCCTGCTCGAGGCCGTCGTCCTCACCGCCGACGCCTCGCTCGACCTCCGCGCCAACCCGGAGCAGGACGCTCAGGGTATTGCGATCGAGTCCCACCTCGACCGCGGCCGCGGTGCCGTCGCCACCGTCCTCGTCCAGCGCGGTACCCTCCGCGTCGGCGACACGATGGTCGTGGGCGACGCCTACGGCCGAGTGCGCGCCATGCTCGACGACAAGGGCAACAACGTCGAGGAAGCGGGTCCGTCGACCCCCGTCCTGGTCCTGGGTCTCACCAACGTCCCCGGCGCCGGCGACAACTTCCTCGTCGTGGACGAGGACCGCACCGCCCGTCAGATCGCCGAGAAGCGTGCTGCGCGCGAGCGCAACGCCAACTTCGCCAAGCGCGTCCGCCGGGTGTCCCTGGAAGACCTCGACTCGGTCCTCAAGGCCGGTCTGGTCCAGGAACTCAACCTCATCATCAAGGGCGACGCGTCCGGTGCGGTCGAGGCCCTCGAGTCCTCGCTGCTCCAGCTCGACGTCGGCGAAGAGGTCGACATCCGCGTCCTGCACCGCGGTGTGGGTGCGGTCACCGAGTCCGACATCTCGCTGGCGATGGGCTCCGACGCCATCGTCATCGGTTACAACGTCCGTGCGGCCGGCCGTGCCGCGCAGATGGCGGACCGCGAGGGCGTCGACGTTCGCTACTACTCGGTGATCTACCAGGCCATCGAGGAGATCGAGGCGGCCCTGAAGGGTCTCCTCAAGCCGGAGTACGAAGAGGTCGAGCTCGGTACGGCGGAGGTCCGCGAGATCTTCCGCTCGTCCAAGCTGGGCAACATCGCCGGTGTCCTCATCCGGTCCGGCGAGGTCAAGCGCAACACCAAGGCGCGGCTCCTGCGCGACGGCAAGGTCGTCGCCGAGAACCTCACCATCTCCGGTCTGCGCCGCTTCAAGGACGACGTCACCGAGATCCGCGAGGGCTTCGAGGGTGGTATCAACCTCGGTTCCTTCAACGACATCAAGATCGACGACGTCATCGCGACGTACGAGATGCGCGAGAAGCCGCGCGCGTAAGCGCGAGGCACATCGCACCGTGTCGTAGCTCGTAACACCGGGGCCGGTCGGCGGAATATCCGTCGATCGGCCCCGGCCGTTGCGTGTACGGTTTGGTGACCCTGCCGAGCGACGGCCGGCAGGCCACCGAACCCGCACCGGCGGGATATCCGGAACTGCATGTACGTGGGGACTCTGTCCTTCGATCTGCTCCTCGGCGACGTTCACTCGCTGAAGGAGAAACGCTCCGTGATCCGGCCCATCGTGGCCGAGCTCCAACGCAAGTTCTCCGTGAGCGCGGCGGAAGTGGGCGACCAGGACCTGCACCGCAGGGCCCACATAGGGGTCGCTCTGGTGAGTGGGGACGCGGGGTTCCTCTCGGACGTACTCGACCGCTGCGAGCGGCTGGTCGCGGCGCGTCCGGAAGTGGAGCTGCTGTCCGTACGACGGCGCCTCCACGGTGATGAAGACTGATAGCAAGACATAAGAAGGAGACGGACCAGTGGCCGACAATGCGCGGGCGAAGAAGCTGGCGGACCTCATCCGGGAGGTGGTGGCGGAGAAGCTGCAGCGCGGAGTCAAGGACCCCCGCCTCGGTACGCACGTGACCATCACGGACACCCGGGTCACCGGCGACCTGCGGGAGGCCACGGTCTTCTACACGGTCTACGGTGACGACGAGGACCGTGCCAGCGCGGCAGCGGGCCTGGAGAGCGCCAAGGGCGTACTGCGTTCCGCGGTCGGCCGGGCGGCGGGCACCAAGTTCACGCCCACCCTGACCTTCGTCGCGGACGCACTCCCGGAGAACGCCAAGACCATCGAGGACCTCCTCGAAAAGGCCCGGACCTCCGACGCCCAGGTGCGCGAGGTGTCCTCCGGCGCGCAGTACGCCGGCGACGCCGACCCGTACAAGAAGCCGGGCGAGGACGCCGACGACTCCGACGAGGACGCAGCCGCGGAATGAGCACCAATGCAGGGAAGACTCCGGACGGTCTTGTCATCGTCGACAAGCCGTCCGGCTTCACTTCGCACGACGTGGTCGCCAAGATGCGCGGGATCGCCAAGACCCGCCGCGTCGGCCACGCCGGCACGCTCGACCCGATGGCGACCGGCGTGCTGGTCCTGGGCGTGGAGAAGGCCACCAAGCTGCTCGGCCACCTCGCGCTCACGGAGAAGGAGTACCTCGGTACGATCCGCCTGGGCCAGGACACCCTGACGGACGACGCCGAGGGCGAGATCACCTCCTCCACGGACGCCACCGGGGTCACCCGGGAAGCCGTGGACGCGGGCATCGCCAAGCTGTCCGGCGAGATCATGCAGGTCCCGTCCAAGGTCAGCGCCATCAAGATCAAGGGCGTGCGCTCCTACAAGCGCGCCCGCGACGGCGAGGACTTCGAGATCCCGGCCCGGCCGGTGACCATCTCGTCGTTCCAGGTGTACGACATGCGCGAGGCGGAGGCCGAGGACGGCACGAAGGTCGTCGACCTCGTCGTCTCCGTCGTCTGCTCCAGCGGTACGTACATCCGCGCCCTCGCCCGTGACCTCGGCGCCGACCTCGGCGTCGGCGGGCACCTGACCGCGCTGCGCCGCACGCGGGTGGGCCCGTACAAGCTCGACAAGGCACGGACCCTGGACCAGCTCCAGGAGGAGCTGACCGTCATGCCCATCGGCGAGGCGGCAGCCGCGGCCTTCCCGCGCTGGGACCTGGACGCCCGGCGGGCCTCGCTGCTCGCCAACGGCGTGCGGATCGACATGCCGCAGGAGTACGAGGCGGGCCGCACGGTCGCGGTCTTCGGGCCGCAGGGGCAGCTGCTCGGGCTCGTCGAGAACAAGAACGGAAAGGCGAAGTCCCTCGCGGTCTTCGCCTGACGATCGGGTGTTGACGTGGAGCGGTGAGCGCACATGGACTGCCGCTCACCGCTCCACGACCCCCCTCGGGTAGGTCTCTATCCACCCGGACCCCTCTATTCACCCGTCCGAGCAGGCGCTCGGAGTGACGGAGGGAGCGTAAGGGGGCGCTTTCGCCTCGCGTGCTTTTCGTGCTGATCTTCACCTGCCTACCGTCGTGAGCACGGGGTGTTGCGGGGGAGCGGTGCGGGGAGTGGTGCGGCCATGGCGGAGCTCGTCACAATCTGCGATCCCGCGGGGCGGGCGCGCGGCAGTGGGTTCGTCGCCGACGACCGCGGGACGGTGGTCACCAGTCACGAGGCCGTCGACGGGCTGACCCGGGTGGTAGTGCGCGCGCCGGGACCCGCCGGGCGGACCTGGCTGGCCGAGGCGGCGGACGTGACCGCCCTGCCGGGACTCGCGCTGGCGCTGGTGCGGACCGACGGACTCGGAATGCGACCGCTCCCGGTGGCGCTGCGCGAGGCGATCGATCCCGGTACCTACGTACGGCTGCCCGCGCGGGGATGGCGGCAGGCGCGGGTGCTGGGGGGCGCGGAGGTCAGCTACTCGGCGGTGGACCGGTCCCACGCGGTGCCCGGGGGCGTGGCCGTGGAGCTGGCGATCGGCACCGACGGCCGGGACGCGCTGTTGCTGGGCGGGGAGGCATCCGGGGGTCCGGTGCTCGACGCCGGGACCGGAGCGGTGCTCGCGGTGGTGGGCACCGCGCTGCGGGCGGAACACCGCTCCGGAGGCTTCGCGGTGGCCCTGCGGGCGGCGGCCGACGTCGATCCGCACGGCCCGCTGGCCGCACTGCTGGAGCGCAATGCCGCGACCGTGCCCGGCCACGGCGCCGACCTGAACCTCGCCGGGGCGCTGGAACTGACCGCGACCACGCTCGGCGCCGCTGTCCCCCGGGACGAGCCGGCACCCGTGGAGCGCCCGGGCATCGCCGCCGAACTGGCCGCCTTCACCACCGGGGACCGCACGGTCCTCGGCCTCGTGGGAGACCCGGGTACGGGCCGCACCACGGCCCTGGCCGTACGCCGCGCGCGGGGTGTCTGCCCGGCGCCGACCCTGTGGCTGCGCGGCGCGGACCTCCGTGCCACCGACACCTCCCTGGCCGACGCGGCGACCCGGGCCCTGACCGAGGCGGCCCGGATCGTCGCGGCCGCGCGCGGTCACGACGGGGCCGGGAGCGTGTCGGGGCCCCTCTCGCAGGGCGCCGAACGCACTACCGCCGCGCCCTCCGACCCCTCGCGACGTCCGGTGCCCGAGGAGACGCCCCGGCACGCGCCCGACCCCACCGGACCCGCCCCGGCCGAGCGGCACGGCCAACCGGTATCCGGCTCGGGCGGAACGATCCCGGTCGAGGGGTGCGGCCAGCCGGCGCCGGGCTCGGGCGAGGGGCGCAGCCAGCCGGCGCCGGGCCCTGCAGGAACCCCACCTGGCGAGCGTCGCAGCCAACCGGTAGCCAGCTCCGGCGGAACTACCCCGGTCGAGGGGTGCGGGCAGTCGGCGCCGGGCTTCAGCGGAACTACCCCGGCCGAGCGGCGCAGCCAACCGGCGGCCGGAACCGCAGCGCACCTTGCGCACGTCGTCGCCCGCGCCGGCCGCCGCCTGCTCGTCGTGCTCGACGCCCCGGAGGAGATGCCGCCGGAGCTCGCCCACCGGCTCGGCCCCTGGACCAACGCCACCGCCGCGTGGCTGCACGCGACCGGGACCCGGCTCGTCGTCGCCGCCCGGCCCGAGTACTGGGAAGGGGCGGGCGCCCTCTACCCGCCCGGGGCGCTCCACACCCCGGCCCGGCCCGCCCGACGGCTGCCGCCGGCCCTCCCGCTCGCGGACCTCGACGCCGCCGAGGCCGAGACGGCCCGGGCCCGCCTCGGCATCCCCGCGGACGCCGTCCGGGAAGCCGACGCCCGGCACCCGCTCACCCTGCACCTGCTCGCCGGGATCCGGGCCGCCGGGGTCACCGCCGGACGCCCCGGCCGCGACGAGGTCTTCGCCGCGCACCTGGACCTGCTGTGCCTGCGCACCGCCGTCCGCATCGCCTCGGCCTGTGCCGACGCCGGCGGCGCCAAGGTGCACGGGCCCGGGGTCAAGCGGCTCGCGGCCCGCGTGGCCGGCCGGGTCCACGAGGCCGCGCGGCGCGTCCTGGGACCCGGGCAGGGTCAGCTGGACCGGGCCTCGTTCGAGGAACTGTTCCCCTGGCGTACCGGCTGGGCTTCCGCCGTGCTCACCGAGGGACTGCTGGTGCCCGCCGGGCCCGGCTACCGCTTCGCCCACGAGGAGCTGTCCGACTGGATCCAGGCCGGCCACCTGGACGTTCCGACGGCCCTCGGCCTGCTCGTCCACGGCCTCGCCGAACCCGGGCCGCCCGTGCCCCGGCACCGCATCGGGCCCGTCCTGGAGGCCCTGCGCAGGCTCGCCCCCGACCGGCTGCGCGGCGAGCTCACCGGGCTGGTCCACCGGCTCAACCGTTTCACCGAGGAACCGGAGCGGGCCACTGCGGACAGCGCCTGGTGGGCCGCCCGGCTACTGCGCGAAACCCTGCTCCGGGCCCCCGACGCCCGGCCCCACCTCCCCGTCCTGCACGCCCTCGCCGAGCACGTGGCCCGCGCCGGCCCGGGGGAGTTCGGCGGCTGGTTCTGGAACCGGCTGCGGCTGCCCGAGCCCGACCGCCTCGACCTGCTGCGCCGGCTGCTGCCCGCCGACCCAGCCGAGGCAGTCCCCGGCGACCGCTACCTCGATGCCGCGGCCCGCCGCCTCGCCCGGGACCCGCAGCGCGCGCAGCCGCTGCTCTGCGCCTGGTTCACCGACGGCCGCCGGCTGCGCGGCCGCCCCGGGGCCACCGTCGCCACTGCCGCGCAGGCCCTGCTGCACACCCACCGCGGCCTCGCCGTGGACGACCTCACCGAGGCGCTCGTCACCGCCGCGCACCCGCGCGCCGACGAGCTGCTCGCCGTACTCGCCGAGGAGGAGCCGTCCGCCCTGTGCCGGGCCGTCGACCGCTGGGCGCAGGACGAACGCCCCGGGCGGCGGGTCGCAGCCGCCGCCTACGGGCTCGCCACCGCCCCGCACGTGCGCACCCCCGCCGACCGCGAGCTGCTGCGCCACGCCGCCCAGACGCTGCTCGCCCGCCCCGCCGACACCACCCTGCACGGCAGCGCACTCGCGATCCTGCTCCGCGACCCGCAGGTGCGCGGTCGCTACCTGCCCGACGCCCTCGCCTGCTTCCGCGACCCCGAGCCCGGCTCCCGGCTGCCCGCGGCGGCGCTGGTCGCGGCCCTGCCCGTGCTGCCCGACCCGGGCGAGGTGTTCGCCGCCCTGCGGGCCCGGGCCGACGGGGAGGTGGTGCGCGCCCTGGCCGCGCTGACCACGCCGGGGCTGGCCCGACGCGCGGGTGACCTCGTACGGGAGCACCTCGCACGGAACCCCGGGGACGCGCCGCACGCCGCCTTCTTCGTGGACCGGCGGCTCGACCAGGGCCCGGCCGCCGCCTCGGTGGTGCGGCCCCTGGTCCTGGACCTGCTCCTCGGCGCCCCGGCCGTGGTGCGGGCCGCACTGGCCGTCGTACTGGCCGCACCGGGCGGCGAGGCCTCCCACCCGCTGCGCGGTGAGCTGGCCGACACCCTGCTGCGCGAGGAGGTTGATCCGCAGGTGCTCGACGTGTTCCTCGGAGCCGTCGCGGCCGGGGCCTCCGGGCGCCGGGAGGCGCGTACGCGGGAGTTGCTGCGGCGCACCGGGCGGCAGCTGCTGCGGGCCCCGGGCGGGGCGGCGGTCTTCGAACGGCGGACGGTGGAGCTGGCCCGGGCCGAACCGGCCTTCGGGGCGCTGGTGGCCCGCTGGCAGGCGACGGCGGGAGCGGAGGCCGCGGCCCTGCTCGGGCCGAGCGCCCGGCAGACGGTGGAGACCCTGAGCAGGGCGGCCGCGGACGTGACGTGACGACAGACACGGTGGCGCATCCAGTCAGATGCCGATGCGGGGCACCGGCCACCGGCATGGCAGTCTTAGACCTGCAATCGGCAATCAGTTCAAGGACTAAACGGGTTCGGGCGAGGAGCGGTCACAGTGCAGCGCTGGCGTGGCTTGGAGGACATCCCCCAGGACTGGGGACGCAGCGTCGTCACCATCGGCTCCTACGACGGCGTGCACCGGGGACATCAGCTGATCATCGGGCGGGCGGTGGCCACGGCGCGCGAGCTCGGCGTCCCCTCCGTGGTGGTCACCTTCGACCCGCACCCGAGCGAGGTGGTCCGCCCCGGCAGCCACCCGCCGATCCTGGCCCCGTACGACCGGCGCGCCGAGCTGATGGCCGGGCTGGGGGTGGACGCGCTGCTGATCCTGCCGTTCACGGCGGAGTTCTCCCAGCTGTCCCCGGCCGACTTCATCGTGAAGGTCCTCGTCGACAAGCTGCACGCGCGCGCCGTCATCGAGGGTCCGAACTTCCGCTTCGGCCACCGGGCCGCCGGGAACGTCGACTTCCTTCGCGAGCTGGGCTCCACGTACGACTACGAGGTGGACGTCGTGGACCTGGTCGAGCGGGGCGAGGCGGGCGGCGGGGTGCCGTTCTCCTCGACGCTGGCACGCAGGCTGGTCTCGGAGGGCGACATGGACGGCGCGGCGGAGATCCTGGGGCGTCCGCACCGGGTCGAGGGCGTGGTGGTGCGCGGTGCGCAGCGCGGGCGCGAACTCGGCTACCCGACGGCGAACGTCGAGACGCAGCCGCACACCGCGATCCCGGCGGACGGGGTCTACGCGGGCTGGCTGACGGCGGACGGCGAGCGGATGCCCGCGGCGATCTCGGTGGGGACGAACGTGCAGTTCGACGCGACCGAGCGGACCGTGGAGGCGTACGCGATCGACCGCGTGGGGCTGGACCTGTACGGGATGCACGTCGCCGTCGACTTCCTGGCCTACGTGCGGGGGATGGCGAAGTTCGAGTCGCTGGACGGGCTGCTGGAAGCGATCGCGAACGACGTGAAGCGGGCGCGGGTGTTGACGGACGCGTACGACTTGAAGCGCTGACGAACGAAGCGGAAGGGCCCGTACCCCCCTCGGGGTGGTACGGGCCCTTCGCTGTGTCGCCGGTCAGCCGAGGCGCGGGTCGCGCGGGGGCTGCTGGGGCTGGGGCGGCTGCTGCTGCGGGGCCTGGGGCTGCTGCCAGGGCTGGCCGGGCTGGGGGTACGGCTGTCCGTAGGGCTGCTGCTGCTGCGGCGGCTGCTGGTACGGGGGTTGGCCCGGGGGCTGGCCGTACGGCTGGGGCTGCTGAGGGGGCTGCTGCCCGTAAGGCTGCTGAGGAGCGTGGGGCTGCTGCGGCGCACCCCAGTGCCCCTGCGGGGCCTGCTGCTGGGCCCGCAGGAAGTCCTCGGCCACGAGTGCGGAGAGGTTGAAGTACGCCTCGCGCGTCTTGGGCCGCATCATGTCGAGGTCGACCTCGGCGCCGGCCGCGAGGTGCTCGTCGAACGGCACCACGACGACACCGCGGCAGCGGGTCTCGAAGTGCTGCACGATGTCCTCGATCTTGATCATCTTGCTGGTCTCGCGGACCCCCGAGATGACGGTGAGGGAGCGCGAGACGAGGTCGGCGTACCCGTGCGCGGAGAGCCAGTCGAGGGTGGTGCTGGCACTGCTGGCGCCGTCCACGGACGGGGTCGAGATGATGATCAGCTGATCGGCCAGGTCCAGGACGCCGCGCATGGCGGAGTAGAGGAGGCCGGTGCCCGAGTCGGTGAGGATGATCGGGTACTGGCGGCCCAGCGTCTCGATGACGCGGCGGTAGTCCTCGTCGTTGAAGGTCGTGGAGACGGCCGGGTCCACGTCGTTGGCGATGATCTCCAGACCGGAGGGCGCCTGCGAGGTGAACCGGCGGATGTCCATGTACGAGTGCAGGTACGGGATCGCCTGGACCAGGTCCCGGATGGTGGCGCCGGTCTCGCGGCGGACCCGGCGGCCGAGCGTACCGGCGTCGGGGTTCGCGTCGATGGCAAGGATCTTGTCCTGGCGCTCGGTGGCGAGGGTGGCACCGAGGGCGGTGGTGGTCGTGGTCTTGCCGACGCCGCCCTTGAGACTGATGACGGCGATCCGGTAGCAGGACATGACCGGGGTGCGGATCAGCTCCAGCTTGCGCTGGCGCTCCGCTTCGGCCGCCTTGCCGCCGAAGCGGAACAGGCCGCCGACGCCGTTGTTGTTGTTCTTGGGCTTCTGCTTGTTGCGCAGCAGGCGGTCGGACGACAGCTCGACGGCGGCGGTGTAGCCGAGGGGCGCGCCGCCACCGGTCTGGCCGGCCGAGTAGCGCGGGTCGTGCGGCTGCGGCTGCGGGTGCGGTTGGGGCTGGTGCTGCGGGGTTTGCTGCTGCCCGGGCCCGGGCGACCACTGGCCGGCGGTGCGCGGGTCGTAGTGCTGGGGCTGCTGGGGCTGCGGCGGAGCGGGAGCCGGCGGCGGGAACGGGTAGGCGTCCGGAGCTCCGAACGCGGGCGGCGGCGACGGCAGTTCGCCGGCGGGTCCCCCGAACGGGTTCTCCACGACGGCCGGGGGCGCGTCCGCGGGGTTGACCGGCGCTGGCGCCTGCGCCGCTGCGGGCTGCTCGGCGGGCGGCAGTACGGGCGTTCCCTCGGCGGGAGTGCTCTGCGGTCCGGCCCAGGGCGCGGGCGGAACCTCCGCCGGCTCCGCGACCGGCTCGGCTACCGGCTCCACGAGGGGGGCCGACGGCAGGGCCGGGTACGGCGTGACCACGTCGACGGGCGGCAGGGCGGGGAACGGCGTCACGGGCGGGGGGTCGACGGGAGCCGGCTCCGGAGCGACCTCCTCGGCCGCGGGCACGGGTACGGGCACGTCGGCGACCGGGGTCGGGGCCGGGAACGGCTCGACCGGTGCCGGGGCTTCGAGCGCCGACGGAGCGTTCTCGGCGGGAGCCGCAGCCTTGACCGGAGCAGGGGCAGGCGCCTCGACCGGAGCCGGAGCCGGGGCAGGCGCCTCGCTCGGGGCGGGAACCGGGGCCGGGGCCGGGGCCGCGTAGGGCAGCGCCGACTCGAAGGGGGCCGGAGCAGGAGCCGGAGCCTCGGCCGCCGGAGCCGGTGCGGGAACCTCGGTCGGGGCGGGCACCGGGGCCGGGGTCGAGTACGGCAGTGCCGGAGCCTGGTGCGCCGGGGCCGGTTCGACCGGGGCCGCGGGAACGGGCGGGAAGGGAGCCGGCAGGCCCGCTCCGTCGGACGGCGTCTGCGGGACCGGCGGAGCGATCCGCATCGTCGAGGGCGATCCCAGCTCCGACGGACGGTGGGGCTCGAAGCCGCTGCCCTCGGGGAGTCCCGGTACCTGCACGGACGGCGTCCCGCCCTGCATGTACCAGGCGGGCGGGGTGTAGTCGATGGTGAACTCGCCCGTCACCTCGGGCTCCGCGTCGGACTGATCGTCCGTCGGGACGTCCCACGTCCCGCCGCGCCTCTCGTTCCGATCGCCGCTCACTGGTCCTCCTGGTCTGTCGAACACTGGTCCGGCGCCCACCTCGCCGCGCCCGGACCCAGCCTAATCGCGCCCCGACACCACTGTCCGCCCGCCTCGGAGGGCCGCGTCAGTCGATGCGCCGGGCCCCGCCCAGCAGGCCCGTCTCCGCGTCCGTCCCCTGGGTCATCACGAACTGCCGGTCCCGCGGCGTGCACCACAGGGTCACCCCGTCGCCCAGCGTCGGCAGGGAGTCCACCGCCTGTCTCGGGAGCTGCATCAGGCGGCCGATCTGCTCCGCCTCGTCCGGGGACACCCGCTGCACCCCCACCAGGGACGACTGCTGGAGCAGGCGCGGCGCCGTCGGGCTCAGGTACGGCAGCAGGGTCAGCACCGACTGCCACGGCCCGGCCACCACGCGCCCGCGCGGCGGCCGCATCCCGCAGTCACGGATCACCAGCACCGGGCTGCCCGCCGAGGCGCCCTGCGGCGGGATCCGGCCCACCTCGTGCAGGGTCACGCACTGCTGCCCGCCGCCCGCCGCCTGGGCCAGCCCGGACCACACCTGTCCGCGCCCGGTCTCCACGGCCACGCGCGCACCCGTGGCCGCCGCGCGCAGCGCCAGCACTTGCGCCGTCCACAGTCCGCCGATCAGCGTCACCTCGTACGGCGTCGGCCGGTTGATGCCGAGCACCGCCGACCGGCCCTCGGCGTCCACACCGATGACGACCCCGTCGTCCCCGACGGGCAGCGCCAGTAGATCCAGGTCCGCGACCGGGACCACGTGCCGCTCCCGACGCGGGCCGACCAGCCCGAATCCGCCCCTCATCGCGCCCCTCCCAGCGGCAGCGAAGCCAGCAGCCCCGGCACCTGTTCCCGGTCGAGCCGGACCAGCCCGGCCTTCACGCCCCGCGCCGTCCTCTCCAACTCCCGTCGTGCCGTGACCAGTTCCTCGTCGCTCCGCCCCGTCACCCGTACGTGTCCGCTCAGGGTGACGCCCTGTCGCTCCGCCGGGGCCATCGTCAGGCTGAAGTTCGTCGCGAGCGCGGGCAGCGAGGTCAGGAGCGCCACGAACTGCGGCAGTGCCGCCGCCCCCGTGCCGCCCAGCTGCGGCCAGCGGCCTATCCAGTACGTCGTGTGCCGCCGGTCGTCGCAGCGCCAGGTCCGCGAGGTCTCCTCGGTCCGCCGCCCGGTGCTGTTCGACCGCCCGGCCTGGGTGATCGCCATCGGGTTCGCGCACGAGGAGGTGGCCAGCGCCGCCGTCAGCTCCTGCTCGGTCAACACGGTGGCCGTGAACCCGGCCCCGGCCAGCCGGCTCGCCAACTGGTCCGCCGCGCGCACCAGGCAGCGCTGCGCACCGACCAGCCCGCCACCGCGCGCGGTGACCGCCTCCGGGCACAGCTCCGGGTCGAGCTTGAGGGCGATCCACGTCAGCCGGACCGCCGGGGTACCCGTCCGGGCTTGCAGCGGGGCGTAGTTGCGGGTCGCCATCGACTGCGCGGGCAGGTGCGGGGCCGGCGCCGGCTGGGTGTGCTGCACGAGCTGCGCGGACTCCAGCCGGATGCCGTCCACTTCGAGGATGTCCCGTACGACGGCCAGCGGCAGCGGCCGCGTCGCCCGGTCGGGCCGCAGCGCGGTGGCGTCCGTGTCCACCTGGACGACCGCGGTCAGGAAGGTCCCGTCGCCGACCATCCCGACCGGACGCCGGTCACGGTCGCTGAAGGTGAGGGTGCGCAGCGCCGGATCGGCCTCGACCAGCGGGGCGAGTCCCGGCTCCGTGCCCGCGGGTACGGTGAAGGAGGCGGCCCGGCGCCGGCGCGAACGCAGTGCGAGCACGCCGCCGATCCACTCCGGCAGCGAGCGCTGGTGGCGGCGTACGACGGCGAGCACCACCAGGACGAGCGCGAGCACACCGGTGGGAACCAGCAGCAGGGGTTCGACCACCCAGGCCACCAGGAGGGCGGCTGCCGCGACTTGGAGCAGCACGAGCTGTTGCAGTCGGAACGGACCGAAGCGGCCGGGGCTCGACTTCGGATGCGGCGTCACCCCGACACGTGCCGGTGCGGGCGCGCCGGTCTGTTGCTCCGTCGCGGTGGCCATCACTCGCGCACTTCCCCTCTCCGGGGCCAGACCCCATGAGTTCCGGCACTGCGCGACACCTGCCGCACGACCCCGGAATCTCCCCAATCCACCCCAACAAGCCCTGATTGAACCGGTGCGGAAGGGGCTGGGCGGCAGCCTCACCCTACCCGGCCCCTTCATACCGTCCGTCAAGAGGCATAGTAGGTGCCCGGTCCGACAATCGAGGCCCGGGGACCGTACTCACCGGCCGGGCCGTGCGGGGAGAAGCAGGCGGTCATGGCATCACGACGTGATGAGCTCAACGCGTACACCTTTGCGAAGCGGCGCACGGTGGCCGCGTTCCTCCAGCCATCCGCCACGGGTACCGAGGAGGGCGCGCCGCGCCCGCTGCGCGCGGTCCTTCCCGGGCTGATCGTCGGCGCGCTCGTGCTCGCCGGATTCGGCGCCTGGGGCATGTTCAAGCCGACCGCCCCCAAGGGCTGGGCGGAACCGGGGACCAGGGTCATCGTCGGCAAGGACTCGACGACGCGGTACGTGGTCCTGACGACCAAGGTGGGCGGCAAGGACCAGACCCGGCTGCACCCGGTGCTGAACCTCGCCTCCGCCCGACTCCTGCTGGATCCGGCGAAGTTCAAGGTGATCCAGGTCGAGGACAAGGTCCTCGACGCGGGCGACCCGCCGCGCGGTCCCATCATCGGCATCCCGTACGCCCCCGACCGGCTCCCCTCCAAGGACGACGCGGGCAAGGCCAAGCGTTGGGCCGTCTGCCAGCAGCCGGGCGGCAACGGTCGGGGCGTGCAGACCGCCACCTTCGTGCTCGCCGACCGCGAGGCGACCAAGACGGACGACGCCCGCAGGCTCACGGACACCCAGGCCCTGTACGTGCAGAGCACGGCCGCCGGCCAGGAGCGCTACCTGGTCGACGCGGCCGGGACGAAGTACAAGTTCCCGGAGGGCACCCCGGCCGCCGGGACGATGACCAACGCGCTGGTCGGCACCGGCGCCACCCCCCAGCAGGTCAGCCCGGAATGGCTGGGGACCCTCAACTCCGGCGACGACCTGTCCTTCCCGCCGCTGCCCGGCAAGGCGAACACCGACGCCGGGGTGAAGGGCCTGAGCACCGCCGACAACAAGGTCGGGATGGTGCTCAAGGCGCAGACCGGCTCCGGCGCACAGCACTACGTGGTGCTGCCCGGGAAGGTCGCCCCGGTCTCCGACTTCGTCGCCTGGCTGCTGATCTCGGCTCCCGCGACCGACGGCCTCAACATGCACGGCAAGCCCCGCGAGGTCGACCTCCAGTCGATCAACCCGGACGCCGCCCCGTTCGCGGGCGACATCAAGTGGCCCCAGAAGAAGACCGAACGGATCAACCAGACGGCGCCGCCCGCCGGCACGCAGACCGGCGGGGCCAACAACCGCGACACGGTCTGCAGCGTCCTGCGTTCGGTCGACGGCCAGGGCAACCAGACCCTGAGCACGTGGGCGGGCACCGGCTTCCCCATCGACATCACCGCCAGCGGCACCAGCGCGTACGTCACCCCCGGCTCGGGCCTGCTCTACACCCAGGTCCAGGGCAAGCAGACCACGGCCGGCGGCTCCCTCTTCCTCGTCACCGACACCGGTCTGCGGTACGCCGTCCAGGCCAACGGCGACAGCGACGCCGAGCAGTCGAAGATCGGTGCGCCCGACCAGTCCAAGACCGGTACGGACGGCCGTCCCGAGCCCAGCCAGGCGCAGGTCCGGCTCGGCTACGGCGGCGTCAACCCGGCCATGGTGCCCATCGCCTGGTCGGAGTTCCTCTCCAAGGGCCCGCGCTTGGACACCAACTCCGCCCGTCAGCCCCAGGGTTCGTGAGGAAGCCGCCGATGACCCAGACCCACGGGACCCGGCGGGCCCTCCTGGCCGCCGCCTTCGTCCTCACCCTGGCCTCGGGCGGCGCGGGCACGGCCGCCGCGGCCGCAGCCGCCGCGCCGCAGCCCCCGTACGGGCCCCTGCCGTCCGCGCAGCCCCCGTACGCGCTGCGCCTCGACGGCGCGGGGGAGTGCACCTTCCCGATGAAGAAGCAGATCGAGGACCGGCCCTGGTCCCTCCAGCGGCTGCTGCTCGACGAGCTGTGGGCGCAGACCAAGGGCAAGGACAAGAGCGGCAACAGCGTCCGCGTCGCGGTCATCGACACCGGCGTGGACCGGGCGAACCCGCAACTCAGCGCGGCCATCGACACCGGAGCCGGCAAGGACTTCGTCGACCCCAAGGGCGGCGACGGCACGGTCGACACCATCGGCCACGGCACCAAGGTCGCCGGGCTGATCGCGGCCCGCCCCCAGCAGGGCACCGGCTTCGTCGGCCTGGCCCCGGAATCCACGATCATCCCGATACGGCAGAACGACGGGCAGGGCAAGGGCACCGCCGCGAACCTGAGCCAGGCCATCGACCACGCGGTGGCCAAGGGCGCCCAGGTGATCAACATCTCCCAGGACACCGAGGCGCAGCTGTCCGTCGAATCCGATCTCGGCAAGTCGGTCCAGAAGGCCGTCGCCGCCAACGTCGTGGTGGTGGCTTCGGCGGGCAACGACGGCCTGAGCGGCCAGAAGCGCAAGACCTACCCGGCGGCCTTCCCCGGCGTGCTCGCCGTCGGATCCTCGGACCGCAACAACGAGCGGGCCGGGTTCTCCCAGCCCGGTGACTTCATCGGGGTGGCGGCGCCCGGCGTCGACATGGTCTCCACCGTCCCCGGCTTCGGCCAGTGCATCGACAACGGCACCAGTTTCTCCGCGCCGTACGTCGCCGGCGTCGCCGCCCTGCTGCGCGCCAAGCATCCGGACTGGTCCGCGCAGCAGATCATCTGGCAGATCCAGAACACCGCCGAACGCGCGGTCAACGGTCGTGACGACTACGTGGGTTGGGGCGTCGTCGACCCGGTGCGCGCGCTCTCCCACGACCAGCAGGCACCCAAGGCCCCGGTCCCCGACCCCGGCCCGCCCCCGGCGACCGCCCCGGAGGCGGCGCCGTTGCGACTCACCGAGACGGCCCAGGAGCGAGAGGAGCGGTTCGGCACGTACGCTCTCGGCATCGGCGCGATCCTGATCGCCGTCATCGCCGGTACCGCGACGGTCATCCGGGACGCCCGCAGCCGTAAGCGCCGTTTGCAGTGAACGGTCACAGTTCATCTACGGAAGCGCCCTACTGGTGTTGGGGGCGGGCGGTGAACTGGCTAGAGTGACACCAGGCTTCACGAGTGTGATCGGGGGATCGCGTGAAGCGGAGGGGGAAAGCCCGGTCGCGTGGTCCACAACCGCGCCGGGCACGTCCGCTCCGCTGCGCAATCCGCCGGTTCTGCCGGCGAATTGAGAAGTGAGGAGCTTCGATGAGCACGAACACCTTCGGACTTGCAGACGATCCGGTCGTCCAGGCGAAGAACAAGATCGAGCAGACGGCCAACGCCGTCACCACGCAGGCCCGCGAGCTGGCCGACATCCTGGCCACCGTGAGCGCCGGGTGGACCGGTGTGGGTGCCTCGGGCTTCACGTCCGCGCAGACCATGGTGAACGACGACCACGACGAGATCCGCCGGATGCTCGGCGTCCTGCACAACGCCGTGGCGCAGACCAAGAACCTCACCAACGCCCAGGACGACGAGGTGCGCGCCGCGTTCAAGGCCGTCCAGAGCCAGTCCGGCAACACCTCCGGCCTCAACAGCGTCTGACAGCGGGCCCTCCACCACCCGGCCGCACCGACAAGGAGAAGAACATGGCTAACGACGGGCACACTCGGGTCCGGTATGAGACGGTCCAGCAGATGGCGGACCGCATCCGCACCGTCTCCAAGAACATCCTCAAGGACCTCGAGGAGATGGACTCGGCCCTGAAGGTCGTCACCGACACCTGGGACGGTACCGCGCACGAGCAGTACGTCCAGCTCCAGACGAAGTACAAGGGCAAGGCCGACAGCATGCAGAAGCAGCTGGAGCACGTCGCCCAGCTGATCGAGCGCGGCAAGGGCGACTACCGCGCCACCGACGTGAAGGCCTCGCGCCTGTTCACCGAGGCGTACTGAGCCGGGACCCGCGAGGGTCCGTACGTGCCGAAGGGGCGCGCCCGCACCGGGCGCGCCCCTTCGACGTGTGCTCCAGGACCCTCACTCAGGCCGTGGACGGTCGAGGTCGAACTCACCGTCCCTGGCACCGAGTACGAAGGCCTCCCACTCGGCGGCCGTGTACCGCAGCACCGTGTCCCGGTCCAGCGAGGACCGCATGGCCACCGCGCCCTCGGGGAGCCGGGCGATCTCGACCCGCTCCTCGTCCGGGCTGGTCCCGGGCGGCCCCTCCCACTCCACACCGCTGATGTCGAGCGCGTACAGCTCGTCCTTCTCCTGCTGGGTGCCCATGGGCGGCCTTTCCCTCGGTGACGCGGTCTTCACGGCCGATTATCGGGGCTGCGCCACCGGCCCGGACCGCTTTCCGCCCGATGCCCCGATGCCCCGATCCTCCGGTGACCGGCGGCGATGCCGCCGGTCACCGGAGGGACGGCTCACATGCCGGCCGGCATCCGGCCGAGCTGGACCAGCGAGGTCCCCCGCTTGCGCGAGACGAAGCTGGCCCGGCCCGGCGGCATCGGACGCGGCCGCACCGTGCCCACGAGGTCGCCCTCGGACGGGTCGCCGGACAGCACCAGCCCCTGCGCGCCCAGCTCCTTGATCCGCTGCATGAACGGCTCGTACAGCGAACGCGAGGCACCCGCCGAGTTGCGCGCGATGATGAAGCGGACACCCGTGTCACGGGCGAAGGGCAAGAACTCCACCAGCTGCGCCAGCGGATTGCCCTGGCTCGTGGAGACCAGGTCGAAGTCGTCGATGATGATGAACACGTCCGGGCCCGTCCACCAACTGCGGTCGCGCAGCTGCTGCGGAGTGACGTCGGTCGGCGGCTGCCGCCGCGAGAACACCCCGCCCAGCGCCTCCATGTGCATCTGCAGGGAGCTCGCCATCGGCGCGTACTCCAGCAGGTGCTCCTCCGGCAGCGCCCCGAGCAGGCTCCGCCGGTAGTCGCCGACGACCAGACGCGCCTGGTCCGGCGTGTAGCGCTCGGAGATCTGCTTGGCGATGAGCCGCAGCAGGTTCGTCTTGCCCGACTCGCTCTCGCCGAAGACGAGGAGGAAGGGGTCCGACTCGAAGTCGACGAACACCGGCTCCAGGTCGATCTCGTCGATGCCGATCGCGATCCCGCGGCCGGGGTACTCCCCGCCCTTGGGCAGCTGGTCGGAACGCAGCAGCCGCGGCAGCAGCCGTACGCCGGGAGCTGCCTGACCCGCCCAGTTCTCCTTCACCGCGGCCACGAAGGAGGCCGTGGCCTCCGACAGGTCGGCCGCCTCGTGCGAACCGTCGATCCGCGGCAGCGCGCCCAGGAAGTGCAGCTTCTCCGCGACCTGGCCGCGGCCCGGCATCCCCGTGGGGACGTTCGCCGCGACCTTGCGGTCGAACTCGGAGTCCATGGTGTCACCGAGCCGCAGCTCCAGACGGCTGAGCATCTGGTCCTTGAGCGCGGCCCGAACCTCCATGTACCGCGCCGCGGTGATCACCACGTGGATGCCGTAGCCCAGACCGCGGGAGGCGATGTCCGTGACGATCTGCTCCAGGCCCTCGTACTCGCCCCGGAAGTTGCCCCAGCCGTCGACGACCAGGAACACGTCGCCCCACGGCTCGTGGGGCAGGTCACCGGCCGCCCGACGGCGCCGGTAGGTGCCGATCGAGTCGATGTTGTTCGAGCGGAAGAACTCCTCGCGACGGTTGAGGATGCCCACCACCTCCGCGACCGTACGCCGGACCCGCTCCGGGTCCAGGCGCGAGGCGATCCCGCCCACGTGCGGCAGCTCGGCGATCGACGACAGGCTGCCACCACCGAAGTCCAGCCCGTAGAACTGCACCTCGCGCGGGGTGTGGGTGAGCGCGAACGAGGAGATCAGCGTCCGCATCAGCGTCGACTTGCCCGACTGCGGACCGCCGACCACCATCATGTGGCCCGCCGCACCCGAGAAGTCCCGGTACAGCACCTCGCGCCGCTGCTCGAACGGCTTGTCGATGAGGCCGAGCGGGACGACGAGCCCACCGGGCCGCGTGTACCCGTCCGCGTGCAGCCCGCGCTCCGGACTCGGCGCCAGCGCCGGCAGCAGCTGGTCGAGCGGCGGCGCCTGGTCGAGCGGCGGCAGCCACACCTGGTGCGCCGGCACCCCCTGACCCTCCAGCCGGCTCACGATCACGTCCAGCACCGTGTCCGCCAGCGCGTCGTCCTCCCGCGGCGCCTGCGCCGCCAGGTACGCCGGGTCCGGGGCCGCGTACACCACCGGCACCGGGGCCGCCGTGAACAGCGCGGGCCTCCGCTCGACCGGGAACTGCCCCACCGACAGGTCCGGCCCGCCCGAGCGGTAGGTGCCCGAGACGTAGGCCGCCTTGAAGCGGGTCATCTCGTCCGTACCGAACTTCAGGTAGCCCGAACCGGGCACCGACGGCAGGTGGTAGGCGTCCGGCACACCGATCGCGGTCCGCGACTCCGCCGCCGAGAAGGTCCGCAGACCGATCCGGTACGACAGGTACGTGTCCAGCCCGCGCAGCTTGCCCTCCTCCAGGCGCTGCGAGGCCAGCAGCAGGTGCACGCCCAGCGAACGGCCGATGCGGCCGATCTGGATGAACATGTCGATGAAGTCCGGCTTCGCCGTCAGCAGCTCGCTGAACTCGTCGATGACCAGCACCAGCGAGGCCAGCGGCTCCAACGGGGCACCCGCCGCACGGGCCTTCTCGTAGTCGTGGATGTTCGCGTAGTTGCCCGCCGAACGCAGGAGCTCCTGACGGCGCTGCAGCTCACCGCGGATCGAGTCGCCCATGCGGTCCACGAGCGTGAGGTCGTCGGCCAGGTTGGTGATCACCGCCGCGACGTGCGGCATCTGCCCCATGCCCGTGAAGGTCGCACCGCCCTTGAAGTCGGCGAGTACGAAGTTCAGGGTCTCCGACGTGTGCGTGACCGCCAGACCCAGCACCAGCGTGCGCAGCAGCTCCGACTTGCCGGAACCGGTCGCACCCACGCACAGACCGTGCGGACCCATGCCCTCCTGGGCAGCCTCCTTCAGGTCCAGCATGACCGGGGCGCCGTCCTCACCGACACCGATCGGCACGCGCAGCCGCTCGCCCGCCGACCGAGGCCGCCAGGTCCGCGCAACGTCGACCGCGGCCGCGTCGCCCAGGTTCAGCAGGTCGGTGAAGTCCAGATTGGCCAGCAGCGGCTCGTCCTCGTCCCCGCCGCCCGTGCGCATCGGTGCCAGCTGCCGGGCCAGCGCCTCCGCCGCGGGCAGCGACAGGGCGTCCGGCGCGCCCTCGTACGCGATCCCCGTGCTCGACTCCAGGCGCAGCCGGCCCGGCCGCACCACGACCGACAGCCCGCCGCGCGGCTCGTCCAGCTCGCCCGCGACCACCTCGACGATGGTGACGCCCTGCAGGCCCTCGGCCGCGGCGAACACCGAGTCCGGAGGCACCATGCCACCGTCCAGCACGACCACCAGGTGCGGCTGGTCCAGCACCGGGGACACCTCGCGGCTGAACCGCGGCCGGCCCTCCAACCGGGAGGCCAGCAGCCCCTCCAGCTCGGCGAGGTCATCGCCGAACAGCCGCTTCGTACCGGCCCCGTCGACCTGACCGGGGACCTGCGTGTGCGGCAACCACTTCGTCCAGTCCCACGCGGGCACCGCACCCGGCGCCGCCACCACGGCCACCATCAGGTCCTCGGGGGAGTGCAGCGTCGCCAGCTGCGCCACCATCGCCCGCGCGGTACTGCGCGCGGACTCCGGCTCCCCGGACACCGTCACGTGGTAGAAGGCGCGGATCGACAGCGCCATCGGCAGCCCGTCCAGCGAGGAGTGCACCTTCAGGAACCGCTGCATCGCGCCCGCGGTCAGCGGCTCCAGCTCGTCCACCGGAGCGGTCTCCGGCGCCACCAGCGGGGTCGCCAGGCGCTGCGCGCCCAGCCCGAGCCGCGCCTGCCCGAAGTCCTGGTCGCCGACCCGCCGCTCCCACAGCCGGGAGCCCTCCGCCACCACCGACCACAACTGCTCGGGGGCCGGGTGCAGATACAGCTGGGCGTCGCGCTGCGCCCGCGCGGTCCGGCGTACCTGACGGCGCGTCTGCGCGAGATATTTGAGGTAGTCCCGGCGCACATCGGCCATTTGCCCCTGCGCACCGCGCCGGTGGCGCACCAACTGGGCGACGACCATGGCCACCGTCGACGTCAGCATCAGCACACCCATGATGCGCATGAAGGGGGCCGCGCCCGGCATGAAGAAGAAGACGACGGACGAGCCCATGCCGAGCATCGGCAGGAGCTGCATCAGCATGCCCTCCTGCTGCCCGCGCGGTAGTTCGGGCGGAGCCTCCAGCCGCAGCTCCTCCGTCGGAACCTCGGGCGGCAGGGACCGCGGCGGGCGTTTGACGACGATCTGGCTCACCGGAGCATCAATCCCTCGAAAACGGACGGGACGTCGCAACCGGCGCCCCCAAGTCCCGGGCGCGAAGGGGGTCTCCCCCACGCGACGGTGATCCTACTTGCCGACAGTCGGTCATTAGCCCGGTAGGGTGGCGCGCGCAGCATGCGCATCCGCGAATCATTCCGCCGTTGCGGGCACCAACCAGGGGGGTCACACAGGTGAGTACGGCCGGGACGACGGGTTTCTGCAGGGTCACCGTCGTGGCCCCCGACAGTCGCATCGACGTCGCCCTCCCCGAGGACATCGCCGTCGCCGACGTCTACCCCGAGCTGCTGCGCCTCACCGGCCAGACCCAGCCGGTGGGCGCCCCGACCGGCTTCCACCTCGTACGCCGCTCCGGCACCGTCCTCGACGGCGCCCGGACCCTCGCCGGCCAGCAGGTCCTCGACGGCGAGGTGCTGAGCCTGCGCCCCTTCGCCGAGTCCCTGCCGCCCGCCGTCTTCGACGACGTGTCCGACGCCGTCGCCTCCGCCGTCGTCCGCGACCGGCACCGCTGGAGCGACGACATGCTGCGCGGCGCGGGCCTGGCCGGCGCCGCCGTGCTGCTCGTCATGCTGGGCTTCGTCCTCTGGTACGCCGACCCGCTGCGCCACGACATGCACGGCCTGCCCGGGATCATCGCGGGCGCCGTCGGCATCCTGCTCACCGCCGTCGCCGGAGTGCGCGCCCGCGTCTACCGCGACCGCCTCTCCGCCGTCGCCCTCGGCCTCGGCGCCCTCCCGCACCTGATGATCGCCGGCTCCGGGATCATCGCCCCGGCCGTCGGCCAGGGACCCGGACGCCTGCAGTTCCTGCTCGGCTGCGTCTGCGCCCTGATCGCCTCCGTCGCCCTGGTCGCGCTCACCCCCAGTGGGGACGCCCCCTTCGTCGCCGCCACCTTCGTCGCCGCCACCGGAACCCTCGCCACCTTCGTGGCCATCGCCACCGAGGCCTCCGCCACCCACACCGCCGCCGTCTGCGCCCCCGTCGCCATCGGCCTCGTCGCCTTCCTCCCCGGCCTCTCCGCCCGCTTCGCCCGCCTGCCCATCGGCTACGCCGCCCCGCAGAGCGCCACCGAGGATTACGAGACCCCGGACCGCTACGAGACCGAGCCGTACGGTGAGCAGACCGGCTCCGACCCGCACGAGCCGGGCGCCGCCCCGCTCGACGCCGAGGCCATCGCCGCCCAGGCCCGTCGCGGCCACGAGATGCTGCTCGGCCTGGTCGGCGGCTGCGCCGCGGTCGCCGTCGGTGCCGCTGCCGTCCTCGGCTTCTCCGAGAACACCTGGGGCCGCCTGCTGGCGCTCGCCACCGGCCTCGCCATGCTGCTGCGCGCCCGCCTCTTCCGTTACACCTCCCAGGTGGTCTGCGCCCTGACCGCGGGCCTCGCCGCCATCGCGCTGCTGATCCTGGGCATGGCCCTGCACCCGCCGACCGACCTGCTCGAAGCCCTCCTGCGGGAGCACGACAGCAGCGGCCTGGACCTCCGTACCATCTGGCTGACCGCCGCCGTCGCCGCCGGCGCGGCCCTCCTCGCCGGAATTGCGCTGGTCATTCCCCGCAAGGGTCTGTCACCCTTCTGGGGGCGGCTGCTCGACCTCACCGAGGCGGCGGTCCTGCTCAGCCTCGTGCCGCTCACCCTGGCCGTGCTGGACGTGTACTCCCGCGCCAGGTCTCTCACCAGCTGAGACCTGGCGGAGCAGCAGCCTGGTACGCTATGTGACGGCCGTTTGTGTACGCGTCCCCCGGATTCCTCGACGAGAGGGTCTGTGGACTGCGCTCAGCGGACCCCGCCTCCCGAGTAACGGAAGCTCCCCAGAGACTCAGACCTGGGGCACTTGGTGGCAACGAAGACCTATTACGAGGAGTACGCGTGCCGCTCGACGCCGCTACGAAGAAGCAGATCATCACCGAGTTCGGTGCCAAGGAGGGCGACACCGGCTCCCCCGAGGTCCAGGTTGCGATGCTCTCCCGCCGCATCTCGGACCTGACCGAGCACCTCAAGACGCACAAGCACGACCACCACTCCCGTCGTGGTCTGCTGATCCTGGTCGGCCAGCGTCGCCGCCTGCTGCAGTACCTGGCCAAGAAGGACATCCAGCGCTTCCGTACGCTGGTCGAGCGCCTCGGCATCCGCCGCGGTGCGGCCGGCGCCAAGTAAAGCGCTGTGGAGGGAGCGGTTCCCACATCCGGGGGCCGCTCCCTTTGCTGTACGTGCGGGACGGACCGGACCCTTTGTAGTCTGGAACGGACGCACGTGCGCGTCTGAGGCAGACGCGCACAACTGAAGAGGAGGAGCGCCCTCCCACGCCGCCGGTCCTCGGTAGTGGCACCCGGAATGCCCCCAAGGGCAACGAACCGGGTGCTTCGATCGAAGACCGGCCCGCACGCCAGGAGCGCTTCTCCGCAACCGTCCACCGCCACACGGGCGGCGGACGGAGACGACGAAAATGGAGAAAACGCTAGTGGAGAACGAGACCCACTACGCCGAGGCCGTCATTGACAACGGTTCCTTCGGCACCCGCACCATCCGCTTCGAGACGGGCCGTCTGGCCCGCCAGGCCGCCGGCTCCGCCGTTGCCTACCTGGACGACGACACGATGGTGCTGTCCGCCACCACCGCGTCGAAGAAGCCCAAGGACCAGCTCGACTTCTTCCCCCTGACGGTGGACGTCGAGGAGCGGCAGTACGCGGCCGGCAAGATCCCCGGCTCCTTCTTCCGTCGTGAGGGCCGTCCCTCCGAGGACGCGATCCTCACCTGCCGCCTGATCGACCGCCCGCTGCGCCCGTCCTTCAAGAAGGGCCTGCGCAACGAGATCCAGGTCGTCGCGACGGTCATGGCCCTCAACCCCGACCACCTGTACGACGTCGTGGCGATCAACGCCGCTTCCGCGTCCACGCAGCTGGCCGGCCTGCCCTTCTCCGGCCCGATCGGCGGCGTCCGCGTCGCGCTGATCCGCGGCCAGTGGGTCGCGTTCCCGACGCACACCGAGCTCGAGGACGCCGTCTTCGACATGGTCGTCGCGGGTCGCACCCTCGAGGACGGCGACGTCGCGATCATGATGGTCGAGGCCGAGGCCACCGAGAAGACCATCGCCCTCGTCAAGGGCGGCGCCGAGGCGCCGACCGAGGAGATCGTCGCCGCCGGTCTGGACGCCGCGAAGCCCTTCATCAAGGTCCTCTGCAAGGCCCAGTCGGACCTGGCCGCCAAGGCCGCCAAGCCCGAGGGCGAGTTCCCGGTCTTCCTGGACTACCAGGACGACGTGTACGAGGCCCTCGCGGCCGCCGTCAAGGGCGAGCTCTCCCAGGCGCTGACCATCGCGGGCAAGCAGGACCGCGAGGCCGAGCTGGACCGCGTCAAGGAGATCGCCGCCGAGAAGCTCCTCCCGGCCTTCGAGGGCCGCGAGAAGGAGATCTCCGCCGCCTACCGCAGCCTGACCAAGGCCCTGGTGCGCGAGCGCGTCATCAAGGACAAGGTCCGCATCGACGGCCGCGGGATCACGGACATCCGTACCCTCGCCGCCGAGGTCGAGGCCATCCCGCGCGTGCACGGCTCGGCGCTGTTCGAGCGTGGCGAGACCCAGATCCTGGGCGTCACCACCCTCAACATGCTCCGCATGGAGCAGCAGCTGGACACCCTCTCCCCGGTGACCCGCAAGCGCTACATGCACAACTACAACTTCCCGCCGTACTCCGTCGGCGAGACCGGCCGCGTCGGTTCGCCGAAGCGCCGCGAGATCGGCCACGGCGCGCTCGCCGAGCGCGCGATCGTGCCGGTCCTCCCGACCCGCGAGGAGTTCCCCTACGCGATCCGTCAGGTGTCCGAGGCCCTCGGCTCCAACGGTTCGACGTCCATGGGCTCGGTCTGCGCCTCCACCATGTCGCTGCTGAACGCCGGTGTGCCCCTCAAGGCCCCCGTCGCCGGTATCGCCATGGGTCTGATCTCCCAGGAGATCGACGGCAAGACGCACTACGTCGCCCTCACCGACATCCTCGGTGCGGAGGACGCCTTCGGCGACATGGACTTCAAGGTCGCCGGCACCAAGGAGTTCGTCACCGCGCTCCAGCTGGACACCAAGCTGGACGGCATCCCGGCCTCCGTCCTGGCCGCGGCCCTCAAGCAGGCCCGCGACGCCCGCCTCCACATCCTCGACGTGATGATGGAAGCGATCGACACGCCGGACGCCATGTCCCCGTTCGCCCCGCGGATCATCACCGTCAAGATCCCGGTGGACAAGATCGGTGAGGTCATCGGGCCCAAGGGCAAGATGATCAACCAGATCCAGGAGGACACCGGCGCCGAGATCACGATCGAGGACGACGGCACCATCTACATCGGTGCCTCCGACGGCCCGGCCGCCGAGGCCGCCCGTGCCACGATCAACTCGATCGCCAACCCGACCATGCCGGAGGTCGGCGAGCGCTACCTGGGTACGGTCGTCAAGACCACCACCTTCGGTGCCTTCGTCTCCCTGCTCCCGGGCAAGGACGGCCTGCTGCACATCTCGCAGATCCGCAAGCTCGCCGGTGGCAAGCGCGTGGAGAACGTCGAGGACGTGCTCGCGGTCGGCTCCAAGGTCCAGGTGGAGATCGCCGAGATCGACCAGCGCGGCAAGCTCTCCCTGATCCCCGTGATCGACGGCGAGGCCGCCGGTGACGACGCTGACAAGGACGACTCCGACAAGTGATGTCGCGTAGTTCCCGTGTGACGGCCCGCCCCTCTTCGGAGGGGCGGGCCGTCGCCCGTACCCAAACCCTCCTCAAGGGCAGCAACGGCATCGGCACCGTCCGGCGCACGGTCCTGCCCGGCGGGCTGCGCATCGTCACCGAGACGCTGCCCTCCGTCCGCTCCGCCACCTTCGGCATCTGGGCGCACGTCGGCTCCCGTGACGAGACGCCCACGCTGAACGGCGCCACGCACTACCTGGAGCACCTCCTCTTCAAGGGCACGCACCAGCGCAGCGCCCTCGACATCTCCTCCGCGATCGACGCGGTCGGCGGCGAGATGAACGCCTTCACGGCGAAGGAGTACACCTGCTACTACGCCCGGGTGCTCGACACCGACCTGCCGCTGGCCATCGACGTGGTCTGCGACATGCTCACCGGCTCGCTGATCCGCGAGGAGGACGTCGACGCCGAGCGCGGCGTCATCCTCGAAGAGATCGCGATGACCGAGGACGACCCGGGCGACATGGTGCACGACCTGTTCGCGCAGACCATGTACGGGGACACCCCCCTGGGGCGTCCGGTCCTCGGCACCGTCGACACGATCAACGCGCTCGGCGCCGACCGGATCCGCCGCTTCTACAAGAAGCACTACGACCCGACGCACCTGGTCGTGGCCGCTGCCGGCAACGTCGACCACAACAAGGTCGTGCGCCAGGTCCGCGCCGCCTTCGAGAAGGCCGGCGCGCTGACCCGCACCGACGCCGAGCCGATCGGCCCGCGCACCGGGACGAAGCGCATCCGCACCGCCGGCCGCGTCGACCTGGTGAACCGCAAGACCGAGCAGGCCCACGTGGTCCTCGGCATGCCGGGACTCGCCCGTACCGACGACCGCCGCTGGGCCCTGGGCGTGCTGAACACCGCCCTCGGCGGCGGCATGTCCTCGCGCCTCTTCCAGGAGGTCCGGGAGAAGCGCGGCCTCGCCTACAGCGTGTACTCGTACACCTCGGGCTTCGCCGACACCGGCCTCTTCGGCGTGTACGCGGGCTGCCGCCCGAACCAGGTGCACGACGTGCTCAAGATCTGCCGCGACGAGCTCGACAAGGTCGCGACGGAGGGCCTCGCGGACGACGAGATCAAGCGGGCCATCGGTCAGCTCTCCGGATCCACCGTCCTGGGCCTGGAGGACACCGGCGCGATCATGAACCGCATCGGCAAGAGCGAGCTGTGCTGGGGCGACCAGATGTCGGTCGACGACATGCTGGCGCGGATCGCCGCCGTGACCCCGGACGACGTCCGCTCGGTGGCACAGGATGTACTGGCCCAGCGGCCCTCGCTCGCGGTGATCGGCCCGCTGAAGGAGAAGCAGGCCGCCCGTCTCGACGAAGCGGTCGCCTAGTTCCGTACGTGAGTAAGGAAGCAACATGAGCAAGCTGCGCGTGGCAGTCCTCGGCGCCCAGGGTCGCATCGGCGCCGAGGCCGTCAAGGCGGTCGAGGCCGCCGAGGACATGGAACTGGTCGCGGCGCTCGGCCGCGGCGACAAGCTGGAGACGCTGGCCGAGGCCGGCGCCCAGGTCGCGGTCGAGCTGACCACCCCGGCATCGGTGATGGGGAACCTGGACTTCCTCATCCGTCACGGCATCCACGGAGTGGTCGGTACCACCGGCTGGACCGAGGACCGCCTCGCGCAGCTGGGCACCTGGCTCGACGGTTCGCCGGAGACCGGTGTGCTCATCGCCCCGAACTTCTCCATCGGCGCCGTCCTCACCATGAAGTTCGCCGCCCAGGCAGCCCGCTACTTCGAGTCCGTCGAGGTCGTCGAGCTGCACCACCCGAACAAGGTGGACGCCCCCTCCGGCACGGCGACCCGTACGGCGCAGCTCATCGCGGCCGCCCGCGCCGAGGCCGGCCTCGGCGCCCAGCCCGACGCCACCGCCACCGCCCTCGACGGAGCGCGCGGCGCGGACGTCGACGGCGTCCCGGTGCACGCCGTCCGCCTGCGCGGCCTGCTGGCCCACCAGGAGGTGCTCCTCGGCGGCGAGGGGGAGACCCTGACCATCCGTCACGATTCCCTGCACCACAGCAGCTTCATGCCGGGCATCCTGCTCGGCGTGCGCCGAGTGGTGCAGACCCCGGGCCTCACCTTCGGCCTGGAACACTTCCTCGACCTGGGCTGACCGGACTGATTTCACGATGCGCGCGAAGATCACCTACTTCATCACGGCCGCCGTCCTGGTGGTCTATTTCGTCCTGGTCGGCAGCCGGGGGCTGATGCTCATCCAGCACGGCACCTGGCTCACCGTCACCTTCGGGGTGGCCGTGCTGATCCTGCCGGTCATCGGTGTCTGGTTCCTCTGGCAGAACACCCGCTTCGTCACGCGGGCCAACCACCTCGCGACCGAGCTGGAGGCCGAGGGCGGGCTGCCCGTCGACGAGCTGGAACGGGACGCGTACGGGCGGATCCTGCGGGACTCCGCCGACGAGGTCTTCGCGCGCCGCAAGGCCGAGACCGAGGACGCGCCGGGGGACTGGCGCAGCTGGTTCCGGCTCGCCGTCGCCTACCACGACGCCCGGGACACCCCGCGGGCGCGCAAGGCGATGCAGCGGGCGATCGCCCTGCACGACAAGAAGCCCGTACAGGTCTGATCCCTGTACGGGCTTCCGGGGGGCGGTTCGGGCCGGTCAGGCGGCCACGGGCCGGTACTCGTCGGCCCAGGCGCCCACCGTGTCGGCGGCCCGGTCGAAGGCCTCGGTCCGCGACAGGAAGTCGGCGTTGTGGTCCGTCAGCAGCACCGGCGCCTCCGCGCCGTCCTGCGCGCCCATCGTCAGGGCCTGGCCCTGTACGGTCCTCGGCAGCCCGAGCCAGCGCACCGGCTGCTGCACCGTACGGAGCTCACCGATCTCGCTCCACGCGGTGGTGCGGGTCACGAAGAACCCCACCCGGCGCAGCCCCGCGGGGCTCACCCACAGGCCGATGCGCAGGGTCTGCACCGCAGACCCGACGACCGCGAGGGCGGCGATCAGACAGACGAGGGCTCCGCCCCAGCCACCCGCGAAGGCGACGATCATCGTGGCGAACAGCATGAAGGCCGACAGCAGGAGCAGCAGCGCGCCGATGCCCACGCGCCAGGGGCCGGGGCGGTAGGGCCGGCGCCAGCGGTCCTGGTCGGCATGGGCCAGGATCTCGTCGCCGTCGCCGTCGTCATCCACATCGGATACGCCGTCGGCCGTCAAGAAGGGCAGGGGCACGGCTGGACCTCACTCACATGCATGTTCGGTTGGGCTGTGCCCGTGAGGCTACCGCCCCTGGGACGCCTCCGACTGCTGCGACTTCTCCGGCGCCTTGCTCGGCTGCAGTGCGGGCATGCCGAGGAGCAATGAGCCGGCGAGCCCCGCAACCACGGTCAGTCCGACCAGAGTACGGGCGATCAACTGGGTCCTGCCCAGACGCTCGCGCGGCGGCGGAGTGACGTTGCTTCGGAATCGGTCGGCCTCGGAGACGAAGGCGAACGGGACGGGTTCGCGCCGGAGGAACATCAGGGTGAATCTCCTCGGGGTGGAGGGGCGTGCGTTCTCTTAGGTAGGACGTACGGGCCCGTCAATCGGTGCCGAATTTCGGGACATTAGGAAAAATTCATGGCTGTGCGTCAGCTGTACGACGCCGCACGTCGACCCTGCGCGCCGCGTGCGTCTGCGTCGGCCGTGCGAGGGGCGCCGTAGAGTGGGCCCGCCCCAGGACGCACGTTTGGAAGGACCCCCGGTGAGCGAAACCGCCGCTTCAGATCTGAAACCCAGCTTCCGCAGTGACGTGACGGTGGAGCTGGTGAAGCACTCCGCCGCCGACTCCGACGTACTGTGGGCCGCTCGCGTTTCCACGGCCGGCGAGCAGTCGCTGGAGGAGCTGCAGAAGGACCCGGAGCGCTCCAAGGGCCTCATCAACTACCTGATGCGCGACCGCCACGGCAGCCCGTTCGAGCACAACTCGATGACCTTCTTCATCAGCGCCCCGATCTTCGTCTTCCGCGAGTTCATGCGCCACCGCGTGGGCTGGTCCTACAACGAGGAGTCGGGCCGCTACAGGGAGCTCGAACCGGTCTTCTACGTCCCGGACGCCGAGCGCAAGCTGGTCCAGGAGGGCCGCCCGGGCAAGTACGTCTTCGTCGAGGGCACCCAGGCGCAGCAGGAACTGACCGGCCGCGTCATGGAGGACTCCTACGTGCAGGCCTACGAGGCCTACCGCGAGATGCTCGCCGCGGGCGTGGCCCGCGAGGTTGCCCGTTCGGTCCTGCCGGTCGGTCTTTTCTCCTCGATGTACGCCACCTGCAACGCGCGCTCGCTGATGCACTTCCTCGGTCTGCGCACGCAGCACGAGCTCGCGGCGGTCCCGTCCTTCCCGCAGCGGGAGATCGAGATGGTCGGCGAGAAGATGGAGCAGCACTGGGCGAAGCTCATGCCGCTGACGTACGCCGCCTACAACGGCAACGGTCGCGTTGCCCCGTAAGGGTCGGTACACCCGCGGCGCACAGATGTACGGCGTCAAGTCCTAAGTGTCCGTATTGCGACGTTTCGTAAACTTCATCTAGGCTGATCAAACGGACCCGGCACTGCTTGAACCCCCGAGCAGGCAGTGCCGGCGTCCAACACCCCGTTGACGTCCCCCGAGGGGACACCGCGAGCATGGCAGCGAGTAGCGTGTTACCCATGGCTCCGATCTCGACTCCGCAGACCCCCTTCGGGCGGGTCCTCACCGCCATGATCACGCCGTTTACGGCGGATGGCGTACTCGACCTCGACGGCGCGCAGCGGCTCGCCGTCCACCTGGTGGACGCAGGCAACGACGGCCTCATCATCAACGGCACCACCGGTGAGTCGCCGACCACCACCGACGCGGAGAAAAACGACCTCGTACGAGCCGTACTCGAAGCCGTCGGAGACCGCGCCCACGTGGTCGCCGGCATCGGTACCAACGACACCCGCCACACCCTCGAGCTGGCCCGCCAGGCCGAGCGCACCGGCGCACACGGCCTGCTCGCCGTCACCCCGTACTACAGCAAGCCGCCGCAGGAAGGCCTCTTCCGGCACTTCACGGCGATCGCCGACGCCACCGAGCTGCCGGTCATGCTCTACGACATCCCCGGCCGCAGCGGTGTCCCGATCGACACCGAAACCCTGGTCCGGCTGGCCGATCACCCCCGTATCGTTGCCAACAAGGACGCCAAGGGCGACCTCGGCCGGGCAAGCTGGGCCATCGCGCAGAGCGGCCTGGCCTGGTACTCGGGCGACGACATGCTGAACCTGCCGCTCCTGTCGGTCGGCGCGGTCGGATTCGTCTCCGTGGTCAGCCACGTGGTCACCCCCGAGCTGCGCGCCATGCTGGAGGCCCACCTGGGCGGAGACGTCCAGAAGGCGACCGAGATCCACCAGAAGTTGCTCCCGATCTTCACCGGCATGTTCCGTACCCAGGGTGTGATGACCACCAAGGGTGCGCTGAACCTGCAGGGCCTGCCCGCGGGCCCGCTGCGGCTCCCGCTGATCGAGCTGACCGCCGAAGAGACGGCCCAACTCAAGATCGATCTTGCCGCCGGCGGGGTACAGCTCTGACAACAGACTTCACAACCGAATAAGCGCGAACAAACAAATACGGAACAGACAACAGCAAGTGCACGAATGACATGCGCGCCACGTGCCTTCCGGGGTACGTGGCGTGCGTGGTGAGGAGACACTTTTGAGCCATCCGCATCCGGAACTCGGTCCGCCGCCGAAGCTGCCCAAGGGCGGCCTCAGGGTCACCCCCCTGGGTGGTCTCGGCGAGATCGGCCGCAACATGACCGTCTTCGAGTACGACGGCCGTCTGCTGATCGTCGACTGCGGCGTCCTCTTCCCCGAGGAAGAGCAGCCGGGCATCGACCTGATCCTGCCGGACTTCACGTCCATCAGGGACCGCCTCGACGACATCGACGGCATCGTCCTGACGCACGGCCACGAGGACCACATCGGCGCCGTCCCCTACCTCCTCCGGGAGAAGGCGGACATCCCGCTGATCGGCTCCAAGCTGACGCTGGCCCTCATCGAGGCGAAGCTCCAGGAGCACCGCATCCGCCCCTACACCCTTGAGGTGAAGGAAGGCGAGCGCGAGGCCCTCGGCCCGTTCGACTGCGAGTTCATCGCGGTCAACCACTCCATCCCGGACGCCCTGGCCGTGGCCATCCGTACCGGCGCCGGCATGGTCGTCGCCACCGGCGACTTCAAGATGGACCAGCTCCCGCTGGACAAGCGCCTCACCGACCTGCACGCCTTCGCGCGTCTGAGCGAAGAGGGCATCGACCTTCTCCTCTCCGACTCCACGAACGCCGAGGTCCCGGGCTTCGTCCCGCCCGAGCGCGACATCTCCAACGCCATCCGCGGGGTCTTCGCGGGTGCCCAGAAGCGGATCATCGTGGCGTCCTTCGCCAGCCACGTGCACCGCATCCAGCAGATCCTCGACGCCGCCCACGAGTACGGCCGCAGGGTCGCCTTCGTCGGCCGCTCGATGGTCCGCAACATGGGCATCGCCCGTGACCTCGGCTACCTGAAGGTCCCGGCCGGCCTCGTCGTCGACGTCAAGACCCTCGACGACCTGCCGGACGACGAGGTCGTGCTGGTCTGTACGGGATCCCAGGGCGAGCCGATGGCGGCCCTGTCCCGCATGGCCAACCGCGACCACCAGATCCGGATCGTCCCCGGCGACACCGTGATCCTGGCGTCGTCCCTGATCCCGGGCAACGAGAACGCGGTCTACCGCGTGATCAACGGCCTGACCCGCTGGGGCGCCAACGTGGTGCACAAGGGCAACGCCAAGGTGCACGTCTCGGGCCACGCCTCGGCCGGCGAGCTGCTGTACTTCTACAACATCTGCAAGCCGCGGAACCTGATGCCGGTCCACGGCGAATGGCGCCACCTGCGCGCCAACGCCGAGCTCGGTGCCATGACGGGCGTCCCGAAGGACCGCATCGTCATCGCCGAGGACGGCGTGGTCGTCGACCTGATCGACGGCAAGGCCCGGATCTCCGGCAAGGTCCAGGCCGGCTACGTGTACGTGGACGGCCTCTCGGTCGGCGACGTCACGGAAGTCCACCTCAAGGACCGCAAGATCCTCGGCGACGAGGGCATCATCTCGGTCTACGTCGTGGTGGACAGCAGCACCGGCAAGGTCGTCAGCGGCCCGAACATCCAGGCCCGCGGCTCCGGCATCGAGGACTCGGCCTTCTCCTCGGTCATCCCGAAGATCGAGGAAGCCATCGCCCGCGCCGCGGCCGACGGCGTGGCCGAGCCGCACCAGATCCAGCAGCTCATCCGCCGCACGATGGGCAAGTGGGTCTCGGACGGCTATCGCCGCCGCCCGATGATCCTGCCGGTCGTCGTCGAGGTCTGACCCTCGCCGTAGCGACCGAACGGGAGCGGGGCAACCGGATTTGCATCCGGGGGCCCCGCTCCAGTACGTTTACGTCTCCACCTCGCACGGCACCCCGGCACACACGTGTGTCCGGACGAGCCATGCGGGCGGGTGGGAATCAAGACCCAGGGAGACCTGATAAAGTCTGATCCGCCCGAAAGGGAAAGGCCCGTCCAACGGCCACCAATTCAAATCCCAGCCGGAAACGGTACGGAAATGTTCTGGTAAGGTTGGAACCGCCGAAAGGGAAAGCGCGAAAGCGAAAACCTGGAAAGCGCCGAGGAAGTCGGACACGAAAGAGTCTGATAGAGTCGGAAACGCAAGAACAGAACGAAAGCCCGGAGGAAAGCCCCAGCGGATGTCGCGGGGGTGAGTACAAAGGAAGCGTCCGTTCCTTGAGAACTCAACAGCGTGCCAAAAATCAACGCCAGAAGTTGATACCCCGTCCACTTCGGTGGATGAGGTTCCTTTGAAAAAGACCTGTGAGGCTTCCTCGTGGAGCACTTGCAGGCAACAACACAGCGAGGACGTTGTGGCGCGTCGGTCTTATTCCGACATGACGTGCCCGCTCTAAGTGATGTGTGCACCCGATTACGGGTAAACATTCATGGAGAGTTTGATCCTGGCTCAGGACGAACGCTGGCGGCGTGCTTAACACATGCAAGTCGAACGATGAAGCCCTTCGGGGTGGATTAGTGGCGAACGGGTGAGTAACACGTGGGCAATCTGCCCTTCACTCTGGGACAAGCCCTGGAAACGGGGTCTAATACCGGATACCACTCCTGCCTGCATGGGCGGGGGTTGAAAGCTCCGGCGGTGAAGGATGAGCCCGCGGCCTATCAGCTTGTTGGTGGGGTAATGGCCCACCAAGGCGACGACGGGTAGCCGGCCTGAGAGGGCGACCGGCCACACTGGGACTGAGACACGGCCCAGACTCCTACGGGAGGCAGCAGTGGGGAATATTGCACAATGGGCGAAAGCCTGATGCAGCGACGCCGCGTGAGGGATGACGGCCTTCGGGTTGTAAACCTCTTTCAGCAGGGAAGAAGCGAAAGTGACGGTACCTGCAGAAGAAGCGCCGGCTAACTACGTGCCAGCAGCCGCGGTAATACGTAGGGCGCAAGCGTTGTCCGGAATTATTGGGCGTAAAGAGCTCGTAGGCGGCTTGTCACGTCGGATGTGAAAGCCCGAGGCTTAACCTCGGGTCTGCATTCGATACGGGCTAGCTAGAGTGTGGTAGGGGAGATCGGAATTCCTGGTGTAGCGGTGAAATGCGCAGATATCAGGAGGAACACCGGTGGCGAAGGCGGATCTCTGGGCCATTACTGACGCTGAGGAGCGAAAGCGTGGGGAGCGAACAGGATTAGATACCCTGGTAGTCCACGCCGTAAACGTTGGGAACTAGGTGTTGGCGACATTCCACGTCGTCGGTGCCGCAGCTAACGCATTAAGTTCCCCGCCTGGGGAGTACGGCCGCAAGGCTAAAACTCAAAGGAATTGACGGGGGCCCGCACAAGCGGCGGAGCATGTGGCTTAATTCGACGCAACGCGAAGAACCTTACCAAGGCTTGACATATACCGGAAAGCATTAGAGATAGTGCCCCCCTTGTGGTCGGTATACAGGTGGTGCATGGCTGTCGTCAGCTCGTGTCGTGAGATGTTGGGTTAAGTCCCGCAACGAGCGCAACCCTTGTCCTGTGTTGCCAGCATGCCCTTCGGGGTGATGGGGACTCACAGGAGACCGCCGGGGTCAACTCGGAGGAAGGTGGGGACGACGTCAAGTCATCATGCCCCTTATGTCTTGGGCTGCACACGTGCTACAATGGCCGGTACAATGAGCTGCGATACCGTGAGGTGGAGCGAATCTCAAAAAGCCGGTCTCAGTTCGGATTGGGGTCTGCAACTCGACCCCATGAAGTCGGAGTCGCTAGTAATCGCAGATCAGCATTGCTGCGGTGAATACGTTCCCGGGCCTTGTACACACCGCCCGTCACGTCACGAAAGTCGGTAACACCCGAAGCCGGTGGCCCAACCCGTAAGGGAGGGAGCTGTCGAAGGTGGGACTGGCGATTGGGACGAAGTCGTAACAAGGTAGCCGTACCGGAAGGTGCGGCTGGATCACCTCCTTTCTAAGGAGCACAGTACCGATTGCAGACAAACGTTCTGCACGGTCAGCTCATGGGTGGAACGTTGATTAGTTGGCATCTTCGGTCTGATGGTTCTCGAGTACTGCTTCGGCGTGGAAAGAGGAGACGGATGAACGGAGATGCTTGGCACGTTGTTGGGTCCTGAAGGTACGGCCGTAAGGTCATGTCTTCAGTGCCGGCCCCAGTGAAGCATTCCTTAGGGAGTGTGTGATGGGTGGCTGGTCGTTGTTTGAGAACTACACAGTGGACGCGAGCATCTGTGGCCAAGTTTTTAAGGGCGCACGGTGGATGCCTTGGCACCAGGAACCGATGAAGGACGTGAGAGGCCGCGATAGGCCCCGGGGAGCTGCCAACTGAGCTTTGATCCGGGGGTGTCCGAATGGGGAAACCCGGCAGTCGTCATGGGCTGTCACCCACTGCTGAACACATAGGCAGTGTGGAGGGAACGAGGGGAAGTGAAACATCTCAGTACCCTCAGGAAGAGAAAACAACCGTGATTCCGGGAGTAGTGGCGAGCGAAACCGGATGAGGCCAAACCGTATGCGTGTGATACCCGGCAGGGGTTGCGCATGCGGGGTTGTGGGAATGAGCTTGATCGGTCTGCCGGCCGGTCGGCGAGTCAGAAACCGTTGATGTAGTCGAAGGACATGCGAAAGGTCCGGCGTAGAGGGTAAGACCCCCGTAGACGAAACATCAGCGGCTTGCTTGCTCATCTCCCAAGTAGCACGGGGCCCGAGAAATCCCGTGTGAATCTGGCGGGACCACCCGCTAAGCCTAAATATTCCCTGGTGACCGATAGCGGATAGTACCGTGAGGGAATGGTGAAAAGTACCGCGGGAGCGGAGTGAAATAGTACCTGAAACCGTGTGCCTACAAGCCGTGGGAGCGTCGCTGTATGTGCTTGCACATACAGTCGTGACTGCGTGCCTTTTGAAGAATGAGCCTGCGAGTTAGCGGTGTGTAGCGAGGTTAACCCGTGTGGGGAAGCCGTAGCGAAAGCGAGTCCGAATAGGGCGATTGAGTTGCACGCTCTAGACCCGAAGCGGAGTGATCTAGCCATGGGCAGGTTGAAGCGGAGGTAAGACTTCGTGGAGGACCGAACCCACCAGGGTTGAAAACCTGGGGGATGACCTGTGGTTAGGGGTGAAAGGCCAATCAAACTCCGTGATAGCTGGTTCTCCCCGAAATGCATTTAGGTGCAGCGTCGTGTGTTTCTTGCCGGAGGTAGAGCACTGGATAGGCGATGGGCCCTACCGGGTTACTGACCTTAGCCAAACTCCGAATGCCGGTAAGTGAGAGCACGGCAGTGAGACTGTGGGGGATAAGCTCCATGGTCGAGAGGGAAACAGCCCAGAGCATCGACTAAGGCCCCTAAGCGTACGCTAAGTGGGAAAGGATGTGGAGTCGCAGAGACAACCAGGAGGTTGGCTTAGAAGCAGCCACCCTTGAAAGAGTGCGTAATAGCTCACTGGTCAAGTGATTCCGCGCCGACAATGTAGCGGGGCTCAAGCGTACCGCCGAAGTCGTGTCATTGCAGCAATAGGGCCAACGCCCGCTGTGATGGGTAGGGGAGCGTCGTGTGCCGGGTGAAGCAGCAGCGGAAGCTAGTTGTGGACGGTTCACGAGTGAGAATGCAGGCATGAGTAGCGATACACACGTGAGAAACGTGTGCGCCGATTGACTAAGGGTTCCTGGGTCAAGCTGATCTGCCCAGGGTAAGTCGGGACCTAAGGCGAGGCCGACAGGCGTAGTCGATGGACAACCGGTTGATATTCCGGTACCCGCTTTGAAACGCCCAATATCGAATCAGGCGATGCTAAGTCCGTGAAGCCGTTCCGGACCCTTCGGGGAAAGGAAAGTGGTGGAGCCGACGAACCAGACTTGTAGTAGGTAAGCGATGGGGTGACGCAGGAAGGTAGTCCAGCCCGGGCGGTGGTAGTCCCGGGGTAAGGGTGTAGGCCGAGGGGTAGGCAAATCCGTCCCTCATTAAGGCTGAGACCTGATGCCGAGCCGATTGTGGTGAAGTGGATGATCCTATGCTGTCGAGAAAAGCCTCTAGCGAGTTTCATGGCGGCCCGTACCCTAAACCGACTCAGGTGGTCAGGTAGAGAATACCGAGGCGTTCGGGTGAACTATGGTTAAGGAACTCGGCAAAATGCCCCCGTAACTTCGGGAGAAGGGGGGCCATCACTGGTGATAGCACTTGCTGCTTGAGCTGGGGGTGGCCGCAGAGACCAGCGAGAAGCGACTGTTTACTAAAAACACAGGTCCGTGCGAAGCCGTAAGGCGATGTATACGGACTGACGCCTGCCCGGTGCTGGAACGTTAAGGGGACCGGTTAGTGACCTTTCGGGGTTGCGAAGCTGAGAACTTAAGCGCCAGTAAACGGCGGTGGTAACTATAACCATCCTAAGGTAGCGAAATTCCTTGTCGGGTAAGTTCCGACCTGCACGAATGGCGTAACGACTTCTCGACTGTCTCAACCATAGGCCCGGTGAAATTGCACTACGAGTAAAGATGCTCGTTTCGCGCAGCAGGACGGAAAGACCCCGGGACCTTTACTACAGTTTGATATTGGTGTTCGGTTCGGCTTGTGTAGGATAGGTGGGAGACTTTGAAGCAGCCACGCCAGTGGTTGTGGAGTCGCCGTTGAAATACCACTCTGGTCGTGCTGGATGTCTAACCTCGGTCCGTGATCCGGATCAGGGACAGTGTCTGATGGGTAGTTTAACTGGGGCGGTTGCCTCCCAAAGGGTAACGGAGGCGCCCAAAGGTTCCCTCAGCCTGGTTGGCAATCAGGTGTTGAGTGTAAGTGCACAAGGGAGCTTGACTGTGAGACCGACGGGTCGAGCAGGGACGAAAGTCGGGACTAGTGATCCGGCGGTGGCTTGTGGAAGCGCCGTCGCTCAACGGATAAAAGGTACCCCGGGGATAACAGGCTGATCTTCCCCAAGAGTCCATATCGACGGGATGGTTTGGCACCTCGATGTCGGCTCGTCGCATCCTGGGGCTGGAGTCGGTCCCAAGGGTTGGGCTGTTCGCCCATTAAAGCGGTACGCGAGCTGGGTTTAGAACGTCGTGAGACAGTTCGGTCCCTATCCGCTGTGCGCGTAGGAATATTGAGAAGGGCTGTCCCTAGTACGAGAGGACCGGGACGGACGAACCTCTGGTGTGCCAGTTGTCCTGCCAAGGGCATGGCTGGTTGGCTACGTTCGGGAGGGATAACCGCTGAAAGCATCTAAGCGGGAAGCCTGCTTCAAGATGAGTATTCCCACCTCCTTGAGAGGGTAAGGCTCCCAGTAGACGACTGGGTTGATAGGCCAGATGTGGAAGCCCGGTAACGGGTGAAGCTGACTGGTACTAATAGGCCGAGGGCTTGTCCTCAGTTGCTCGCGTCCACTGTGTTAGTTCTGAAATAACGAACAGCTGTGTCAACACCAGCGTTCAAATTTCATAGTGTTTCGGTGGTCATAGCGTTAGGGAAACGCCCGGTTACATTCCGAACCCGGAAGCTAAGCCTTTCAGCGCCGATGGTACTGCAGGGGGGACCCTGTGGGAGAGTAGGACGCCGCCGAACAACCCGCCCTTTTAGCTCAGTCGGTAGAGCGTCTCCATGGTAAGGAGAAGGTCAACGGTTCGATTCCGTTAAAGGGCTCCAATGAAAAAGGCCCCCGCCAATTGGCGGGGGCCTTTTTTGTTTTCCGGCACGGACGTGCCCGTGCCGCACGGCCGGCGCGGGCCTCCGATGACCGGAGGGGCGGGCCCTAGCGGAGCTGCCTACCATGGATGTGAAGGGTAGATAAGGTACGTCCGGCGGCTTCGAGGTGTCCCCACGGGGCCGCTCGGCTGGCCCAGGAGGCGTGATGACCGTACCCCCCGACGCAGCGGCACCACAGCACACGCAGGGCGACCCCGAGGACGTCCTCAAGCACCTCGGGAGCACGTGGCACTGGGCACTCGGTTTCGCCCTCGCGACCCTGATCCCCGGCATCTTGGTGCTCGTCTGGCCCGACGAGACGTTGCACATCCTGGCCGTCATCATCGGTCTGCAGTTCCTGGTGGCGGGCGCCTTCCGGTTCGTCACCGCCTTTTCGCACAGCCGCGACGGCGGCAGCAGGCTGGCGGGTGTCCTGATCGCCATGCTCGCGTTCCTGGCGGGCGTCCTGGTGCTGCGCCATCCGATGCAGACGATCGGCGCGCTGAGTTTGATCATCGGCGTGTTCTGGTTGCTGTCCGGTGTGCTCGCGGCGTTCACCGCGATCGCCGACCGCACGCTCGTCCACCGGGGCCTGCAGTTCGGCCTGGGTGCTCTCGGCGCCGTCGCCGGAATCGTCGTGCTCTGCTTCCCGGTGGACTCCGCCGTGGCCCTGACACGGCTGCTGGGACTCTGGCTCGTCCTGCTGGGCGTGTTCGAGCTGGTGATGGCCTTTGCGCTGCGTTCGGCCACCCGCCAGGTCACGTCGGCCCGCCCGGGGTGAAGACCGGGCGGCGACGGGCTCCTACTTCCGTGAACTGAACGGACTGGCCTGAGAACCGAACTGAAGAACCTGAACCTGGGCTCGGCGTGCGCCGGGCCCAGGCCCGTGCGGAGACGGGCGCCGGCTATTCGCCCATGCGCTGTTCCGGGACGCGGAAGGCGAGGATCGCCATGTCGTCCGACGCGGGTTCCGCGGCGAAGCGTTCCACCGCCCGCAGGACGCGGGAGGCGACCGCGCCCGCAGTGAGGCCCGTACACGTGGTGAGGACCTCGGCGAGCCCGTCGTCGCCCAGCATGCGGGTGCCCTCGCGGCGCTCGGTCACGCCGTCGGTGACGCAGAGCAGCACGTCGCCGGGGTCGAGGGTGAGGGTCTGTTCGTAGAGGTCCAGGTCGTCGATCACGCCCAGCAGCGGCTGCGGGTCCGCGGCCGCGTCGACCTGGCCGTTCGGGCGCAGGCGCAGCGGCAGCGGGTGGCCCGCGCAGACGACCTTCATCAGGGCGCCGCCGTCGGGCTGGGGGTGGAGCTCACCGTAGAGGAGGGTGAGGAAGCGGCTGCGGGCGCCCTCGTCGAGGATGGCCGCGTTGAGGCGTTCGAGGACCGCCGGACCGCCGAGGCCCTCGCGGGCCAGCAGGCGCAGCGCGTGCCGGGCGAGGCCCGTGACGGCGGCGGCCTCCGGGCCCGTACCGCAGACGTCGCCGATGGCGAAGCCGTACGCGCCGTCGCGGATCGGGAAGACGTCGTAGAAGTCGCCGCCGACCTCGTTGCCCTCGCCGGCCGCGCGGTAGATCACCTCGACCTCCATGCCGGGGATCGCGGGGGAGCCGGGCGGCAACAGGCTGCGCTGGAGGGAGCGGCTGATCGCGGTGCGCTCCGAGTACAGGCGGGCGTTGTCGAGGGCCAGGGCGGCGCGGCGGGAGAGGTCCTCGGCGAGTTCGAGGATCTCCTGGCGGAAGTGTTCCTCGCGCGGCTTGCCGAGGGTCAGCATGCCGATCACGCGGTTGCGGGCGAGGAGGGGCAGGACCACCGTCTCGCCGCCGACCGCGACGGTCGCCTCCGGCCACGGGCGGGCGCCGGCCTCGCGGACCGGTTCGGGCGGGCTGAGTTGGGAGAGCAGGTCCTTGAGGCCGTCGATGCGTTCCTCGTCCTCGTGGAGGACGTAGGAGAGGTACGGATCGGAGGACTGGTCGGCGATGGTGTAGACGGCGCACCAGGTGGCCAGGGTCGGGACGGTCATCTGGGCCATGAGGGCCAGGGTCTGGTCCCGGTCGAGGGTGCCGGCCAGCAGGTCGGAGGCCTCGACGAGGAAGGAGAGGGAACCGCGGCGCAGGCGCTCCAGTTCGCCGAGCCGGGCGGATTCGACGGCGAGCGCGATGCGGTCGGCGGCGAACTGGAGGTGCAGGGCCTCTTCGTTGGAGTAGCGGCCGGGGGTTTCGGCGGCGACGCCGAGGGAGCCGGTGAGGCGGCCTTCCACCTTCAGGGGGACGGTCACGGCGGAGCGCATGCCGGTGGCCTCCAGGAGCGGCACGGCTCCGGGGGAGGCGATGAGGTCGTCGTGCACGGCGGGCATGCGGGCGGAGCCGTACCGGTTGGTGCCGGCCTCGACCGGGACGCGGGCGAAGCGCTGGCGGGTGGAGGGCAGGCCGGTGGTGGCGCGGACCTCCAGCTCGGTCTCGTCGTCGGTGGCGAGCAGCAGGAAGGCGGAGTCGGCGTCGAGGAGGTCCCGGGCGCGCTCCACGGTGCGCTGGAGGAGCCCGTCGAGGTCGTCGGGGGCGGGGGAGCCGATGAAGACCTCGAAGGGGTCCGTGGGGCGGGGCTCGGTGAAGTGGCCGCCGTCCGAGGTGGGTACCCGTACGGGGGTCTGGAGCAGGGCGCGCTCGTCGTCGTGGACGAGGAGGCAGACGATGGAGGGTTCGCCGTGGGCGTCGCGGACCCGCAGGTGCGAGGCGAAGACGGGGATGACGCGGCCGTCGGCGCCGCGGACGCCGTAGCTGCCCTCCCAGCGGGACAGGCGCAGGGCCTCGGCGATGCCGGTTCCGGTGCCGGGGGTCTGGGGCCAGGCGGCGAGCTCGGCGAGCGGGCGGCCGAGCGCCTTCTCGGCGGGGTGGCCGAAGATGTGCTCGGCGTCCTCGTTCCAGGCGGAGATGGCGTCGTCCGAGTCGATCTGGAGGACGGCGACGCGGACCCGGCTGTCGGCCAGGGGGAGCAGCTGGTCGGGGACGACGGGGCCCGCGGAGCGGGTACCGACCGGCCGGTCTGGCAGATCGAGGCGGAACCACACGTGCTTGTGGGTGGCGGTGTACTCGACGCCCCAGCGGGTGGCGAGGGCGGCGCACAGCATCAGGCCGCGGCCGTTCTCGCGGTCGGGGTCGGCGTAGGGGCGCTCGCCGGGGTGCTGGAGCGGGAGCTCGCGCTCCGGGTACCGGTCGGCGACCTCGACCCGTACGCCGCCGTCGGCGCGCAGGCACAGGACCTCGGCCCGGGTGCCGGCGTGGACCACGGCATTGGTGACGAGCTCGCTGGTGAGGACCACCGCGTCGTCGACGATGTCCGCGAAGCCCCAGCCGTGCAGGGTGTCGCGGACGAACCCGCGGGCGGCGGCGACCGAGCGCCCGAGGGGATCGAAGCTGGCAGCCGCCCGTGCCGTGATCACGAGTCTCCTTCGACGCGGTTGGACATCGGGTGCCAGGTTACTTACCTTCACGGTCGGCATGGTGCCGTCGTCGGGGATTCCACCCGCAGGGTACGGCGGGTGTGCGATGGTGCCGAAGTGTTATGGCCGGGTTCGGCCAGGGTGAAACACTGGGCGGGCGTGCAAGGCCGGCTCGTGACGAGTCAGGCGTCCGGTGGAAAAGTGGTCGACCCTTTCGGGAGGGACACGGTGGAGTCTGGCGCAGCGGTACGGCGTACGGGAACGAGGCCGAAGGGCGGACGTTCCCGGCGCAGTGGCACGACGGAGGTCGATACCGCCGCTCTCAACCGGCTGCTCACGGCCCTGGTGTCGATGCGGGACGGGAATTTCCGCAAGCGGCTGACGGTGTCCGGCGAGGGCGTGATGGCGGAGATCGCCGCCGTCTACAACGAGGTCGCCGACCGCAATCTCCACCTGACCGGGGAGCTGTCCCGGGTGCGGCGGATGGTGGGCCGCGAGGGCAAGCTGAGCGAACGGCTGGAAACGGGTGCCTGTGAGGGCTCCTGGGCGGCCGCGATCGACGCCTCGAACCAGTTGGTGGACGATCTGGCCCGGCCGGTGTCCGAGGTGGGCCGGGTGCTGTCGGCGGTGGCCGAAGGCGATCTGGACCAGCGGATGGATCTGCGGACGCAGGCGGCCGAGGGGGCCGGGCATCCGCTGCGCGGCGAGTTCCTGAAGGTCGGGCGCACGGTCAACAACCTGGTCGACCAGCTGTCGGCGTTCACCGACGAGGTGACGCGCGTGGCGCTGGAGGTGGGCACCGAGGGCAAGCTCGGTGGTCAGGCCCAGGTGCGCGGGATGTCGGGTTCCTGGAAGGATCTGACCGACTCCGTCAACACGATGGCGTACCGGCTCACCGCCCAGGTGCGTGACATCGCTCTCGTCACGACGGCGGTCGCCAAGGGCGATCTGTCGCGCAAGGTCACGGTGCACGTGGCCGGTGAGATGCTCCAGCTGAAGAACACCGTGAACACGATGGTGGACCAGCTGTCGTCCTTCTCCTCCGAGGTGACCCGCGTCGCCCGCGAGGTGGGCACGGAGGGCGAGTTGGGCGGCCAGGCGAAGGTGCCCGGGGTCGCGGGCGTGTGGAAGGACCTGACCGACTCGGTCAACACCATGGCCGGGAACCTGACGGCCCAGGTGCGCGGGATCGCGCAGGTGACCACGGCGGTCGCGAACGGTGACCTGTCGCAGAAGGTACGGGTCAGCGCGCGCGGCGAGGTGGCGCAGCTGGCCGAAACGATCAATCAGATGACCGAGACGCTCCGGACCTTCGCGGACGAGGTCACGCGTGTGGCCAGCGAGGTCGGGGCCAAGGGTCTGCTCGGCGGTCAGGCGCAGGTGCCGGGTGCGGCGGGTACGTGGAAGGACCTCACCGACTCGGTGAACACGGTCTTCCGCAACCTCACCACCCAGGTCCGTGACATCGCGCAGGTGACGACGGCGGTGGCCAACGGTGACCTGTCGCAGAAGGTCACCGTCGACGTGGCCGGCGAGATGCTGGAGTTGAAGAACACCGTCAACACGATGGTGGACCAGCTGTCCTCCTTCGGCGCGGAAGTGACGCGTGTGGCCCGTGAGGTCGGCGTCGAGGGCGAGCTGGGCGGTCAGGCGCAGGTGCCGGGTGCGGCGGGTACGTGGAAGGACCTCACCGACTCGGTGAACACCGCCTTCCGCAACCTCACCGGGCAGGTCCGCAACATCGCGCAGGTGACGACGGCGGTGGCCAACGGTGACCTGTCGCAGAAGGTCACCGTGGACGTCTCCGGCGAGATGCTCCAGCTGAAGAACACCGTGAACACGATGGTGGACCAGCTCTCTTCGTTCGCCGACCAGGTCACGCGGATGGCGCGGGACGTGGGTACGGAGGGCCGCCTCGGCGGCCAGGCCCGGGTCGAGGGGGTGTCCGGCACCTGGAAGGAGCTCACCGACTCCGTCAACTTCATGGCCGGGAACCTGACCTCGCAGGTGCGGCAGATCGCCCAGGTGACGACGGCGGTGGCGCGGGGCGACCTGTCGCAGAAGATCGACGTGGACGCCCGGGGCGAGATCCTGGAGCTGAAGAACACCATCAACACGATGGTCGACCAGCTCTCGGCCTTCGCCGAGCAGGTGACCCGGGTGGCCCGCGACGTGGGTACCGAGGGTCGCCTGGGCGGCCAGGCGCAGGTGCCCGGGGTGGCCGGCGTATGGCGTGACCTCACGGACTCCGTGAACGGCATGGCCGGGAACCTGACCTCGCAGGTGCGCAACATCGCCCAGGTCGCGACGGCGGTGGCCCGCGGTGACCTGTCGCAGAAGATCGACGTGGACGCCCGGGGCGAGATCCTGGAGCTGAAGAACACCCTCAACACGATGGTCGACCAGCTCTCGAACTTCGCGGAGCAGGTGACGCGGGTGGCGCGCGAGGTGGGTACCGAGGGCATCCTCGGCGGCCAGGCGGAGGTGAAGGGGGTCTCAGGCACCTGGAAGGACCTCACCCAGTCCGTCAACTTCATGGCGAACAACCTGACGTCCCAGGTGCGCAACATCGCCGAGGTGACCACGGCCGTGGCCATGGGCGACCTCTCCAAGAAGATCACCGTCGATGCCAAGGGCGAGATCCTCGAGCTGGTCACCACCGTGAACACGATGGTGGACCAGCTGTCGTCCTTCGCGGAGCAGGTGACGCGGGTGGCGCGCGAGGTGGGCTCCGAGGGCATCCTCGGCGGCCAGGCCCGGGTGCGCGGGGTGACGGGCATCTGGAAGGACCTGACCGACAACGTCAACCTGATGGCGAACAACCTGACCTCCCAGGTGCGCAACATCTCGCAGGTCTCGGCGGCGGTGGCCAACGGCGATCTGACGAAGAAGGTCACGGTCGAGGCGCGCGGCGAGGTCGCGCAGCTCGCCGACACCGTCAACACGATGGTGAAGACCCTGTCCTCGTTCGCGGACGAGGTGACCCGGGTGGCCCGCGAGGTGGGTACGGAGGGCCGCCTGGGCGGCCAGGCGCACGTGCCGGGCGTCTCGGGGACGTGGAAGGACCTCACCGACTCGGTGAACTTCATGGCGTCCAACCTCACCGGTCAGGTGCGGCAGATCGCCATGGTCACGACCGCCATCGCCAAGGGCGACATGACCAAGAAGATCGACATCGATGCCCGTGGTGAGATCCTGGAGCTCAAGACCACCATCAACACCATGGTCGACCAGCTGTCCTCCTTCGCCGACCAGGTGACGCGGGTGGCGCGCGAGGTGGGTACCGAGGGCATCCTGGGCGGTCAGGCCCGGGTCCGGGACGTCGACGGCACATGGCGGGACCTGACCGAGTCCGTGAACGAGATGGCCGGGAACCTCACCCGGCAGGTGCGCGCGATCGCGGCCGTCGCCACCGCGGTGACCCGCGGCGACCTGAACCTGAAGATCGACGTGGACGCGGCGGGCGAGATCCAGGTCCTCCAGGACAACATCAACACGATGATCGCGAACCTGCGCGACACCACCTTGGCCAACAAGGAGCAGGACTGGCTCAAGGGCAACCTCGCCCGCATCTCCGCCCTGATGCAGGGCCGCCGGGAGCTCGACGACGTCGCCTCGTTGATCATGAGCGAGCTGACCCCGGTGGTCTCCGCGCAGCACGGTGCCTTCTTCCTGGCGCTGCCGGCCGGCGGCACCACCGAGATCGGGACGGACGGGGGCGCGGACGGTTCGTACGAGCTGCGGATGCGCGGGAGTTACGCGTATGCGGGCGGCCAGATGCCCATGTCGTTCCGGCCGGGGGAGGGGCTGATCGGGGCGGTCGCCGAGGAGAAGCGGATGATCCTCGTCGAGAACACCCCGCCGGGCTACCTGAAGATCTCCTCGGGCCTGGGCGAGGCGCCGCCGGCGCACGTGATCGTGCTGCCGGTGCTCTTCGAGGGGAAGGTGCTCGGCGTCATCGAGCTGGCCTCCTTCACGCCCTTCACGCAGATCCAGAAGGACTTCCTCAGCCAGATCGCCGAGATGATCGGTACGAGCGTCAACACCATCAGCGTCAACTCCAAGACGGAGATGCTGCTGAAGCAGTCGCAGGAGATGACCGAGCAGCTGCGCGAGCGCTCCGACGAGCTGGAGAACCGGCAGAAGGCCCTGCAGGCCGCCAACGCGGAGCTGGAGGAGAAGGCCGAGCTGCTGGCCCAGCAGAACCGGGACATCGAGGTGAAGAACACCGAGATCGAGGAGGCCCGGCAGGTCCTGGAGGAACGCGCCGAGCAGCTCGCGGTCTCGATGCGCTACAAGTCCGAGTTCCTGGCGAACATGTCGCACGAGCTGCGGACCCCGCTCAACTCGCTGCTGATCCTGGCCAAGCTGCTCGCCGACAACGCGGAGGGGAACCTCTCGCCGAAGCAGGTGGAGTTCGCCGAGACCATTCACGGTGCGGGTTCGGACCTGCTGCAGCTGATCAACGACATCCTCGACCTGTCGAAGGTCGAGGCCGGGAAGATGGACGTCTCGCCGACCCGGATCGCGCTGGTCCAGCTCGTGGACTACGTGGAGGCGACCTTCCGGCCGCTGACGGCGGAGAAGGGCCTGGACTTCTCGGTACGGGTCTCCCCGGAGCTGCCCGCCACGCTGCACACCGACGAGCAGCGGCTGCTCCAGGTGCTGCGCAACCTGCTGTCCAACGCCGTGAAGTTCACCGACACGGGGGCGGTGGAGCTGGTGATCCGGCCGGCCGGCGCCGATGTGCCCGCCGCGATCCGCGAACAGTTGCTGGAAGCCGGTTCGCTGCGGGAGGCGGACGCGGACCTGATCGCCTTCTCGGTCACGGACACCGGGATCGGTATCGCCGCGAGCAAGATGCTGGTGATCTTCGAGGCGTTCAAGCAGGCGGACGGGACGACGAGCCGCAAGTACGGCGGCACCGGGCTGGGGCTGTCCATCAGCCGGGAGATCGCCCGGCTGCTGGGCGGGGAGATCCACGCGGCCAGCGAGCCCGGCCGCGGGTCCACCTTCACGCTGTACCTGCCGCTGCACCCGAGCGAGCTGCCTCCGCAGGGGTACGCGCCGCCGACCCCCGGCGGCGCCCGCGGCGAGCTGTACCGCAGGTCGCTGGAGGGGGGCCGACCGGTGCTGCCGGGCACCCAGGCGGGGCCGTCGGCCATGCCGTCGGTGCAGGCGCAGCCGGTGCGGCCGGCGCTGTCGGCGGCCGAGCCGGCGGGGCAGGGGCAGGGCGGCGGGGCCGCGCTGTTCCGGCGGCGGCGCAAGGCGGCGAGCGATCTGGAGCCGCGCACGGCGGTGCCGGGCCAGCCGAACGTGGTGGGGGCCGAGGACGGTTGGGGCAGCGCGGAGGAGGAGCTCCCGGTGCCGCCCCGGACGTATGACTTCCACGGCGAGAAGGTGCTCATCGTCGACGACGACGTGCGCAACGTCTTCGCGCTCACCAGCGTGCTGGAGCAGCACGGACTGGCCGTGCTGTACGCCGAGAACGGACGCGAGGGCATCGAAGTCCTGGAGCAGCACGACGATGTGACGGTCGTACTGATGGACATCATGATGCCCGAGATGGACGGGTACGCGACGACCTCGGCGATCCGGCGGATGCCGCAGTTCGCCGGGCTGCCGATCATCGCGCTGACGGCGAAGGCGATGAAGGGGGACCGGGAGAAGGCGATCGATTCCGGTGCTTCCGACTACGTCACCAAGCCGGTCGATCCCGACTACCTGCTGTCGGTGATGGAGCAGTGGATGCGCGGCAAGTGATCGCCGGGAGAGCGGATGGACACCCTTCGCCGACGCACCGCGCCCAGGACGGTGTGGGAGCACGGTGAACGGGGAACCATCTGCTCTCCCACCGCGTTTCCGCTTCGTGCACAGTGACATCTTGGTGACAGGGTGTGGCGATCTCAGGACTGGGGCTACGATGACCGGCACAAGGACGGACGGCGCATGGATGTCGTCCTCTGGGGCGGGGTCCGGCGCACAGGCCGGAGCCCGGAGCCGGGGAGGCCCCATGCCGGGGCGAGGAGGACAGGGCATGGTGCAGAAGGCCAAGATCCTCCTGGTCGATGACCGGCCGGAGAATCTGCTGGCGCTGGAGGCCATCCTCTCCGCGCTCGATCAGACACTGGTCCGGGCGTCGTCGGGGGAGGAAGCGCTCAAAGCGCTGCTGACGGACGATTTCGCGGTCATCCTGCTGGATGTCCAGATGCCGGGCATGGACGGATTCGAAACGGCCGCGCACATCAAGCGGCGGGAACGGACCCGGGACATCCCGATCATCTTCCTCACCGCGATCAACCACGGTCCGCACCACACGTTCCGCGGCTACGCGGCGGGTGCGGTCGACTACATCTCCAAGCCCTTCGACCCGTGGGTGCTGCGGGCCAAGGTCTCGGTCTTCGTGGAGCTGTACACGAAGAACTGCCAACTGCGGGAGCAGGCGGCCCTGCTGCGGCTCCAGCTGGAGGGCGGCAGCTCCAACGGCGTGGACGCGGGCAAGGAGACGGCCGGACTGCTGGCCGAGCTCTCCGCCCGGCTCGCGGCGGTCGAGGAGCAGGCAGAGGCGCTGACCAAGCAGCTCGGCGAGGATGCGGCCGACGCCGGCGTGGTGGCGACCGCCGCCCACCTGGAGCGCAAACTCACCGGGCTGCGGAGGGCGCTCGACGCGCTGGAGCCCGGGACCGCCGGAGGGGCTTCGGTCCTGCCCGCGCAGAACTGACCGTATGCGGGTCGGGACTGGCGGTGTGTCAAAGCGCCTACGGAGCTGACGACACGAACGGGTGAAGGGGTGGGCACGCGTGTCCACCGGCGCGCGCACCGGTAACCTCGGGCCCATGTCACGTACGTCCGGTAAGGGTTCCCAGAGCACCGCGGGCACCGCGAAGGGCCGCACCGGCCGTACGACGGCGCCGGCCAAGAAGGCCGCGCCCGCGCGCAAGCCCCCGGCGAAGAAGGCGGCGGCCGCCAAGCGCCCTCCGGTGAAGAAGGTCGCGGCCAAGCCCGCGCCCTCCCCGACCGGGGGCGTGGTGCGACTGGTGCGCGCCGTTTGGCTGGGCTGCGCGCACGCGGTCGGTGCCGTCTTCCGCGGGATCGGCCAGGGGGCCAGGAACCTGGACCCCGCGCACCGCAAGGACGGCGTGGCGCTGCTGCTGCTCGCCCTCGCGCTGATCGTCGCCGCCGGTACCTGGTCGAACCTGAGCGGTCCCGTAGGGGATCTGGTCACGATGCTGGTCACCGGTCTCTTCGGCCGGCTGGACCTGCTCGTGCCGATCCTGCTCGGCGTCATGGCGGTGCGCTTCATCCGCCATCCCGAACAGACCGATGCCAACGGCCGCATCGGCATCGGGCTGTCCGCCCTCGTCATCGGGGTCCTGGGACTGGTCCACATCGCCTGCGGGGCGCCCGGCCGGGACGAGGGCACCACCGCGATGCAGAACGCGGGCGGGCTCATCGGCTGGGGCGCCTCCAAGCCGCTGATCTTCACCATGGGTGCGCCGCTGGCCGTGCCCATGCTGGTACTGCTCACGATCTTCGGGCTGCTCGTGGTCACGGCGACCCCGGTCAACGCGATCCCGCAGCGGCTGCGCAGGCTCGGCATCCGGCTCGGGATCATCGCCCCGAACGAGTACGACGAGGGCTACGGCGAGGACGCGGACGCCGCCGGTGAGCGGCACGACCCGGATCAGTGGCGGGCCCGTGGCGGAGCCGGCGAGGGCTCCGGAGACCCGGCGGACGAGGCCGAGGAGGAGGCGCTCGCCCGGCGGCGCAGGCCGCGCAGGACCCCGGCCCGGCCCGCCATGGAGCGGGAGATGGACGCCGTCGACGTGGCCGCGGCGGCCGCCGCCGCGCTGGACGGGGTGGTCTACGGCGGAATGCCGCCCTCCCCGCTCGTCGCCGACCTCACGCAGGGGATCACCGTCGAGCGGGAGGGCTCGGATTCCACCGCTCCGGTGCCGACCGCCCGTGCGGAGCGTCCCGTACCGGACCGCACCCCCGAGCGCGCCCCCGAGGTCGCCGCAGACCCCGCCGCCGGGCGGCCGCACGCCACCACCGCCGCGGCCTCCGGGACGCTGTCGGTGCCCGACCTGACCAAGGCCCCGCCGCAGACCCAGGCGCTGCCGCCGCGCGCCGAGCAGCTCCAGCTGCGCGGGGACATCACGTACGCGCTGCCCTCGCTCGACCTGCTGGAGAAGGGCGGGCCCGGCAAGACCCGCAGCGCCGCCAACGACGCGGTCGTCGCCTCGCTGCGCAACGTGTTCACCGAGTTCAAGGTCGACGCGGACGTCACCGGCTTCACCCGGGGTCCGACCGTCACCCGGTACGAGGTCACCCTGGGCGCCGCGGTCAAGGTCGAGCGGATCACCGCCCTCACCAAGAACATCGCGTACGCCGTGGCCTCGCCGGACGTCCGCATCATCAGCCCGATCCCGGGCAAGTCCGCGGTCGGCATCGAGATCCCGAACACCGACCGCGAGATGGTCAACCTCGGTGACGTGCTGCGCCTCGCGGACGCGGCCGAGGACGACCACCCGATGCTGGTCGCGCTCGGCAAGGACGTCGAGGGCGGCTACGTCATGGCCAACCTCGCCAAGATGCCGCACGTGCTGGTCGCCGGCGCCACCGGTTCCGGCAAGTCCTCGTGCATCAACTGCCTGATCACCTCGATCATGGTCCGGGCCACCCCGGAGGACGTCCGGATGGTCCTCGTGGACCCCAAGCGGGTCGAACTGACGGCGTACGAGGGCATCCCGCACCTGATCACGCCGATCATCACCAACCCCAAGCGGGCCGCCGAGGCCCTCCAGTGGGTCGTGCGCGAGATGGACCTGCGCTACGACGACCTGGCCGCCTTCGGCTACCGGCACATCGACGACTTCAACCAGGCCATCCGGGACGGCAAGATCAAACTGCCGCCGGGCAGCGAGCGGGAGCTCAGCCCGTACCCGTACCTGCTGGTGATCGTCGACGAGCTCGCCGACCTGATGATGGTGGCCCCGCGCGACGTCGAGGACTCGATCGTCCGCATCACCCAGCTGGCCCGCGCGGCCGGCATCCACCTGGTGCTCGCCACCCAGCGGCCCTCCGTGGACGTGGTCACCGGCCTGATCAAGGCGAACGTGCCCTCGCGCCTCGCCTTCGCCACCTCCTCGCTCGCCGACAGCCGGGTCATCCTGGACCAGCCGGGCGCCGAGAAGCTGATCGGCAAGGGCGACGGGCTGTTCCTGCCGATGGGCGCGAACAAGCCGGTCCGCCTCCAGGGCGCCTTCGTCACCGAGGACGAGATCGCCGGGATCGTCCAGCACTGCAAGGACCAGATGGCGCCCGTCTTCCGGGACGACGTCACCGTCGGGCAGAAGCAGAAGAAGGAGATCGACGAGGACATCGGCGACGACCTGGACCTGCTGTGCCAGGCGGCGGAGCTGGTGGTCTCCACGCAGTTCGGGTCCACCTCGATGCTCCAGCGCAAGCTGCGGGTGGGCTTCGCGAAGGCCGGGCGGCTCATGGACCTCATGGAGTCGCGGGGCATCGTCGGCCCCAGCGAGGGCTCGAAGGCGCGCGACGTCCTGTTGAAGGCCGATGACCTGGACGGTGTGCTCGCGGTCATCCGAGGCGAGGCCCATCCGTAATGAAATCGCGGGCAACCGTTTCCCTTGGGCCCGCGTCAAGTTGAAGAGAGGTGGCGGTAGGCGCACGAGCTCGCGCACGGCGCCGGGCCGCCGCACCCGAGCATGACCTCCCTTCGCCATTCGGATGGCGTAGGGAGTGCACCCTCCGGTTGCTCCACCCTTTCGTCACCCCCCTAGACTGGACTTCCAGCAGGTGGCTACACGCTCGAAAGGCGCCCACGTGTCCATCGGCAACTCCAACTCCCCCGAAGAAGAGCGGCCTTCGACCGACGACCGGTCCGAGGACCGCATCGTCGAACGTCCCGTCGAAGGCCCGTCCATCGGGACGGCCCTCAAGAAGGCCCGGATCGCCGCCGGGCTCACCGTCGACGAGGTCAGTTCCACCACCCGCGTGCGCATCCCGATCGTGCACGCGATCGAAGAGGACGACTTCACGCGGTGCGGCGGCGACGTCTACGCCCGCGGTCACATCCGTACGCTCGCCCGCGCCGTGGGCCTCGATCCGGAACCCCTGGTCGAGAGCTACGACGCGGCCCACGGCGGCCGGCCGGCACCCACGCCCGCCGCGCCGATGTTCGAGGCCGAGCGGATCCGCCCCGAGCGGCAGCGGCCCAACTGGACCGCGGCCATGGTCGCCGCCATCGTCGCCGTGATCGGCTTCGTTGGCTTCACCGCCTTCAGCGGTGGCGACGAGAAGGACAAGCGCCCGGTGGCGGAAGGTTCCGCCTCCCCCAAGCCCGCACCCAAGCAGACCGGCGCCAAGCCGGTCACCCAGCCGCAGCAGACCCCGCAGGCGCCCAAGCCGGAGCCCTCGGACAGTGCGATCGCCGCCGCGCCCAAGGACCTCGTCACCGTGGTCCTGACGGCCGACACGGGCGAGAGCTGGATCTCCGCGAAGGACTCCACCGGACGGCTGCTCTTCGACGGCACCCTCGCGCAGGGCGAGTCCAAGACCTTCACGGACAAGGAGTCCGTCGACCTCGTGCTCGGCGACGCCGGGGCCGTGAAGCTCTTCGTGAACGGCAAGGAGATCAAGGACGACTTCCAGTCGGGTCAGGTGGAGCGTCTGAAATACACGAAGGCCGACCCCCTCCAGGACCAGCCCCAGGCGGGCTGACGCGGGACCGCCCTAGGGCGGAAGGCTTGAATCCGGATCCCCGGGGTGCTGCGCCGCACCCCGGGGATCTTGCTGTACGGGGACTTGCGGCAGGGGCCGACGCCGGGACGAAGTAGTCTTGAGTCCATGCCCGAACGCCGTACCGTCGCCCTTGTCACTCTTGGCTGCGCCCGTAACGAGGTGGACTCGGAGGAGCTCGCAGGCCGCTTGGCGGCGGATGGCTGGGAGCTCGTCGAGGACGCCGCCGATGCGGACGTAGCCGTCGTCAACACCTGTGGCTTCGTCGAAGCCGCCAAAAAGGACTCCGTAGACGCCCTGCTGGAAGCCAACGATCTCAAGGATCACGGCAAGACCCAGGCCGTCGTCGCCGTCGGCTGTATGGCCGAGCGCTACGGCAAGGAACTCGCCGAAGCGCTCCCCGAGGCCGACGGAGTCCTCGGTTTCGACGACTACGCCGACATCTCCGACCGCCTCCAGACCATCCTCAACGGTGGCATCCACGCCTCCCACACCCCGCGCGACCGGCGCAAGCTGCTGCCGATCAGCCCGGCCGAGCGCCAGGCCGCCGAGGTTTCCCTCCCGGGACACGCCCAGGAGCCCGCCGAGGCCCCCGCCGACCTGCCGGACGGGCTCGCGCCCGCCTCGGGTCCGCGCGCGCCCCTGCGCCGCCGCCTGGACAAGAGCCCGGTCGCCTCGGTCAAGCTGGCCTCCGGCTGCGACCGGCGCTGCTCCTTCTGCGCCATCCCGTCCTTCCGCGGCTCCTTCATCTCCCGCCGCCCCAGCGACGTGCTGGGCGAGACCCGCTGGCTCGCCGAGCAGGGCGTCAAGGAGATCATGCTGGTCTCCGAGAACAACACCTCGTACGGCAAGGACCTCGGCGACATCCGGCTGCTGGAGACCCTGCTGCCGGAGCTGGCCGAGGTGGACGGCATCGAGCGCGTCCGCGTCAGCTACCTCCAGCCCGCCGAGATGCGGCCCGGCCTGATCGACGTACTCACCTCGACCCCCAAGGTCGTGCCGTACTTCGACCTGTCCTTCCAGCACTCGGCGCCCGACGTGCTGCGCTCCATGCGCCGCTTCGGTGACACCGACCGCTTCCTGGAGCTGCTGGACACCATCCGCTCCAAGGCCCCGACGGCCGGCGTCCGCTCCAACTTCATCGTCGGCTTCCCCGGCGAGAAGGAATCGGACTTCGCGGAGCTGGAGCGTTTCCTCACCCACGCGCGCCTCGACGCCATCGGCGTCTTCGGCTACTCCGACGAGGACGGCACCGAGGCCGTCACCTACGAGAACAAGCTGGACGAGGACACCATCGCCGAGCGGCTCGCGCACATGCAGCGGCTCGCCGAGGAGCTCACCTCGCAGCGCGCCGAGGAGCGCATCGGGGAGACCCTCGAAGTGCTCGTCGAGACCGTGGAAGCGGTCGACGAGGACGGCGAGGGCGCCTACGGGCGCGCCGCGCACCAGGCGCCCGAAACGGACGGCCAGGTGGTCTTCACGGACAGCACGGGCCTGGTCCCCGGGCGTATCGTCACGGCAAAGGTGGTCGGCACCCTGGGTGTGGACCTGGTCGCCGAGCCCCTCGGCATGGATCTTGAGGAGGCGGCCGGATGACCGGAGTCCCGGCATCTGCGGCGGGCGGGACCGGCCGTCGGCCGGTACCCGGCGCAAAGCTGGGGGCCGCGGCGGTCAATCAGGCCAGCCTGTGGAACATCGCCAACATCCTGACGATGATCCGGCTCGTGCTCGTGCCGGGCTTCGTCGTGCTGCTGCTCGCCGACGGCGGCTACGACCCGGCGTGGCGGGCCTGGGCCTGGGCGGCGTTCGCCGTCGCCATGATCACGGACATCTTCGACGGGCACCTGGCCCGGACGTACAACCTGGTCACGGACTTCGGCAAGATCGCCGACCCCATCGCCGACAAGGCGATCATGGGGTCGGCGCTGATCTGTCTCTCCTGGCTCGGTGACCTGCCCTGGTGGGTGACCGGAGTGATCCTCGGACGGGAGCTCGGGATCACCCTGATGCGCTTCTGGGTCATCCGCTACGGCGTGATTCCGGCCAGCCGGGGCGGAAAGCTGAAGACCCTGGCCCAGGGCACGGCCGTGGGCATGTACGTACTCGCCCTGACCGGGGCGCTGGCGACCATGCGCTTCTGGGTGATGGCGCTCGCCGTCGTGCTGACCGTCGTCACCGGTTTGGACTACATCCGTCAGGCGGTCGTGCTGCGCCGCCAGGGTCTCGCCGAGGAGCGGGCTGCGGAGCGGGCCGCGAGGTGATCCACGCGGCGGGGGATCTTCCGGCGGCGGAAGCCGTTTCGGGAGCGGTGGGTGCGACCGGAGCGGCTGCTGATGCGCTGCGCCTGCTTGCGGAGAGTGACCAGACCCTCGCCGTGGCGGAATCGCTGACCGGCGGCATGGTGGCCGCGGAGCTCACGGCCGTTCCCGGAGCCTCCCGGTCCTTCCGCGGGTCGGTCACCGCGTACGCGACGGAGATCAAGCACCGGGTCCTCGGGGTGGACGCGGGATTGCTCGAAGCCGAAGGTGCGGTGAACGCGCAGGTAGCGGCGGAGATGGCGGCCGGTGTGCGGCGCGTCATGGGCGCTTCGTGGGGGATCTCGACCACCGGGGTGGCCGGTCCGGAGCCGCAGGACGGGCAGCCGGTGGGCACGGTTTTCGTCGCGGTGGACGGTCCAGGGGGCAGGAAAACGGTCCGTCTGAGGTTGAAAGGCTCCCGCGCGGAAATCCGTAGGGAGAGTGCACGCACAGTGCTCAGGCTTCTCTCAGACCAACTCCGTGAGAATGCGCGGAGGCAGGATACGGAACAGAACGGGGGGATTTGATGTTTGCAGCCCTGAGTGAACACGACATCGCTCCCCGCACGGCCGCGGCGCGAGGCGGTACGGTGGGGCGTGAAGGATGCGGCTACACGGTCAGAGGAGGGAGCCACCGATGATTCTGCTCCGTCGCCTGCTGGGTGACGTGCTGCGTCGGCAGCGCCAGCGCCAGGGCCGTACTCTGCGCGAAGTCTCCTCGTCGGCCCGAGTTTCTCTCGGCTATCTCTCCGAGGTGGAGCGGGGGCAGAAGGAGGCATCCTCCGAGCTGCTCTCCGCGATCTGCGACGCGTTGGACGTACGGATGTCCGAGCTGATGCGCGAAGTCAGTGACGAACTGTCGCTGGCCGAGCTGGCACAGTCGGCCGCGGCAAGCGAACCGGTCAGCGTGCCGGTCCGCCCGATGCTCAATTCGGTCTCCATGGCTTCGGTCACGGGTGGACCGGAGCGGGTGACCATCAAGGCGCCTGCGGAAGCGGTGAATGTCGTAGCCGCGTGAGCGAGCACGTGCGTGTTTGAGCGTGGCCGGAGCCCCGGCCGGTGCCTGGTGCACCGGTCGGGGCTCCGGCCGTTCTGGGTGCGGCGGCGCGGGGGGTGCGGGAGGATGGGGCCGTCCGGGTTCCGGCCTCTGGGAGGCGTTCGTGCGGCGGTTGCTGCGCACACCCGCGGTGTCGGTCCTCGCGTTGACGGTGGGGGCGCTGTGGTGGTGGGCCGTGCTGCGGCTGGTGCTGGCGCCCGCCGAGTCCGGGGCCGTGGAGGGCGCCGTGGCGGTGGGCGGCTGGGGGCTGGGCCTGCTGCCGGTGCACTGTGTGCCGGGCCCGGTGCGGAAGGCGCGGCAGACGGTGCGGCGGGCGGTCGACGGGGCTACCAGGGCATGGACACCCCACCGTTCGGGCGAAGGATCTGGCCCGTCATGAAGGACGAGGCGTCCGAGGCCAGGTAGAGCACCGCCCGGGCGATGTCCTCGGGCTCGCCGACCCGGCGCAGCGGGGACATCCGGACCATCGCCGCCTCGGTCCGTTCCTGGACCTCGGGGCTGTGGCGGCCGGTCATGGGGGTGCGGATCCAGCCCGGGGCGACGGCGTTGACCCGTATGCCGTGCGGGCCGGCCTCGGTGGCGAGGGTCTTGGTCAGCTGGACGACGGCGGCCTTGGCGGCGCTGTAGCAGAGCAGGCCGGGCTGGGCGGCGTCCACGGCCCCGGAGGCCATGGTGACGAGGGAGCCGGGGCGGCCCGCCGCGATCATGGAGCGGGCGGCTTCCTGGCAGGTGCGCAGGACCCCCTTGAAATTGACGTCCAGGATCCGGTCGAGGTCCTCGTCGGTGGTCTCCAGGACGCTGCTCGTGTGCATGACCCCGGCGATGGCGGCCGTGATGTCGAGCGGGCCCGCCGCGGTGACGGCTGCCCGGAGCGCGGCCCGGTCGGTGACGTCGAGGGGGTGGACGGTGGCGGCGCCCCCGGCTTTGGCGACGAGGGCGGCCGTCTCGGCGAGGCCCTGCTCGTCGCGGTCCGCGCAGTGCACGTGCGCCCCCGCCTCGGCGAGCAGGACGGCGGTGGCGCGGCCGATGCCGCTGGCGGCGCCGGTGATCAGGGCGGTGCGGCCGGTGAGTCCGTACGGGGCTGTGGGTGTGGGCATGCCGGGACCGTACGACCGTATCTGACGGACCGTCAATCGATGTGGCCGGTCTGATCCGGCACTTCGAGGGAGGCGTTCAGGGAGTCGGGCCCTGCTGGCAGCGGGGGCACCAGTAGGTGGGGCGGCCGTCCTGGGGGGCCTCGCGGACGGGGGTGCCGCAGCGCAGGCAGGGACGGTGCGCGCGGCCGTAGACGAAGAGGTCCTGGCCGGGGCGGCGGCTACCGGTCGTGTTGCGCGGGCCCGGCCGCTCGCCGGTGTTCGCGGACAGCAGCCGGTGGGCGGCGGCGGCCAGCCGGGGGAGAGCGGATTGGGGGAGCGCGCCGACCGGGGTCCACGGGGTGACCTGGGCCAGGAAGCAGAGCTCGGCCTTGTAGATGTTGCCGATCCCGGCGAGGTTGCGCTGATCGAGCAGGGCCTCGCCGAGGGCGCGCTCGGGGGCGGCGAGGAGGTGGGCGGCGGCGAGGGCCGGATCCCAGTCCGGGCCGAGCAGGTCGGGGCCGAGGTGGCCCACGGCGCGGTCCTCCTCGGCGGTGCGGATCAGCTCCAGGACGGGGAGGCGGTAGCCGACGGCGGTGTGGTCGGCCGTACCGAGGACGGCCCGGATCTCGTGGGCGGGGCCGCCGCGCCACTTCTCGCCGGGGGCGAAGACGTGCCAGGCGCCGTCCATCCGGAGGTGGCTGTGCAGGGTGAGGCCGCCCTCGAAGCGGGCGAGGAGGTGTTTGCCGCGGGGGGTGACGTCGAGGGTGACGCGGCCGGTGAGGTCGGCGGTGGCGAAGCGGGGGACGCGCAGGTCGCTGCGGGTGAGTGCGCGGCCTGCGAGGGCGGTGTGGAGCCGGGTCGCCACGCGCCGGATGCTGTCGCCTTCGGGCATGGCCTCATTGTGCGCCCCCGGCCCGCGAGCCCGGCGCGCGCGGGTCGGCGACGCCGGGTCCGGCTGTGCCCTCCCCGCGGTCCGGCGGGTGGCCCCGACGGGGACCGGGTACCTGCAGGCCGGCTTCCGGCCGGCGCGGCGCCCTGCGGGGGCTCCGTGCGGCGGTTTTGGGGGCGGAGGGGCCCGGCCGTGCGGCTCTCCTCTGCCCTTGCGGTCCGGGGTGTGCTGGGCACGGTCGCCGGCGCGGGCTGCGTAGCGGCGCACCCCTGCGCTCCCCCCCGGTCCGGCGGCGCGGCCCGCTTCGGGTCGGGTGTCCGCGTACCAGCCGGGCCTCTTCGGGCGCACTCCGTCTGGTCCGGGTGTGGAGCGGTCGTACCGTGCCGCTCCAAGCCGCCCTTGCAGTCCGCGGGTGCTCCCCGCGGTCCGGCGGCGCGGTCCCGATGCGGGTCGGGTGCCCGCGGGCCGGCTGGGGCAGGGGCGGGGCCCTGCGGGCGGCCTCCGGGGGTTTCGTGCGGTTCCGGGTGTGGAGGGGCCCGGCCGTGCCGCTCCACACCGCCTTTGCGGTCCGGGGGCGGCCGCCGCCGGGCGCTCGGTGCGTGGCCCCGGTCTCGAGCCGGATCTCCCCGGTCGGCTGCCGCGGAGGCCGGGGACCTGCATGCCGGCCGCAGGCGGGAGGCGCTCCGCCGCTCCCCGCGGTCCGGCGGTGCGGTCCCGATGCGGCGCAGGCCGGCTGCGGAAGGGGCCCCGGCCCCTTGGGCCCGCGGGCCCAAGGCCCCTTGGCCAGGGGCCGGGCCACGGCGGTGGAGTTACTTCCAGGTGATGCCCTTGCCGTTGCTGATCGCGTTGTACGGGTTGCCCCAGTACTCGGCGCCGGCGACCTTCACCTGGGCCGACGGGGCCAGGGCTATCGCGCAACTGGTCTGGGTCTGGCCGTTGGTGAAGCCCTTCGGCATGGATTCGTCCTTGCACTTCTCGAACTTGCCGATGACGGCCAGGCTCTGCGCCTCGGTGCCGTCCCCGAGCAGTCCCCTGACGTGCCCGACCGAGGCGTAGGACATGTCCGTGGCGCCGATGTTCTTGACCGTGTAGCGGATGTAGTACGGGACCTTGCCGTTCGCCTTGTCGCCGAGGTTGAGCCCCTCCAGGTCGGCGGGCGTGCCCTGCTCGATCGCGGTGACGGTGAGGGCGAGCCGGCTGCCCTTGAAGTCTCCGTAGTCGTAGGGGATCTCCGCGGCCTCGCCGATCTTGAAGGCCTGGCCGGACTTCGCGGTGCCTGCGGCTCCGGCGGGGGCGCCGCTGCCGCCGGTCGACGGGCTGGCCGAGGCGCCGGCGGTGGGCGAGGCGCTGCCCGGGCCGGACGTCGTCGGCTGGGCCGGGGTCTCTTCGTTGCCGTTCTTGCAGCCGGTCAGGGCCAGGCTGCCGACGACGGCCAGACCGATCGCGCCGAGGGCGGTGTTGCGCATGCTGATGGTGCTCACTTCTCTGCTCCCCCATGAAGGTCCGTTGCCAATGCAACGCTTGTGATCATCTTGATAAAGGATCAATAAGCGGATTGGCCAGCCCAGGGGTGCTCGGGAACGGTTCTGTGACATGTCCAGGACGTGAGTGGAACACTCGGGACCGTTTGCGGCCGTCAGGAACGCATGCGCAAACCCCTCGGAGTGGCGTGGAAACCGGCCGCCTCCAGGGCCGGGCCCAGGGGGGAGGTCAGGGCCGCCGCGGCGTTGATCCGTTCCACCGTGAGGGCCGGGAGCGTGCCCGCGCGGGAGGCGGCCGCCAGGGCGGCCGTGGCCGCCGTGAGCCGGGGGTCCTCCGGAGCGGGCCAGGCCAGCAGGGTCTTGCCGCCGCGCTCCAGGTACAGGACGAGCTCCCCGTCCACCAGCACCACCAGGGAGCCCGCCTTGCGGCCCGGCTTGTGGGTGGCCCCGGCCGGCGGCTCGGGCCAGGGCAGGGCCGCGCCGTACGCGTTCGCCGGGTCGGCGGCCGCCAGCACCACCGCCGCCAGCGGTGGCGGGGTCCGCTCGGCGGCCCGGAGCCGGTCCACCGCGCCGTCCATCGCGAACTGGGCCGCGCCCAGCCCTTCCACCACGTAGCCCCGGCGTGCCTGACCGCTGTCCTCGAAGGCCGACAGGACGCGGTAGACCGCGCTGAAGCCGCCCTCCACTCCTTCCGCGGCGACCGCCCCGCGGGTCACCACCCCGTGCCGGTCCAACAGCGTGCGGGCCAGGGCGTGGGCCCGGTGGGTCGGGTCGGGGGCCGCGGCCGGCAGCAGGGACCAGCGCCCGGAGACCGTGGGCGGGCCGGTACGGGACACGGTCGCACTGAGCGTGCCGTACCGGCCGCGGGGGACGGTGCGCCGGGCCCGGTGTGCCGTCGAGCCGGCCGTGCGGCCCGAGCCGAGCAGCGAGCGCAAGGGCGCCAGGGTGTCGTTGGTGAGCCGGCCCGACCAGGCCAGATCCCATACGGCCTCGGAGAGGGCGACGTCGGACACCTCGGGGAACTCGCCGCGGATCGACTGCGCGATCTGTCGGAAGAACAGGCCGTACCCGCCCGCCAGCGACGCCAGGACCGCCTGGTGGAGGGGGCTCTGTTCCAGCGGGTGCGGCGGGGGCAGCAGCATCGGGGCCGCTTCCGCCAGGTAGAGGGAGACCCAGCCGTCCTTGCCCGGGAGGGCGCCGGCGCCCGCCCACACCACCTCGCCCGCGGTGGTCAGTTCGTCCAGCAGGCCCGGGGAGTACCCGCTCACCCGTGACGGGAGGATCAGGCGTTCCAGCGCGGAGGCCGGGACCGGGGCGCCCTGGAGCTGTTCCACCGCCCGGGCCAGCCCGTCGAGGCCGCGCAGGGCTCCGCCCAGGTGCTGCCACTGGGGGAGGAAGGTGGCCAGCGAGGTCGGCGGCACCGGTTCCAGCTCCTGGCGGAGCGCGGCGAGCGAGCGGCGGCGGAGCCTGCGCAACACCGTCGCGTCGCACCACTCCTGGCCGATGCCCGCAGGGTGGAACTCGCCCTGCACCACCCGGCCGGCCGCGGCCAGCCGGTGCAGGGCGCCTTCGGTCACCGCCGCGCCCAGGCCGAAGCGGGCGGCGACGGCGGCCGTGGTGAAGGGTCCGTGGGTGCGGGCGTACCGGGCCAGCAGGTCCCCGAGCGGGTCCTTGACCGGCTCGGTGAACGCCTCCGGGACGCCGACGGGCAGCGCCGTGCCCAGCGCGTCCCGCAGCCGGCCCGCGTCCTCGATCGCCGCCCAGTGGTCCGCGCCGCCGATCCTGACCGCGATGGCGCGGCGGGCAGCGGCGAGCTCGCCGGCCCAGGCCGGATCGGCCCCGCGCTCGGTCAACTGGTCCTGCGTCAGCGGGCCCAGCAGGCGCAGCAGGTCGGCCACCGATTCGGGATCCTTGGCCCGCCGGTCCTCCGTGAGCCACTGCAGCTCCCGCTCCAGCTCCTCCAGCACCTGCGCGTCGAGGAGTTCGCGCAACTCCGCCTGGCCGAGCAGCTCCGCCAGCAGCCGGGAGTCCAGCGACAGCGCGGCCGCCCGGCGCTCGGCCAGCGGCGAGTCCCCCTCGTAGAGGAACTGGGCCACGTACCCGAAGAGGAGGGAACGGGCGAAGGGGGAGGGCTCCGGGGTCGTCACCTCGACCAGCCGGACGCGGCGCGCCTCGATGTCCCCCATCAGCTCGGTCAGGCCGGGCACGTCGAAGACGTCCTGGAGGCACTCCCGTACGGCTTCCAGCACGATCGGGAAGGAGCCGAACTCCGAGGCCACCTGGAGCAGCTGGGAGGCGCGCTGGCGCTGCTGCCACAGCGGGGTGCGCCGGCCGGGGCTCCGGCGCGGCAGCAGCAGGGCGCGGGCCGCGCACTCGCGGAACCGGGAGGCGAACAGCGCGGAGCCGCCGACCTGGTCGGTGACGAGCTGGTTGATGTCACCGTGGTCGAAGGCGACGTCGGCCGCGCCCAGCGGGGCCTTCTCGTCGTCGAACTCGAACCCGTGCGCGGCCGCCGGGTCGTGGTCCAAGAGGTCCATGGACAGCAGGTCCGCGTCGGGCAGACGGAGCACGATCCCGTCGTCGGCGTGCATCACCTGCGCGTCCATGCCGTACTTCTCGGCGAGGCGGGCACCCAGCGCCAGCGCCCACGGGGCGTGCACCTGCGCGCCGAAAGGGGAATGGACGACGACCCGCCAGTCGCCCAGTTCGTCGCGGAACCGCTCGACCACGATGGTCCGGTCGTCGGGGACGTGACCGCAGGCCTCGCGCTGTTCGGCGAGGTACGCCAGCACGTTCTCGGCGGCCCAGGCGTCCAGACCGGCCGCCAGCAGCCGCAGCCGGGCGTCTTCCTCGCCCAGGCCGCCGAGCTCGCGGAGGAACGCGCCGACCGCGCGGCCCAGTTCGAGCGGCCGGCCGAGCTGGTCGCCCTTCCAGAACGGCAGTCGGCCCGGCACCCCGGGGGCGGGGGTGACCAGGACCCGGTCGCGGGTGATGTCCTCGATCCGCCACGAGGTGGTGCCCAGGGTGAAGACGTCCCCGATGCGGGACTCGTAGACCATCTCCTCGTCGAGCTCCCCGACCCGGCCGCCGCCCTTCTTGGGGTCGGAGCCCGCGAGGAAGACACCGAAGAGACCCCGGTCGGGGATCGTGCCGCCCGAGGTGACCGCGAGGCGCTGGGCACCCGGCCGGCCCGTGACCGTCCCCGCCACCCGGTCCCAGACCACGCGCGGCCGGAGCTCGGCGAACGCGTCCGACGGATAGCGCCCGGCCAGCATGTCCAGCACCGCCGTGAACGCCGACTCCGGCAGCGCCGCGAAGGGCGCCGCCCGACGCACCAGGGCGAGCAGGTCGTCCAGCTGCCAGGTGTCCATCGCGACCATCGCGACCAGCTGCTGCGCCAGTACGTCGAGGGGGTTGGAAGGCACCCGCAGGGACTCGATCGCCCCCGTGCGCATCCGCTCGGTGACCACCGCCGCCTGCACCAGGTCGCCCCGGTACTTGGGGAAGACCACCCCGGTGGAGACCGCGCCCACCTGGTGCCCGGCCCGACCCACCCGCTGCAGCCCGGAGGCCACCGAGGGCGGCGACTCCACCTGCACCACCAGGTCCACCGCGCCCATGTCGATGCCCAGCTCCAGGCTGGAGGTGGCGACCACGGCGGGCAGCCGGCCCGCCTTCAGGTCCTCCTCCACCAGTGCCCGCTGCTCCTTGGACACCGAGCCGTGGTGCGCCCGGGCCAGCAGCGGCGGGGCGCCCAGCGCGGCACCCGACTGGGCCATCACCTCGGCCGGCGAGGAGTGCTCGGGCAGCTTCTCGCCGACGGCGCGCTCGTACGCGATCTCGTTCAGCCGGTTGCACAACCGCTCGGCGAGCCGGCGGGAGTTGGCGAACACGATCGTCGAGCGGTGCGCCTGCACCAGGTCGGCGATCCGCTCCTCCACGTGCGGCCAGATCGACGGCTTGTCCCCGCCCTCCTTGCCCTCGGTCGCGGGGGAGCCGCCCAACTCGCCCATGTCCTGCACCGGGACGACCACCGACAGGTCGAACTCCTTGGCCGACGGCGGCTGGACGATCTCCACCTTGCCGCGCGGCGCCAGGTACCGGGCCACCTCGTCCACCGGCCGCACCGTCGCCGACAGCCCGATCCGGCGCGCCGGGCGTGGCAGCAGCTCGTCCAGCCGCTCCAGGGAGAGGGCGAGATGGGCGCCGCGCTTGGTCCCCGCGACCGCGTGCACCTCGTCCAGGATCACCGTCTCGATCCCCGCGAGGGCCTCCCGGGCCGCCGAGGTCAGCATCAGGAACAACGACTCGGGCGTGGTGATGAGGATGTCCGGCGGGCGGGTGGCCAGCGCCCGCCGTTCGGCGGGCGGGGTGTCGCCGGAACGGATCCCGACCCGGATGTCCGGCTCCGGCAGGCCCAAGCGGACCGATTCCTGGCGGATCCCGGTCAGCGGGCTGCGCAGATTGCGCTCCACGTCGACGGCCAGCGCCTTCAGGGGCGATACGTACAGTACGCGGCAGCGCTTCTTCGACTCGGCGGGCGGCGGGGTCGACGCGAGCCGGTCGAGGGCGGCGAGGAACGCGGCCAGGGTCTTGCCGGAGCCGGTGGGGGCCACCACCAGCACGTCCGAGCCCTCCCCGATCGCCCGCCAGGCGCCCTCCTGCGCGTCGGTGGGCGTGACGAAGGCCCCCGTGAACCACGAGCGGGTCGCGGGGGAGAACGAGTCGAGCGCAGCGCCTGCCATGCCCCCATCGTGCACCCGGCCACTGACAACGGGCCGGACCTGGGCAAACGCGCGACGCGGGCGGGGCGCAGAATGGGGGGATGGGGACGGACGAGGGCGCCGGGGGGCGCCGGGAGTGGGCACGGCACTGGCAGTACGCGGAACTGCCGGGCCTCGACCTGCTGCGCGCCCACTACGTGCGCCACACCTTCCCGCGCCACGCCCACGACGGGTACGTCATCGCTGCCGTCACCGGAGGCATCGAGGAGATCGGGCTCCCCGGCCACGTCGTGCGCGCCGGGCCGGGCAGCGTGGTCCTGATCAACCCCGAGGTACCGCACACCGCGCGCGCCGGCGTGCCCGAGGGGTGGGCGTACGCCACGCTCTACCCCTCCAGCGAGCTCATCGTCGAGGTCGCCGAAGACCTCGGCACCTTGCGCGGCACCCCCGGCTTCACCACCGACATGGTCGCCGACCCCCAGGGCGCGCAGGCCATCACCGAGATCCACCGGGCCGCCGAGGCGGGGAACGCGCTGGCCGCCGACACACTGCTGCGCAGCGTGGTGGCGCGGATGCTGACCCGGCACGCCGGACCGCTGCCCGCCCGTACCGTCCGTGGTGCGGGCGGCGCCGACGCCGCTACGGCCCGGGCCGTACTGCAGGAGCGGATGGCCGACCCGCCGTCGCTGGAGCAGCTCGCCGCGGAAGTGGGCACGAGCCCCTTCGCCCTGCTGCGAGCCTTCCGCGAGCGGTACGGGATGCCGCCGCACACCTGGCTGACCGACGCCCGGGTCCGGCAGGCGCGCCGGCTCCTCGACGCGGGCACGGCGCCCGCGGAGGCGGCCGTCGCCGTGGGCTTCACCGACCAGCCGCACCTGAACCGGCACTTCACCCGGATCGTGGGGGTGCCGCCCGGCGCGTACCGGCGGGAGCGCACGCTCTAGGCTGCCGATCATGGACGTCGGGGGAGTACGGGCACGCTACGAGGCGCAGGTGCGGGGACGGGTGCCCGAGTGGCCGGCCGTCGGCGCCGTGGTCGAGCGGGACGGTCCCCTCGTCCGCACCCACTACGGCACGCACGGGACGGTGGAGCACCAGCCGCTCCCGGCCCGCGTGCCGGACCTCGACGCGCTGGTCCTGCGCCAGCGCGAAGCCTTCGCGGCGCGGAACGAGCCCGCGCGGTGGAACGCGTACGGCACGGAGGCGCCCGCCCTGGCGGGGGCGCTGGCCGCCGCGGGATTCGTTCCCGGGCCCGAGCGCTCGCTGCTGGCCGCCGAGTTCGCGCGGTTGACTCCGGGCCGCCCTGACGGCCGGCGATCGGGGGTGCACTCCCTCAACAGCGGTACCGAGGATCCCGCCTGGTGGGCGGCGGCCCGCGGGCTGGCAGCCGCCTCCGGTCCGCACGCCAAGGGCCTCGCCGAGTTCGAGGCCGACGGCGGCCCCTTCTACGGCCGGGCGGACGCCGCCGTGCTGCTCGACGACCGGGGGCGCGTGGCCGCCGCGGGGTGGGCGGAGCGCGTCCCGGGGACCTCGTTCGTCTCCGTCGGCGGGCTGACCGGGCCGCACCCCGAGCTCCTGCTGCCCTGGCAGGCGCTCGGGCAAGCCGCCCACGTGACCGGCCGCCCGGCGACCCACTACGTCGCCGAGGCCGCCGGAGACCTCCGCACGGCGCTGCTGACGGCCGGCTTCGGCGAGCTGACCACCGTCCGCACCTTCCGCTGGGACCCGCCCGGGACGCCCGTGCCCGTGCGGCCCGTGCGACAGCTGCGCGGCGAGCTCGACACCGGCCCGGTGTGGGAACGGCTGGAGCGGGAGTTCGGCTTCCGGCCCAGCACCAGTCGTTTTCCCGGCTTCGACGCGCCGGCACCCTCCGTCACCTGGTCGCTCGACGCGCTCGACCAGGGCGGAGACGAGCGCCTCGACGCACTCGCCCGGATCGCGCGGCGCGCACTGCGCGCGGTCACCGTCGCCGTCACCGGGCTGGGGCTCGGGCCCGGTGACGGGCAGACGCTGTACTGGCTCGATTGGCAGCACATCGGCTACGCCTTCGACCCGCACCGGGTGGGCGGCCCCGGCCGCCCGAAGTGGCCGGGTTCGGTCTACCCGGACGGCGACTACTACCTCTACCTCGACCCCGAGCTGCGCTTCGGTACGCTCGGGCACCCCTGGGAGCACACCCTGTGCGTGTTCGGGGCGCCCCTGCTCGCCGAGGCCGAGGCGGAGCTCACCGTGCTCCTCGGGGAACCGGTGCGCCGGCGGGACTGACGCCGGGCGCGCGCAAGAACGTACAAGACCCGCCCGGCGGGCCCCGCGTAGTTTCGGGGCGTGGGAGAGAACCAGCTGGTCACAGAGCCAGAGATACGAGAGACGCAGGCGCCCGACGAGCGGCCGCGCGCCGCCGTGGTGCGGGACGCGCTCGGGGTCGGGGTGGCCGTCGGACTGTCCGGGTTCGCCTTCGGGGTGACCGCCGCCGGGGCCGGCATCAGCACCCTCCAGGCCTGTGTGCTCAGCCTCCTCGTCTTCACCGGTGCCTCGCAGTTCGCCCTGGTCGGGGCGCTCGCGGCGGGCGGGAACCCGTTCACCGCCGCCGCCGGGGCCTTCTTCCTCGGGACCCGGAACGCCTTCTACGGGCTGCGGCTGTCGCAGCTGCTCAAGCTGCCCCGCCCCGTGCGGCCCCTCGCCGCGCACTGGGTGATCGACGAGACCACCGCCGTCGCGCTGGCCCAGCCCGACCGGAAGTCGGCCCGGCTCGGCTTCACCGTCACCGGGCTCACCCTCTACGTGCTGTGGAACCTCACCACCCTGCTCGGCGCGCTCGGCGCCGAGGCCATCGGGGACACCAGGGCGTGGGGCCTGGACGCCGCCGGACCCGCGGTGTTCCTGGCACTGCTGGCCCCGATGCTGAAGACCTCCACGGAGCGGGCCGTCGCCGCCCTCGCGCTCGTCCTCGGGCTCGGCTTCCTGCCCGTACTGCCCGCCGGGGTGCCCGTGCTGATCGCGGCCCTGGCCGCCCCCGTCGTGCTGTGGCTGAAGGGACGCCGCTCGTGAACGTCTGGATCGCCATCGGCCTCACCGTCGTCGGCTGCTACGCCGTCAAGCTCGCCGGGCTGCTCGTCCCCGCCGGGGCGCTGGAACGGCCGCTCGTGCGCCGCCTGGCCGCCCTGCTGCCGGTCGCCCTGCTCGCCGCCCTCACCGCCCAGCAGACCTTCAGCACCGGGTCCGCCCTCGTCGTCGACGCCCGCGCCGCCGGACTCGCTGCCGCCGGACTGGCGCTGCTGCTGCGGGCCCCGTTCCTGGTCGTGGTCGCGGCCGCCGTCGTCGTCACCGCGGGGGTACGGGCCCTGGGGGGCTGACCTTGGCGGGCAGGCGCCCGTACGCGCGCAGGGTGAGCAGGGCCTCCAGGGTGGCGATCGGCCGCCGCTCCAGCGAACTCCCCGGCGCCCAGGCCCGCCGGCGCACAGGCCAGCCGCCGTCCGGCTGCTGCTCGGAGGCCAGGAAGTCCAGTGAGCGGCGCAGCTCCGCGTCGGTGAACCAGCCGCGGGCCAGCGACTCCGGCCGTCGGGCGAAGTCGTGCGGGTACAGGCGCTCGCCCGGCGCGTAGCCGGGGGCCTCCGGGTACTCCGCCCGTCGCACCGGATCGAGCACCACGAGCCGCTGCTCGCGCACCAGCCGGCCCAGCCGGTCCGCGGCCGCCGCCGCGCGCGCCCGGTCGGGGATGCCGTCGAGGAAGGCCACCGCGCTCTGGATCTCGTACGGGTGCGAGTGGCGCAGGTTCTCGACCCGTTCCCAGCAGAAGTCCGTGGCCCGGAAGAGCCAGGCGTGCCAGACCCGGTTGCGGTGCAGTACGCCGACGACCGGGCCCGTGGTCAGCAGCTCGCCCGGCGGGTCGTCGTGCACGGGGTGGTAGGGGGCCGCGGGATAGTCGCGGGGGGCCGGGAAGATCACCGGAAGCGCGCCGTCCGCGGTGGAGACCCCGGTCAGGTGGCGGCAGAGCCGCTCGACGCGCTGCCCGGCGCAGCGGCCCAGGCTGTCGAGCACGCGCAGCGCGTGCGCGGTGTGCAGGGGCTGGCTGAGCGGACCGCGAAGGTCCGGATCGAGTGCGTGACCGTAGCCCCCGTCCGCGTTGAGATACGAACCGAGGGCCGTGTCCACCGGGTCGGGGTCCCCGCCGAGGAAGTGGAACGCGAACCGCCGCTGCTCCAGCACGCGGGCCGTGAGCCAGATGAACTCCTCGGCGCGAGCCAGCGGGGTCTGCGGGGGCTGAGGGGTCTCGGGGCTCTGGGGAGTCTGGGGAGTCTGGGGAGACGGCTGGATCTGTGGGGGCTGGGGGGTTTGCGGGGAAGCTTCGTTTCCGGGCATGCGTGCAACGTAGGACGCAGTGGTGCGGCGGGGAGGGCCGAACGCGGGCGGTGCACTCTCCCGGGGCGGGATACTGGGGGCATGCGGTTGACGATTTTCTGGGAACGGATGGCGGAGCACTTCGGCGCGGGCTATGCAGACTCCTTCGCGCGGGACCACGTCATGACGGAGCTGGGCGGGCGGACCGTCCACCAGGCGCTGGACGCGGGCTGGGAGACCAAGGACGTGTGGCGCGCGGTGTGCTCGGCCATGGACGTGCCGGCGTCGCTGCGCTGACGAGCGCGCTGTTTCGCGGGGGCGGGCGCGGGTGGGACAGACTGGGCGCCGTGGCAGCCAGCGAAGAGACGACCGATCAGTCCGCCGAGGCACGGGGGGTGACACCGCCGGTGCAGGCGGAGGAGCCGAAATCGCCGGGTCAGTCGGGTCCACCGGGTCCACCGGGTCCGCCCGGGCCGCCACCACCCGGGTCGCCGCCGTCCGGGGCGGCCCCCGCCGCGGACGACGCGCGCATGCCGCGCTGGCTGCCGCGCGCCGTGATCCTCGTACTGGCCCTCGTGGCCTGTTTCCAGCTCGGCAGCTGGGCCTTCCACCAGCTGATAGGCCTCCTCGTCAACATCCTGATCGCGTTCTTCCTCGCGCTCGCGATCGAACCGGCGGTGGCCAGGATGGCGGCCAGCGGCATGCGCCGCGGGGTCGCCACCTTCGTGATGTTCCTCGCGGTGCTCGTCGTGACCGCAGGCTTCCTCGCGCTGCTCGGCTCGCTGCTCGCCGGACAGATCGTCGCCATGGTCGAGGGCTTCCCGGGCTATCTCGACTCGGTGATCAAAGCGATCAACTCCACCTTCCACACCGAACTGTCCCGGCTGGAGATCCAGGAGAGCGTGCTGCGCTCCGACTGGCTGCGCAAGTACGTGCAGAACAGCGCGTCCGGCGTGCTCGACGTCTCCGCCACCGTGCTCGGCGGACTCTTCAAGCTGCTGACGATCGGACTGTTCTCCTTCTACTTCGCCGCCGACGGACCGCGGCTGCGGCGCGCGCTGTGCTCCGTACTGCCGCCCGCGAAGCAGGCCGAGGTGTTGCGCGCCTGGGAGATCGCCGTCGCCAAGACGGGCGGGTACCTCTACTCGCGCGGGCTGATGGCCCTGATCTCCGGTGTCGCGACCTACATCGTGCTGGCGGTCCTCGGGGTGCCGTACGCGCCCGCGCTCGCCGTGTGGGTGGGACTGGTCTCGCAGTTCGTCCCCACCATCGGCACCTATCTCGCGGGCGCGCTGCCGGTCCTGCTCGCCTTCACCGTGGATCCCTGGTACGCGCTGTACGTACTCGGCTTCGTGGTGATCTACCAGCAGTTCGAGAACTACGTCCTGCAGCCGAAGTTGACCTCGAAGACCGTGGACATCCATCCGGCGGTGGCCTTCGGATCGGTCATCGCGGGCACCGCCCTGCTGGGCGCGGTCGGGGCGCTCATCGCGATCCCGGCCGTCGCCACCTTGCAGGCCTTCCTCGGTGCGTACGTCAAGCGCTACGAGCTGACCCGGGACGCGGATTCCTCTACTTCTCGTCCGCGGCGACGCGTACGACTGCCAAGGCTTCGCTGACGGTCGCCTCGACGGCGGCCTTGTCCAGACCGAGGCCGCTCAGCGGGCCCTCGCCGTTCTCCAGCTCCAGGAGCGCGAGCAGGACGTGCTCCGTGCCGACGAAGTCGTGGCCCAGGCGAAGGGCCTCGCGGAAGGTGAGCTCGAGCGCCTTCTTCGCGGACGCGTCGAAGGGGATCAGGTCGGGGACCTCCGGCTGGGCCGGGGGCAGCAGGGCGGTCGCGGCGGCGCGTACGTCGTCCGCCGCGACCCCCTGGGCGCGCAGGGCGTGCCCGGCGATGCCCTCGGATTCGGCGATGAGGCCCAGGACCAGGTGCTCGGTGCGGATCTCGGTGTTGCCTGCGGCGCGGGCCTCGTTCTGGGAGGTCATGACGATGTTGCGGGCGCGGGGGGTGAACCGGCCGAAGCCGGCGCTCGGGTCCATGCCGCCGGCGCCCTCCTTGTCCGCCTTGGGGACGAAGCGCTTCTGGGCCGCCTGGCGGGTGACGCCCATGCTGCGGCCGATGTCGGTCCAGGAGGCGCCGGAGCGGCGGGCCTGGTCGACGAAGTGACCGATGAGGTGGTCCGCGACGTCCCCGAGGGCCTCTGCCGCGACGACGGCGCCGCTGAGCTGCTCCAGGGGGTCTGCGTGGACCTTGTTGATGGCCTCGATCAGGTCGTCGAGGCGTACCGGATTGGTCATGCGAACGGGTTCCACCGAAGGGTTCGTCATAGGTGCAACCGTAGGTTGACACTTCCGTGAGTGTCAACCCTGGGTTGTCACTCGCGCGGGGCGGTCGTGGACGCGGGGCCGCGGTGCCATCCTGAGGAGGAATCGCGAGACGCGGAGGCCGCCATGGGGTTCTACGCCGAGCAGGCAGTGCCGCGGATCCTGAACGTCGCCTGCGGGGCCGAGATGGCCCGGCCGCTGCGCCGCCGGGTCTGCGCGGGGCTCGTGGGCGAGGTCGTCGAGATCGGCTTCGGCGCGGGACACAACGCCCCCTTCTACCCGCAGGCCGTCACGGGCGTGTCGGCCGTCGAGCCCTCCGACGTCGCGTGGCGGCTGGCCGCGAAGCGCGTACGCGGCACCCGCGTCCCGGTCCGGCGGGCCGGCCTGGACGGCCAGTCGCTGCCCTTCGACGACGGCGGTTTCGACTCCGCGCTGTCCACCTGGACGCTGTGCACCATCCCGGACGCCGTAGCCGCCCTGCGCGAGCTGCGCCGCGTGCTCAAGCGCGGCGGAACCCTGCACTTCGTCGAACACGGGCTCGCCCCCGAGGGCGATTGGCGCGTGCGCCGCACGCAGCGACGGCTCGAACCGCTGAACATGCGGCTCCTGGGCGGCTGCCACCTCACCCGCTCCGCACCGGACCTGCTGGCGGCGGCGGGATTCACGATCACGGCCCTCGACGTCTTCTACGAGGAGGGCGCGCCGAAGTTCCTGTGCGCCGAATCCCTCGGGACGGCGATCTCCCTCTGACCGACGACCCGTCACGAAACCATCACGAGGGGCACGGGCCCCGAGCGTCCCTGGCAGCATCGGTCGGACCGATCCAGGGGGGTTCCAGGTTCCATGAGATTCCGTGTGCGTGTCCCCGCAGCGACCCGTGCCGCCACTGCCACCGTCACCGTCGCAGCCGTCGCGCTGTTGCTCGGAGGCTGTTCCCAGACCCCGGCCGAGCGGCTGGAGGAGTGGTACGGCTCGGGAGGCGAGGACCAGATCAGGAAGCTGAACGAGGACGCCGGCCGGGTCAACGAGGTGAGCATGCGCACGCTCGACGTCCAAGGACCCGCCTGCCAGGACCTGCTGGCCCAGACGGCCAAGGCCGAGAAGCTCGACCCGATCCCGGACGAAGCCGCCCAGCGGTACTGGAAGGAGGCCCTCGGCGGATTCCGGCGGGGGGCGGCCGAATGCGCCGACGGGGCCGCGAAGAAGGAGGGGAGCCAGGTCTCCCGGGGCATCAGGGTGGTCCAGACGGAAGGCCTCCCCAAGCTGGTCAGCACCGTCTCGATGATCAAGGCGGGCCTGGCGGCGGCCAAGTGACCTGACCGGGGCAGGTGTCGGTGGCGCCCCGTAGGGTCCGTGCAGGGCCGGCGGCGGTGGACGACGACCGGCCGCCGCACCCGACCGGAGGCCGTTCTTGCCCGCGATGCACGACTTCGTGACCTGGGAGCCGCTGTTGCGGATCCTGCGCGCCGACGGCGCGCGGACGCCCGTGGCCCCGCACGGCCACCTGGCGGGACGGATCGGCCGGCACGGCTGGGTACGGGTTCCTCGACGTCCGCGGCGCGGACGGGCGGACCGGGCCGAGCTCGACGCGGTGGAGCGGGTGCTGCGCGCGCTCGCGGAGGCGGAGGTCGGCTGCGTCTCCTTCAAGGCGGAGATCTCGCCGACCGGGGCGACCGCGCTCCACCTGCTCGATCCCGGACCCGCCGTGGAGCCCGGCTTCGCCACCCCGCACCCGGGGGCGCTCCTCCTGGTCGAGGGCGCGCTCCCCGAACCCTGGCGCCGCCGCCCCGATCCGACGCCCGGGGCGCCGCCGTCCCCGTCGGCGGATCCGGCGTCGCTGGAACGCACGCTCCGCGCGCGGGTGCCCGGCGCCCGGGGGGCTACGGAGGAGGAGATCGCCGCCGCGGAGAAACGGCTCGGCGTCACGCTGCCCGGCGAGCTCAAGGTGCTCCACCGGGTGGCAGCGGCGGGGCGCAGGGGCCGTGGCGGCGACGACGAGGCCGCCGAACGCCTCGATCGGGCGGTCGGCTGCGAACTCCTCCCCCTGGAGCGGATGTACGTCGCCCACGCCCGCACCCGTCCGTGTGCCTGGCGGTCCGCGGCGACGCAGGTCGTCGTCACACCGCCCGGCGCCGCCGTGCAGGGCCTGGTCGGTTCCCCCGGCTGGATCGTCTTCGCGGTCGGCGGCGGAGGCGACCCGATCGCGGTCGATCTGACGCCGGGTCCGAGGGGCGCCCTCGGACAGATCGTGCTGCTCGACCACGAGCAGGTCATCGGCGCCGAACTGCTCGCCGACTCCCTCACCGACCTGGTGGTGAACGGACGTCGGGAAGGGCGCCGCGACCGCCGGTGGGACGGGCCGCCGCCCGGGGCCCGGACCGACCTCGCGAGCCTGACGAACCCCCGTGCCGCCGTCGACCCCCACCTGGAGGTCCTGACCACCGGCGGATGGCAGGGCGCACCGCTGAGCTTGGTCCCCGTCATGGGACTGCCCCGGCTGCGGACCCTCGCCGCCTCCCCGGGCACGCTCGCCGACCCGCTGGAGATCGCCCGACTGACCGCACTGGAGTTCCTGGAACTGGGCCCGCAGGACTGGCGCGTCCTGCTCGACGCCGGAGCCGTGCCGCGGGGCCTCGCGGCGGCCGCCATCGAGGTGCACCGCGACCAGGACCCGCTCCCCGTCGTGGAACTCGCCAACGAGATCCTCGCCCTCCGGGACCGGCCCCCGATCACCCGGACCGTCCTCCACGGGGACCTCGGTCCCGCCCAGCTGCTGGGCACCCGGTCTCCCGCGATGTCCGGGGCCCGTGATCGCATCGACCGACGCGTGTCGCCGCCGACTCCTCACGCGCGGTCCGGGAGGCGCTGTGGATTCTGATGACGGTTCGTGGTGGGTGATCTTCGCCGTTGCGGCCGGGGTGACGGTGGTCCTCGGCGCTCTGTTCCTGTCCGTGGTGGCCGCAATCGTCCTCGGCGTCGGCCGGGTGCGGCGCAGGCGTGGACGCTGACGGGGCGCTCCTGGTCCCGTCACCGCAGGGTGGGGCGGGGCGGGCGTGGCGCGCTTGACAGGAAAATCGAACATCCATTCTGATGGGTTATCCACAGCCGAAGTGCTCGTGGAGGCGCATTGTCAGTGGCAGGCATTAGCGTCAGTGACGTGAAGCGATCGACTCAAGCAAACCGGGTGGAACCCATGGCAGGCACCGACCGCGAGAAGGCTCTCGACGCCGCTCTCGCACAGATTGAACGGCAATTCGGCAAGGGTGCGGTCATGCGCCTCGGCGACAAGCCGAACGACCCCATCGAGGTCATCCCCACCGGGTCGACCGCGCTGGACATCGCCCTCGGCGTCGGCGGGCTGCCCCGCGGCCGTGTGATCGAGGTGTACGGCCCGGAGTCCTCCGGTAAGACGACCCTGACCCTGCACGCCGTGGCCAACGCACAGAAGGCCGGCGGCACCGTCGCCTTCGTGGACGCCGAGCACGCGCTCGACCCCGAGTACGCGAAGGCCCTCGGCGTCGACACCGACAACCTCATCCTGTCGCAGCCGGACACCGGCGAGCAGGCACTGGAGATCGTGGACATGCTGGTCCGCTCCGGTGCCCTCGACCTGATCGTCATCGACTCCGTGGCCGCGCTCGTGCCGCGCGCGGAGATCGAGGGCGAGATGGGCGACTCGCACGTGGGTCTCCAGGCCCGACTGATGAGCCAGGCGCTCCGGAAGATCACCGGTGCGCTCAACCAGTCCAAGACCACCGCGATCTTCATCAACCAGCTCCGCGAGAAGATCGGTGTGATGTTCGGCTCGCCCGAGACCACCACCGGTGGTCGCGCGCTGAAGTTCTACGCCTCCGTGCGCCTCGACATCCGCCGCATCGAGACCCTCAAGGACGGCACGGACGCGGTCGGTAACCGCACTCGCGTCAAGGTCGTCAAGAACAAGGTCGCGCCCCCGTTCAAGCAGGCCGAGTTCGACATCCTCTACGGCCAGGGCATCAGCCGCGAGGGCGGCCTGATCGACATGGGCGTGGAGCACGGCTTCGTGCGCAAGGCCGGCGCCTGGTACACGTACGAGGGCGACCAGCTCGGCCAGGGCAAGGAGAACGCCCGCAACTTCCTGAAGGACAACCCCGACCTCGCCAACGAGATCGAGCGGAAGATCAAGGAGAAGCTGGGCGTGGGTGTCCGCAAGGACGCCGCCGAAGCCGGTACGGACGCGGCCGACACCGCGGCCACCGCCGTGCCCGCCCCGGCAACGAAGGCCAAGACGACGGCCAAGGCCGCCGTGGCCAAGAGCTGACCCGTGCGGGAGCAGGAAGGGGGCGGCGAGCGCCGGGGCGGCCGTGAGGGCCGTTCGGAGCTGCCGCCCCAGAGCCCCGAGGAGCAGGCGCGGGCGATCTGTCTGCGCCTGCTCACCGGGAGCCCGCGTACCCGGCGCCAGCTCGCGGACGCCCTGCACAAGCGGGGCATCCCCGAGGAGGTGTCGCAGCAGGTCCTCTCCCGGTACGAGGAGGTGGGCCTGATCGACGACGCGGCCTTCGCCGGAGCCTGGGTCGAGTCCCGGCACCGCGGCCGGGGTCTGGCCCGCCGGGCGCTGGCCCAGGAGCTCCGGACCAAGGGGGTGCACACCACCCTCGTGGAGGAGGCCCTGGAGCTGCTGGACTCCGATCAGGAAGAGCAGACCGCTCGGGAGCTCGTGGAGCGCAAGCTCCGCTCCACCCGGGGTCTGGAGCGGGACAAGCGGATCCGGCGCCTCGCCGGGATGCTCGCCCGCAAGGGATACCCGGAGGGCATGGCACTGCGGGTGGTGCGCCGTGCGCTGGAGGCTGAGGGCGACGACGCCGACGACCTGGGGTACCCGGGGGAGTGAGCCGGTGGGCCCGGGGTGGGGGTAGCCCCCGGGACCAGAGGCCGGGGCACGCCAATGTCAAGCGCCGGGCTCGGCGGCAGAGTTGGCCGCATGATGCTGCGCTACGCCCTCCAGACCATCAGGGACCGCAAGGCCGGTTTCCTCGGCGCCTTCGTCGCACTGCTGTGCGCGGCCGCCCTCGTCACGGCCTGCGGGACACTCCTGGAAACGGGCCTCCGCGGAAAGATCGGCACCGAGCGCTACGCGGCCACGCCGATCCTCGTCTCCGCCGACCAGAACGTCCACGAGACCACGGTCAAGGAGAAGAAGGGCGGACGGACCAAGACCAAGCACAAGGCCAAGCCCGTCGCCGAACGGGCCTGGCTCCCCGCCGCCACCGTGGACACGGTCCGCGCCGTACCCGGCGTCGAACGGGCCGTCCCCGAGCTCACCTTCCAGGCCGTTCCCCTGCTCGAGGGCCCCGGCGCACCGGTGCCCTCGTACGGGCACGCCTGGACCTCCGCCGCACTGACCCCCTTCACCCTCAGCGAGGGCCGCGCCCCGCAGGGCGGCGGCGAGGTCGTCGTCGACCGTGCACTGGCCGCCCGCGCCGGGCTGGAGCCCGGCTCCGAGCTCGCCGTGCAGTCCACCGGCGAACCCAGGACGTACCGGGTCAGCGGGATCGCGAAGACGGACCGGGACGCCCGGGGCGACCTCGCGCAGCAGCACGCGCTCTTCTTCAGCGACGACGAGGCCCGGCGCCTCGCCGCCCGCGACGGCCAGGTCAGCGCCATCGGAGTGCTGCCCGCGCCGGGTGTCGGCGCCACCGAGCTCGCCGCCCGCGTCGAGCGGGTGCTACGAGGCACCACGGCGCAGGTCGCCACGGGCGACGATCGCGGCCCCGTCGAATTCCTCGACGCCGCCGGCGCCCGCATCAAGCTGGCCTCCATGGGCGGCGCGATGGGCGGTACCTCGCTGCTCGTCGCGATCCTCGTGGTCGTCGGCACCTTCGCGCTCTCCGTCCAGCAGCGCTACCGCGAACTCGCCCTGCTGCGGGCCATCGCCGCCACCCCGGGGCAGCTGCGGCGCATGATCGGCCGGGAAGCGCTGCTCGTCGGCCTGGCCGCCGGCGTCGCCGGAGCGCTCGCCGGGCTGCCGCTCGCCGCATGGCTGCACGGCCGGTTCGTCGACAGCGGGGTCGTCCCCGCCACCCTCGAGCCCACCGCCGGCATCTTCCCGATGTTCGCGGCCGTCGCCGCCAGTCTGCTCGGAGCTTGGGCCGCCGCCCGGATCACCGGCCGCCGGATCGCCCGGATCCGCCCGGCCGAGGCGCTCGCCGAAGCAGCCGTCGAACGGGGGCGGCCCGGCTGGATCCGCAGCGGGCTCGGCGTGCTGCTGCTGGCGGGCGGGGCGGTGCTGGTCGTCGTACTCGGCTCGCTGCGCACCGAGCCGGCCTCCACCCCGGTCACCTTCCTCGCCGTGGTGGTACTGGCCGGGGCGGTTTCGCTGCTCGGCCCGCTGCTCGTACGGGGCGCCACCGCGCTGCTCGCCGGACCGCTGCGGCTGGCCGGCCCGGGCGGCCACCTGGCCACCGCCAACCTGCGCGGCAACGCCACGCGCATGGCCTCCGCCGTCACCCCGCTGGCGCTGCTGATCGGCATGACCTGCACCGTGCTCTTCATCACCCCGACGCTCGGGGACGCAGCCCGGGCCCAGGCCCGTGACGGGATCCGGGCCCCGTGGGCACTGGCCGCGCAGGGGCCCGGAGTGACGCGGGAGGCCGCCGAGCGGGTCCGGCGTACCCCGGGGGTCGCGGCGGCCACCGAGATCGTGCACACGTCCGTACGGGTGGGGCTGACGAAGTACGCCGCGCAGGGCGTGACCCCGGCCGGGCTGACCCGGACCTGGGACCCGGAGGTCACCGGCGGCAGCCTGGACGGCTTCGGCGAGGGGAACGCGGCGGTGAGCGAACTCGCCGCCGACCAGCTGGGGCTGAAGCCGGGGAGCCCGCTGAAGCTGACGTTGGGGGACGGAACCCCGGTCACGCTGACGGTCTCGGCCGTGTACGCGCGGGGCCTCGGCTTCGGCGATCTGACGCTGCCGCACGGGCTGGTGGCCGCGCACGCGGACAATCCGCTGGCCGCCAGCGTGCTGGTGGCGATGGAACCGGGTTCGGTGACCGGACGCGAGCAACTGGCCGCTGCCGTAAGGGCGTTCCCGGACGTACGGGTGCTGTCCGCGCAGGACGCCGACGCGGCACGGGCGCAGCGGCAGGAAGCCGGGGCGGAGATCAACCTGCTGGCGATGGGGCTGGTGCTGGCCTTCACGGCGATCGCGGTGGTGAACACGCTCGCGATGTCGACCGCCGAGAGGTTCCGGGAGTTCGCGATGCTTCGGCTGGCCGGGGCGAAGCGCCGGCAGGTGCTGCGGATGCTGCGGACGGAGGCGTTGGCGGTGCTCGTGATCGGGACGGCGCTGGGTTCGGGGATCGCGCTGGCCGTACTGACCGCGTTCAGCGTGGGCATGACGGGGGTGGCGACGCCCGCGGTGCTGCCGGTGGCCTACGCGGCGGTGGTGGGGGTGGCCGGGTTGCTGGCCCTGGTGGCCACCGCCCTCCCGGGCCGGGTCGCGTTGCGGGTACCTCCGGTGGAAGTGGCCACGGCCAAGGGCTAGCGGGGGCCGGGGGCGCCGCCCCCGGATCCCCGCGCCTGAAACTCCCCCAGCGACCGCTGGGAGGCGCCCCCCGGCGAGGCTGGATTCAGGCGGGTGCGACCGGGAGGCCGGCGGACTTCCAGGCCTGGAAGCCGCCGGTCAGGTCGGTCGCGCGGTGGAGGCCCAGGGTGTGGAGCGAGGCCGCGGCGAGGCTGGACGCGTAGCCCTCGTTGCAGATCACCACCACCTGGAGGTCGTGGCTCGTGGCCTCGGGGAGGCGGTGGCTGCCCCGTGGGTCCAGGCGCCACTCCAGCTCGTTGCGCTCGATGACCAGCGCGCCCGGGATCAGCCCGTCCCGCTCGCGCAGGGCCTGGTAGCGGATGTCCACCAGGAGGGCCCCGGCGCGGGAGACGGCGTACGCCTCTCGCGCGTCCACGCGGGTGTAGCCCGCGCGGACCCGCTCCAGCAGCTCGTCGATGCCGATCGGGGCGCTCACTGCCAGTCCGCCGGACGCTCGACGTGCTCCAGGCTGAGCACCGGGCCGCTGCGGCTGTAGCGGCGGATCAGCGGGAGCGGCGGGTAGTAGGCGTGCACGGAAACCGCGTGCTCGGCCTGCGACTCGTTGAGGACCTCGTGCACGTGGTGTTCACGGAAGGCGCGCCCCGACCCTGCGGCCAGGGTGCGGCGGCGGTCGACGTCCGGCGCCAGTTCCAGGGACTTCCAGCCCTCCGCGGGCAGGCGCACGGTCAGCGAGTGCTCGGTGAGCCGGCCCCGGGCGGTGGCGAACGCGCCCCGCGATTCGGCGTGGTCGTGCCAGCCGGTGCCGGTGCCCGGCGGCCAGCCGATCAGCCACGCCTCGCTGCCGGCCGGCCCGTCCAGCCGGATCCAGGTGCGGCCCTCGGGATCGAGCGGCAGCGAGGCCACGATCTCGGGGTCGGCCGCCGTGCGGAGGGCGAAATCGAGGAGTTCGGCGGCCGTGGGGCCGCCGGCTGCCGGCGAGGACTCCGGGGCGTACGAGGGTGCGGATGCGGGAGCAGACATGAAAGGGGACCGTTCCTGGGTTCGCGGAGGTGCGCGCAGGCCGGTGGACGGCACGGGGCGCGCGGAGGGAAGGGCGAATCAGCAGGAAGGGCGACACACGCAGCCCGCGTAGCGGAGCAGGTCCATATGGACCCTCCGCCACAGGCGTACGTCGTTGCCGGTCATTCCGCGAGTGAACCACGGAGTCCCGGAGACGGTCAATCGATCACCACGGTCGGCGTGGGCGCCGGAGCGGGCGTCGGCGTCGTGGTGGCGGGCGCCGGCACCCGCGACGCGGGCGCGCCCGCCCGGAGGGTGTCCGCCGCCTCGTACAGCTCCGCCGGGCGGACCCCGGCGAAGGTCGCCGCCAGGTGCCCGTCCGGCCGCACCAGCAGCACGGTGTGCGCCGGAGCCCCCGGATAGCTGTCCGCGACCAGCAGGTCGGTGCGGGCCGGGAGGGCGCTCACCGCCGCGGCGAGTCGGGGCATCAGTCCGGCGCCGAGCCAGTGCCGGCGGTCCCAGACCCCGGTGCCGGGAGCCACCAGGACCACCAGCAGCCGACCCTGCCCGAGCAGGTCCCGCAGCGGCACGGTCGCCCCGTCGGGGGCGGTCACCGCAACGTTCGCCACCGGGCCGCCCGGCTCCGTGGCCGTCGGGACCTCGCGCACGGCGACCGGCGGTGCGTACGTGGGCTCGGCGCCCAGCGGCCCGCGCCCCAGGTGGCCGTCGGTGAGCAGGGATTCGGCGGAACGCGCGGCGCCGGGGAGGTAGGTGCGCAGGCCGCCCCCGGCCCGCAGCGACGGCATCGCCTGGTCGGCGGCGCGCAGCCGCGAGGCGACCGCGGTGCGCCGCTCGCCCTCGTAGCTGTCGAGCAGGGCCTCGGAAGCCCCCTGGTGCCAGGCCAGGGAGAGCTTCCACGCCAGGTTCTCGGCGTCCCGGAGTCCCTCCTCGACCCCCTGGGTGCCGAGCGCGCCCAGCAGGTGCGCGGCGTCTCCGGCGAGGAAGGCGCGGCCGTCGCGCCAGCGTCGGGCGAGGCGGTGGTGCAGGGTGTGGACCCCGGTGTCGATGAGGTCGTACGGGGGTGTCGTGCCGCCGCACCACACCGCGAGGGTGTCGCGGATCAAGGTCACCAGTACGTCGGGAGTCACGAGTTCCCCGCGGGGCGGGAGCAGCCAGTCCAGCCGCCACACCCCGTCGGGCAGTGGCCGCGAGGTGACCTCGTGCGGCGGGTTGCGGTGCAGCAAGGCCTCGCCGGGCCAGGGCAGTTCGGTGCGCAGCGCGGCCACGGCGTGCCGTTCCACGGCGGTGCGGCCCGGGAAACGGATGCCGAGCAGCTTGCGCACGGTCGAGCGGGCGCCGTCGCAGCCGACCAGGTAACTCCCGCGCCACCAGGTGGTTTCGGCGCCCCGGGTGTGCGCGGTGACGCCCCGGCCGTCCTGTTCCAGGGAGTCCAGCTTGCTGTCGGTGACCAGTTGGACGAGCGGGTGGGCCGCGGCGGCGTCGCGCAGTCCGCGCGTCAGCGCGTGCTGCGGCACGTGCAGCGGGGCCGGGTGGTCCTCGAAGGTGATCCGCCGGTCGGTCTGGCGCCGGCGCATCGTGCGCCAGGCGGCGAAGTGAGCCCCCTCGTCGCGCAGCGTCGTACAGCCCAGCCGGTGCGCCATGGCCGCCGTTTCGGCGTGCAGGACGACGGTGCGGGCCGGGCGGACCTCTTCCTTGCCGGGCCCTTCGTCGAGCACGACGGAGGGCACGCCCGCACCCGCCAGGGCGAGCGACAGGGACAGCCCGACGGGTCCTGCGCCGACGACGATCACCGGGTCCATGGCGCGGCTCCCGATGTCCGGTATGTGATCACAGAACGTATGCAACCCACTGTAGGTGCCCGCGTCAAGTGACCCTGGTCGGCGCAGTGGTAAATGGAATCAGAAATTCCGAAAGGGTCGTCACTTCCGTCGGGGCCGACACCCTCGCGGAACGCCGAACCGCGGTGCGGCCCGGCTGTTCCTGGTGGTCGTGGCCGTGTCCGCATCGCGGGCGTCGCCGCTCGAAAGGAGCCGAATCGAGGGCGGGCCGCAGGGCGGTCGGGGCGCATGACGGTCGGCGATTCGGGGGTCGGATCCGCTCGAGCCGTTCGGCCGATTTCCGACACGGTGCGGCCGGAATTCACCCCACCGCAATTCAGTCAGTTTTTCCGGAAGTAATACCCTCGATTTTCTTGATGGCGCGAGTTGCCCGGTGTTCTGCTCATTTTCTTTAGGCGGCCATGGGGGTGATTCTCAAGTAACCCTCAGAAGGTTGCCCTTCTGCTTGCCGGGTTCCGGTGGGGGTGGAACTGTTGTGGCGCCGGGAATTTCCGGATCGACCGAGAAAAGGACGGGTGGAAATGAAGAAGCGGTACACGGCACTGCTCGCCGGTGCGGCGATGGCGCTCATCGGACTTCAAAGCGGCGTGGCGAGCGCGACCCCTACGGGCTGGCCGACCGGGTGCGCCAACGAGAGGTCCGCAACCGGCGCGGGCTGGTTAGCCACCTGTAGTCACAGCAATGGTGGACACTACAAGGCGGCGGTCATCTGCGAGCGGGACGACGGCGGTGGCGACGTCAGTGTTCATTCGCTGGAATGGAAGGACAAGCGTGATCCCTCCTTCATCGCCTGCCCGCCGTTCACTTCGGTGAAGAGCGGCGGCATCATCACGAGGTCCTATTGATGGACTAGGTCGCTCGACGCTCCTCCGGCGCGGCCGCCGTCGACGCCGGATGCCGCATCGATCGGTACAACGCAGTGTGGTGCGGCGGATGAATTCCGCCGCACCACACAGACTTCACAATATGAATGACCTGAGATCAGAACCCGAGGGTCCCTGGACCGGGAGGGCCGTCAGATCCCGCCCGAGTTCGCCCCGGTGGCCATGTCGTTGACGTCGTTGACGCCCACCACCGCGCCGGTGCTCTTCTTCGACTTCCGCAGTCGGCCCTCCAGCACGGAGGCGAAGCTGGTGAGGGCGAAGTTCACGGCGATGTAGATCAGCGCGATCACGACGAGGGTCGCGATGGCGTTGCTGTAGTTGGCCGAGATCTGCCGGTTCATGGAGAGCAGTTCGGCGAAGCCCAGCAGGGCGCCGCCGATCGCGGTGTCCTTGAGGATCACCACGAGCTGGCTGACCAGGGCCGGCAGCATCGCCGTCACGGCCTGCGGGATCAGCACGTACACCATCGTCTGGCCCTTGCGCATGCCGATCGCCTTGGCGGCGTCGCTCTGGCCGTGGGGCAGGGAGAGCACACCCGCCCGGACGATCTCGGCGATGACGGCCGAGTTGTAGAGGACCAGGCCCATGACCACGGCCCAGAAAGGCCGGGTGTCGGACGGGACGTCCAGGAACCGCGGCGCCATCAGGGCGTTGCCGAACAGCATCAGCATCAGCACCGGGATGGCACGGAAGAACTCGACCCACGTTCCGACCGGCCCCCGCACCCACGCGTGGTCCGACAGTCGGCCGATGCCCAGCAGCGCGCCCAGCGGGAGGGCGATCACCATGGCGAGCGCGCCCGCCTTGAGGGTCTCCAGCAGGCCCGGGAGCAGATACGTCGTCCAGACCCGGCTGTCGGTGACGAACGGCGTCCACTTGTCGGCGTCGAGCTGGCCCTTCTCGCCCATGAGGGACAGCGCCCACCACAGGACGAGCCCGAACAGCACGACGAAGATCCCGCTGTAGATCCAGTTGCGCACCTTGGCCTTGGGGCCGGGGGTGTCGTACAGCACGGAGCTCATCGCTTCACCGCCACTCGCTTGGCGACCCAGCCCAGCAGAAGACCGGTGGGCAGGGTCAGAAGGACGAAACCGAGGGCGAAGATCGCGAAGACCGCGAAGAGCGCCTGCGGCTCGTTCTCGAGCATTTCCTTCATCAGCAGGGCCGCCTCGGCCACGCCGATGGCCGCCGCCACCGTGGTGTTCTTGGTGAGCGCGATCAGTACGTTGGCGAGCGGTGCGACGACCGCCCGGAAGGCCTGGGGGAGCACGATCAGGGTGAGCACCTGGAAGAAGCTCAGTCCCAGCGCGCGGGCCGCCTCGGCCTGGCCGAGGGGCACGGTGTTGATGCCGGAGCGCAGGGCCTCGCAGACGAAGGTCCCGGTGTAGGCGATGAACCCGAGGACCGCGAGCCGGAAGCCGATCTCCTTGAACGTGCTGCCGCCCAGGGCGATGCCGAGGGTCTGGTTGAGTCCCAGCGAGCAGCCGATGATCAGCAACGTCAGCGGGGTGTTGCGCACCAGGTTGACGTAAGCGGTGCCGAAGCCCCGCAGCAGCGGGACCGGGCTGACCCGCATCCCGGCGAGGGCGGTGCCCCAGATCAGGGATCCGGCCGCCGAGTAGAGGGTGAGCTGAACCGTCACCCAGAAGGCTCCGAGCACGTCGTACTGCCCGGAATCAAGAAAATCGAACACGATGCCCTGCGCTCTCCCCAGGATGGCCGGTGAGGTGCGCCGCCGCCCGCGGCAGGCGGGCGGCGACGCTCCTCACCGATGAATCAGCTGCCTTCGGTGATCTGCGGGGCAGGCTCGTTCTTGTAGTTGGCCGGGCCGAGGTTCTTGTCCACGGCCTTCTGCCAGCTGCCGTCCTCGACCATCTTCTTGAGGGCGGCGTTGATCTTGGTCTGGAGCTCCTTGTCGCCCTTCTTCAGACCGATGCCGTAGTTCTCGTTGCTCAGGCTCAGCCCGACCAGCTTGAACTTGCCCTTGTTCTTCTCCTGCGCCGCGTAGCCGGCCAGGATCGAGTTGTCCGTGGTGAGGGCGTCGACGGCCTTGTTCTCCAGGCCGGTCAGGCACTCGGAGTAGCCGCCCTGCTCCAGCAGGTCGGCCTCGGGGGCCAGCTTGGTCTTGACGTTCTGCGCCGACGTGGAGCCGGTGACCGAGCAGAGCTTCTTCTTGTTCAGGTCCTCGGCCTTGGTGATGCTCGTGTCGTCGGCGCGGACCAGCAGGTCCTGGTGCGCGAGGAAGTACGGGCCGGCGAAGTCGACCTTCTCCTTGCGCTTGTCGTTGATCGAGTACGTCGCGACGACGAACTTCACGTCACCGTTCGAGATCAGGTTCTCGCGCTCGGCGCTGGGGGCCTGCTTGAACTCGATCTGGTTCGGCTCGTAGCCGAGCTCCTTGGCGACGTAGGTCGCGACGTCGACGTCGAAGCCCGTGAACTTGCCGTCCGGGGTCTTCAGGCCCAGACCGGGCTGGTCGTACTTGATGCCGACGACGATCTTGTCCTTGGCGCCACCGGAGGCACCGCCGTCACTGGCGGCGTCCTGCTTGCTGCCGCCACAGGCGGTCGCGGTCAGGGACAGGGCGACGGCGACGGCCGCGGCCGCAGCGGCCTTGGAGATCTTCATGGTGAACTTCCCTCGGATGAGACGTGGTTGAACGACGAGCGACGCTTGCGGCGCACGCACGGCAGACAGGAACGATCCGGCGACGATCCGCATACGGATGACTACCAGACGGAAACCTCAGTGGTGCAGGATCTTCGACAGGAAGTCCTTCGCCCGATCACTGCGCGGGTTGCTGAAGAACTGCTCGGGAGTCGCTTCTTCGACGATCTTTCCGTCGGCCATGAAGACGACCCGGTTGGCGGCGGAGCGCGCGAAGCCCATCTCGTGCGTGACGACCACCATCGTCATGCCCTCACGGGCGAGCTGCTGCATGACCTCCAGCACCTCATTGATCATTTCCGGGTCCAGGGCCGAGGTCGGCTCGTCGAAGAGCATCACCTTCGGCTCCATGGCGAGCGCCCGGGCGATCGCCACGCGCTGCTGCTGGCCACCGGAGAGCTGTGCCGGGTACTTGTCGGCCTGAGAGCCGACGCCCACCCGCTCCAGCAGGGACAGCGCCTTCGCGTGAGCCGCGGCCTTGTCGGTCTTGCGGACCTTGAGCTGGCCCAGCATGACGTTCTGCAGCACCGTCTTGTGCGCGAAGAGGTTGAACGACTGGAAGACCATGCCGACGTCGGCGCGCAGCCGGGCCAGTTCCTTGCCCTCGGAGGGCAGGTCCTTGCCGTCGAGCGTGATGGTGCCCGAGTCGATGGTCTCCAGCCGGTTGATGGTCCGGCACAGCGTGGACTTGCCCGATCCCGAGGGACCGATCACCACGACTACCTCACCGCGGGCAATGCTCAGATCGATGTCCTGAAGCACGTGCAGCGCGCCGAAGTGCTTGTTGACGTTGCTCAGTACGACCAGGTCGTCTGCGGCACCGGCCGCGTCCTGCACGTCCTTGGTCACTGATACTCCGCTCATCGGCTTCTTGCTCCGTCCTCCTCGGTTGGGAGGACAGTAGTGACGTGACGCGCACAACGTCATCACATCTGAGGGAGAATTGAGGATAACGATCCGGCCTCTCCCGGATACGCTCCGTGCGCGGCACCGGTGTGGTCGATCATGTCCGCGTACCGGGTGCATAACGGAAGGCGCGCCGGGGCGGCACCCCCTTGACGTGGGACTCCGCATGGGCGTGGATGCATGGTGGCCCTACGTGCGGCCCCGCGTGTGACCATGCGTGGTGAAGCCCGAGTGAGACAAGAGGAGAGGGGGACGACATGAGACTGCTGCTCGTCGAGGACGACGATCACGTCGCGGCAGCCCTGTCCGCGATCCTCGCCCGCCACGGCTTCCAGGTCACCCACGCCCGCAACGGTGAAGAGGCGCTGCAGGCACTCCTGCCCGCCGGCGCGCCGACCTGCCCCCAACCCTTCGGCGTGATCCTGCTCGACCTCGGTCTGCCCGACCAGGACGGCTACGAGGTGTGCGGCAAGATCCGCAAGCGCACCGCCACCCCCGTGATCATGGTGACCGCGCGGGCCGACGTACGCTCCCGCATCCACGGCCTGAACATGGGCGCCGACGACTACGTGGTCAAGCCGTACGACACCGGCGAGCTCCTGGCCCGCATCCACGCCGTCGCCCGGCGCACCGGTGCCTCCGAAGAGACCACCGGCACCGGTACGCCCGCCACGGTCCGCCTCGGTCCCGTCAGCATCGAGCTGCCCAACCGCCGGGTCAGCGTGGACGGCGCCGACGTGCCCCTCACCCGCAAGGAGTTCGACCTGCTGGCCCTGCTCGCGCAGCGGCCCGGCGTCGTCTTCCGCCGCGAGCAGATCATCAGCGAGGTGTGGCGCACCAGCTGGGAGGGGACCGGGCGCACCCTGGAGGTCCACGTCGCCTCGCTGCGTTCCAAACTGCGCATGCCCGCCCTGATCGAGACCGTCCGAGGGGTGGGCTACCGGCTCGTCGCCCCGGCCGCTCCCTAGGGGCCCTCTGCCGTGCGTGCCCGTCTGCTCCCGCTGCTCGTCATCCTGATGGCGGGCACGCTGCTCGCCCTCGGCTTCCCGCTCGCCGTGAGCCTGGCCGCCGGGCAGCAACAGCGGGTGGTGGTCGACCGGATCGACGACAGTGCCCGCTTCGCCGCGCTCGCACAGTTCTTCATCGACGCCGAGGGTTCCGGATCCATGGGCGCCGCCGAGCGCCGCGAGACCCTCGGGCAGGAACTCGCCCGCTACCAGACCCTGTACGGGATCCGCGCCGGCATCTTCTACCGTAACGACAACGCCCTGGCCCGGTCCCCGGGCTGGTGGCAGCTCCCGGAATCCCGTGAGGGGCGCCAGGCCCTCGAGTCGGCGTTGGCCGGCCGGCGCAGCCACGATCCCCCGCAGGTGTGGCCCTGGCAGACCGACGGCAAACTGCTCGTCATCTCCCCGGTCGTCCTCGACGGCGACGTGGTCGCGGTCGTCGCCACCGAATCACCGACCGACCAGATGCGCGCCCGCATCCTGAAGGGCTGGCTGCTGATCGCGGGCGGGCTCGCCGCGGCCATGCTGGTCGCCTTCGGCGCCGCCCTCAAGCTCACCAGCTGGGTGCTCAAGCCCGTCAAGACCCTGGACGCGGCCGCCCACGGCATCGCCACCGGACGAATGAACTCGCGCGTCGCGGCGGCCGGCGGCCCCCCGGAACTCCAGCGCCTGGCCCACTCGTTCAACGAGATGGCCGACAACGTCGAAGAGGTCCTGGAACAGCAGCGGGCGTTCGTCGCCGACGCCTCCCACCAGCTCCGCAATCCGCTCGCGGCACTGCTCCTGCGGATCGAGCTGCTCGCCCTCGAACTGCCCGAGGGGAACGAGGAGATCGCCTCCGTGCGCACCGAGGGCAAGCGCCTGACCCAGGTCCTGGACGACCTGCTGGACCTGGCGTTGGCCGAGCACGCCTCCGCCGAGATCAGCCTCACCGACATCGGGGCCCTGGCGGCCGAGCGGGTCGCCGCATGGCGCCCCTACGCCGAGGAGAAGGGCGTACGGCTCACCGAGTCGGGCCGGAGCGCCATCACCGGCTGGGCCGACCCCATCGCCCTGTCCAGTGCGCTCGACGCGGTCATCGACAACGCCCTCAAATTCACGCCCGCGGGCGAGGAGGTCGAGGTTTCGGTCTCCCCCGAGGGGCGCTCCGTCCGCGTGGTCGTCGCAGACCGCGGCCCCGGACTCACCGAGGACGAGCTGCTCCGCGTCGGCGACCGGTTCTGGCGCAGCGGCCGCCACCAGAACGTCAAGGGCTCCGGGCTCGGCCTGTCGATCTCCCGCGCCCTGCTCGCCGCGGGCGGCGGGTCCCTCTCCTACGAGAAGAACCCGCCGCACGGGCTGCGGGTGACGGTGGCCGTCCCGCGCACCGACCCCCGGGGCGCCTGAGCCCCGGCCCCGTCCGGCTACCAGACGAGGGCGGTGCGGGCCGCCTCCGAGACCGCGTACAGCTCGTCGACGGCCCGGACCTCGAAGACCGCCGCCCGCTCCCGCCCGGCGCGCGGGACGGCGGGCAGGTACAGGGCGGTGCCGCAGGTGCCCCCGAGGAAGCGCCGGGTGCCGTCGGGCAGGACCCGCCACACCTCGTAGTGGCGCGGCCGCACGTGGGGACCGGCCGCCGCCCGCCAGGACAGGCGCACCCAGGCCCGGCCGTCCTGTCGGGACGAGGCGTCCACGACCGGTGCGGTGGGCGGGGCCGGGCGCCGGGTGCGGGTCTCGTCGCGCACCGACACGGCGCCGATCCGCCACGCCACCGGCGTCTTCCCGAGCGCGGTGATCCGTACCGCGAGGCCGTACGCGGTCCTGCCCGTCAGTGACGCCAGAGCCGCCCGCGTCGTGCGCCAGCCCTGCCCGCCGTCCCGGGTCGCGGCCGGCAGCCACGTGTACGGGACCGGCTCGCCGGGGCCGGACGGCTCGCGGACGGCGACACCGACCTCCACCGTGATCTCCGCCGCGACCGACCCCGACCCGGCGGCGTGCACCAGTTCCAGGACCGCCCCGCGGGTCAGCGGCAGCCGCGTGGAGTGCAGCCCGATGGTCACGGGGGCGGTCAGCGCGCCCTCGACCAGCAGGCTGGAGCCGCCGCGCCAGGCGCTCGCGAAGTCCAGGGTGACCGAGGGGCGCGCCCCGGCGGTGTCCACCGCCCAGCGGCGGCCGGGGAGCCGGTCCTGGAGCCCGAGGTGGTTCCAGGGCGCGTCCGAGACGACCCTGCCGCCGTCGTACCAGCGCAACCCGTGCCCGGTGTTGAAGGAACAGGCGAAGGGGAGCCCGGTGACGGTGGACCGGTCGGCGACGACCGTGGCCGGGGCCCGCCAGCGGGCCCCGGGCGCGGGCCGGGCCGGGTCCAGGGACGCGCCGGTCCAGAACCGGTCGTCGGCGCGGTGGAATGCGCCGGGGGATCGGTCGGCGAGGTGGTTGCGGGTCCACTCGGGCCGGTAGAAGCCGTAGCTGACGACGTGGTCCCGCCCGCGCGGGACGATCGCGTCCCAGTCGACGACCGCGTCCCAGCCGCGGGATTCGGTGTCGACGGCGGCCCACAGGTCGTGGCGGGAGCGGCCGAGACGGTCGGCGAGCGCCCCCGAGGCGGCCAGGGTGCCCGGGGTCCAGCGGAAGTCCACGAACATCGTGTCCGAGACCGTCCCGGCCCGGTCCTCGAAGAACTCCTGGTTGAGCGCGTTGAGGGCGCCCTGCCAGCCCACCCGGCCGGTGCTGTTCATGGCGTCGTACCAGGTGGTGCGCAGGCCGTGCGGCTCGCCGGCCGCACGCAGGGCGCGCAGGAACTCCCGCATCCGGGTGGCGAGCGCGCTGTCCCCGCCGTCGGTCTCGGCGTTCACGAACCAGCCGTCGAAGCCGTAGGTGCGCGCCACCTGGACGAGCTTGTCGGCGATGGGGAAGCGGCCGAGGGAGTCCCGCCGCACCAGGTCGCGGGTCCACCGGAGGTCGCCGCCGTAGGCGACGGGCGGCAGGAACACGTTGCCCAGCACCCGGACGCCGTTGCGGTGGGCGGCGTCGACCACCGGCGCGTTCGGTGCGAGCACGATGCCCTCGCCGGCGGAGCCGCCCCAGAAGACCAGCTCGTCGATGTACGCCCAGTGCGTGAGCGCGTAGTGGTCGGCGGTCGGGGAGCCCTGGGAGGGGTTCCCGGCGGTGGGCCCGAAGGAGACCAGGGAGGCGATGCGGGCCTGGCCGGCGCGGGCGTCCCGGTTCGCCGGGACCGGGGTGAACCGTTCCGCCAAGGGCACGGTCGAGGTGTTGTGAGCCAGATCGGGGTCGCTCTCGGGGGTCCACCGGCTGAGCGAGCGCCACACGATCCCGGGACCGGGGGTCCCCGACGGGAGGGAGTCCGGGAACCAGTACGAGGCGTACGGGGCCAGGTCGACCGGTGCAGGTGCCGCGGCGGGCGCTCTCAGCGGTAAGGGCGCGGGCACGGGCGCGGCGGCGGCCCGGGCGCGGCCCGCCAGGCCCAGCAGCGCGGCGGCCCCGGCCCCGGTGGCCAGCACCCTGCGCCGGGTCGGCGGCCGTGGCGCGGCGGGCGGCGTACGCGGATCGACGACGTCGTCGGTCTCGGGCATGCGGAGCTCCTCACGAGGGGATCGGGGGATCGGTCGGTCAGGTCACGTCGTGCACGCGCAGCACCTCGGTGATGCCGCGCGCGGCCAGATGGGCGGGGTCCGCAGCACGTTCCGCGAGGACCACCGCGGGACGCACCCCCTGGGCCGTGAGCGAGGCCCAGGCTTCGAAGAACGTGCCGCCCGGGGCGCACACCGAGCGCCCCGGAGCCTCCATCGCCCCGCCGACGTCCACGGCGAGCGCGGTGGACCGCGGGGCCGGGCGGTGCGCGCGGCCCCGCCACCGCGCGGCGATCCGGGAGACGGCGGCGCCGGCCGGCTTCGTCCGGCGGTCGTTGGTGAGCAGGCCGAGGCCGTACTCCAGCTCCGGGAAGTCCGCGAGCTGCCGGGACACGTCGTGCGAGCACCACCAGGTCACGCCCCACAGGTCCGGGCAGTCCAGGGCGTTCGCGACGGTGGCCTCGGTGAACCGCGCCGCGTGCTCGGGCGGGATCAGCGGCGCCGGGGCGCCGACCTCCTGGAGCCACACCGGGCGGTGCGGGTCCAGGGCCCAGGCCTTGGAGAGCTCGATCAGGTACGCGGCATGGTGCTCGGTCGCCGTCCCGCTCCGTCCGTGGCGCTGCGCAGTGCCGTTGAACACCCAGGAGTGCACGGCGGTGACCCCGCCCAGCCGGGCCGCTTGGGCCGCGGTGAACGGGTGCCCGTCCTGGTACCAGGCCGCGTCGTACTCGGCGTGCAGGTGCAGCCGCCCCGGTGCGCCCTCCTCGCAGGCGGCGAGCATCCGCTCCAGCCAGCGGGCGGCCTGGTCCGGGGTGATCCGGTCGGGATCGGGGTGCGGGGCGCCGGAGAACTGGTTGATCTCGTTGCCGACCGTCATCCCCAGGAAGTTCGGCCGGTCGGCGAGGGCAGCGGCCAGCGTGCGCAGGTACTCCTCCTGCCCGGCGACCACGTCCGGGTCGGTGAAGATGCTGCGCCGGTGCCAGGTCCGGGTCCAGGCGGGCAGGAAGTCGAAGCTCGACAAGTGCCCTTGCAGTCCGTCCACGTTGACGTCGAGCCCGCGCTCGGCGGCCGCGTCGGCGAGGGCGACGAGCTGCTCCACGGCGCGCGGCCGGATGAGCGTCCGGTTCGGCTGGAAGACCGGCCACAGCGGGAAGACGCGGATGTGGTCCAGCCCGAGCGCGACGATCGAGTCGAGGTCGGCCCGCACCTCGTCGAGGTCGAAGTCCAGCCAGTGGTGGAACCAGCCGCGGGCCGGCGTGTAGTTGGCGCCGAAGCGGAGCGCGTCATCGTGCACGGGGCGTCCTGGAGTTCTGGAGGAATTCACCGGATGCGCCACAACCTGCCGGTGTCGATGGGGAAAGTCAACAGGGCCCCTGACCGTGTACTTATGCGCTTCAGCCCAGTTGACACAAGGGTTCTGCGAGAAGACCCTGAGGAAACTAATGCGCTTTAGTGAGGGGCGTCCGCAAGGAAGTGCGTGGAAATGGACAGCGGGATTTCGGTCATGGCGCTCGACACTTCGGGCCCGTTCTGCCTCAAGCCGTACGGGGACGCCCGCCCCGCCGACCGGGCCGAATCGGCCTGGGGATTCGAGGACGTGCTGACGGTGACCGTGCCCAACGGCCCGGTCCCGGCCGGGCGGTGGTTGGAGGTGCCCGGTCCGGCCCTGACCGTCACCCCGGGCGCGCGGGGCTCCGTACGGGCCTACGCCGTTTTCCGGTGGGGGACTTGGCCGACTCGGTCGACTGGGCCGAGGCGGACTTCGAGCCACGGCCGCCGCTCGATGCCCCTCCCGGAAGCCACTGGATCGTCATAAAAGCGGCCTGTCGGGGCAGGATCGCGTACGGTCCGGCCATTGCCGTCCGTATTCCGCCACGTGTGACGCACCCGAAGGACGAATGAGGCAGGCCATGGCCCGCAGACCCACGATCAAGGACATCGCCCGGCAGGCCGGCGTGTCGGAGAGCGCCGTCTCCTTCGCGCTCAACGACCGACCGGGCGTCTCGCAGGACACCCGGGCCCGGATCCGACGCGTCGCCGAAGAACTCGGCTGGCAGCCCAACAGCGCGGCCCGGGCCCTGTCCGGCGAACGCTCCGGAGCCGTCGGCCTCGTCCTTGCCCGGCCCGCGCACACGCTCGGCGTCGAGTCCTTCTTCCTCCAGCTCGTCTCCGGCATCCAGGAGGTGCTCTCCACGGCCCGGACCGCCCTGCTGTTCCAGGTCGTCGAGGACATCGACGCCGAATGCGCGGTCTACCGCCGCTGGTGGGCCGAGCGACGGGTCGACGGCGTCCTCGTCGTCGACCCGCGTACGAGTGACCCGCGGCCGGCGCTCCTGGAGGAACTGGCCCTGCCCGCGGTCACCATCGGCGAGGCCCTGTTCCCGGACGGCGGCGCGACCGCCGACCCCGGGGGCGGGACGGGCCCCTTCCAGGCTCCCGCCCAGGCTCCCGTCCCGGCTCCCGTCCCGGTGTCCTCCGCGGCCCCGTCCGCGAGCCTGTCTTCCGTCCGGGCCGACGACGCCGGCGCCATGGCCCAGGTGCTGGAGCACCTGTACGGGCTGGGCCACCGCCGGATCGTGCACGTCGCCGGGCTCCCCGGCCTCGCCCACACGGTCCGCCGGATGGAGTCCCTGCGGGCCGAGGCCGCGCGTCGCGGACTCGGCCCGGACCAGGTGCGCTCGGTGGTCACCGACTATTCCGACGCCGAGGGCGCGGCGGCCACGCGACGGGTCCTCGCCGAGCCGGATCCGCCCACGGCGCTCGTCTACGACAACGACGTGATGGCCGTGGCCGGGAGCGCGGTCGCCGCCGAGCTGGGCATACCCGTTCCGGGCCGGCTGTCGATCGTGGCCTGGGACGACTCCGCCCTGTGCCGGGTCACCCATCCCCGGCTCACCGCTCTCGTACGGGACACCGCCGGCTTCGGCCGGCTGGCCGCCGAGGAACTCCTGGCCGTCCTCGCGGGCAGCCCGCCCGGGGTGCGGATCAGCGAGCGTCCGAGGCTGGAGCCTCGCGAGAGCACGGCGCCGCCCCCGGCGCATACTTAATCCTGCAAACCTTCCTGGAGCCGCCACCGTGATCATTCCCAGCGCCCCGTTCCCCGCACCGCGGGCAGCCGCGGAGGCCTCCGGGCCGACCGTGGCGATCGACATCGGCGGCACGAAGATCGCCGGTGCGCTGGTGCACCCCGACGGCACGATGACGGCCACCACCCGCCGCCCGACCCCGCGCGGGGCGGACGCCGACGGGGTCATGGCGGCGGTCGCCGAGGTCGTCGCCGACCTCTCCGAGTCGCCGCTGTGGGCTTCGGCGGTCCGCTGCGGGATCGGCAGCGCCGGTCCGGTGGACACCTCTCGGGGCACGGTCAGCCCGGTCAACATCGGGGCCTGGCGGGAGTTCCCGGTCCAGGAGCGGGTCGTGGCCGAGCTCGCGGCGCGCGGGGCCGACCTGCCGACCGTGCTGGCCGGCGACGGGGTGGCGATGACCGCCGCCGAGCACTGGCTGGGCGCGGCCCGGGGCCACGCGAACGCCCTGTGCATGGTGGTCTCCACGGGCGTGGGCGGCGGCCTGATCCTGAACAACCAGCTCCACCCCGGCCCCACGGGCAACGCCGGGCACATCGGCCACATCAGTGTGGCTTTCGACGGCGAGCCGTGCGCGTGCGGCGGCCACGGGTGCGTCGAGTCGATCGCCTCCGGTACGGCGATCGCACGCTGGGCCCTGGACCAGGGCTGGAGACCGTCGGGGCCGGCTGGGGCCGGCGCGGGCGCGACCGGTGTGAAGGGCGCGGGCGGCGGGCCTGACGCCACCGCGGCGGGCGTGGCCGCTGCCGCCGCCGAGGGTGACCCGATCGCCCTGGCCGCCTTCGACCGGGCGGGCCGCGCCCTGGCCGCAGCCATCGCGGCCACCGCGACCCTCGTGGAGACGGACATCGCGGTCATCGGCGGTGGAGTGGCCGCGGCCGGCGACACCCTCTTCGCCCCGATCCGCAGTCACCTCGCGGCCTACGCCACGCTCTCGTTCGTCAAGGACGTCCAGGTGGTGCCGGCGATGCTGGGCACCCATGCGGGGCTGATCGGCGCGGCCGCGGCGGCGACCATGCTGCTGCCGTCGCCCCCGTCCCCTTCGTGAACCTCAGGGCGCTCAGGACGCTCAGGGCTTGACGGACCGGTAGTACCGGCGCGCGCCCTCGTGCAGGTCCAGCGGATCGGTGTAGATCGCCGTCCGCAGGTCCACGCGCTGCGCCGCGTGCACCTCACGCCCGACGAGGTCGCGGCTGAGGATCACCGTCTGCGTCAGCTGCTCGGTGAGCTGCGGGTCGGACCCCGCCGTGGTCACCAGCAGGTTCGGCACGGCCAGGGTCGTCACCGAGCTGGTGTTGCGCGCCCGCGGGTAGACGTCCTGCGGCATCACGGCCGTCCGGTAGTAGCGTGCCGGGCTGCCGCTCTCCTGGAGCGGTTCCATCAGGTCACCGAGCGGCACGAGCCGGATGTCGAAGTGCTCCGACAGTTCGTGCACGGCGTTCGTGGGCAGGCCGCCGGACCAGAAGAACGCGTCGATCCGGCCGGCTTCCAGCTCGCCCGGCATGGTGTCGATGCCGATGGACACCGGCGTGATGTCCAGCACCGGGTCGATCTTCGCCGCCCTCAGCAGCCGCTCCGAGACCAGCCGCACGCCGGAGCCCGGCTGGCCGATCGCGACCCGCTTGCCGCTCAGGTCATGGGCCGACTGCACCGGGGAGCCGGCCGGGACCACCAGCTGCACGTAGTCGTCGTAGAGCCGTGCGACCCCGCGCAGCCGGTCCGCGCCGGCCTTCTTGTCGAGCTGGTACTTGGCGACCGCGTCCGCCGTCGCCACCGTGAAGTCCGCCTCGCCGGTGGCCAGCCGCTTCAGGTTCTCCTGCGAGCCCTCGCTGGTCTCCAGCCGTACGTCCACGCCGGGCATGTCCCGCCCCAGCGCCTGCTCCAGCAGCTGCCCGTACCGGTGGTAGACCCCGGTCCGCGCGCCCGTGCTGAAGGTCAGCTCGCCCTCCAGTTCCGGCTGCCCGAAGGGCCTCAGCCACCACGTCAGGACCCCGAGCACGGCGAGTACGGCCACCAGGACCCGCAGGGCGTGGCGCCTGCTGATCCGGGGCGGTACGAGAGGCATGGCCGCGATCCTGCCACCCGTCCGCCGTCCTGTCACGGCGCGGGCCGTCCGGGGGCTCCCGAGCGGAGCCTTTCCAGCAGCTTGCGGGCGGCCGGCCCGGACGGTCCGTCCGTGCGCCAGGCCAGCGCGACCTTCCCGGTCAGCTCCGGCTCGGTGATCCGCAGCGCGCACAGTCCGCTGCCGCTGCCGCTGCCGCTGCCGACGTCGGCCCGCGGGCCCGCTGCCGATTCCGCCCCGGACGGCACCACCGCCACCCCCAGCCCCCGCGCGGCCAGCCGGACCAGCACGGCGGGCGCCGCCGCCTCGAAGTCCACCCGCGGCGCGAAGCCCGCCTGCGCGCACGCCCGCTCCAGCACCGCGCGCAGCCCGGTCCCGCGCGGCAGGCCGATCAGGGCCCGCCCGCGCAGCGCGGCCAGCGGGATCCCTCCGTTCACGGCGGCGGCCACCAGCGGATCGTCCTCCCGCACCGCCGCGACCAGGGGTTCGTCGAGCACCACCTGGCAGGAGACGCCCGGCGGCGGCTCCCCCGGGAGGCCGACCACCGCCAGGTCCAGCTCCCCGCGCAGCAGCGCGGCCAGCATCCGCTCCGAGGTGTCCTCGGAGAGCGAGATCTCCACCCCGGGGTGCTCGTCGTGGAAGGCTCCGAGCACCTCCACCACGTCGAACCCGTCCACCACCGCCCCGGCCGCCCCCGGCACCAGCCCCAGGGCCACGCGCCCGCGCAGCAGGCCGGAGAACTCCTCGGCCGTCCGCCGCACACCCTCCACCGCCGCCAGTGCGGCCCGCGCGTACGCGAGCACCGCCCGGCCCGCTTCCGTCGGGGTCACCCGCCGCCCGGACCGGTCGAGCAGCCGCTGCCCGAGCTCCCGTTCCAGCTGCGCGACCTGTGCGCTCACCCCGGGCTGTGACACGTGCAGCCGCGCCCCGGCCCGCGTGAAACCGCCCTCTTCCACCACGGCCACGAAATAGCGCAGCTGAGCCAGTTCCATAAGCCCGGATTCTAGATCGCAGAAGGACCTGCTCTTGGACTTATGTCCGGTGCCGCCCCGACCCTGAAGCCATGAGCCGATCCACCTCCCGACCCGCCCGCCGATCCACCCGCCGACCCACCTCCCCCGCCTCCGCGCACCGCCGAACGATCGCCGCGGCCGTCGCCGCCGAACGCCGCGAGCTGGCCGACGTACTGGACGACCTCCGCCCGGAAGGTTGGGACGCCCCGTCCCTCTGCGCCGGCTGGCGCGTCCGCGAGGTCGCCGCCCACCTGTCCCTCGGTTTCCGCACCACCCTCCCCGGCTTCGCCGCCGAACTGCTGCGCGCCCGCGGCAGCCTGCACCGGATGACCGACCGCACGGCCCGCCGCGACGCCGCCGCCTTCACCGCGCGCGAGCTCGCCGCGCTGCTCCGCGAGAACGCCGACCACCCCTGGAAACCGCCCGCCGCCGGCCCCACCGGAGCCCTCGCCCACGACGTGGTCCACGGCCTCGACATCACCGTCGCCCTCGGCCACCCGCGCCGCGTCCCCGAGGACCGGCTGCGGCTCCTCCTCGACGCGGTCACCCCCCGGTCCCTGCGCTTCTTCGGCGCGGACCTGACCGGCGTCCAGCTCTGCGCGCAGGACCTGGACTGGTCCCACGGCGAGGGAACCCCCGTGTACGGGGAAGCCCAGGACCTGCTGCTCGTCCTCTTCGGCCGCCGCCTTCCCCCGGGTCGGCTGAACGGGGGACCGGAGGGCCACCGGGTACCGCCTACCCTTGTTGCATGACCAGCAGCGACCGGAGCCAGGCAGTGGACGTGAAGCGAAGCTACGAGGTGCGCACCTACGGGTGCCAGATGAACGTGCACGACTCGGAGCGGCTCTCCGGTCTGCTGGAGGACGCCGGTTACGTCCGGGCGCCCGAAGGCGCCGACGGCGACGCCGACGTCGTGGTCTTCAACACCTGCGCGGTCCGCGAGAACGCCGACAACAAGCTGTACGGCAACCTGGGCCGACTGGCCCCGATGAAGACGAAGCGCCCCGGCATGCAGATCGCCGTCGGTGGCTGCCTCGCGCAGAAGGACCGCGACACGATCGTCAAGCGGGCCCCGTGGGTCGACGTCGTCTTCGGTACGCACAACATCGGCAAGCTGCCCGTGCTGTTGGAGCGCGCCCGCATCCAGGAGGAGGCGCAGGTCGAGATCGCCGAGTCGCTGGAGGCCTTCCCCTCCACGCTCCCGACCCGCCGCGAGTCCGCATACGCCGCCTGGGTCTCGATCTCCGTCGGGTGCAACAACACCTGCACCTTCTGCATCGTCCCGGCCCTGCGCGGCAAGGAGGAGGACCGCCGGCCCGGCGACATCCTCGCCGAGGTGGAGGCCCTGGTCGCCGAGGGCGTCTCGGAGATCACCCTGCTCGGCCAGAACGTGAACGCGTACGGCTCGGACCTCGGGGACCGCGAGGCCTTCAGCAAGCTGCTGCGCGCCTGCGGCCAGATCGAGGGCCTGGAGCGGGTCCGTTTCACCTCCCCGCACCCGCGCGACTTCACGGACGACGTGATCGCGGCGATGGCCGAGACCCCGAACGTGATGCCGCAGCTGCACATGCCGATGCAGTCCGGATCGGACACGATCCTGCGGGCGATGCGCCGCTCGTATCGGCAGGAGCGGTTCCTCGGCATCATCGAGAAGGTCCGCGCCGCGATCCCGCACGCCGCGATTTCCACCGACATCATCGTGGGCTTCCCCGGTGAGACGGAGGAGGACTTCCAGCAGACGATGCACGCGGTGCGCGAAGCCCGGTTCGCGAACGCCTTCACCTTCCAGTACTCCAAGCGGCCCGGCACCCCCGCCGCCGACATGGACGGGCAGATCCCCAAGGAAGTGGTCCAGGAGCGGTACATGCGCCTGGTCGCCCTCCAGGAGGAGATCTCCTGGGACGAGAACAAGAAGCAGGTCGGCCGCACGCTGGAGGTCATGGTCGCGGAGGGCGAGGGCCGCAAGGACGGCGCAACGCACCGGCTCTCCGGCCGCGCGCCCGACAACCGTCTGGTCCACTTCACGAAGCCGGAGGCGGAGGTCCGCCCCGGTGACGTCGTCACCGTGGACATCACCTATGCGGCCCCGCACCACCTGCTGGCCGAGGGCCCGACGCTGACCGTGCGCCGGACGCGCGCCGGCGACGCCTGGGAGAAGCGCAACGCCGCCCCGGCCCAGCCGGCGGGCGTCATGCTCGGGATCCCGAAGCTGGGCGTCCCGGCGCCCCTGCCGGCCGTCACCTCCGGCTGTTCGGTGCCCACCTCCTCCTGAGGGACGGGGGCCCCGCGCCTGCGGCTAGGCTGCGGATCATGCTCGTAGCCGCTGCCGTCTGTCCCGCCCCGCCGCTGCTCGTGCCGGAGGTCGCCGCGGGGGCCGCCGCCGAACTCGGCGACGCCCGCACCGCCTGCTCCGACGCGCTGGCGGTGCTCGCCGCGTCCCGGCCCGACCTGCTGGTCGTGGTCGGGGCCGCCGCCGAGGGCGGCGCGTACGACCAGGGCACCCCCGGCGGCTTCGCCGGGTTCGGCGTGGACCTGGACGTCACCCTGGGCCCCGACCTGGGCGAACCGCCGAGCGGCCACGCCACCGGCACCACCCTCCCGGCCTCCCTCGCGGTGGCCGGCTGGCTCCTCGGCCAGGCCCGCTGGGCGGCCGCCCCGGTCGCCGGAGTGGCCGTCGCCGCGGACCTCGCCCCGAGCGGCTGTGCCCTCCTCGGCGCGGACCTGGGCGGTTCCGCCGAACGCGTGGCCATGCTGGTCCTCGGGGACGGCAGTGCCTGCCGCACCCTCAAGGCCCCCGGATACCTCGACGAGCGCGCCGCGGACTTCGACGCGGAGGCCGCCCGCGCGCTGGGCGCCGCCGACGTGGCCGCGCTGGCCGGGATCGATGCCGCTCTCGCGGCCGAGCTCCAGGCCGCCGGACGGGCCCCCTGGCAGGTGCTGGCCGGCGCCGCCGAGGGCGCGGAGCTGGCAGGGCGCCTGCTGTACGAGGACGCGCCGTACGGCGTGGGGTACTTCGTCGCCGCCTGGTCGTAGCCATTCGTAGTCGCTCACGGCAGGGCCGCCCGGGGCGGCCGTAGGGCTCCCGGAACGGCGAAGGGGCGCGGGACCGGTCGTGCCGGTCCCGCGCCCCTTTCCCGGACCGCGTCAGGAAGCGGCCGGCGGCGTCGGCCCGCCGGGAGCGTCCTTGTGCGCGATCTTCCCCAGGGCGTCCTTCGCCTTGCCCGTTCCGCTCGTGATCTGGCCGCTGTACTTGCCCTTGGTCTTGGAGTCCATGGCCTTGGCCACCTTGTCCAGACTCTCGCCGATCTTGCCCTCGTGCTGCAGGGCGAGATCGCCGACCTTGTCCTTCGCCGGAGCGAGCTTGGCCTTCAGATTGTCCAGCAGGCCCATGGGTCACCTTCCGTTGGCGGTCGCTACGTGCGGGCGCCCTCACCGGTCTCGCTGTCCGCGGCCACCGGGGCCGCCTGCTGCTTCGGAATCTCCACGACTCCCGCCTCCGGAGACTTCTCGGCAACAGGCTCGGCCTCCTCGGCCGCGCCGGACTCCGCCGTCAGGTCCTCCGCCGTGACCTCCTCGGTCACGACTACGTCCTTACGACGAAAAAACCGATCAAAAACGCCCATGTCTACTCCCGTAACGTTACTCGTGTGAGTGAAGTTCCGCGTCGACCGGACCGGCCTGCGCCGGGCGTACGCAGGGCGCATGTCCGGCCGGAACCTCGCCAGGGCAACGACCCCGACCCCACCCCGTCACGTCACTCGATCGGGTACATGGCGGTGTCTTGACCAGGGGCTGCGAGACTGGGGCGGTGAGGAATGCAGCCCCCGCCCCGCGGGTCATCGCCGTCGTAGGTCCCACCGCGGCAGGAAAGTCCGACCTGGGCGTCGCCCTGGCCCGCCACTTCGACGGCGAAGTCGTCAACGCCGACTCCATGCAGCTGTACCGGGGGATGGACATCGGTACCGCCAAGCTGACGACCGAGGAGCGCGGCGGCGTGCCGCACCACCTCCTCGACATCTGGGACGTCACCGACACCGCCAACGTCGCCGACTACCAGCGGCTGGCCCGCCTGGAGATCGACAAGCTGCTGGCCGAGGGCCGCACCCCCGTCCTCGTCGGCGGATCCGGCCTGTACGTGCGCGGCGCCCTGGACGTCATGGAGTTCCCCGGCACCGACCCCGAGGTGCGGGCCCGACTGGAGGAAGAGCTCGCGCTCCGCGGCTCCGGCGCCCTGCACGCCCGGCTCGCCGCCGCCGACCCGGCCGCCGCGCAGGCCATCCTGCCCAGCAACGGCCGCCGCATCGTCCGCGCGCTCGAAGTGATCGAGATCACCGGCCGCCCCTTCACGGCCAACCTGCCCGGCCACGATTCCGTTTACGACACCGTGCAGATCGGCGTCGACGTGGCCCGCCCGGAGCTCGACGAGCGGATCGCACTGCGGGTCGACCGGATGTGGGAGGCCGGGCTGGTGGACGAGGTCCGCGCGCTGGAGGCCCGCGGGCTGCGTGACGGAATCACCGCCTCCAGGGCGCTGGGCTACCAGCAGGTCCTGGCCGCGCTCGCCGGTGAGTGCACCGAGGACGAGGCCCGGGCCGAGACCGTCCGGGCGACCAAGCGGTTCGCCCGCCGCCAGGACTCCTGGTTCCGCCGCGACCCGCGCGTGCACTGGCTCAGCGGGGCCGTCGCCGACCGGGGGGAACTCCTCGGACTCGCGCAGTCGTTGGTCGAACGAGCGGTCACAGCCTGATCACGTGATGGCATCGGGACGCCTCACGCGCCAGTAGCGGGGCCGGGGGCGTGCCATCATCAAACTCCAGCAGGTGCGATCACCTGCGATGAACGGCGGCGTACTGAGTCCGAGTGGGGAGGGCGCGTGGCGATGGAGGCCGGCCCTCGCGACACCGGGCGGGACGATACCCGGAGGGAAGCGGATCCTATGCTTCTGAACGGGACGGACGAGACGGACGGGCCCGCAGGGCTCGGACTGCCCGCCGATCCGGCGCGACTGACCCCGGACGGCCCGGACACCCCGGACTCCGCCGAGGCGGAAGCCGCCGCCGGACCCGAGTTCGAGGTCGAACTGCGCCCGCAGCGCCGCCTGCGCCTGTGGCAGATCGCCCCCATCGCGATGCTCGCCGCCACCGGTTCGCTGATGTTCGCCTTCCCGCTCGCCTTCGAGTTCGGTGACGGCGGTGCCGTGGTCGCCATGCTCGGCTTCCTGATCAGCTGCTGCGCCGGAGGCTGGGGAATGATGGCCGCCCGACGGGTCGGCTACACGTGGCCCGGCCTCCCGGCCCGGGGGAGCGGCCGCCGCCCGGACTGGCGCATGGCCGGGCTGTACGCCGTTGTCGCGCTGGCCGTCGTAGGTCTCGCCGTGTACCGGGTCGCCCGGCTCCGCTGACCGCCCCTCGTCCGCTGACCGCCCCTCGTCCGGTTCCGCCCCTCGGACGGTCCGCCGCCTCTGAGCTGGGGCTCGGTACCATGGGCCGGTGACGCAGACCACCCTCTCCTTCCTCAAGGGCCACGGCACCGAGAACGACTTCGTGATCGTCCCGGACCCGGACAACGCCATCGAGCTGCCCGCGTCCGCCGTCGCGAAGCTGTGCGACCGGCGCGCCGGGATCGGCGCCGACGGCGTCCTGCACGTCGTCCGGTCCGCCGCGCACCCCGAGGCCGCGCACCTGGCCGACGAGGCGGAGTGGTTCATGGACTACCGCAACAGCGACGGCTCCATCGCCGAAATGTGCGGCAACGGCGTGCGCGTCTTCGCCCGCTACCTCCAGTACGCCGGACACGTCGAGCCGGGCGACCTCGCCGTCGCCACCCGCGGGGGCGTCAAGCGGGTGCACCTCGACAAGAAGGGCGACGTCACCGTCTCCATGGGCCGCGCCGAGCTGCCCGCCGGCGAGGTCACGGTCAGCGTCGACGCCCGCAGCTGGACCGCGCGGAACGTGAACATGGGCAACCCGCACGCGGTGGCCTTCGTCGAGAGCCTCGACCACGCCGGGAACCTGTTCGCCGCCCCCGCGTTCAGCCCGGAGTCCGCCTACCCGGCCGGGGTCAACGTCGAGTTCGTCGTCGACCGCGGCCCCCGGCACGTCGCCATGCGCGTCCACGAGCGCGGCTCCGGCGAGACCCGCTCCTGCGGTACCGGCGCCTGCGCCGTCGCCGTGGCCGCCATCCGCCGCGACGGCGTCGACCCGGCCGTCACCGGCGAACCGGTCGCGTACACCGTCGACCTCCCCGGCGGAACCCTGATCATCACCGAACACCCCGACGGGCAGATCGACATGACCGGACCGGCCGTGATCGTGGCTGCGGGGGAGTTCGACGGGTCCTGGCTCACCGAAACGGCTTTCGGCTAGAGCTTCCCTCTAACGGGTGATCCGTTTCACGCTGAGCGAGAGGTGGACTGCGCCACGTGGTGGGGTCGGTAACATCAGGCACCGGCCCTGAGGGCTCACCCCATGCCCACCACCGCCGGTCGAAGCCGCCGGAGGTGCCCATGAGTGCAGAGGCCACGAACCCCGAAGCACACCCCGAAGCGCGCCCTGAGCTCCGCAGACGTGGTCGGACCAGGCTCGATCTGCGCCGGCTCGGGCGCGCGGCCCTGCTCGGGCCGACGTCACGAGACCGGCTTCCGGACGCGATCGGCCATGTTGCCGAGGCCCACCGCGCCCACCACCCGGACGCCGATTTGTCCGTTCTGCGCCGCGCTTATCTCCTCGCGGAGACCTCGCATCGCGGCCAGATGCGAAAAAGTGGTGAGCCGTACATCACACATCCACTCGCCGTCACCCTGATCCTCGCCGAACTCGGCGCCGAAACCACGACCTTGACGGCCTCTCTGCTCCACGACACCGTCGAGGACACCGAGGTGACCCTCGACCAGGTCCGGGCGGAGTTCGGCGACGAGGTGTGCTTCATCGTCGACGGCGTCACCAAGGTGGAGAAGATCGACTACGGCGCCGCCGCCGAACCCGAGACCTTCCGCAAGATGCTCGTCGCCACCGGCAACGACGTCCGCGTCATGTCCATCAAACTCGCCGACCGGCTGCACAACATGCGCACCCTGGGCGTGATGCGCCCCGAGAAGCAGGCCCGCATCGCCAAGGTCACCCGCGACGTGCTCATCCCGCTGGCCGAACGGCTCGGCGTCCAGGCCCTCAAGACCGAGCTGGAAGACCTCGTCTTCGCGATCCTGCACCCCGAGGAGTACGAGAGCACCCGCGCACTCATCGCCGCCCATGCCGGGGAACGCGACCCGCTGCCCGCCATCGCCGACTCCGTACGGGGCGTCCTGCGCGACGCCGGCATCGCCGCCGAAGTAGAGGTCCGACCACGGCACTTCGTCTCCGTCCACCGCATCTCCCGCACCCGCGGCGAACTGCGCGGCTCCGACTTCGGCCGCATCCTCGTCCTCGTCGGCGAGAACGCCGACTGCTACGCCGTGCTCGGCGAGCTGCACACCTGCTTCACTCCGGTCGTCTCGGAGTTCAAGGACTTCATCGCCACCCCGAAGTTCAACCTCTACCAGTCGCTGCACACCGCCTTCGCCACCCCCGAGGGCTACGTGGCCGAGGTCATCGTGCGGACCCGGCAGATGCACCGCGTTGCCGAGGCCGGCGTGGTCGCCCTAGGCAATCCGTACGCCACCGCGACGCCCGATGCCGCCGCCGACCCGGACGAGGAGCGCGTGGACCCCACGCGGCCCGGCTGGCTGTCCCGACTGCTCGACTGGCAGCAGTCCGCGCCCGACCCCGACACCTTCTGGACCGTGCTCCGGGCGGAGCTCGCCCAGGACCGGGAGATCACCGTGTTCCGGGCCGACGGGGGCACGCTGGGCCTGCCGGCCGGGGCCAGCTGTATCGACGCCGCCTACGCGCAGCACGGCGGGGCGGCCCACGGCTGTATCGGCGCCCGCGTCAACGGGCGCCTCACCTCCCTGTCCTCCGTACTGTCCGACGGGGACACCGTCCAGCTGCTGCTCGCGCAGGACGCCTCCTCCGGACCCGCCGCCGAGTGGCTGGACCACGCGCGGACCCCCGCCGCCCGGATCGCCATCAGCAGCTGGCTCGAATCCCATCCCGACCGCGCCATGGCCACCACCTCGGCCGCCCGGGCGCCGCTCTCGGTGGTCGGGGCCCGCGGCGGCGGGGCCAACGCCGTCGCCGACCTGCCGGACGCCACCGTGCGGCTGGCCGGGTGCTGCACCCCGGTGCCACCGGACGCCGTCGCCGGGTTCCTGGTCCGCGGCGGGGCCGTCACCGTGCACCGCATCCACTGCGCGGCGGTGGCGCAGATGCGCGCCGTGGGGCGCACCTCCGTCGCCGTGCACTGGCGGGCGACGGCGGACTGCCGGGTCACCCTGCGCGCTGAATCGTTCGGTCGCCCGCACCTGCTGGCCGATCTGACCGAGGCCATCGCCCGCGAGGGGGTCGAGGTGGTCTCCGCGACCGTGGAGCCCCCGGTCGAGCAGCGGGTCCGGCACAGCTACACCCTGCAGCTGCCCGACGCCGCCGGGCTGCCCGCGCTGATGCGGGCGATGCGGGACGTGCCGGGCGTGTACGACGTCAGCCGGGTGTAGCCGGCGTCGGGTCTAGGCGCGGGCCCGGACGCGGGCCCAGACGCGGGCCCAGACGCGCGCCGGGTGCGGACGTAGGCCGGAACGGCTCCGGAAGGCCCCGTTCGGGTGGACCCGTCGCGCGCCGTACGCGGCCGTGTGGCGAGCGCTGGTAAGCGGTGGTGGATGCAGCTCTCCTCCCCGCGCCTGCGCGCCACCCTGCTCGCCGCGGCCTCCCTCACCCTCGTCGCCGCCGTCCTGCCCCCACCGACGCCACTGGGCATCGGCGACCGGCTCTTCCCGGAGCTCGGGAACCCCGGGTACGACGTGCTCTCGTACGACCTGTCCTTCGCCTACAAGGACAACCTGAACCCGCTCGACGCGGTCACCGTCATCGACGCCCGCGCCCTGGAGCGGCTGGAGCGCATCAATCTGGACTTCACCCACGGCAAGGTGGCGTCCGCAGAGGTCAACGGGGAGCCGGCGCGGTTCGAGAGCGTGGCCGAGGACCTGGTCCTCACGCCCGCGCGCCCGGTGGCGGACAACATGCCGCTGCGCATCACCATCCGGCACACCAGCGATCCGCGCGGCCGCGGCGACGGCGGCTGGGTGCCCACGGAGGACGGCCTGGCCATGGCCAACCAGGCCGACGCCGCGCACCGCGTCTTCCCCTGCAACGACCACCCCGCCGACAAGGCGTTCTTCACCTTCCGGATCACGGCCCCGGCCGGTCTCACAGCCGTCGCCAACGGGGAGTCGGTGGCCCCCGCCGTGCGGCTCGGCCCCACGACGACCTGGACGTACCGCACCCGGCACCCGATGGCCACCGAGCTGGCCCAGGTCTCGGTGGGCCGCTCCGAGGTCGTGCACGGCACCGGACCGCACGGGCTGCCGCTGCGCGACGTGGTGCCCGCCCAGGACCGGCAGCGGCTGGACCCCTGGCTCAAGAAGACCGCGGGCCACATCGAGTGGATGGAGGAGCGGGTCGGCCGCTACCCCTTCGAGAACTACGGGGTGCTGATCGCGCGGGCCACGACCGGCTTCGAGCTGGAGACGCAGACCCTCTCGCTCTTCGAGAGCAACCTGTTCGCGAGCGGCGGCTACCCCGACTGGTACGTCGAGTCCGTGATGGTCCACGAGCTCGCCCACCAGTGGTTCGGCGACAGCGTCACCCCGCGGACCTGGTCCGACCTGTGGCTCAACGAGGGGCACGCCACCTGGTACGAGGCCCTGTACGCGGACGGACTCGGCAAGTACTCCCTGGAGCGGCGCATGCGCGAGGCGTACCAGCGCTCCGACCAGTGGCGGGCGGCGGGCGGCCCACCGGCCGCTCCGAAGGCCGCCGCACCCGGCGAGAAGATCGGGCTGTTCCGGCCGGTGGTCTACGACGGCTCCGCACTGATCCTGTACGCCCTGCGGCAGGAGATCGGCACCGAAGCCTTCGAGAAGATCGAACGGCGCTGGGTCGCGGAGAACCGGGACGGGATCGCGGGGACGGCCGACTTCGTGCGCCTGGCCTCGCAGGAGGCGGGCCGCGACCTCACGGCCTTCCTGGAGCCCTGGCTGTACGGGGCCACCACCCCGCCGATGCCGGGGCACCCGGAGTGGAGCGGCAAGGCGGCCTCCGGCACGGCGGCCGCCAGCAAGGCGGCTCCCGGCAAGGCCGCGGCGGACGAGAGCGCCCGATAAAGGGTGTGACCGGCGAGGAACGGGCATGTCACCATCGACGGGGCCGCGCGGGGAATCCCCCGGCGGTGTGACACGTTGGACGTGACAGTTAACGTCACAGCTAACGTGACACTGCTATTCGAATCGACGTAAGGATCCAATGACCTCCTCTTCTTCCCCTTCCCAGGACGCGCGGGACGCACAGGACGTGCGGGACCCGCAGAGCTTCACCGAGAGCCTTCGGGCCGATGCCCTGATGGAAGAGGACGTCGCCTGGAGCCACGAGATCGACGGAGACCGGGACGGCGAGCAGTTCGAACGCTCGGAGCGCGCGGCCCTGCGTCGCGTGGCCGGCCTCTCCACCGAGCTCGAAGACGTCACCGAGGTCGAGTACCGGCAGCTGCGCCTGGAGCGCGTGGTACTGGTCGGTGTCTGGACCTCCGGCACGGTGAACGACGCGGAGAACTCCCTCGCGGAGCTCGCCGCCCTCGCCGAGACGGCGGGTGCTCTCGTACTCGACGGTGTGATCCAGCGCCGTGACAAGCCGGACCCGGCCACCTTCATCGGCTCGGGCAAGGCGCGCGAGCTGCGTGACATCGTCATGGAGAGCGGCGCCGACACCGTCGTGTGCGACGGTGAGCTCAGCCCCGGCCAGCTCATCGCCCTTGAGGACGTCGTCAAGGTGAAGGTGGTCGACCGGACCGCGCTGATCCTCGACATCTTCGCCCAGCACGCCAAGTCCCGAGAGGGCAAGGCACAGGTCGCCCTCGCGCAGATGCAGTACATGCTGCCGCGACTGCGCGGCTGGGGTGCCTCGCTGTCCCGGCAGATGGGTGGCGGCGGCGGTGGCGGCATGGCCACCCGAGGCCCCGGTGAGACCAAGATCGAGACCGACCGGCGTCGGATCCGCGAGAAGATGGCGAAGATGCGCCGGGAGATCGCGGAGATGAAGACCGGCCGTGACATCAAGCGGCAGGAACGGCGCCGCAACAAGGTGCCCTCGGTCGCGATCGCCGGTTACACCAACGCGGGCAAGTCCTCGCTGCTCAACCGCCTCACGGGCGCGGGCGTGCTGGTGGAGAACGCACTGTTCGCCACCCTCGACCCGACCGTGCGCCGGGCCGAGACGCCGAGCGGCCGGGTCTACACCCTGGCCGACACGGTCGGCTTCGTCCGGCACCTGCCCCACCACCTCGTCGAGGCCTTCCGCTCCACGATGGAGGAGGTCGGGGACTCCGACCTGATCCTGCACATCGTGGACGGCTCGCACCCGGCGCCGGAGGAGCAGCTGGCGGCGGTGCGCGAGGTGATCCGCGAGGTCGGCGCGGTGAACGTGCCCGAAATCGTCGTGATCAACAAGGCGGACGCCGCGGACCCGCTGGTCCTGCAGCGGCTGCTGCGGATCGAGCGGCACTCCATCGCCGTCTCGGCGCGCACGGGCATGGGCATCGAGGAACTCCTCGCGCTCATCGACTCCGAGCTGCCGCGGCCCGAGGTCGAGGTGGAGGCCCTGGTGCCGTACACGCGCGGCTCGCTGGTCGCCAAGGCGCACGCCGAGGGTGAGGTGATCTCCGAGGAGCACACCCCGGACGGCACCCTGCTCAAGGCGCGGGTCCACCAGGAACTGGCGGCGGACCTGGCGCCGTACGCGCTCGCGAAGCGCTGAGCGTGCTTGACGGCTTGATGGCCTCACGGGCTTGATGGCCTGACGGCTTGATGACCGACGGCTGAGGCCCCCCTGCGGTGCAGGGGGGCCTCAGCCGTTCGGTCACGCTCAGGGTTCGGGCCTACTTGAACTTGGCGCTGACGGCGTCGAAGATGCCCTTCGCCTCGGGCCCCAGCCGGGGTCCGGCCAACCAGCCCGCCTTGGCCGGGCCGATCGAGGTGTTCGACACCAGCGCCGGCTTGCCGTCGGCGCCCGCCGTGATCCAGCCGCCACCGGAGGAACCGCCGGTCATGGTGCAGCCGATGCGGTACATCACCGGGTCGTTGGCGTTCAGGGACAGCCGGCCCGGCCTGTCCGTGCACTGGAAGGCGCGCTGGCCGTCGAACGGAGCCGCCGCCGGGTAGCCCGTCGCCGTGAGGCTCGCGACCTTCGGCACGGCCTGCGCGTTGAAGTCCACCGGGAGCGCCGAACCGACGGTCTCCTCCAGGGACTTGGTGCTGCCCTTCTCGGGCGCCACGTGGAGCACCGCGAAGTCGTACGGGGCACCCGCGCCGCCGGTCGGACCGCCGCTCGCGATCCACTGGTCGGAGGTCTGGGCCCAGTCGCTCCACCACACGCCGAACGGGGCCACCGTCTCGCGGGGCGCGCCCTTGAGCTGCGCCGACTGCTTGCCCGCGTTGTTGTAGGACGGGACGAAGGCGATGTTGCGGTACCAACCGCCGGCCTTGCCCGCGTGGACGCAGTGGCCCGCGGTCCAGACCATGTTCGACTTGCCGGGGTGGGCCGGGTCCTTGACGACGGTCGCCGAGCAGACCATCGAACCCTCGGGGCCGTCGAAGAACACCTTGCCGGACGACGGAACGCTGGTGTGGTAGGGCGGGTTGGCCTGCTTGGCCGCAACCGGCGCCGGGGTCGGGTCGGTGACGCCCTGGTCCTTGCCCGCGTCGGGGTCGACGGCCGGACGCTGCGGCTGCTCGGCGTCACGCATGCGGTCCGGGTCCCACAGGCCCTCGATGACCGGGTTGATGTAGTCGCCCGCCTCGCGGAGCCAGTCCTCCCTCTTCCAGTTCTTCCACTCACCCCCCTTCCACTTCTCCAGGTCTATACCGTGCTCCTTGAGCTTGTCCTTGAGCTGGTCCGGGATCTTGATCCCGTCCTGGCCCGGCAGGCTCGCCGCCACGGTCGGCTTGGCGTCGCCGCCGGCCTCCTCGTCGCCGGGGCCGCAGGCAGCCGCGGTCAGCGCGAGCGTGGCCGCGCACAGAATCGCGGTGACCGGTCGGTTCGATCGCATGTCGTTCGTCCCCCTGGGAGTTCGAGGAGTGGAGTGCAGGCCCCCACTATGCCGCTGTCGCCCAGGACGACACAGGCCGGGGCCGTGGTTCCTGACGCTCTTCCCCTTGCGGGACAAGGATCTTGAGTCAACCCGTGATCCGTCGCCGTCACCGTCGTTGGTACGTACGGGGGATGGGGGAGCAGCGTTCATGTTCGAGACGCAATCCGGAAGAGCAATCAGTGCGGGAGGACCGACACTCGTGGCTGTCACCGAGCCGGCCGCGGCGGCGGCCGCGACAGAGATCCCGACTCAAGTGCCGCCGCAGGGAAGCCGGGGACCGGACCCGGACGGCCCGGACGGCCCGGGCGTGACCGAGGGGCCGGGGGGTTCGGTCGCTCCTGAGAGCATCCTGCGCAGACAGGCGCAGCGGGAGTCCGCCGCCCGGACGTACGCGCGCTCGCTGCCCATCGTCCCCGTGCGGGCCCGCGGACTCACCATCGAGGGGGCCGACGGGCGGCGTTACCTCGACTGCCTCTCCGGCGCAGGCACGCTCGCCCTCGGGCACAACCATCCGGTGGTGCTCGAAGCCATCCGGGGCGTCCTCGACTCGGGGGCCCCGCTGCACGTGTTGGACCTCGCGACCCCGGTCAAGGACGCCTTCACCACCGAGCTGTTCGCCAACCTGCCGCCCGCGCTGGCCGCCGACGCGCGCATCCAGTTCTGCGGTCCGGCCGGAACGGACGCCGTGGAAGCCGCCCTCAAACTGGTGCGCACCGCGACCGGCCGCCCCGGGCTGCTCGCCTTCACCGGCGCCTACCACGGCATGACCGCCGGGGCCTTGGACGCCTCGGGAGGTGCCCCCGGGGTACGGGTGACCCGGCTGCCGTACCCGCAGGACCTCCGTTGCCCGTTCGGAGTCGGCGGCCCCGAGGGCGCCGAACTCTCCGCGCGCTGGACGGAGAACCTGCTGGACGACCCGAAGGGCGGGGTGCCCGCCCCCGCAGGCATGATCGTCGAACCCGTACAGGGCGAGGGCGGGGTGATCCCCGCCCCGGACGGCTGGCTGCGCCGGATGCGCGAGATCACCGCGGCGCGCGGGATCCCGCTGATCGCCGACGAGGTGCAGACCGGCGTCGGCCGGACCGGTGCCTTCTGGGGAGTCGACCACGCCGGGGTGGTGCCCGACGTGATGGTCCTCTCCAAGGCGATCGGCGGCAGCCTGCCGCTCGCGGTGATCGTGTATCGGGCCGGCCTGGACGTCTGGGCCCCCGGCGCGCACGCGGGCACCTTCCGCGGTAACCAGCTCGCCATGGCCGCCGGTACCGCCACGCTCGCCTTCGTCCGCGAGAACCGGCTCGCCGAGCGCGCCGCCGCCCTGGGGGAACGGATGCTGGCGGCCCTGCGCGGCCTGGCCTGCGGCCATCCCTGCATCGGAGAGGTACGGGGCCGGGGCCTGATGATCGGCATCGAACTCATCGACCCCGACACCGGGGCCGCCGCACCGTCCCTCGCCGCTGCCGTCCGCCAGGAGTGCCTGGACCGCGGTCTGATCGTCGAGCTCGGCGGCCGCCACGGCGCCGTGGTGCGCCTCCTTCCTCCGCTGACCCTCACCGACGAGCAGGCCGCGGCGGTCCTCGACCGCCTGGCCGACGCCATCCCGGCCGCCGCCCGCCGGACCCACTGACACGCACCCCGAGGACCCGCGATGCCAGATCCGCACCAGTCCACCCCGATCACGGAGACCCAGCCGCTGTCTCCCGACCGGCCCGCCCCGCTGCCGCCGGGGCCTGGGCCGGCCCCAGCGGCAGCGGGTCCGGCCCAGGCGCTGCCGCACCCGCTCCCGGACCACGAGGAGGCCGCCGCCCCGGTGCAGCCGTCACCGCCGCCCGGCACCGCGGCGCCGCTGCGGGAGGCCGCGGAGCCCCCGTCCCCGACGCCGCCCCGGTCCGACGCCCCCGAGGCACAGGGCTCGGGGGCCGCGGTCAGCCCGACGACCCGGCCCGTACCCGCCGAGGACGCACCCACCCCGCCCCCGGCCGGCACGCCACCCCACGCCGATGGGGCCACGGCCGAACACCCGCAGCCTCGCCCGGGTGGCGCCCCCGGAGCACCGGCCGAGCAGCTCCCCCCGGTGGCGGCCGCGTCCGTCACCGGGACCGGCGCCGGGGCGACGGCCACGGTGCCGCGGCAGAAGGACGGCACGCCCCGGCCCCGCTCCGGATGGACGAGCCCCCTCCGGCTGGAGCCGACCACACTGCCCGACCTCCTCAACCACCCCGACCCGGCCGTCGCCGCCGAGGCCGCGGCCGTGGAGAACCTGCTCCGCTGCTGGGTCCGCGAATCCGGTCTCGGCCGCCCCGACGGCCCGGCCGGCACCCCCCTGCGCATCCCCCTTCCCGCTTCCGGTACCGCCCTGCTCGTCCCGGTCCGCCACTGGTCCCACGCCGGCTGGCACCGATTCGGTGCGGTCCGACTCGAAGGCACGACCGCTGCCGCGCCCTCCCTCGACGCCGTCACCATCGCCGCGCTCATCGCCCGTGAAGGCACGAGCGGTGGTCGAGGCGCCGCCGACCTCGTCGGCCGGGTTGCCGACTCGGTGCGCCGCACCGCCGAATTCATCGCCGACCGGCGGGAACGCCCCGCCGCCCCGGCCCCCATTGGCGGGGACCGATTCCTCACCGCCGAGCAGGCGCTCCTCCTCGGTCACCCCCTCCAGCCGGACCCGAAGAGCCGTGAAGGACTCTCCGAGGCCGAGGTACGCCGCTACTCACCCGAACTCCACGGCTCCTTCCCCTTGCACTGGTTCGCGGTCGAACCCGCGGCTCTCGCGAGCGAATCGGCCTGGACCGAGAGCGGCCGCCCCGTCTCCGCCCCACAACTCCTCGGCCGACTCGCCCCCGGGCTCCCGCTGCCGGGCGGCACCACCCCCCTTCCCCTACACCCCTGGCAGGCCCATGACCTGCTCCGGCGCCCCGCCGTCTCCGCCCTCCTTGACGCGGGACTTCTGCACGACCTCGGCCCGCACGGCGAGCCCTGGTACCCCACCTCCTCCGTCCGCACCGTCCACCGCCCGGGCGCCCCCGCGATGCTCAAGCTCTCCCTGGGCCTGCGCATCACCAACTCCCGCCGCGAGAACCTCCGCAAGGAACTCCACCGCGGTGTCGAGGTACACCGGCTGCTCCGCACCGGCCTCGCCGAGCAGTGGCAGGCGTCCCACCCCGCTTTCGACATCGTCCGCGACCCCGCCTGGGTCGCCGTGGACGCCCCGGACGGAACCCCCGTGCCCGGACTCGACGCCCTGCTGCGCCACAACCCCTTCCGTTCTGGCGACGACCCGGTCTGCATCGCCGCACTCACCGCCCCCCGCCCGTGGCCCGGCCGGACCACCATGAGCTCCCGCCTCGCCGAACTCGTCACCGGACTCGCCACCGCCACCGGCCACACCACGTCGGCCGTCGCCGCCGAGTGGTTCCTGCGCTACCTCGACCACGTGGTGCTGCCGGTCCTCGCCTTCGATGCGCTCGCCGGTATCGCCCTCGAAGCGCACCAACAGAACACCCTGGTGCTCCTCGACCCGGCCGGCTGGCCGATCGGCGGCCGCTACCGCGACAACCAGGGCTACTACTTCCGCGAATCTCGCCGCGCGGAACTGGAGCACCGGCTCCCCGGCATCGGCAGCGCCAGCGACACCTTCGTGTCCGACGCCGTCACCGACGAACGCTTCGCCTACTACCTCGGCATCAACAACGTGCTCGGCCTCATCGGCGCCTTCGGATCCCAGCGGCTCGCGGACGAACGGGTCCTCCTCGCCGCCTTCCGCCGTTTCCTCGCCAAGGCCGCCGGACTCGGCCCGCTCCCCGCACGGCTGCTCGACTCGCCCACCCTGCGCTGCAAGGCGAATCTGCTCACCCGCCTGGGCGGCCTCGACGAGCTGGTCGGCCCCGTCGACACACAGTCCGTCTACGTCACCATCACCAACCCCCTTCACGATTGACGCGTCGGCGCCGACGCGGAGAAGAGCCCCCGATGCCCTCCACCGACACTTCAGCCCCAGCTCCAGCCGCGCGCTCCGCCCACGACCCACGCACCGCCACCGGCGTCGTCGAAGTCGCCGGCGGAAGGCGCGCACAACGCCTCAACGCGGAGCTGTTGCCCTTGCTCGCCGAGGCCGACCTGCTCGATTCCCCCGCCATCTGGGGCAGCGTCACCACACCCGCCGGAGCATTCCGCCTCGAACCCGTGCGACCCGGCCGTGACCTGGAGCTACTCACCGGCTGGATGAACGATCCCGAGGTGGCCGCCTACTGGGAGCTTGCGGGCCCCGCCGCGGTCACCGCCGCCCACCTGCGGGTCCAGCTCGACGGCGACGGCCACAGCATCCCTTGCCTCGGCCTCCTCGACGGCACGCCGATGAGTTACTGGGAGATCTACCGGGCCGACCTCGACCCGCTCTCCGGGCACTACCCGGCGCGCCCCCACGACATGGGTATCCACCTGCTCATCGGAGACGGCACGAACCGCGGCCGCGGACTGGGAACAGCTCTGCTGCGTGCCGTCGCCGACCTGGTCCTCGGCAACCGTCCCCGCTGCACACGCGTCCTCGCGGAACCGGACATCCGCAACACCCCCTCCGTATCAGCCTTCCTGAACTCCGGTTTCCGCTGCTCCGCGGAAATCGACCTTCCCGAGAAGCGGGCCGCCCTGATGATCCGGGAGCGGGTACTGCGCAATCTCCTCTGAGTGCCGCCCCGCAAACCCCGACCGTCGTCGGCAGCTCCGCACCTCTCCCTTCGATAACTCTGCGTAGCCAAGCAAAGTTCCCGACCTACGAGGAGTCACGTGCCGAACATCCCCGCAGCCCCCCACGCGGCCGAACCAGCCGTGCCGCCGTCGCCCCAGCACCCCTGCACGCCGCCCGAACTCAACCGCGGGACCTGGGACTTCGCCGCTCGCCGGCTGCTCGCCAAGATGCTCGGCGAGTTCGCCTACGAGGAGATCATCCGTCCCGCCCCCGCCCCCGCCCCCGCCCCCGCACCGGCGGCCGCCGGGGACGCCTGGACCCTGACCCTCGACGACGGCAGCAGCCTCGGCTTCCGCGCCCGCCGAGGCTCGTACGGCAGCTGGCACGTCACCCCGGACACGATCACCCTGACCCCACCGGCACCGGCACCGGCACCGGCACCGGCACCGCCCTCGCCGCCCTCACCTGCCGCGCCGGCCGGCCTCGGGAGCCCGACCGCCTTCGGAGACCCGTACGCCTTCCTCATCCGGGCCCGCACCCTCCTCGGCCTCGACGGACCCACCCTCGGTCACCTCGTCCGCGAGCTCAGCGCCACCCTCACCGCCGACGCCCGGCTCGACCACACCGCACTCACCGCCGACGTCCTCGCCGACCTCGACTACGCCGCCCTCGAAGGCCATCAGACCGGCCACCCCTGGCTCGTCCCCAACAAGGGCCGCATCGGACTCTCCGCCTCCGACACCGCCGCATGGGCCCCCGAGGCGCGCACCCGCCAGCGGCTGCCCTGGCTCGCCGCCCACACCTCGCTCGCCGCCTACCGCGGGACCGCCGGCCTGGAGGACCCCGCCCACCTCTACACCGCCGAGCTCGACCCGGTCACCCGGGCCGCCTTCGACCGGTCCCTGCGCGACCGCGGCCTCGATCCGCTCCACTACCTCTACCTCCCGGTCCACCCCTGGCAGTGGGACGAGGTCGTCCTCCCCCTCTTCGCCCCGGCGCTCGCCTCCGGCGCCCTGGTACCGCTCCCCGCCGATCCCGACCTGCGTCTCCCGCAACAGTCCGTCCGCACCTTCCTCAACCTCAGCCGGCCCGACCGGCACAGCGTCAAACTCCCGCTCTCCGTCTTCAACACCATGGTCTGGCGCGGACTGCCCTGCGACCTCGCGCTCGCGGCCCCGGCCGTTACCGCCTGGATCCACTCCCTCCGCGACGGCGACCCCTTCCTCAGCGACGAGTGCCGGGTCGTCCTGCTCGGCGAGGTCGCCTCCGTCACCGTCCGCCATCCCGTCTACGACGCGCTCCCCGAGGTCCCGTACCAGTACAAGGAGCTCCTCGGCGCGATCTGGCGCGAGCCCCTCACCGGTCTGCTGGCACCCGGCGAGCGCGCCCGCACGCTCGCCGCCCTCCTCCACACCGACCCGCGCGGCCGGTCCTTCACCGCCGAGCTCGTGGCCCGGTCCGGTCTGACCCCCACGGTCTGGCTCCAGCGCCTCTTCGCCGCCCTCCTGCCCCCGCTGCTCCACTTCCTCTACCGCTACGGCACCGTCTTCTCCCCGCACGGCGAGAACACCATCGTGATCTTCGACGAGCACGACGTCCCGGTCCGGCTCGCGGTCAAGGACTTCGTGGACGACGTCAACATCACCGACGAACCGCTGCCCGAGCTCGCGTCCCTGCCCGACGAGGTCCGAGCGGTCCTGCTCACCGAGCCCGCCGACTTCCTGCCCCAGTTCATCCACTCCGGGCTGTTCGTCGGCGTCTTCCGCTACCTCTCGGCCCTGTGCGAGGACGGGCTCGGCGTCCCGGAGAGCACGTTCTGGTCCCTCGTACGGGCGGAGATCCTGCGCCACCAGGCCCGCTTCCCCGAGCTCAAGGACCGCTACGAGCTCTTCGACCTGCTCGGCGAGCGCATCGGGCGGCTCTGCCTGAACCGGAACCGGCTCTACGAAGACGGCTACCGCGATCGGCCCGACCGTCCGCACGCCGTGCAGCACGGCACCGTACCGAACCCCCTGTACCGGCCATGATTGCTCGCCGATGCGCTCGCTGTCAGTGCGGCCCCGTAGGGTTGGCAGTGCTATGACGAAGCCCTCCCTCCCCGACCTGCTGCACGCTGCCGTCTCCGCCGTCGGCGGCACGGAGCGCCCCGGCCAGGTGGCCATGGCCGAAGCCGTTGCCGAAGCGATCGACGACAACTCCCACCGGCTGATCCAGGCCGGTACCGGCACCGGTAAGTCCCTCGGCTATTTGGTGCCGGCCCTCGCGCACGGTGAGCGCGTGGTCGTCGCCACGGCGACCCTCGCCCTCCAGCGGCAGCTCGTCGAGCGCGATCTGCCCCGGACGGTGGAGGCGCTGCATCCGCAGCTGCGCCGCCGCCCTCAGTTCGCCATGCTCAAGGGCCGGTCCAACTACCTGTGCCTGCACCGCCTGCACGAGGGCGCTCCGCAGGACGAGGAGGACGGACTCTTCGACCAGTTCGAGGCGGCCGCGCCCACCAGCAAGCTCGGCCAGGACCTGCTGCGCATGCGCGACTGGGCGGACGAGACGGAGACCGGCGACCGCGACGACCTGACCCCGGGTGTTTCGGACAAGGCCTGGTCTCAGATCTCCGTCTCCTCCCGCGAGTGCCTGGGCGCGACGAAGTGCGCGTACGGCGCCGAGTGCTTCGCGGAGGCTGCGCGTGAGCGGGCCAAGCTCGCGGACGTGGTCGTCACCAACCACGCCCTGCTCGCCATCGACGCCATCGAGGGCGCCCCCGTGCTGCCGCAGCACGAGTTGCTGATCGTGGACGAGGCCCACGAGCTGGTCTCCCGGGTGACCGGGGTCGCCACCGGCGAGCTCACCCCGGGCCAGGTCAACCGGGCCGTGAAGCGTGCCGCCAAGCTGGTCGACGAGAAGACCGCGGACGCCCTGCAGACCGCCTCCGAAACCTTCGAGCGGGTCATGGAGCTGGCGCTCCCGGGGCGGCTGGAGCAGATCCCCGAGGACCTCGGCTACGCGCTGATGTCCCTGCGGGACGCCTCGCGCAACGTGATCTCGGCGATCGGCGCGACCCGGGACAAGTCCGTCCACGACGAGGATGCGGTGCGCAAGCAGGCACTGGCCGCGGTGGAGAGCATCCACGGGGTGGCGGAGCGGATCACCAACGGCTCCGAGTACGACGTGGTCTGGTACGAGCGCCACGACCGCTTCGGCGCCACCCTCCGCGTCGCCCCCCTGTCGGTGTCCGGCCTGTTGCGCGAGAAGCTGTTCGAGGACCGCTCCGTGGTCCTGACCTCCGCCACCCTCAAGCTGGGCGGTGACTTCAACGGGGTCGCGGCCTCCCTGGGCCTGTCCCCCGAGGGGGTCGAGGGCGACGACGTACCCGTCTGGCGCGGCCTCGACGTCGGCTCGCCCTTCGACTACCCCAAGCAGGGCATCCTCTACGTCGCCAAGCACCTGGCCACGCCGGGCCGCGAGGGAACGCGTGGCGACATGATGGACGAGCTCGCCGAGCTGATCGAGGCGGCCGGTGGCCGCACCCTCGGTCTCTTCTCCTCCATGCGCGGCGCCAAGGCGGCCGCCGAAGAGCTGCGCGGCCGGCTCGACAACCCGATCCTGCTCCAGGGCGAGGAGACCCTCGGCGAGCTGATCAAGTCCTTCGCCGCCGACCCGAAGACCTGCCTGTTCGGGACGCTCTCGCTCTGGCAGGGCGTGGACGTGCCCGGGCCCAGCTGCCAGCTCGTGGTCATGGACCGGATCCCCTTCCCGCGCCCCGACGACCCGCTGATGAGCGCCCGCCAGAAGTCGGTCGAGGAGCACGGCGGCAACGGCTTCATGGCCGTGGCGGCCACGCATGCCGCGCTGCTGATGGCGCAGGGTGCGGGCCGTCTCGTACGGGCCTCGGGTGACCGGGGCGTCGTCGCGGTCCTGGACCCCCGGTTGGCGACGGCCCGGTACGGGAGCTTCCTGCGCGCGACGCTGCCGGACTTCTGGTACACCACGGACCGCAACCAGGTACGCCGCTCGCTCGCCGCGATCGACGCTGCCGCTCATGCTGACGGCAAGTAGTTCTCGCGGTCGGCCGCAGAGAACAGAACAACCCCCGGAACCGGCGCAGTGGGTCCCGGGGGCTGAATGGGGGCGGCGGGGTCAGACCCGACGCAGTACCGCGACGACCTTGCCGAGGATCGTCGCCTCGTCGCCGGGAATCGGCTGGTAGGCGGCGTTGTGCGGGAGGAGCCAGACGTGGCCGTCCTCGCGCTTGAAGCGCTTGACCGTGGCCTCGCCGTCGAGCATCGCGGCGACGATGTCACCGTTCTCCGCGACCGGCTGGCGACGGACCGTGACCCAGTCGCCGTCACAGATGGCGGCCTCGATCATCGAGTCGCCGACGACCTTGAGGACGAAGAGCTCGCCGTCGCCGACCAGCTGGCGGGGGAGCGGGAAGACGTCCTCGACCGACTCCTCGGCGAGGATCGGGCCGCCGGCCGCGATCCGGCCGACCAGGGGAACGTAGGAGGCGGCGGGCTTGCCGGTGGTGTCCGTGGGCTGCGAGCTGGGCTGGTCGGAGCCGCGCACCTCGTAGGCCCGGGGGCGGTGCGGGTCACGGCGCAGGAAGCCCTTGCGCTCCAGGGCCATCAGCTGGTGTGCGACCGACGAGGTGCTGGACAGGCCGACCGCCTGGCCGATCTCCCGCATCGACGGCGGGTAACCCCGCCGCTGCACGGAGTCGCGAATGACCTCGATGACCCTCCGCTGCCGGTCCGTGAGCCCGGAGCTGTCGGCGCGGATGCCTGGAGGTCGACCTGGCAGCGAGCGTGCGGGGCGTACTGCGGGCTCCGCATCCGGGTTCAGGTTTGCGTCGTTCATGGCATGCACCGGCTCGAGTCGGCTCTGGGAGCGGTTCTGGGCGGTAATGGCGGCACTGTCTGCGGTGGTGGTCACGTCGGCCCCTCTCGAAATGTTCTCCCTAGCTGGACAACGGTAGTAGCTTTCGAAAGGTTGCGCCAAACACACGTTCGAGTGAAAAATCGCAGATCGTCCTGCGTGGGCATATCAAGGGGTGTATGGACGATCGGTTCGCCGAACGCGGGTTCGGACCGGCATTCGCCGCCTACGGTACCGTTCCCGGTCGGATCGCCGCCTTTCGGGCTGCCCCCAGTGTGGCATCGGAGGGTCGTGCGTCCGCCCATCGGACGCCGCGACACGCAGAGCCGTGTAAATCCGCCACAACCCAAGATCTAGTGGTTGGATGAGCGCGGCCACCCAGAGGTTGTGGTCCTCGGGTCTTCCGAGGGCCCCGGCATCGCATATGCTGGTGGCTGCTTCACGAGCCCCCGACGGAGTCCGACTCCGTCGTTCAGGGGCTCCGTGGGGTGATTCGGTCGTGCCAAATGGGAGGGTGAGGGAACCATGCACTGCCCCTTCTGCAGGCACCCCGACAGTCGCGTCGTCGACAGCCGCACCACGGACGACGGCACGTCGATCCGCAGGCGCCGTCAGTGCCCCGACTGCTCCCGTCGATTCACGACGGTGGAGACGGCCTCGCTGATGGTGATCAAGCGCAGCGGGGTGACCGAACCCTTCAGTCGGACCAAGGTCATCTCCGGCGTGCGCAAGGCGTGCCAGGGGCGGCCGGTCACCGAGGACGCCCTCGCCAAGCTCGGCCAGCGGGTCGAGGAGGCGCTGCGCGCCACCGGGAGTGCCGAGCTGACCACCCACGACGTGGGTCTGGCGATACTCGGCCCGTTGCAGGAACTCGACCTGGTCGCGTACCTGCGCTTCGCTTCCGTTTACAAAGCTTTCGACACCCTTGAAGACTTCGAGACCGCCATCGCGGAACTCCGCGTGTCGCGGTCTCATCCTGAAGAGTGCGAGCTCGGTGGGACCGCCCAGGTCCCCGTGCCCGCCTCCGCCGCCGACTGATCGGGCCATCCGTGCCGCGGCGCTCACGCGTCGTGACGCGGCCGGTCGGCCAGGCGAAGAGACGTAGATACAAGACACAGCACTGTGCCGCGGAATATCGATGGCACTTTAGGGCGTTTTTGCCCGCATATGGGAGGAAGCGGCATGACAGAGACGGCGAGCAGCTCGGCACGTGGTTCCCGCGCCAAGGGGACCAAGGCTGCCAAGGGCGGCCTGCGTATCGAGCGCATCCACACCACCCCGGGCGTGCACCCTTACGACGAGGTGAGCTGGGAGCGCCGTGACGTCGTCATGACCAACTGGCGCGACGGCTCGGTCAACTTCGAGCAGCGCGGTGTCGAGTTCCCCGACTTCTGGTCGGTGAACGCGGTCAACATCGTCACCAGCAAGTACTTCCGCGGCGCGGTCGGCACTCCGCAGCGAGAGACCGGTCTGAAGCAGCTGATCGACCGGATCGTGAAGACGTACACGAAGGCCGGCGAGGACTTCGACTACTTCTCGTCTCCCGCCGACGCGGAGATCTTCGAGCACGAGCTGACCTACGCCCTCCTGCACCAGATCTTCAGCTTCAACTCCCCGGTGTGGTTCAACGTCGGTACGCCCCAGCCGCAGCAGGTCTCCGCTTGCTTCATCCTGGCCGTCGACGACTCCATGGAGTCGATCCTCGACTGGTACAAGGAAGAGGGCATGATCTTCAAGGGCGGCTCCGGTGCCGGCCTGAACCTCTCCCGCATCCGCTCCTCCAAGGAGCTCCTCTCCTCCGGCGGCAACGCCTCCGGCCCGGTCTCCTTCATGCGCGGCGCCGACGCGTCCGCCGGAACGATCAAGTCGGGCGGCGCCACCCGCCGCGCGGCCAAGATGGTCGTCCTGGACGTGGACCACCCGGACGTCGAGGCCTTCATCGAGACCAAGGTGAAGGAGGAGGAGAAGATCCGCGCCCTGCGCGACGCGGGCTTCGACATGGACCTGGGCGGCGACGACATCACGTCCGTCCAGTACCAGAACGCCAACAACTCCGTCCGCGTGAACGACGAGTTCATGACGGCCGTCGAGAACGGCACCGAGTTCGGCCTGCGTGCCCGCATGACCGGTGAGGTCATCGAGAAGGTCGACGCCAAGGCGCTCTTCCGCAAGCTCGCCGAGGCCGCGTGGGCCTGTGCCGACCCGGGCATCCAGTACGACGGCGTGATCAACAACTGGCACACCTGCCCCGAGTCCGGCCGCATCACCGCGTCGAACCCGTGCAGCGAGTACATGCACCTGGACAACACGTCCTGCAACCTCGCCTCGCTCAACCTGATGAAGTTCCTGAACGACGACGGCAAGGGCAACCAGTCCTTCGACGCCGAGCGCTTCGCCAAGGTCGTCGAGCTCGTCATCACCGCGATGGACATCTCCATCTGCTTCGCGGACTTCCCGACGCAGAAGATCGGCGACAACACCCGCGCCTTCCGTCAGCTGGGCATCGGCTACGCCAACCTCGGCGCCCTGCTGATGGCCACCGGCCACGCGTACGACTCCGACGGCGGCCGTACCCTCGCCGCGTCGATCACCTCGCTGATGACCGGCACCGCGTACAAGCGTTCCGCCGAGCTGGCCGCCATCGTCGGCCCCTACGACGGCTACGCCCGCAACGCCGAGTCCCACAAGCGCGTCATGAAGCAGCACGCCGACGCCAACGCCGTCGCGCCGCGCACCGAGGACCTGGACAACAGCATCTGGGCCGCGGCCACCGAGGCCTGGCAGGACGTCCTGCGCCTCGGCGAGAAGAACGGCTTCCGCAACTCCCAGGCCTCCGTCCTCGCGCCGACCGGCACCATCGGTCTCGCGATGTCCTGCGACACCACCGGTGTCGAGCCGGACCTGGCCCTGGTCAAGTTCAAGAAGCTCGTCGGCGGCGGCTCGATGCAGATCGTCAACGGCACCGTCCCGCAGGCCCTGCGCCGCCTGGGCTACCAGGAGGAGCAGGTCGAGGCGATCGTCTCCCACATCGCCGAGCACGGCGTGGTCGTCGACGCCCCGGGCCTGAAGGCCGAGCACTACTCGGTGTTCGACTGCGCCATGGGCGAGCGCTCCATCTCCGCGATGGGTCACGTCCGCATGATGGCCGCGATCCAGCCCTGGATCTCCGGCGCGATCTCGAAGACGGTCAACATGCCGGAGACGGCGACCGTCGAGGAGATCGAGGAGATCTACTTCGAGGCGTGGAAGATGGGCGTCAAGGCGCTCGCGATCTACCGCGACAACTGCAAGGTCGGCCAGCCCCTCTCCGCCAAGAAGAAGGAGCAGGAGAAGGAGGAGGTCACCGCCAAGACGGAGGAGACCATCCGCGCCACCGTCGAGAAGGTCATCGAGTACCGCCCCGTCCGCAAGCGCCTTCCCAAGGGCCGCCCGGGCATCACCACCTCCTTCACGGTCGGTGGCGCCGAGGGTTACATGACGGCGAACTCCTACCCGGACGACGGTCTGGGCGAGGTCTTCCTGAAGATGTCCAAGCAGGGCTCGACCCTCGCGGGCATGATGGACGCCTTCTCGATCGCCGTCTCGGTCGGTCTGCAGTACGGCGTTCCGCTGGAGACCTACGTCTCGAAGTTCACCAACATGCGCTTCGAGCCGGCCGGCATGACGGACGACCCGGACGTGCGGATGGCGCAGTCGATCGTCGACTACATCTTCCGTCGTCTGGCGCTGGACTTCCTGCCCTTCGAGACCCGCTCGGCCCTCGGCATCCACACCGCCGAGGAGCGCCAGCGTCACCTGGACACCGGCTCCTACGAGCCGCTCGAGGACGAGCTGGACACCGAGTCCCTGATGCAGGCGACCCCGCTGGCCGCGGTCCCGTCCGCCCCGAAGCCGGTCGCGGCCGTCTCGGTTCCGGCCCCGAAGACGGCGCACAGCAGCGCCGAACTGGTCGAGATGCAGCTCGGCGTCTCCGCCGACGCGCCGCTCTGCTTCTCCTGCGGTACGAAGATGCAGCGCGCCGGCTCCTGCTACATCTGCGAGGGCTGCGGCTCGACGAGCGGCTGCAGCTGAAACCGGGCGGGATCGCACCCGTTACAACCTTGAGCATCTGCTGCTGAGGGTGCTGATCTGCACGTGAGAGAGGGTGCCGACCACGGGTCGGCACCCTCTCGGCGTTGTGGACCTACTCTTTGGTGCTCCTGCTCAGGGGGCTTTCCCAGCCTCCGCCGTGGCCCGGGCCCGGGCCTGCTCGATCTCGTTGATGTGGGTCTCCGTCCACTGACGGAGCGCGGTGATCGGCCCCGCGAGGCTGCGGCCGAGCTCCGTCAGGTCGTATTCGACCCGGGGCGGGACGGTGGGAAACACGGTGCGGGCGACGAACCCGTCGGCTTCGAGGCCGCGCAGGGTCTGGGTGAGCATCTTCTGTGACACGCCCTCGATGCGCCGACTCAATTCGGTGTACCTCAGGGTGCCTTCGAGGAGGGCGTCCACGACGAGAATGGTCCACTTGCCGGAGATGTGATCGAGGACCTGGCGGGTCGGGCACTTCGCGGAGTAGACGTCGGCCGGCAGCCCGGACGATTCCACAGTGGTCTTCATGCGGGGAGAGTAACGCACTAAATAGTGCCCTCTTCCTGATGGAGAGTGACTCTCCAATAGTGAGTGGCATGACGAGTCCCGCGATGTCCGTCGCAGAAGCGATCCGCACCCGCCGCACCGTCCGCCACTACCTGCCCGTCCCGATTCCGGAGGCCACGCTCGACGCGCTTCTCGGTCTTGCCGTTGAGGCTCCCACCAGCTGGAACCTGCAGGACCGGTCCATCGTCGTGGTATCCACGGACGAGGGCCGTGCGGGGCTGGCATGGGCCACGGGGGGCCAGCCCCAGCCGCAAGAAGCCCCGGTCGTACTGGTCTTCGTCGCCGAGCCCCAATCGTGGCGTGATGACCGCAGCGACGTCTACGAGCAGGCGCGGCGCAGCGGAGCGTGGAACGACGAGTTCGTCGCGATGTTCTCCGCCGCGTCACGGGTGTTCCAGGAAGATCTCGACCAGCGGGGTTTGCTGCGGGAGTACGCGGTCAAGGACGCCATGATCGCGGCATCGTTCGTGATGCTTGCCGCGACGGAGATGGGCCTGGCGACTTCGCCCATGAACGGTTGGGACGAGGCGAAGGTGAAGAAGGTGATCGGGATCGATGGCCGTGACGACCTGGCCATCGCCCTGTTGGTGTCGGTCGGCCATCCGGCGCAGGAACAGCGCCATCCAGGTCGGCGTGCCCGGGAGCGCACCGTCTTCCGCGAATCGTACGGAGCCGGCGGAGCGGGGGATGTCGCACGCCGGGAATAGCTGCCCTGCACCCCTGCCATGACGCCCTGTTGGGCGTGGGCGAGCCGTTCAAGTGGGGTGTTCGCGGTGACGCGGACACCCCACCGCGCGTTTCACCGCCGCCGCGCGGGCCGCCGTCGAACCCGGCATCGGGTCAGTGGGGGATGCGGCGGGACGGACGGGTGACCAGGTCCTCGCGGAACTCGGCGATCCGGGAGTGGACCTGGCGCATCAGGTGGGTGTCCTCGATGCGGTCCAGGTAGAGGCAGCGCGCGGCGAGCCCCGGCAGGTCGAAGGCGAAGCACAGCGACATCAGCGGGTTCACGAAGAGCTCGCTGCCCCGCGTGCGGCTGGTGAACTGCACGTCGCCGAAAGAACCCCGGACGGCCGCGGCGATCGAGCCGTTCACGATGCTGGGCCGGTCCGGGGTCTGCTCCTGGGCGTGGGCCACCGCGTCCAGGAAGAGAGCGCCCTCCCTGGTGGCACGCGGTAGGGAGAACGCGCCGAGGTAGGCGCCGGCGCGCTCCAGCGCCGCGATGTTCTCCAGCACCAAGCCGTGACTGACCCCGTGATACGCGTCCACACCGAAACCCACCGATATGACGAGGCGCTGGGGTACGTCCTCCAGCGCGGCCAGTGCAGCGACGCTGGTGAGGTCCTCCTCGGGCGTGCCGAGGCCCGCTTCGTCGCCCCGCATCAGGATGTCCGTGCCGCCGTCGACCAGGACGACCGCGTCGATGTGGTGGAGGTCGATCAGCTCGCGGTAGGCGGCGCGCAGCGGCTGCACCCCGGTCTGGGGGAAGGCGTACACGACGGCCGGGTATCCGTGCGCCTCCAGCCACTGGGCCAGGGTCCGTTCGGGGAAGTAGGACAGGTGGGGCGCGGAGTCGGGGGTGACGGCGGCCAGGTCGGGGGCCACCCACGCCTCGGAGGGCAGCCCGGCGAGCGTGCTGAAGGAGAGGTTCGCGAGGTGGACCCGTTTGCCCTGGTGCATGAGGGACAGGGCCACGGGGAGGCCGGCGTAGATGTCGAAGCCGCCGCCCGCACCGGTGACCAGGATGTTTTCGGCGTCGGCGAGGCGGTCGAAAAACGGGTTGGAGTGCAGGGCCGTCATGGTGATCATTGTGCGGGGTGCGTAGGGCAACGCGCCTGCGAATTCTCGGCAGTGCGATGGCCGACGAGGCGGGGCAACGGGGAGATGGTCAGTGATGTGGAGCGGTGACGAGCTGGACCTGGACGCGTATCTGGAGCGGATCGGATATCAGTCGGACCGGGGGTCGTCCGGGGAACTCCGTCCGGACCTCCGCACGTTGTACGCAGTGCACCGCGCCCACACCGCCGCCATCACCTTCGAGAGCCTGGACGTCCTGCTCGGCCGCCCCGTCGCGCTGGACCTCAAGTCGATCGAGGACAAACTCGTGCACAGCCGCCGCGGCGGCTACTGCTACGAGCAGAACTCGCTGCTGGCCGCCGCCCTGGAGCGGATCGGCTTCGAGGTCTCCGGGCGCGGTGCCCGCACCCGCACCCGCGGGGACTCCGTCCTCGCGGTGACGCACGCCGTCCTCGTCGTCACCGTCGAGGGTGAACGGTGGCTGTGCGACGTCGGGTTCGGGTTCCAGGGGCCTCGGGAGCCGGTGCCGCTGGGACGGCCGGGCGCCGACGTGCAGCAGGGTGAGTGGACGTACCGCGTCCGTGAGGAGCAGGACGGCGTCCTGGCGCTGTGCCTGCTGCGCGGAGACACCTGGCGAGACCTGTACGCCTTCTCCCCGCAGCACTACCACCCCGTCGACTACGTCGTACTCAACCACTACAGCTCCAGCCACCCTTCCTCTTCCTTTGCCGGGCGGTTGATCGTCCAGCGCCCGGGAGACGGCGTCCGCCGGGCGCTCGTCGGGCGGGAACTCACCCGGCTGCACCCCGACGGCCGCGCCGATGAGGAGATCGTCGGCCCGGACGAGCTGCTCGCAGTGCTCGACCAGGAGTTCGGGCTTCGGTTGCCCGAGCGGGACGCGGCAGAACTGGTGCGGATCCACCGCGCCGAGGACTGACCGGGGCCGCGCCTGGCCCGTACGATGGCGCCGTGCTGGTCAAGTGGATTCGCTGCACGGTGACGGACCGACGCGGGTTCGAGCGCGGGCAGCGAAAATGGGCGGGGCTGCCGGGTGAGCCGGGATTCCGGGGGCAGGGCGGCGGCTGGAGCCGGGGCCGGCAGGGGGTCGCGCATGTCTTCGCATTCTGGGAGAGCCGGTCCTTCTACGACTCCTTCATGGCCCGCTCCCACGACCGGCTGGCCGCCTCCCAGAACGGCACCTACACCGATCTGCGGGTCACGCTCTTCGACCATCGCTTCGACGTGAAGACCGGCTTCGAGCCGCGCTTCACCGATGCCGACGTCGTGCGGGTCGCGCACACGCGGGTCCGGGAGGGCCGGGTCGACCACTTCGCCCTCATGCAGGAGAAGGTGTGGAATCCGGCCATGGCGGGCTCGCCCGGCATGGTCCGGGGCCTCTTCGGCGAGGCCCCGGGGCGGGAGTTCCTGGTCCTCTCGATGTGGCACGCCGCCGCCGAGCACGGCAAGTACCGGCAGGAGCGGGTCGAGAGGCTCTCCCTCCGTGCCCAGATCCAGGCCGATGTCGAGGCCCTCACCGGCGATGTCGTCGACCTCGAACCCTCCTGGACGGTATGACCGTACGATGACCGCCGGGGGTCGACCGGCGTGCCCGGTCGGCGGGCCGCCCCGAGGCCGAATAGGGTCGTGGGATGGTTCGACCACGGCGCATCGTCCTTGTCCGACACGGGGAATCGGAGGGGAACGCCGACGACTCGGTGTACGAGAGGGAACCCGACCACGCCCTGCGGCTGACCCCTACCGGGCGCGAGCAGGCGGCGGCGGCAGGCGTCCGGCTGCGCGAGCTCTTCGGCACCGAGACGATCAGCGCGTACGTCTCTCCGTACCGCCGCACGCTGCAGACCTTCCGGGAGCTCCGGCTGGACCCGACGCGGGTGCGGATGCGCGAGGAGCCGCGCCTGCGCGAGCAGGACTGGGGGAACTGGCAGGACCAGAACGACGTACGGCTGCAGAAGGCGTACCGGGACGCGTACGGACACTTCTTCTACCGGTTCGCGCAGGGCGAGTCGGGGGCCGACGTGTACGACAGGGTCGGATCCTTCCTGGAAAGCCTCTACCGCAGCTTCGAGGCACCCGACCATCCCGAGAACGTACTGCTGGTGACGCACGGGTTGACGATGCGGCTGTTCTGCATGCGCTGGTTCCACTGGTCCGTGGCCGAATTCGAAGCCCTCTCCAATCCGGGCAACGGCGAATTCCGGGCGCTCCTGCTCGGCCCGGACCGCCGGTACCGGTTGGACCGCCCGTTTGAGCGGTGGACCACACCCGAGCCTTATGACCTGGACGGCTAGAGTGGCCCGCGATGACGCCTGATTCCACTCCCGAACGGCGCTACGCGCGCGCCATGGCCAGCCTCCGAGGGCTGGCGCTGGGTGACGCCCTGGGCTCCCAGTACTTCGTCCCCGTGAACTATCCGCTGCTCAAGCGGCGCGAGCTGCCCACCGGCGCCGAGGCGTGGCAGTGGACCGACGACACCGAGATGGCCTGCTCGGTGGTGGCCGTGCTGGCCGACCACGGGCGGATCGACCAGGACGCGCTCGCGAGTTCCTTCGCCCATCACCACGACTTCGACCGTGGTTACGGGCCCGCGGTGAACCGGATGCTGCGTCTGGTGCGGGAGGGGCAGGACTGGCGCACGCTGGCCGCCGAACTGTTCAACGGGCAGGGCTCGTGGGGCAACGGCGCCGCGATGCGCATCGCACCGCTCGGTGCCTGGTACGCCGACGATCCGGAGCAGGCCACCCACCAGGCGGAGATCTCCGCCTACACCACCCACCAGCACCGTGAGGCCGTGTGCGGGGCGATGGCCGTCGCAGCTGCTGCGGCACTGGCCGCGGGCACCGACGGCCCGCCGAAGGCCTCCGACCTGTTGGACGGGGTGATCGCACTGGTGCCGCGCAGCGCGGTGGGCGCGGGGCTGCGGCGCGCGCGGGACATGCTCGACTACGGCGACGCCACCACGGTCGCGGCGGTCCTGGGCTGCGGGCGGCGCACGAGCGCCCACGACACCGTGCCGTTCGCCCTGTGGTCGGCGGCGCGGGCGCTGGACGACTACGAGGGGGCGTTCTGGACCACCGCGCAGGTGGGCGGGGACGTCGATACGACCTGCGCGATCGTCGGCGGGGTGCTGGGGGCGCGCGGGGACGCCGTGCTGCCGGCCGCGTGGCTGGCGCGTACCGAGGCACTGCCGGCCTGGCTCCCGGAGGTCGCCGCGGGCTGAGGCCCGTGGACGGATCCGACCGCGCCGGGGAGTAGGCGCGGTGCATCACCTCGGGCGCGTTCCGAGACTTCGATCCGTCCAGTGCCTTCGATCCGTCCAACGCCTTGGACGCGTCCGGCTCCTTGGGTGCGTTCGGCGTGTGGTGAACATCCCCCTCCGATTGTCACGGTCCTGCCACAGCACTCTTTTGATCCTGTTCAAAACTGCATCGCATCGGCCTACCCTGTCCGCATCGCCGCCCCAACCTGAACTCCGGGGCGGCCGACAGGGGAGGGAACCCGATGTCAGAGAACACCGGCGGGGCGAACGAGGCCCGGACCGACGATGCGGTCAACACAGAAGCCACGGCTGGGGATTCGCCCGAGAGGCCCCTTCCGGCCGGCGGCAGACACACCGGCGTCGCCGGCCCACCGCCGTGGGCGCAGGCCGGCGCAGTGCCCGGGAACCCCTGGCAGGTGCAGCAACGCTCGGCCACGCCCTCCTGGGTCACGCTGGTGCGCCCCGCCGAGGCCGCTCCCATCCGGACCGCGACCCTCGTCGCCGTCCTCGCCTCCGGTCTCGCCACCGCGCTGCTGCTCGGCGACGGCATGGGCCCCGGCCTGCTGCTCGCGGTGGTGCCCGCCGTCGTCGCGGCGTACGTCGCCGCCCGCGCGGCCCGCCGCAGCGCCCGGCCCTGGACCGTTGCCTGGGTGATCGGCTGTCTCGCCCTGCTCGCCGTACCGGCCCTGCGCGACTCCGCCTGGCCGGCCACGCTGGCGATCCTGTCCGCCGTCCTGCTGGGCGCGCTCGCCCTGCACGGCAGTCGCACCTGGCCGGGCGTCCTGCTCAGCCCGCTCGGGTTCCTCGACGCCGCCGTGTCCGGGATCGGCTGGCTGGTGACCGGGCTGCGCTCGCGCGGCGGGGTCAGCAAGGACCGCTGGCTGCCCGTCGTCAAGGCGACCGTCGTGGCCGTCGTGCTGCTGCTGCTCTTCGGCGCGCTGTTCGCCTCCGCCGACGCGGCCTTCGCCGATCTGCTGGGCGACCTGCTGCCCGACGTGTCGGTCGAGGACGGGCCCGTCCGGTTCATGCTCTTCCTCCTCGGCGCCGTCCTCGCGCTCGCCGCGGCCCGCACTGCCGCGGCTCCGCTGCGCTGGGACCGGATCAAGGTGGCCCCGGGCAAGCCGCGCTCCCGCGTCGAATGGGCCCTTCCGCTGATCGTGCTCAACCTGCTCTTCGCCGGCTTCAACGCCGTCCAGTTGGCGGTCCTGTTCGGCGGCTACGACAAGGTCCTGCGGAGCACCGGGCTCACCTACGCCGAGTACGCCCGTCAGGGCTTCTGGCAGCTGCTCTGGGCCACCCTGCTCACCCTCGCCGTGATCGCGCTCGCCCTGCGCTGGGCCCCGCGCTCCGGAGCGGGCGACCGTCGCTTCGTCCGCGTCGTCCTCGGGGTGCTGTGCGCGCTGACGCTCGTCGTCGTCGCCGCCGCGTTGCGCCGGATGGACCTGTACGTGGAGGCGTACGGGCTGACCAGGCTGCGCGTGTCGGTGGCCGCGATGGAACTGTGGCTCGGGCTGGTCATCGTACTGATCATGGCGGCCGGGCTGTTCGGCGGACGCTGGCTGGCGCGCGCGTTCGCGGGCAGTGCGGCCGCGGCCGTCCTGGCCTTCGGACTGCTCTCCCCGGACGGGATGGTCGCCGAGCGGAACGTGGCACGCTTCGAGGCGGACGCGAAGATCGACCTTTTTTACTTCCAGTCCCTGTCGGCGGACGCCGTTCCCGCCCTCGACCGGCTGCCCGAGCCGCAGCGGTCCTGCGCCCTGCACGGGATCAACGACGAAATGGCCAAGGCCGGGGACGTGCCCTGGTACGCGATGAGCCTGGGCGAGTACCAGGCCCGGCAGATCCTGCGCGAGCGTCCGGTGACCGCCTCGTACGAGGTCTGCTCGCGCCTCGGTTCCTTCGGCAGCCGCGTCGAGTACTAGGCCGTCCCTGTCGACCTGGTCGGCCCGCGGAGGTTCACGGGAGGTTCCCGGGAGTTCGGGGAGTCCGGGGAGTCCGGGGAGGACTCGTACGGGGCCGGGCGTGGGGATCGCTTCCCGCGCCCGGCCCCGACGCCGTACGGAAGACCTCGTTCAGGCGGCCGGACCGGCCTTCGCGGCAGCGCCGGCCAGGGCCTCCAGGTCGCTCTTGCGCACCCTGATCACCAGCAGGGCGGTGGCCAGGGCCAGGCCCGCCATGGCGACGGCGGCGTAGAACGCGGTGGAGATGCCGTGGGCGAGGACCAGGTCGCCCCAGGGGTCGGGCAGGAAACCGGTCTCCTTGAAGGCCGCGATCTGTTCGGGGTCCGCCTGCGCCATGAAGGACGGGACCTGCTTTGCGGCCTCGTCACGACTGGCCGTACCGAAGACCGTGACCAGGATGGACAGGCCGAGCGAGCCGCCGACCTGCTGACTGGCGTTGAGCAGTCCTGAGGCCGCACCCGCCTCCTTCGGCGCCACGCCGGAGACGGCGGTGAGGGTGAGGGTCACGAAGTTGAGGCCCATGCCGAAGCCGAACAGCAGCATCGGCCCGAGCACTCCGGAGACGTAGGAGCTGTCGGTCCGGATGAAGGTCAGCCAGGCCAGCCCGGTCCCGGTGAGCGCGGACCCGAGGACCATGAACGGCTTGGGGCCGAAGCGCGGCAGGAAGCGCTGCGAGAGGCCGGCGGCGGTGATGATGGCGACCGTCACGGGCAGGAAGCCGAGTCCGGACTGGATCGGGGAGAAGCCCAGTACGTTCTGCACGAACTGGACGATGAAGAAGAACATGCCGAACATCGCGGCGGCGAGACCGAGCATGATCACGTAGGTGCCGGTGCGGTTGCGGTCGGCGAACATGCGCAGCGGGATGATCGGCTCGCGGGCCTTCGACTCGATGACGACGAAGAGCGCGAGCAGGACCAGGGCCGCGGCGAACGAGCCGAGGGTGATCGCGTCGCGCCAACCCTTCTCCGCGGCGCTGATGAACCCGTACACGAGCGAGGCCATGCCGCCGGTGGAGGTGAGGGCTCCGGCGATGTCGAAGCGGCCGGGGTGGCGCTCGGACTCGGTGATGTAGAGCGGGGTGAGGACCGCGATCAGCACGCCGATCGGCACGTTGACGAAGAGGACCCAGCGCCAGTCGAGCCACTCGGTCAGCATGCCGCCGGCGAGCAGGCCGATCGCGCCGCCGCCTGCGGAGACGGCGGCGAACACTCCGAACGCCCGGTTCCGCTCGGGGCCTTCGGGGAAGGTCGTGGTGATCAGGGCGAGCGAGGTCGGCGAGGCGATCGCACCGCCGACCCCCTGCAGGGCACGGGCCGCGAGCAGCTGCCAGGGCTCCTGGGCGAAGCCGCCGAGCAGGGAGGCCAAGGTGAAGAGCAGGATTCCGGTCAGGAACACGCGGCGCCGGCCCAGGATGTCGCCCGCCCGGCCGCCGAGCAGCAGCAGGCCGCCGAAGGTGAGGGTGTAGGCGCTGAGCACCCACGAGAGGTCTGTGGTGGTGAAGTCGAGGGCGCTCTGGATGTGCGGGAGTGCGATGTTCACGATCGTCGCGTCGAGGACGACCATGAGCTGGCACGCGGCGATGACGGCGAGCGCCACTCCGGGGCGCCCCTCCCGGCGTGCCGCGCCCGGTATCCGAGGTGTGGCGAGTTGAGAGCTTGTCACTGAGGATCCCCCCCAAAGTGAAATAGTGAACGCATTCGTTCACTGCGGGTCCACGGTAGGAGTCGCGCCTTAGTGAACGCAAGCGTTCACTAAGGCTGAAAACGTGTGCGTCGAACGCGCAAGCCGGTCGGAGGTGGGGAGATGGTGGGTTCGCGCTGGTCAGCGGCGTCGCCGGGGCGTAGGCGGGGTCCAGAGCTCGAACGGGCGATTCTCGACGCCGCGTTGGAGCAGCTGAGTACGGTCGGCTGGAACGCGCTCACCATGGAGGGCGTCGCGTCCGGCGCGCACACCGGCAAGGCGGCGCTCTACCGCCGCTGGCCGTCGAAGGCGGACCTGGTGGCCGATGCGCTGCGTCGCGGCCTACCGCGGATCGGTGACATTCCCGACTGTGGTTCGATCCGAGAGGACCTCTATCTGCTGTGTGTGAGCACGCGGGACGTCATGCACTCGCGCGCCGGGCAGGCTCTGCGGTCGGTGCTTCACGAATGCGATCACGTGCATGCCGATCGGTTTCACGGAGTCATCTGGTCCGGTCTGCACGAGCCGGCCCAGCGGCTGATCAGGGAGCTTGTGGAGCGCGGAATCGCGCGGGGTGACGTGCGGCCGGACGCGACTGGTCCGTTTGTCGTGGATGTCATTCCGGCGATGCTGATGTACCGCGCCAAGGTGTGCGGAAGCGAATGGGAGGATGCGGACGTCGCGGCGCTGATCGACGAGGTGATGGTGCCGTTGCTCAGGGCGTGAGACGTGGCGGGGGCGGCGCGGGGCGCGCGGAGCGGGGTTCGCGTCCGATCTCGGGCGGGTCGGACCGGGGCGGGGGTGTGCAGTGGGCTCGGGGCGGCGTAACCTTGCTGGCGCCATGCCGTACGAAGCACCCACCCACACCGTCGAGCGCTCCCTCCGTGCAACCACCGGCGCCAAGGTCATCGCCGGGGTCGACGAAGTCGGACGAGGGGCCTGGGCCGGACCCGTCACCGTGTGTGCGGCGATCACCGGCTTGCGCCGGCCGCCCGCCGGGCTCACCGACTCCAAACTGCTCACCCCCAAGCGGCGCGACGCCCTGCTCGATGTCCTGGAGGACTGGGTCACCGCGTACGCACTCGGGCACTCCTCGCCCGAGGAGATCGACGAACTGGGGATGACGGCCGCCCTCCGACTGGCGGCGGAGCGCGCGCTGGAGGCGCTGCCGGTGCGGCCCGACGCGGTGATACTCGACGGTAAGCACGACTATCTCGGCCCGCCCTGGCGGGTCCGTACGGTGATCAAGGGCGACCAGTCCTGCATCGCCGTCGCCGCGGCCTCGGTCATCGCCAAGGTCCGCCGCGACCGCATGATGGCCGAACTCGGGGAACGGGGCGGTGGAATCGAAGACTTCGCCTTCGCCGCCAACGCCGGGTACCCCTCGCCGGTGCACCGGGCGGCGCTGGAGGAGCTGGGGCCCACCCCCTACCACCGGCTCTCGTGGTCGTACCTCGACGCGCTGCCGCGGTGGCGCCATCTCAAGAAGGTGCGTCGCAGCGAGGAGTCGATGGAACTGGAAAACGGAGGCCAACTCGGCTTCGATTTCTGATCGCACGTGTGTGCCACCAACCGGTACGTTTCGTACCGGTGTTTGATAGATATCAACTCATGCCTCTCACCCCCGCCATCGAGGAGCCTCAGATTCACGAGAGTGCCCAGGGTCCCCGCGTCACGCCGGCCGCGAGCCGCACCGCGCAGACCCCCCGCCCCGTACCTGGTCCGCGTCCCGCCGCCGTACCGCGGCCCGGCCGCCCCGGTCCCGCCCGGCCCGCACCGCCCGCGCAGCGTGCGCCGCAGGCCACCCCCGGACCCGTTCCCGCGGCCCCTGCCGCTGCCCCCACCACACCGTCCGTCTCCGCGGCGGTGCCGCAGATCCAGCTGATCCCGGCCTCCGCCGAGGGCGCGCTGGACGCGGCCGAAGAGGCCGTCGACCTGCTGCTCGACACCGGGCGCGCGCCCGGCGACATCCTGGTGCTCACCAGTGGCGACCCGCACCCGTGGGCCGCGCACGAACTGTCCTTCGGCGAGGCCGCGTACTGGGCCCTGCACGACGCCGGGGACGACGTCTTCTATGCGGACGCGGCGCAGGTCCAGCGTGCCGCCGGCCGTCCTGTCGTGGTCTTCGCGGCCAACGGCGGAGCGGTCGACACCGTCGCGGGCGCCCTGCCGGTCGCGCTCACCCGGGCGGGTGCGCTGCTGATCGTGTGCGGTGACCCGCAGCAGATCAACTCCGTGCTGGGTGCGGGCGTCTGACGCCCTGTACCCCGGCACGGGCGAGGGGCGGGGCGGGCCACGGGCCGGCCCCGCTGAAGCCCGCGCCGGGGCCCGAGTCGGAGCCCGAGGCCTGATCCGCCGTACGCCCGTTCCTGGGTGTACGGCCGTGAGGCATGCCCGCACGCAAGGCGGCGACCCTGCCGGTCGTACGGGTGGCAGCCGCCCGGGCGCGGCCAGCCACACGGGCGCGAGCCGTAGCGCCGGGGGCCCTCCGGGGTCAGCGCGCGGCGGTCCGCCGCAGGGCCTCGACCGCGCCGCCCCCGGTGTGCAGGGCCAGCGGAGAGAACTCGGCCACGGTGTCGCCCAGGCGCTGCGGCCGCGAATCGGAGCTCGGGCGCCGACCGCCACGGCCCTCGCCCACCACCTGCCAGCCCCCGTGGGTCAGCGTGATGTACGCGCCGCAGCGCAGGCCGTGCAGGGTGCAGGCGTCCCGCAGCCCCCACATCCACGCCCCGTCCTCCTCGGTCCACTGCTCATCGCCCTCGCGGCAGTAGAGCAGCACCGCCGTCCGCACCGGGGTCCGTCTGCGCAGGTCGTGCGGCAGGACCCGGCGCAGCCGGGACAGCAGGGCGTTGCGGTACTCCCAGCCGTCGGCCGAGGTCGACCGCTGCACGAAGGAGGCGCTCGCCACGAGCTGCTCCTCCGGCCCGAGGACGGCGATGACCGCGGTCGAGGGCACGGGGCTGTGCCGGGAGTGCAGCCCGCTCACGATTTCGCGCGGATTGCTGAGCAGCGGAATGCCCGCCGCCGTCCATTCCGCGGGTTCCAGCAGTCTGCCGTGCCGGCTTGTGCCGCCGGTGGCTGTAGCCAGGGACGTGGTCGGGGGCGGCGCGAATCCGAAGGTCACGGTCCTCCCTTCGGGTACACGCCCGCGAACGGGCACGGTGGAGTCAGGGCGCGCCGCAGCGCGGCCCAGGAGGGTGCCGAGGAGCCGAGCGGGAGCACCCCAATTCTCGCGTGGCTTCTGAGCATGCGGCAACGAGCAATTGACGCCGCCGACCGGAATTCGCCGGTATGCCGTTCATATCCTTGCCCCGCCACGCCGAAGATGACGCATTCGGCTAGCCCTGAAGCGCCAGCACCAGCGGGAACACCTCTTTCGCGCCCGCCCGCCGCAACAGCCGGGCAGCCACCGCGATGGTCCACCCGCTCTCCGTGCGGTCGTCGACGAGCAGCACCGGGCCCGCGGACTGCGCCAGCGCATCGGCCAGCGGCTGGGGCACGGTGAGGGCTTGGTGGAGCCCCCGCACCCGCTGCGCGCTGTTCGAGGACACCGACCCGAACTCCGGAGCCTGGTCGGTGTAGGCGAGCGCGCCGAGCAGCGGCATCCGTCCGATCTCCGCGATCCGCGCGGCCAGCGAACCGATCAGCTGGGGGTGGCTGCGCGACGGGAGCGCGACCACGCCCACCGGCCGGGCCGGTGCGTCCGGCGCCCCCGACGCCCAGCCGCCGGGGCCCCGGGCCCAGTCGGCGAGCACCGCGACCACGGCCTGCGCCACGTCGTCCGGAACCGGCTGGTCCGGAGCCTGCGGGGCCAGCATCGGGCGCAGCCGGTTGCCCCACCCGATGTCGGACAGCCGACCCAGCGCGCGGCCCGTCGAGGCCTGCTCTCCGGCGGGGATGCGCCCCTTGAGGTCGACGCCGACCGCCGCGAGCCCGGTCGGCCACATCTTGCGCGGCTCCAGTTCCACGCCCGGGCGGCCGAGTTCACCGCGCGCGGTGTTCAGCGCGGTGGTGGACACCTCCGCCGTGAACCGGGCCCCCGCGCAGTTGTCACAGCGGCCGCAGGGCGCCGCCTCCTCGTCGTCGAGCTGGCGGCGCAGGAACTCCATCCGGCATCCGGTGGCCGCGGCGTAGTCGCGCATGGCCTGCTGTTCCGTGGCCCGCTGGCGGGCGACCCACGCGTAGCGCTCGGCGTCGTAGGCCCAGGGCTCGCCCGTCGAGGTCCAGCCGCCCTTGACGCGGTGCACGGCGCCGTCGACGTCGAGCACCTTGAGCATGGTCTCCAGCCGGGTGCGGCGCAGGTCGACCAGCGGCTCCATGGCGGGCAGCGACAGCGGCCGGCCGGCCCGGGCCAGGACGTCGAGCGTGCGGCGCACCTGCTCCTCCGGCGGGAAGGCCACCGAGGCGAAGTACTGCCAGATCGCCTCGTCCTCCCGGCCGGGGAGCAGCAGGACCTCCGCGTGCTCCACGCCACGGCCCGCGCGGCCGACCTGCTGGTAGTAGGCGATGGGGGAGGAGGGCGAGCCGAGGTGCACCACGAAGCCCAGGTCAGGCTTGTCGAAGCCCATCCCGAGGGCGGAGGTGGCCACGAGCGCCTTGACCCGGTTCGCCTGGAGGTCGTCCTCGGCCTGCTGACGGTCGGCGTTCTCCGTCTTGCCGGTGTACGAGGCCACGGTGTGCCCCCGGTGGCGCAGGTAGGCGGTGACCTCCTCGGCGGCCGCCACGGTCAGCGTGTAGATGATCCCGGAGCCGGGCAGGTCCCCGAGGTGGTCGGCGAGCCAGGCCAGCCGGTGGGCCGCGTCGGGCAGGGTCAGCACGGCCAGGCTCAGGCTCTCGCGGTCCAGAGGACCGCGCAGCACCAGGGCGTCCGTACCGGCCCCGGTGCCGAGCTGTTCCGCGACGTCGGCGGTCACGCGGGCATTGGCCGTGGCGGTCGTGGCGAGCACGGGGACGCCCGGCGGCAGGTCGGCCAGCATGGTGCGCAGCCGGCGGTAGTCGGGGCGGAAGTCGTGACCCCAGTCGGAGATGCAGTGCGCTTCGTCGACCACGAGCAGCCCGGTCGCGGCGGAGAGCTTGGGGAGGACCTGGTCGCGGAAATCGGGGTTGTTGAGCCGTTCGGGACTCACCAGCAGGACGTCGACCTGACCCGCCGCCACCTCGGCCTGGATGCCCTCCCACTCCTCGGGGTTGGCGGAGTTGATGGTGCGGGCGTGGATCCCGGCCCGGGCCGCGGCCTCGACCTGATTGCGCATCAGCGCGAGGAGCGGGGAGACGATCACGGTGGGGCCGGCGCCGTTCGCCCGCAGCAGTGAGGTGGCGACGAAGTACACCGCGGACTTGCCCCAGCCGGTGCGCTGCACCACCAGCGCCCGCCGCTTGTGCGCCACGAGGGCCTCGATCGCCCGCCACTGGTCCTCGCGCAGCCTGGCGGCACCCGTGGGATCGCCCACGAGACGGGCTAGTACGGAGTCGGCCGAGGACCTCAGGTCTGCGTTCATACCCCCATGCAACCCGATGCCTCCGACATCGCGCCAATGCCGGTCCGGACCTGTGGACGGCGGCGGAGGGAGTTATCCACAGGGCTTTCGGGATCGGATCATGCGCGGGACCTTCGTGGCATGACGAACAACCACGAATCACGCACCCCGTCCGACCGGCCCTCCATCAGCCCGGCCGGAGCCACCACCGGCCCCCAGATCACCCTGCGCGGCCCGGCAGAACTGGCCGACGCGCTGCCCTACATGCTCGGCTTCCACCCGACCGACTCCCTCGTCATGGTCGCCGTGCACGGCGAGGGCGGGCGCTTCGGCGGCCGGCTCCGCGTCGGCATCCCCAGCTCGTCCGCGGAATGGGAGGACACCGCCCGACAGGTCGCCGAATGCCTGATCACGGGCAGTGAACGGCGCGGCGGCAAGCCCGACGGCATCGTCGTCTACCTGTGCCAGGAGCCGCGCGAGGAGGAGAACGGTCGGCGGGTGATGACCCGGCTGCGGCCGCTCGCCCAGCGGATCCGGTTGGCCTGCGGCGCACTGGACGTGCCCGTACTGGAGGCCCTGTGCCTGTCCGCAGGACGGTTCTGGTCCTACGTCTGCCCCGACGAGCGGTGCTGTCCGGCCGAGGGCAGCCGGTTGGCCGCCGTCGGTACCTCGGTGCTGGCGGCGACGGCCACCTTCGCCGGACTCCAGGTCCGGGGCTCCCTCAAGGAGATCGAGGGCAGGATGGCACCGCTGCGCGGGGCCGTGGCCGAGGAGGCGGAGCGGGCCCTCGACCGGGCCGCCGCCGCCCTGATGCCCAAGATCCTCGACGGGGCCACCCGAGGGGAGGTCGGCGCCGAGACCATCGCCCTGGCACGGACCCTGATGCGGCGGCTGACGCTGGCACCTCCCGCCGAGGGCGGGGCCCACGCCGACGACTGGGACGACGCGCTGCTCGGCCACGACGAGGCTGCCTCACTGATCCTGGGCCTCCAGGACCGCGAGATCCGGGACATCGCGGCGGAATGGATGGAGGACGAGGACGCGGCCCCGGCCCTGCGGCTGTGGCGGGCCCTGGCCCGGCGCTGCGTCGGGGCCTACGGCGAGCACGCCGCGGCCCCGCTCACCCTCGCCGGCTGGGTCTCGTGGTCGACGGGGGACGAGCCGACCGCCCGGATCGCCTTCGGCCTGGCCCTGCGGGCGGACGCCGAGTACCGCTTCGCCCAGCTGCTCCACCACGCGTGCAACGAAGGGATCGACCCCGAGGGGCTGCGGCAGTGCCTGCGGGAGGAGCGCCGCCGCCGGGAGCCCCGGCGGCGCCGCTCGGCCGGTACCCGTCCTCCCGGCCGACGGGGCCGCTCGACCCCCCGCCGCGGGTCCCGCCGTACTGCGGGGAGCGAACAGTGAGCGCGCACCGGTTCACGTCGTCCGGCGGTCCGGTGCGACTGCTCCGGTCCGCCCTGGGCAGGGCCCGGCGGCGGGGGCTTCACCCCCGGGACGCCCGGACGGCCCCCGGGCCCGTGACCCGGGCGGGGGTGGGGGCGTTCAGTTGGGGGGTGGTGCGGCCCCGGCCGTGCCGCCGCCCAGCTGAACCGACCGGAGCGCAGACAAGGCGACACATGTCCCTCCCCGCACCTCCCCGTCCACCCGGCGCGCCCGCCGCCCGTAGGTCCGAACTGCCGCCCGTGCACGGCGCCGTCCTCTGCGTCGCCGCGCCCTGTCTGGTCATCTCCCCGGAGCACGGTCAGCTGACCGGGCGCGGGATCGACGGGATCTACCGGTCCGGGCGCCGCCTGCTCTCCCGCTGCGTACTACGTGTCGGCGGCCGGGACCCGGTCGCCGTGCAAGGGCGCAGCCTCGCTGCCGACCGGGCCGTCTTCACCGCTACCGTGCGCACCGGCGCCGAGCCCGGCCCCGACCCCGACATCGGTGTGGAAAGGGTCCGGCACGCGGACGGCACCGAGCGGATCACCCTGCGCAGCTTCGCGGCCCGGCCGGTACGCCTGCCCGTGGAGGTGCTGCTCGGCACCGACCTCGCGGAGCTGGCCGCCGTGGCCGCCGGGCGCGCCGGGCCGGAGCTGCCCGCCGGGGTGCACGCCGCCGGGCTGCGCTGGAGTACCGGCGAGGCGCAGGCCGTGACCGCCGCCGACCCGCCGCCGGACGACGCGCTGGCTTCGGCGGGGCTGCTGCGCTGGCAGCTCGAACTGGCTCCCGGCGAATCCCGCACCATCGAGCTGCGGACCACCCAGCACCGGGTGGGGCGGGCTCCCGCCGGGCAGGTGGCCAACCCGCTGGCCGACGCCCGGGCCGAAGGGGACGACCCGAGGGCCGAGGCATGGTTTCGGACCAGCGTCGAGGACCTGGGCGCGCTGCTCCTGCGGGACCCCGAGGAGCCGGGCGACGCCTTCGCCGCGGCGGGAGCGCCCTGGAGGCTGGGCCTGGCCCCGGCGGAATCGCTCTGGGCCGCCCGGATGGCGCTGCCGCTCGGAACCGGTCTCGCCGCGGCCACCCTGCGCATTCTTGCCCGGACCCAGACCGAAGAGCGGGGACCCGACCTCGGGAAGATCCCGGGCCCGCTGCGCGGAGCGGGCGCGCAGCTTCCACCGGGGTGCACCGGCACCGAGGCGACCCTGGCCTTCCCCGCGGTGCTGGCCGAGGCCCGGCTGTGGGGCCTGCCCGAAAGGGAAGTGGCCCGGCTGCTTCCGACCGCCGAGCGGTGCCTGCACTGGCTGCGTGGCGCGCTGGGGGAGGACGGTTTCCTGGCCGATCCCGACCCGGGCCCGCGGCGCTGCGAGACCCAGGTCCACGCCCATCGGGCCGCCGTGCTCGGCGCCGATCTGCTCGCCGCGTGCGGACGGCCCGGGGCACAGGAATGGCGGGAGCGGGCGGTCGGGATGCGGGAGCGGTTCCGGGCCGGGTTCTGGATCGACGGTCCGGACGGCGGCCGGCCCGCTTCGGCCCTCCACCCCGACGGGAGGCCGCTGCCACGACTGACGGGGGCCGCCGCCCATCTGCTCGACACCGGACTGCTCAGTGGCGGCCGGCTCGCCCCCGGACTCCTGGACGGCACCCGCGCCGAGCAACTGGCCCGGTTGCTCGGAGCCCCCGCCATGGATTCCGGATGGGGGCTGCGGAGCATGGCCGTCAAGGAGCCGGGATACAACCCGTTCGGTCACCGTTCGGGCGCCGTGCGGGCGTACGAGAGCGCGGTGGCCGTGGCGGGCCTGGCCCAGGCCGGCTTCGCGAAGGAGGCCGCCGGCCTGCTCGGAGGCCTGCTGGACGCGGCGGAGGCCTTCGGGTACCGGCTACCGGAGATGTTCGCTGCCGAGCAGCGCACCGCGGGCAGCGCCCCGGTGCCGCACCCGGCGGCCTGCCGACCGGCCGCAGTGGCCGCGGCGGCCGGGATCCACGCGCTGACCGCCCTCGCCGGTATCCGCCCCGACGCCCCCGCGGGCACGGTCGCCCTCGCGCCCCTCTCCGGAGCCCCCCTGGGCGGGCTCAGACTTTCGGGCCTACGGGTGGCGGGGGAGCCCTTCGCCGTCCGGATCAGCCGGCTCGGCCTCGGCATGGTGGAGGAGGCGGCCGATGCGCTCCAGTTGGGCGGTTGAACGCGCTCACCCCGTTCAGGCCGGACCGTCCGATCGATCGGAGGCCCCTCACCTTCGGGGCACTGTCTTCAAGGTCACCAAAGCGCTGTTTATCGTCAGGCAGACGACTATGATCGCGGCATGTCGCCCTACGACCCGTCGGCCTATCCGCCCTTCGCCGTCACCGTCGACCTGGTCGTGCTCACCGTGCGGCGCCACGCGCTCTGCGCGCTGGTCGTCCGCAGAGGTGAGCAGCCGTTCCAGGGGAGCTGGGCGCTGCCCGGAGGCTTCGTCCGCGGGGACGAGGACCTGGCGGGGGCCGCCGCCAGGGAGCTCTCCGAAGAGACCGGCCTGTGCGCGCACGACCCCGCCCTGCCCGGCGCGGGCAACGGGGCGCACCTCGAACAGCTGGCCACCTACGGCGATCCGAAGCGGGATCCGCGGATGCGTGTCGTCAGCGTGGCGCACCTGGTGCTGGCTCCGGACCTGCCTGCGCCCCGGGCCGGTGGCGACGCCAACAGCGCGCGCTGGGCCCCGGTCGACGAGGTGCTGGCCGACACCGACGAAGCCTCTACGGGGCTCGCCTTCGACCATGCCCGGATCCTCGCCGACGGTGTGGAGCGGGCCCGCTCGAAGATCGAGTACTCCTCGCTGGCCACTGCCTTCTGTCCGCCGGAGTTCACCGTCGGCGAGCTGCGCCGGGTCTACGAGGCGGTCTGGGGCGTGTCCCTCGACCCGCGCAACTTCCACCGCAAGGTCACGGGCACTCCCGGATTCCTGGTGCCGGCCGGAGGCACGACGACCCGTCAGGGTGGGCGTCCAGCCCAGTTGTTCCGGGCGGGCGGGGCCACCCTCCTCAACCCGCCGATGCTGCGTCCGGAAGTCTGACACCGCGGCGTACGAGGTGCCGTCGGCAGCTGTGGGACCGCCGTGCGCGATCCCAGGACCGGGTCTGATCCCAGGACCCGGTCCGGTACCGGGTCCGGACCCGCCGTCCGTGCGGGACCCGGCGGCAGTATCGGCATTCCATCGGACCGGTTGCGCTGAATATCGGACATATCGCGTTATCTTGCCTGGGGTACCCACCCTGCCGCTGAGCGGTCTCACCCCCCGCGAGAGAAGCGATGCTCCAGGCCATCGGACTCACCAGCAAGCCCCGCCCCGACGCCCCGCCCCTCGTGGACGACCTCACCTTCGAGGCCCGCCCGGGGCATGTGACCGCCCTGCTCGGCGATCCGGGATCGGGCAAGACCACCGCACTGCGGCTCATGCTCGAACTCGAACCGGGCCGCGGCGTCACCTACTTCCGCGGCCGCGCGCTGCACCGGATCCCGCACCCCGGCCGTGAGGTCGGAGTGCTCCTCGGCGACGTTCCCGGCAACCCCGCGCGGACCGTCCGCAACCAGCTGCGGATGCTCTGCGCCGCGGCCGGGGTACCGGCTTCCCGGGCCGACACCATGTTGGAGGTCGTCGGCATCGCGGGCCTGCGCGACCAGCGCCTCGGCTCGCTGTCGCTCGGCATGGAGCGCCGGGTCGCACTGGCCTCGGCGCTGCTCGCCGATCCGTGCACCCTGCTGCTCGACGAGCCGGGTGCCGGACTCTCCCCCCGCGAACGCGGCTGGCTGCACGGTCTGCTGCGCGGCCACGCCTCACTCGGCGGCGCGGTGCTCTTCACCACCGACGACGCCAAGGAGGCGGCCCGCAGCGCCGACCGCGTCGTCAGCATCGAGGCGGGCCGGCTCGTTGCCGACCAGGACGCGGCCGATTTCGCCCGGACCAGGCTGCGTCCGAGGGTCGCCGTGCGCACCCCGCACGCGGCCCGGCTGGCCGACGTACTGGGCCGAGAAGCCAGGGCCGCCCGGCGCTCCGTGGAGATCGTCGCCGAGAGCGGCAGCCGCCTGTCGGTGTACGGCAGCAACTGCGCCGAGATCGGCGAGGCGGCGTTCCGCAACGGCGTGCTGGTCCATCAGCTCGCCGACGAGACGGGCGACGCCGGTGCGCCGACGGCGCCGGTCCCGGCCGCGCGCACCGCGGCCGGAACGTCGCCGGAGTCCGACGCGGCCCGCACCGAGGCCGTCACCGAGACGTCCGCCGAACACCCCCGGCAGATCCGCCCCGGGCGCCCGACCTCGGCCGTGCGCCGCGTGGGCGGCCCGCTGCGTCCCCTGCGCTACGAGTTGCTCCGGGTCTTCGGGACCGCCACCCCCGTCCTCACCGCCGCCCTCGTCGTCGCCGTCTCCGTCCTCACCGCCCTGGTACTGGCCCGGACCGGGCAGACCCCGCAGAACCGGCTGCTCTCCGCCTGGCCCGAACTGCTGCCGCTACCGCCCGCCGCCCTGGGCGCGGGCCTGCTCGGCGCCCTGGCCTTCGGTGAGGAGTACCGCTACCCCGCACTCGCCGCCGACCGGGGCACCGTGCCCCGCCGGATGGGGCTGCTCACCGCCAAGCTGGGCATCAGCGCCGCCCTCGCGCTGCTGCTGGGCGCTCTGACGGTGGCCGCCGACGCCGCCGCCCTCGCGCTGGTCTTCGACACCGGTCCGCTGCGCACCCCGGTGGAGTGGCTCTCCCCGGCCGTGAGTTGGGCCGGACTGCTCGTCGGCTGCTCCTGGGCCGGCGTACTGGCCTCCGGTGTCTTCCGGTCCGCCACCGCGGGACTGGCCGCGGTGCTCGCCGTACCGGTGATGGTGGTTCCGCTGGTGCGCAAGGCGCTGGAGGGCTCGTCCGCGTACCCGTCGACCGGGCTCGGGTCCCGCCTGCGCGGCCTGACCTGGGGACAGTGGCCGCCGGAGGTCGACCGCCTACTGGTGGGGGCCCTCCGGGTGATGGCCCAACCCGTCGGGACCGCACTGCTGTTGTCGCTGATGGTCCTGTTGTGCGCCTATGGGTTCACCGGACTGCGCAGCCGGGTCCGTTGGTGATCGTTCCGGTTCGGGAGAAGTCGCGGACGGGACCGTTGCGGTCCGTGTCACGTCAAGCGGACCGCAACTCCCCGCAAAACGTCTGGTTCTTTACGATAAGTCGTCAATTGCGTAGGTGGCACCGATCACCCTTTCGTGTGCTTTTCACCAAAGACCTCAAGGGTCATGGAGGCACGGCCGACAAAGGATTCGTGAGTACCCTTGCGCACACCATGATGACCGCCGCCCGCCACGCCGACTCCGGCCTCGCCGGCCCGGGCGAACTCGACCGCTACCCCTACGCGGAGACCCCCGGGTCCGACCGCGTCGGAGCGCCCCACTGGGACGGTGCCGACGTCGAGTTGAGCCGCGTCGGCCGCCGAGCGGCAGGCAGCCGTGGACGCGGACTGCACGGCCAACTCGTCCAACAACTCGGCCAGATGATCGTTTCCGGCGACCTCGGGGCGGACCGCCCGCTGGTCCCCGAGGAAATCGGCCAGCGCTTCGAGGTCTCCCGCACGGTCGTCCGCGAATCGCTGCGGGTCCTGGAGGCCAAGGGCCTCGTCAGTGCCCGCCCCAACGTCGGCACCCGGGTCCGCCCCGTCGCCGACTGGAACCTGCTCGACCCCGACATCATCGAATGGCGCGCCTTCGGTCCCCAGCGCGACGACCAGCGCCGCGAGCTCGGCGAGCTCCGCTGGACCATCGAGCCGCTCGCCGCCCGCCTCGCCGCCGGCCACGGCCGGCCGGACATCCAGCAGCGCCTCTCGGACATGGTCGAGATCATGGGCCACGCCCTCGGCCAGGGCGACGCGATCACCTTCGCGCGCGCCGACAACGAATTCCACGCGCTCCTCATCCAGGTCGCCGGAAACCGCATGCTGGAGCACCTCTCCGGCATCGTGACCGCCGCCCTCCAGGTCTCCGGCAGCCCGATCACCGCCTGCGACCGCCCGAGCGAGACCTGCGTCGCACACCACGCGCGGATGGTCGAGGCCCTTGCCGCGGGTGACGCGACGGGCGCCGAGAACGCCATGCGCCAGCTCCTGACGGTTCATCCGGAGGTCGAGCGCGTGGTTCCCGCCCCGCGCGAGCACTGACGGGCGGACGCGCGGGGGCGCGGGGGTGCAGAACGTGTCGCCGGGCCCGGTCGGGTCCGGCGACACCGGCGTGAGGCCCCTTTCGTGGCGTTTCGGCACGCGCGAAGCGCCGGGTACGACCACAGGAGCGGCACTCGTGCGTACGGGGTGTGACTCGGGCCACGAATATTGGGCGTAACGCTCTGCGAGGTCACGCGATGACGTAAGAGGTGATGGCCGACGGAGGGAAGACAGCAGCCCTTGGGGGTGCTGTGCAGCTCCCCGGCCCCTGCCCGCGCCGCCGGCCCATCCCCGGTCGGTGGTCGTCGGCTCCGGTCCAGCACCACCAGGCCCGGGGTCGGAAGCCGTTCCCATCGTTCCGAGAGGTTGTTTGTGTCGGCCAGCACATCCCGTACGCTCCCGCCGGAGATCGCCGATTCCGAGTCTGTGATGGCGCTCATCGAGCGGGGCAAGGCCGAGGGGCAGATCGCCGGCGATGACGTGCGTCGGGCCTTCGAGGCTGACCAGATTCCTGCGACCCAGTGGAAGAATGTTCTGCGCAGCCTCAACCAGATCCTCGAGGAAGAGGGTGTGACGCTGATGGTCAGTGCCGCGGAGTCGCCCAAGCGCACCACCCGCAAGAGCGTCGCAGCCAAGAGCCCCGCCAAGCGGACGGCCACCGAGACCGTCAAGAAGACGGCGGCCAGGACGACGGCAGCGCAGCCCGCGGCCACCGCGGTCCCGGCAGCCGGGGCGGCGGACCCGGAGATCGTGGACGCGCTCGCGGGGGAGACCGGAACGGAGCCCGCCGCCAAGAAGACCGCGGCGAAGAAGACGGCCGCCAAGAAGGCCGCGCCCGCCAAGAAGACCGCTGCCAAGAAGACGGCGGCCAAGAAGACCGCCTCCAAGAAGGACGCGGACGAGGCGGGCGAGGACGAGACCGCGGACGAGGGTCCTGACGCCGTCAAGGCCGAGGCCGAGGAAGAGGAGGAGGGCGGGGAGAACAAGGGCTTCGTCATCTCCGACGACGAGGACGACGCCCCCGCCCAGCAGGTCGTGGTCGCCGGCGCCACCGCCGACCCGGTCAAGGACTACCTCAAGCAGATCGGCAAGGTCCCCCTCCTCAACGCCGAGCAGGAGGTGGAGCTCGCCAAGCGCATCGAGGCGGGTCTGTTCGCCGAGGACAAGCTGGCGAACTCCGACAAGCTGGCGCCCAAGCTCAAGCGCGAGCTGGAGATCATCGCCGAGGACGGACGCCGCGCGAAGAACCACCTGCTGGAGGCCAACCTCCGTCTCGTGGTCTCCCTCGCCAAGCGCTACACGGGCCGCGGCATGCTCTTCCTGGACCTGATCCAGGAGGGCAACCTGGGTCTGATCCGCGCGGTCGAGAAGTTCGACTACACCAAGGGCTACAAGTTCTCGACCTATGCCACGTGGTGGATCCGGCAGGCGATCACGCGTGCCATGGCCGACCAGGCACGGACCATCCGCATCCCGGTGCACATGGTCGAGGTCATCAACAAGCTCGCCCGCGTCCAGCGCCAGATGCTCCAGGACCTGGGCCGCGAGCCCACCCCGGAGGAGCTGGCCAAGGAACTCGACATGACCCCCGAGAAGGTCATCGAGGTCCAGAAGTACGGACGCGAGCCGATCTCCCTGCACACGCCGCTCGGTGAGGACGGCGACAGCGAGTTCGGTGACCTCATCGAGGACTCCGAGGCGGTCGTCCCGGCCGATGCGGTGAGCTTCACGCTGCTGCAGGAGCAGTTGCACTCGGTGCTCGACACCCTGAGCGAGCGCGAGGCCGGCGTGGTCTCGATGCGCTTCGGCCTCACGGACGGCCAGCCCAAGACCCTCGACGAGATCGGCAAGGTCTACGGGGTCACGCGCGAGCGGATCCGCCAGATCGAGTCGAAGACGATGTCGAAGCTCCGGCACCCGTCCCGCTCCCAGGTGCTGCGCGACTACCTGGACTGACCGGGCGGCTTTCGGCGGCGCCGGGCGCCGTCGAAAGCCGATGGGGACGACAGGACGACGGTGGCCGCGCGGGTGCGCTCGGCCACCGGGCGACCCACTCTGGGTGGAGTCATGAACACTCGGAGTCAGGAGGCCTCATGCGTCGTCCCTTTGCCCGTGCTCTGGCGGGAGCGCTGACCCTGGCGGCGGGAGCGGCCGCGGCGCCGTTCGCCCAGGTGCCACAGGCGGCCGCGGACAGCGTGGTGATCGGCGGGAAGCCGGTGAAGGTGGCCGACAGCCCCTGGGTCGTCGCCCTCGCCAGCCGTGACCGGTTCGGGGGTACGCGGGGCGGGCAGTTCTGCGGCGGTGTGGTCGTGTCCCCGACCAGGGTGCTGACGGCGGCGCACTGCCTGGGCAGCCAGGTGCTGGGAGGCCCGGTCGAGTCGGTGGCCGACTTCCGGGTGATCGCCGGGCGTACGGAGCTCCGGGCGGCCGAGGGCCGGGAGATCGCGGTGCGCGGGGCGAGGGTGAACCCGGCCTACGACCCGGCGAGCAATGCCGGGGACCTCGCCGTTCTGGAGCTGGCCGAGTCCGTACCGGCCCACTACGTGCTGCCCATGGCCGGGGCGGGGCATTCCGCCTACGCGGCGGGGACCGGGGCGGCGGTGTACGGCTGGGGCGACACGAGCGGCTTTGGTGACTACGCGTACGGGCTGCGTGCCGCCGGGGTGACGGTGTTCGCGGACGAGGTCTGCGAGCGCGCCTACCCCGGGGACGCGGACGGGCAGTACCGCGCGGCGTCCATGGTGTGCGCGGGGGACGGCGGCGGCGGCAAGGACGCCTGCCAGGGGGACAGCGGCGGGCCGCTGGTGGCGCAGGGCCGGCTCATCGGGCTGGTCTCGTGGGGCCGGGGCTGCGGGCGTGCCGACAGCCCCGGCGTCTACACGCGCGTCGCCCCGTTGGTCGACTTCGTGCTGGCCCCGGAGACGGGCGCGCAGCCCGGCGAGGTCCAGGGCATCGGATGGGGTGCCCACGGGGCCTCTGGGCCCCACTCAGGGCCCGTACAGGGGCGTCGCACGCCCTAGCTGAGGGGTCGCGGACGTGAGGACGGGCGGCACCCCTGGGTCTCAGGAGTGCCGCCCGTCGACCGGCCTAGCCGGTCCTGGCTCGTCGGATGCGAGGTATAGGCCTGTGTCAGCGGTCCTCGGGTTCGGCATGGGCAGCCGGAGCGGACGTGAGCCGCTCGGTCTCATCCTGTATTTCCGCGGCGATCTTCTTGAGTTCCGGCTCGAACTTGCGCCCGTGGTGGGCGCAGAAGAGCAGTTCACCGCCGCTCAGCAGGACGACGCGCAGATATGCCTGGGCGCCGCAACGGTCGCATCGGTCAGCGGCCGTCAGCGGGGTCGCGGGTGTCAGAACAGTAGTCACGTCGCCTCTTCTCTAGCTCGACGAGCTGTCGTACCAGGGTCAACATCCAACCAGGCCGAAAACGTTCCCGCTCGCGGCTTTTCCTCGAAACTTCCTTCCGAAGCTGGCCGGCTGTTGCCGGTTGGCGGCGAAGGAGCCGTATTGCGTTGCTTTACGGTTTCGCGTTGTCAGTCGTGCGCTTGTTGCAGTTCCATCCTCCCCCGGCGTGAGTGCCAGGTTGTTCATGAGGACGTGCCCGAACCCTAAATGGTTCATGCGCGGAAGGGAACGTGATGTTTCCTTCACCCGCGCGGGGGATCGAACATCCGTACGGATCTGGACTAGGCTGAAGAATGGGCGAGGGTGGCGTTGCATCGGCTCTACCTGGCCTCGGTACCCTTCGAGCGGCACCCGAGCCACCCCTGCGCCCGACCGGGCCAGAAAAGAAATTCAGCGAGGAGCGAACTGCGTGACCGCCGACACGTCCGTGCCTTCCAGCGCGCTGCTGTCCGGAGCAGACCGGGACGGTTCCAACTACACCGCGCGGCACCTGCTCGTCCTCGAAGGGCTGGAGGCCGTCCGCAAGCGCCCCGGCATGTATATCGGCTCCACCGACAGCCGGGGCCTCATGCACTGCCTGTGGGAGATCATCGACAATTCCGTCGACGAGGCCCTGGGCGGCTACTGCGACCACATCGAGGTGATCCTCCACGAGGACGCCTCCGTCGAGGTCCGCGACAACGGCCGCGGCATCCCCGTGGACGTCGAGCCCAAGACCGGCCTGTCAGGCATCGAGGTCGTCATGACCAAGCTGCACGCCGGCGGCAAGTTCGGCGGTGGCTCGTACGCGGCCTCCGGCGGCCTGCACGGCGTCGGCGCCTCCGTGGTCAACGCCCTCTCCGCCCGTCTTGACGTCGAGGTCGACCGCAACAGCTCGACCCACGCCATCAGCTTCCGGCGCGGCGTCCCGGGCATGTTCACCGAGCAGGGCCCCGACAGCCCCTTCGACCCCGCCAACGGCCTCCGCAAGGTCAAGCGGGTCGCCAAGGGCAAGACCGGCACCCGGGTCCGTTACTGGGCCGACCGCCAGATCTTCCTCAAGGACGCCCGGCTCAACCTGGAGACGCTCTACCAGCGTGCCCGCCAGACCGCCTTCCTCGTCCCCGGCCTGACCCTGGTCGTCCGCGACGAGCGCGGCATCGACGGGGCCGGCAAGACCGAGGAGACCTTCCGCTTCGACGGCGGCATCAGCGAGTTCTGCGAGTACCTCGCCCAGGACAAGGCCGTCTGCGACGTGCTGCGGCTGACCGGATCGGGCACCTTCAAGGAGACCGTCCCGGTCCTCGACGACCGCGGCCACATGACCCCGACCGAGGTCACCCGCGAGCTCGGCGTGGACATCGCCCTGCGCTGGGGCACGGGGTACGAGACCGGCGTCAAGTCCTTCGTGAACATCATCGCCACCCCCAAGGGCGGCACCCACGTCACCGGCTTCGAACGCTCCGTGGCCAAGACCGTCAACGAGGTGCTGCGCTCGGCCAAGCTGCTGCGCGTCGCCGAGGATGACGTGGTCAAGGACGACGCGATGGAGGGCATGACGGCCGTCGTCACCGTCCGGCTCGCCGAGCCGCAGTTCGAGGGCCAGACCAAGGAGGTGCTCGGCACCTCCGCGGCCACCCGGATCGTCGCCGCCGTGGTCGCCAAGGAGCTCAAGGCATTCCTGACCTCCACCAAGCGCGACGACAAGCAGCAGGCCCGCGCCGTGATGGAGAAGATCGTCGCGGCGGCCCGGACCAGGATCGCGGCCCGTCAGCACAAGGAGGCGCAGCGTCGCAAGACGGCGCTGGAGACCTCCTCGCTCCCCGCCAAGCTGGCCGACTGCCGCAGCGACGACGTGGACCGCAGCGAGCTCTTCATCGTCGAGGGCGACTCCGCCCTCGGTACCGCGAAGCTCGCCCGGAACTCGGAGTTCCAGGCGCTCCTGCCCATCCGCGGCAAGATCCTCAACGTCCAGAAGTCCTCGATCTCGGACATGCTCAAGAACGCCGAGTGCGGGGCGATCATCCAGGTCATAGGAGCCGGCTCGGGCCGGACCTTCGACATCGACGCCGCGCGGTACGGCAAGATCGTGCTGCTCGTGGACGCCGACGTCGACGGCGCGCACATCCGCTGCCTGCTGCTCACGCTCTTCCAGCGGTACATGCGGCCGATGGTCGAGGCCGGCCGGGTCTTCGCGGCCGTGCCGCCGCTGCACCGGATCGAGCTGGTCCAGCCGAAGAAGGGCCAGGACAAGTACGTCTACACGTACTCGGACAACGAGCTGCGCCAGACCCTGCTGGAGTACCAGCGCAAGAACGTCCGGTACAAGGACTCGATCCAGCGCTACAAGGGTCTCGGCGAGATGGACGCGGACCAGCTGGCGGAGACCACCATGGACCCCCGCCACCGCACCCTGCGCCGGATCAACATCGGCGACCTGGACTCGGCCGAGCAGGTCTTCGACCTGCTCATGGGCAATGAGGTGGCCCCGCGCAAGGAGTTCATCACGAGCTCCGCGGCGACCCTGGACCGCTCGCGCATCGACGCCTGATCCGGGTGCCGCCGGACCCCGGCGGGCACTGACCCCGAACGCACCACGGCACACCGGCGCTCTTCGCTCCATCACCTGTTGGAGTGAAGAGCGCCGGTACACCAGTCCGGAAAGCCCCATTCCGCACATCCTTGTGGGCACGCGGCCACTGCGGCAGCGGACAAGGAGAGTTCGGTGGACAAGCACGAAGGTCGTGATACCGGAACGATCCGGTTGGACGACCCCTGGTACGACGCGCTGGCCGTCGGGTGGGGCGAGGGTGAGGAAACGTCCCAGCCGGCCCCGGTTCCCGTGGGCGGACGCCCCGCGCCCGGAGCATCCGAGATCTACCTCGAAGTGCAGCGCAGCGCCGCCTTCCAGGAGGTGCGCACCCGCTACCGCAGGTTCGTCGTCCCCGCCACCGCCGGGTTCTTCCTCTGGTACGTCGCCTACGTGGTCGCCGCCACCGCCGCGCCCGGCCTGATGGCCCGGCCCGTGGCGGGCGCGGTCAACGTGGCCATGCTGGCGGGACTCGGCCAGTTCCTCAGCACCTTCCTGCTGACCTGGGCCTACGCCCGGCACGCGCGGCTGCGCCGGGACCGGGCCGCGCTCGATCTGCGCTGGACCGTCTTCGAGCAGGAGCACGGCGCCGAGCGGACCCGGGCGAGGAGGGCCGGCCGGTGACCACCGAGCACCAGACCCTCGCGCTGATCCTGTTCAGCCTCTTCATCGCGGTGACCCTCGGCATCACCACCTGGGTCAGCCGGAACCGGCACGGGTCGGCCGAGGAGTTCTACGCGGGCGGGCGATTGTTCTCCCCGATGGAGAACGGATTCGCCATCGCGGGCGACTACATGTCCGCGGCCTCGTTCCTCGGCATCTCCGGCCTGATCGCCCTGTTCGGCTACGACGGGCTGCTGTACTCGGTGGGCTTCCTCGTGGCCTGGCTCGTCGTGCTGTTCCTCGTCGCCGAACTGGTCCGCAACTGCGGGCGCTTCACCCTTGCCGACGTGGTCGCCGCCCGGATGAGCGAACGTCCGGTCCGGATCGCGGCCGGCACCTCCTCGGTCGTCGTCTCCGTCCTCTACCTCATCGCGCAGATGGTCGGCGCGGGCAGTCTGGTCGGCCTGCTGTTGGGGAATTCGGGCGCCGTCGCCCGCACCCTCACCGTGGTGGGGGTGGGCGCGCTGATGGTGGTCTACGTGTCCTTCGGCGGGATGCGGGCCACCACCTGGATCCAGATCGTGAAGGCCGTGCTGCTGATGGGCGGCGCGATCACCCTGACCGTGCTCGTGCTGCTGCGCTTCCACGGGAACTTCGACCAGTTGCTCACCAGCGCCGCCGACCGCAGCGGGCACGGCCGGGCGTTCCTGGGCCCCGGCCTCAAGTACGGCGGGGGCTGGACCGCCCGCATCGACTTCATGAGCCTCGGTCTCGCGCTGGTCCTCGGGACCGCCGGGCTGCCGCACATCCTGTCGCGGTTCTACACCGTGCCCACCGCCCGGTCGGCCCGCCGCTCGGTGGTGTGGGCGATCGCGCTGATCGGCGGCTTCTACCTGATGACGATCGTGCTCGGCTTCGGGGCGGCCGCGCTGGTGGGACCGGACGAGGTACGGGCCTCCAACGCCTCCGGGAACACGGCCGTTCCGCTGCTGGCGGCCTTCCTCGGCGGGGGCGCCGACACCACCGGGGGCGCGGTGCTGTTCGCCTTCGTCGCCGCCATCGCCTTCGCCACCATCCTGGCCGTGGTCGCCGGGATCACCCTGGCCTCCTCGGCCTCCGTGGCGCACGACCTGTACGCCTCCCTCAAGCGCCGGCACGCCCGGCAGCGCAGCGAGGTCGCGGTGGCCCGGGGCGCGGCCGTCGGCATCGGGGCGGTGGCGATCGCCCTCGGGCTGCTCGCCCAGGACCTCAACGTGGCGTTCCTGGTGGGGCTGGCCTTCGCGGTGGCGGCTTCGGCCAATCTGCCGGTGCTGCTGTACTCGCTCTTCTGGCGCGGCTTCACCACGCGCGGAGCCGTCTGGTCGGTGTACGGCGGCCTGATTCCGTCGGTGCTGCTGGTACTGGTCTCGCCAGTGGTGTCGGGCAGCGCCGAATCCCTCTTCCCCGGAGCGGACTTCCAGTACTTCCCGCTCCAGAACCCGGGGATCGTCTCGATCCCGCTGGGCTTCCTGGCGGGCTGGCTGGGCACCGTCACCTCGGGCGAGGAAGCGGACGAGGCGAAGCACGCGGAGACGGAGGTCCGCTCCCTGACCGGAGCCGGAGCGGTCTGAGAGGCCGAGGGACGGAGCGGCCGGTCGGTCGGGAGGGCGGCCGGTCGCTCGGGAGGCCGGTCGGCAGGGCGCCGTCAGGCCGGACCCTCCGACGGGAGCCAGGTGTAGCGGTGCTCCGGGCGGCCGGTCTCGCCGTAGCGCAGGGCGAGGCTGACCCGGGCGGTGCGTTCGAGCAGCTTGAGATAGCGCTGGGCGGTCTGCCGGCTGATGCCCGCGCGGTCGGCGATCTGCTGGGTGGACAAGGGGCCTTCGGCGGACCGCAGCACCCGGCGGACGAGCTCCGCGGTGGTGGCGGAATGGCCCTTGGGGAGCTCGTTGGGGGATCCCGCGGCGGCGAGGGCACCGAAGATCCGGTCCACCTCGGCCTGTTCGGCCTCACCGCCCGTGTCCAGGGTGCGGCGCAGCGCCCCGTACGCCTCCAGTCGGCTGCGCAGTCCGGCGAAGGTGAAGGGTTTGACCATGTACTGCAGGGCGCCGAGGCGCATGGCGGCCTGCACCGTGGTGAGGTCGCGGGCGGCGGTGACCATGATCACATCCGTGCGGTGGCCGAGCTGGCGCAGGCGCCGGACGAGGTCCAGGCCGTTCTCGTCGGGGAGGTAGTGGTCCAGCAGGACCAGGTCCACCGGACGAGAGGTGAGGAACTCCAGGGCCTCGGCGGCCGAATGGGCCTGCGCCGTCACCAGGAATCCGGGAACCTTTGCCACGTACGCCGCGTTGATCCGGGCAACACGCATGTCGTCGTCGACGACCAATACGTGAATCGGGGTCTCGTTCACCGCAGGGCCTCCGGGAGTACGACGGAGAATTCCGCCCCTCCGTCCGCTGCTTCACCGGCCCGGGCGCTGCCGCCCTGCCGCTCCGCGAGGCGGCGTACGAGGGCGAGGCCCAGCCCGCGCTCGCGGTGGGCCTTGGGCTGCTTGGTCGACCAGCCCTCCGTGAAGATCTCCTCACGACGCGCGGCGGGCACCCCGGGGCCGCTGTCGCACACCCGCAGCACGGCGGTACGGCCCTCCGCGCGCAGTTCCACCTCGACCAGGGGCGCCACTGAACCCGCTGCGGCGTCCAGAGCGTTGTCCACGAGGTTGCCGAGGATCGTGACGAGGCCACCCGGGTCCACCAGGCGGTCGGGGAGGAGGGTGGAGCCGGCCAGGCGCAGGGGGACGCCGCGCTCGGCGGCGACGGCCGCCTTGCCCACCAGGAGGGCGGCCAGCAGCGGGTCGTGGACCTTCTCGGTGACCTGTTCGGCCGTCGTGCGGTGCACGCAGGCGACCTCGGTCACGAACTCCACCGCCTCCTCGTGCAGGCCCAGCTCCAGCAGGCCGAGGAGGGTGTGGAGGCGGTTGGCGTGCTCGTGGTCCTGGGCGCGCAGGGCATCGATCAGGCCCCGGGTGGAGTCGAGCTCGCGGGCGAGGTGCTCCAGCTCGGTGCGGTCGCGCAGGGTGGCGACGGCACCGCCGTCCTCGGTGGGCATGCGGTTGGCCACCAGGACCCGGGGGCCCTGGACGGTGAGCAGGTCCCGGCCGGTGACACGGCCCGACAGGACGTCCGCGGTGCGGCCCGCGCCCAGTACGTCCTCCAGCGGGCGCCCCGCGCAGCCGTCGGTGGCGTCCGGGGCGAGGCCCAGCAGGCGGGCGGCCTCGTCGTTGACCAGCCGGACCCTGCCGTCGGGGGCCAGGGCGATCACGCCCTCGCGGATGGAGTGCAGCATGGCCTCGCGCTCGGCGAGCAGGCCGGCGATGTCGGAGAAGGCCAGATCGCGGGTCTGCCGCTGGATCCTGCGGGAGAGCAGGTAGGCGGCGAGGGCGCCCGCCGCCAGGGCCCCGCCCGCGTAGGCGAGCAGTCCGGGGATCGCGCCGAGCAGCCGATCGCGGACGCTGTCGTAGGCGATGCCGACGGAGACGGCGCCGACGATCTCGCCGTCGGCCGCGAGGAGCGGGACCTTGCCGCGGGCGGAGCGGCCCAGGGTGCCCTCGTCGATCTCCATGACCTCGCGCCCCGCCAGGGCATCGCTCGGGTCGGTGGAGACGGGCAGCCCGATCCGGTCGGCGCTCGGGTGCGAGCGGCGGATGCCGTTCAGGTCGAGCACGACCACGTACTCGGCTCCGGTGGCCCGGCGGATCCGCTCGGCCGAGGACTGCACGGGGCTGTCGGCCGACGGCCCGGAGCTCAGGACCCCGGCGGCCAGCGCCGGGTCGGCCGCGGCGCTCTGCGCGATGGCCAGGGCGCGCCGCATGGCCTGGTCGTCGAGCTGGGCGCTGAGCGGCGCCAGGAACAGCCCGGTCGCCAGTACGGCGACCCCGGCGGCGATGGCCAGCTGGGTCAGCAGGATCTGGGAGACGGCCCGTCTGGGCAGCCCGAGGCGCCGAGCGCTCATGAGGGGGAACCGCATGGGCAGCAACGGTAGGTCGGCACCGGCACGAGCGGAATGCTTACGCCCGGCTTGTCGGGTACCCCACTCCCGTCATGCCCGGACCGTGTCCCACGCCTCACTGTGGGTGAAGTAGGTGTCGTAGAGATCCTGGACGTCCAGCAGGGACTCCGGCGGCACTTTCCCGTAGGCGATCCGTTCCAGGTGGCGGAAGTACTCGAACCGCTCGATGCCCGGCGTGATCACGATGAGGATGTCGGCGTTCTCCCCGGGCGCGGCGGCGAACGCGTGATCGAGGCCGGGCGGCACGATGACGAGGTCGCCGCGTTCCGCGGTCACCACCTGGTCGCCCGACAGGAGCTGCGCGGTGCCGTCGAGCAGGTAGAAGAGCTCGGCGGACCGAGAGTGGTGGTGGGGCGCAGCCCCGTTGGCGCCGTCCAACAGGCTCACGCGCTGGGTCGACAGGGCGCCGCCGGTGGAACTGCTGTCGGCGAGGAGCCGGATGGTGGTCGGGGCGGCGCCGATCGTCTCGGCCTCGGCCGAGCGCACGATCACCGATTCTTCGAAGGAAGGCACGATCAGGGACATGTCGTCTTCTCCTGGGGGAAGGCAGCTGGTGAGGGTGGGGCGGGGCGGGCGGGTGGTCAGGTCCGGGCCGGCTCGGCGGCGGCGCGGACGGCAGGGACCGGACGCTCGCGCAGCAGGAGGCCCGCGGTCACGGCGACGGCGAGGGCGGTGGCGCCGTGGACCCCGTAGGCCTGAGCCGCGGGTCCGCCGCCCGCGAGGACGATCACCATGTCGCCGGCGGGGACGAAGACGATCGCCGCCATGGCCCAGCCGAGCGCCCGGCGCTGCCCCGTGAGCAGGAGCGCGAGGATGACCAGGCCGGTCGCGACATCGCGTACGCCCTTGACGGCGAGGAAGGCGGCGCCGTCGTGCTGCGGCCAGGTCGGCAGCCCGAAGTCGGCGGCGGTGATCTGCGGCGCGAGCAGGTAGCTGAGGCCGACGTACAGGATGAACGCGGCGCCGGTGGCGGCCAGGGCGGTGGTGAAGTGCTTGAGGGACATGGTTGTCTCCGTCTCCTGGAGGTGGTGGGGGAGGGGCGGCGCGGGGGAGGGGATCAGCGCGGAGCGGCGGTGCGGCGGACGGCGCGCATCCGGCGGACGTAGGCGGGACGCCCGACGGTGTGCCACAGCAGGCGCCCGGCGAGGGGCAGGGCGGTGAGCATCGCCGCGCGCTCGGCCCGGTCGGCGTCCTCCAGGACCATCCCGAGGAAGAACAGCAGCTTGGGCTTGGGCGTGCTGGTCAGGAAGTGCTCGCCCAGTCGGTCCCACTCGTCCGCGGACAGGTGGCGGGCGGCGAGCGGCAGGAGCGATTCCTCCTCGTCCGCCAGGTGCTCCAGCAGCACGGTCCGGTGCTCGGAGAGGACCGACACGAGCGTGTCGCGTTCCGCCTCCCCGGCCCGGCCCTCCCAGGCGGGCAGGGCCTCCTCGGCGGCCGCAAGACTCGCGGCCACCCGCTCGTGCTGGGCCTCCATGCGCAGGACGAGGTCCGCTTCGAGGTCGACCCGCGCCATCAGCGGCGGCCACAGGTATGCGTCCTCGCCGTGGTGGTGGCCCGTCAGACCGAGTCGGTAGTCGCGGAAGTGGTCCCCGAGGACCCGTGCCCGCGCCGTGTCGCCGGGAGCCACCGCGGCGATCAGTTCGACCAGCAGGCGCGCCTCGCGGCGCAGGCCGCGGTGGATGACCACCATCTCGTGGGTGTTCGGCCGTGCGGTGCTCCGGTGCGTTCGCCGTGCTCGTGCCGTCCCTGGCTGCGTCGTCTTCATGGGAAGAGACTCGACCTCGGTACATGGAGGGTTCTTGGAAGCCGCTTGGAAGGTTCCGCAGCGTCATTCGGCCTACGGTGGGCCGGAGTTGACCGATGCGGCGTACGTTGGTGGGGTCATGGTCCACATACGCGTACTCGGCTCCTTCACGGCCGAGCGGGACGGCGAGGCGATCCCGCTCGGCGGCCACCGCCAGCGCTCCGTACTGGCCCTGCTCGTAGCCGCGCGCGGCCGGGTCGTGTCCGTCGACCGGATGATCGAGGAACTCTGGCAGGGGGCGCCGCCCTCCCGGGCCGTTGCCTCCCTCCAGGCCTACGTCTCCAACCTGCGCCGCCTCCTGGAACCGGGCCGGGCCCCGCGCACCCCCGCCCGACTGCTGGTGAGCGCGCCGCCCGGGTACGCGCTTCGGCTTCCCGAGGACGCCGTCGACGCCTGGCGCTTCGAGCGGCTGCTCGGCCGCGCCCGCGAGGCCCTGCACGCCGAGCCGGACACCGCCGGAGCCCTGCTCCGCGAGGCGCTGGCGCTGTGGCAGGGGCCGGCGTACGCGGAGACCGCCGACGAGCCGTGGACCCACGCCGAGATCCTGCGGCTCGGCGAGCTGCGGCTGGCCGCGCGCGAACTCGGCATCGCCGCCGGGTTGCGGGGCGGCGCCGACCTCGCCGGGGCGGTCGCCGAGGCCGCGTTGCTGACCCGGGACGAGCCGCTGCGGGAGGAGGCATGGCGGCTGCACGCCCTCGCCCTGTGGGCGGCGGGCCGGCAGGCCGACGCGCTGTCGGCGCTGCGCCGGGCCAGGACGGTGCTCGCCGACGAGGTGGGACTGGATCCCGGTGCCGCCCTGGTCGAGCTGGAGAAGGCGGTCCTGGCCCAGGACGGCCGGGTGCTGCGCGAGGCCACGCGGCCACCGGAGCCCGTGCCGCACGTGCCACCTGCGCCGCATGTGCCACCTGTGCCGCATGTGCCCGAGGTGCCCGCGGTGCCGGCCGCCACCGGAGCCGAGCCGTTCGTCGGGCGAGAAGGGGAACTGGAGCGGCTGACGGCGGCGGCGCACCGGGCCCGCGCGGCCGGCCCCGGCGTCGCGCTGGTCACCGGCGAGGCCGGGATGGGCAAGTCGGCGCTGCTGCGCGCCCTCGGCGACCGGCTCCGCGCCGAGGGCTGGCTCGTCGCCTTCGGGCGCAACACCGACGCCGAGGGCGCACCACCCGCCTGGGCCTGGGTCGAAGCACTGCGCGCCGTCGCGGCGGCCGCCCCGCCCGAGCCCGCGGTGGCCGCCGCGCTCTCGCCCCTCCTGGCCGAGGACGCTCCCGCCACCGGCCGTACGCCCGTCGGCGAGGACGTCGCCGCCGGGCGGTTCCGGCTGCACCGCGCCGTCGGCCAGTGGTTGGCGGAGGCTGCGCGCGGGCGGCCCGTCGCCGTCGTCCTGGACGACCTGCACTGGGCCGACGCCGAGACGCTGGCGCTGCTGTCGGGTGCCGCCGACCTCCACCCGGGTACCGCGCTGCTCGTCGTGGGCGCGTACCGGCCGGAGGACACGGAGGGCCGGCTCGACGACGCCCTGGCCGGACTGGCCCGGCGTTCACCGGCCCGGATCGCGCTGTGCGGCCTCACCGAGGAGGCCGTGGCCGAGGTGGTCCGGTGCGTGGGCGGCCCGCAGGTCGACGCGGAGGTCATGACCGCGCTGACCGAACGCACGGGAGGGAACCCCTTCTACGTCCAGGAGAGCGCCAGGCTGCTGGGCAGCGAGGGCTCGCTGGTGGCGCTGTCCGAGGTGCCCGAGGGCGTACGGGACGTGCTGCGACGGCGGCTCGGACGGCTCCCCGAGGCAGTGGTGGCCGTACTGCGCCTGGCCGCGGTGGCCGGACGGGAGTCCGGCGTCGAGGTCCTGGTCGGGGCGGCGGACACCGACGAGGACGGCGTACTGGGCGCGTTGGAAGCCGGTCTGCTCGCCGGGTTGCTGGCCGAACCCGAGCCGGGGCGGATCCGGTTCGCCCACGCACTGGTGCGCGACACCCTGCTGGCGGACCTCAGTCGGCTGCGCTCCTCGCGGATGCACGGCCGGATCGCGGTCTGCCTGGAGCGGCTCGCCCCGGACGACGTCTCCGCGCTGGCCCACCACTACGTGCGCGCGGCCTCCTCGGCGACGGCGGCGAAGGCGGTCGCCCACTGCCTGCGGGCCGCCCGGCTCGCGGAGAGCCGGTTCGCCCATGACGTGGCCGCCGTGCTGCTCGCCGAGGCGGTGGAGTGCTTCGAGCGGGTCCCCGCGGGGTCCGGGGGCGACCGGGACGCCGAGCGCGCCGAGCTGCTGGGCCTGCTGGTACGGGCCCAGGTGCGGGCGGGGGCGGTCATGGCGGCCCGCACGACCCGGCGTACCGCGATCGACCGCGCGGTCGGCGCCGGCCGGGACGACCTGCTGGTCGCGGCGTTCACGGCATGGACCGAACCGACCCCGTGGCAGACGCGGCCCTACGGCGTGGTCGACGGACCGGTGGTGGAGCTGCTGGAGCGCCTGCTGGCGCGGCCCGGTCACGAACCCGCCGTACGCTGCGGGCTGCTCGGTGCGTACGCAGCCGAGCTGTCCGACGCCAAGGTGGCGGGCGTACGGGCGGCGGCGCGCGAGGCGCTCGGCCTCGCGGAGGGCACCGGGGACCCCGTGCTGCGGGCGGGGGCGCTCGCGGCGCTGGTCAAGGAACTCGACGCCGACCTGGAATGGCCCGAACGCGCCGCGCTGGGAGGCGAACTCGAACGGATCGGCGCCGCGCACGAGCTGCCGGGCCACCAGTGGTACGGGATGTTCGTCCGCTCCACGGCGCTGGCCGCCGAGGGCGATGTGGCCGGTGCCCGCCGGCTCGTGGAACGGTGGACACGGTTCGCACGGACCTACCGGATGCCCGGACCGGTCGCCGTCGGCGAGGCGGTCGAGGCGACCTGGGCCCACGTCGAGGGCCGGTTCGAGGAGGCGGAGCACCTCTACCGGCAGGCGGCCGCGCGGATGGCCCGGCAGGGATCCCCGCACGCGGAGGGGATCCTCGCGGTCGCGATCGCGACGCTGCGGGCGAGCCAGGGGCGGCTCGCGCAGTCACTGCCCCGGCTGCGGCAGGTGTACGCGGCCTTCGGCCCGCCGGCCGGGGACCTGCTCGCGGTCGCGCTGGCCGCCGCGGGCGAGGAGCGGGAGGCCCGCGAGGTCCTCGACCGGGCGGGACCGCTGCGGACGGACTACTTCTTCAAGGTCTTCGCGACCTTCCGGGCGATGACCCTGGTCATGCTCGGGGAGCGGACGGGCGCCGAGGAGTTGTACGCGGCCCTGCTGCCGTACCGCGACGCCCCGCCGCCCTCCTCCGGGTTCACCGTGGCGGTCCGCCCGGTCGCCCGCACCCTGGGCGAACTGGCCGTGCTGCTGGGCCGCGAGGACGAGGCCGCCGGCCACTTCGCGCGCGCGGCGGCCGTCGCCGAGCGGTGGCACAGCCCGTGGGGGGCCGCCTGACCTCCGGCCGCCTGGCGTCCGGGGCCGCCTGACGTCCGGGGCCTGAGCTCGGGACCAGAGTCCGGGCGGACGGGAGCCCGGCCGAACCGGATCCGTCACGGCATCGGCTGGGGCGGGCGGGGCCCGTGGTACTGCCCGCTCGGCCGCATCCGCAGTGGCCGCTCCTGGTACTCCTCCAGGGCGTGCGCCATCCACCCCGCCGTGCGGGCGACCGCGAAGACCGTCTCCCCGGCCTCCGCCGGCATCCCGCACGACACCGTCAGCACGGCCAGCGCCAGGTCCACGTTGGCGTGCAGCCCGCCCTGCCGGGCCATCACCGCGGCCACCTCGCGCGCGGCACCCAGCGCCGGACCGGCCTGCTCCAGTCCTTCCAACGAGGCGAAGAGCACCCGCGCGCGAGGATCTTCGCCCCGGTACAGCCGGTGGCCGAGCCCGGGGACCCGGCGTCCCGCCCGCAGGTACTCCGCCACCACCGGCGCGGCCCCGCCCTGTTCCAGCACCTCCACCAGCATCCGGTGCGCGAGCCGTCCGGCCGCGCCGTGCAGCGGGCCCTCCAGGACGCCGAGCCCGGCGGAGACCGCCGCGTACGGATGGGCCCGCGCGGAGGCGGCCACCCGTACGGCCAGGGTCGAGGCGGCCAGGTCGTGGTCGACCAGCAGGGCCAGCGCGAGGTCCAGTACGGCCAGTGCGTCCGGGTCCGGCTCCCGCAGCGTCAGCCGCGACCACAACTGCCGGGCGATCCGGCCGTCCCCGGCCCATCGGGCCGGGCCGCCCACCGTCGGCAGCGCGCCGACCAGCGTGGGGATCAGGGCGCGCGCGGAGCCGAGTACCGCCTCCTCGGACAGGTCGAAGCGCAGCGGATCCGCGACCGCGGCGGCCGCGACCGCCACCCGCAACCGGTCGATGGGGCCGCCGTGTTCCGGCAGCGAGGCCACTGCCCGCCGGGCCGCCTCCAGGGTCTGCGGGGGCGCGGTGAACCGGGCCCCGGGCGTGAGGGTGCCCGTCCAGAGCCACTCGGCGACCTCTTCGTAGCGGTACCGGGAAGCCAGCTCCACGGCGTCCACGCCGCGGAAGTAGTACCGGTCGGGCTCGATGAGGGTGAGCGCCGTGCGGACGGAGAGTTCCCCGCCGGGGGCCGCCGCCTCGCGCCGGCTCCGCCGGGCCAGCGCCTCCACCTCGGCGGCGTCGAAGCTGCTGCCCCGCCCGGCGGGATCGCGGCGGCTGGTGAGCTGGCCCCGACTGACGTACGCGTACACCGTCGCCGGTTTCACCCCGAGTGCGCGGGCGGCCTCCTGCGTGCTGAGCCTGCGCCCGCTGTCCGTCTGGTCGCTCATGACGAACACCCTACAGATGGACTGGTATGTTGATTCAATCAATATTGACAGCGATTGAATCCATCATGGATGGTCGATCCATGGACACCACCTTGGAAGTACCCCGCGGCCTCGCGGGAGTCGTGGTCACCGAAACCGGGCTGGGCGACGTCCGGGGCCGGGAAGGCTTCTACCACTACCGCCAGTACTCGGCCGTCGAACTCGCCGCCACCCGCAGCTTCGAGGACGTGTGGCACCTGATGTTCCGCGGCACGCTCCCGGCGGACGCCGCCGAGCGCGCCGCCTTCGCGGCCGAGATCGCACCCCTGCGCCGACTTCCCGAGGAGGTACGGGACGCCCTGCCGGCGCTGGCCCGTGCCACCCGGCTCTCCGGCCCCCTGGCCGGGCTGCGCACCGCGCTCTCACTGCTGGGCGCCTGTGCCGGCTACCGCCCGGTCTACGACCTCGACCCCGGCCGCCGGGCCGCCGACGCACTGGCCGCCTGCGCCGCCGTACCGACCCTGCTGACCGCGCTGCACCGGCTGGGGCAGGGCCTGGAGCCGGTGGAGCCGCGCGAGGACCTTCCGTACGCCGCCAACTACCTCTACATGCTGACCGGCCGGGAACCCGACCCGGTCCGGGCCCGCGCGGTCGAGCGGTACCTGATATCCACCGTCGACCACGGCTTCAACGCCTCGACGTTCACCGCCCGGGTGATCGCCTCCACCGGCGCCGATGTCGCCGCCTGTCTGACCGGGGCCATCGGCGCGCTCTCCGGCCCCCTGCACGGCGGCGCACCCAGCCGGGCCCTGGACACCCTCGACGCCATCGGGACGGTGGACCGGATCGGGCCGTGGATCCGCGAACGGGTCCTGGCGGGCGACCGGATCATGGGCTTCGGCCACCCCGTCTACCGCACCGAGGACCCCCGGTCCCGCATGCTGCGCGAGATCGCCCTCCAGTTCGGCGGCCCCCTCGTGGACTTCGCCGTCGAGGTCGAGCGCCAGGTCGAGGAGATCCTCGCCGAACTGAAGCCCGGCCGGGAACTGCACACCAACGTGGAGTTCTACGCGGGCGTGGTCATGGAGCTCTGCGGGCTCCCGCGCGAGATGTTCACGCCGACCTTCTGTGCGGCCCGTGTGGTCGGCTGGAGCGCGAACATCCTCGAACAGGCCACCGATTCGAAGATCATCCGACCGGCCGCCCGGTACACCGGCCCCACCCCGCCCCACCCGGTGCCGCCCCTGCACTGACGGAGCCTGGCTACGATCGACCGGGTGAACAGCAGGCAACCCATCCCCGTCGTCGTCCTCGCCGGTTTCCTCGGATCCGGCAAGACCACCGTGCTGAACCACCTCCTCGCCGGTCGCGGGGGCACCCGCATCGGGGTCGTCGTCAACGACTTCGGATCGATCGAGGTCGACGCGATGTCGGTGGCCGGACAGGTCGGGGACTCCATGGTCTCCCTCGGCGGCGGCTGCCTGTGCTGCGCCGTCGACGGCAGCGAACTCGACGCGTACCTGGAGAAGCTCTCCGCCCCCGTCCACCGGATCGACGTGATCGTCATCGAGGCGAGCGGACTGGCCGAGCCCCAGGAGATGATCCGGATGCTCATGGCCAGCGAGAATCCCGCCATCCGCTACGGCGGGATGGTGGAGGTCGTGGACGCCGCCGAATTCGACGCCACCCGGACCAGGCACCCGGAGACCGACCGCCACCTCGCCGTCGCGGACCTGGTGGTGCTCAACAAGATCGACCGGGTGGACGCGGCCGAGCGGGCCCGGATCGAGCAGCAGCTCGCCGTGGTCTGCGCCCCGGGCACCCCGGTCATGGCCACCGATCACGGGCGGATCGATCCCGAACTGCTCTTCGACCGCAGGCCCTGGACCGAGACCCGGGGACAGCTCTCCTTCGAGGACCTGCTCGCGGAGGCCGACGACCACGACGACGAGCACGGTCACGACCACGGCCACGGCCGCTGCGACCATGCGCACGCCGCCTACGAGAGCACGGAGTTCACCTCCGAGCAGGCGCTGTCCCCCCGCCGGTTCATCGATTTCCTCGACCGGCGTCCGGCCGGGCTCTACCGGATCAAGGGCTTCGTCTACTTCGGCGTACCCGGGCACGAGGAGCGCTACGAGGTCCACGCGGTCGGCCGCTTCCTCCGCTTCGCCCCGAGGCCCTGGGGGCGGGGCGAAGCGCGCGTGAGCCAGCTCGTCCTGATCGGCTCGGGCACCGACGGGCCGGGTCTGCTGCGCGAACTGGAGGCCTGCCGCGAAGCGGCCCCGCACGAGGCGCGCCCCGAGAGCATGTGGGGCGTACTGCGCTACGTCGCCCGGCCCGCGGAGCCGGTGATCGGGGTTCCCGCAACCGGCTCGGACGAGACCTGAGGGCGTCACCACCCTTACGCCGGGCCGCCACCGCCATCACGCCCGCATCCGGCCCGACCGGCGAGACACCCCCTAGGCCACCTCGACCCCGAACTCGCCCAGCAGGTCCTCCAGGCCGCCCCGGTAGCCCTTGCCGCCGATCACGAAGTCCCAGTCGCCGTTGGAGCGGTGCCGGAACGAGCCGAGGACCAGGGCCGTCTCGCCGGCGCGCCCGTCGGAGACGTCCAGCCGGCCCAGCTCCTCGCCGCCCGCGGACAGCAGCCGGATGTGGGCGTCGGTGAAGCCGGCGAGGTCGGCGTGGGGATCGACCTCCGGGTCGATCGCGGCCACGAGGACCAGCCGGTCGGCCTGCGACGGCAGGGCGTCGAAGGAGACCTCCAGCGCCGCCTTGTCGGGCGCAGCGTGCGCGCGGGCCCGTACCGAACCGTCCGGGGTCCGCGGGTTGTTGAAGAAGACGAAGTGCTCCTCGCTCAGCACCCGGTTGCCCGTGCAGACGAGCGCGCACACGTCGAGGGCGACCGAACCCGACCAGGACATGCCGAGCACGTTGTGTTCGGCCGGGGGAGCCGGTTCGGCCGCCCGCCGGTCGGGTGCCGTGGCACCGCTGCCGAGCCGGCCGCGCAGGCCGTACTGGTGGAGCAGCTCGACCAGGTCCGCCCCGGGAACCAACTCCAGCGGCTTGCCGTTGGCAAAGGTGTACGACCCGGGGCCGAAGGTCGCGGTGGTGACCAGCACCCCCTTGTTCGCCCCCTTGTCCTGGACCGTGCCGTACAGATCACGCACGGCCGTCGGCGGCACCGTGTTGCGGTAGCGCTTGACCTGCACGACGATCCGACCGCCCCGGATCGGAGTCGGGTCCACCGCCTCCACATCGACCCCGCCGTCGCCCGACCGTTGCGTGGTCACCGCCTCCATGCCCATCGCCCGGAACAGCTCGGCGACCAGGTTCTCGAAGACGATCGGGTCCATCGCGAAGAGGTCCGGCTCGTCCCCGTCCGCGTCGCCCGCGTGCCCGCCGTGGCTGACGACACCCCCGCCGACCTCGTCGGGCCGGCGCCCGGGGCGCACCGCCGTCAGCTGGTCGGGCCGCGCCGACAGCAGCCCGCCCAGCCCCGAGACCAGACAGTCCACCGCACTGACCTGCTCCAGCCGCAGTCCGGCGAAGGCGCTGCGCGCCGCCGGTACCGTGGCGAGCACGAACCGCGTCTCCTGGCCCGTCACCGGATCGTGGCAGTCCACGAAGCCGTTGACCACGACCGAGTCCAGTACGCCGAATTCGTCCGCCGCGTACAGTTCGCGCACCACCAGCAGCACGCACTGGGCCAGCAGGTCCCGGTACAGCGCCCGTCGTTCCGTGACCGGGCGGGGCTTCACCTTGTCCTGGTCCGTGCTCGGCAGGTACTGCACCGCCCGGGCCTCCGGCACCACCGCGTACCCGGGCAGCTCCCAGTCCAACACCAGCTGGCGCGCCGCCGGATCGTACGCGGCCGTCACCTGCCTCGGTAGCCCCTCGGGCCAGGCGGTCGAGGCGTACAGGGCCGCCGAGAAGTACTCCACCGCCGCATCGGCATCACCCGCCCGCAGTGCGTCCGCCAGCTCCGTGAGCCCGCCGTTGTGCGCCCGCACCCCGGCGATCTGCTCCGCCGCCCACCGGTCGTACTGCTGCCGGTACGCGGCCAGTTGCTGCTGGCGCTGCGCCTCCGCGGCGTTCGCGGCCTGCCAGGCCTGGGTGTAGCGGGCGTGCGCCTCGCGCTCCGCCTGCGCCCGGTGGTTCGAGCCGAGCGTCCAGCCGCTGCTCTGCCGCTGGAAGTCCTCGATGCGGGGCATCGGCACCGGGTGCGCCAGGGCCCCGGGGTCGAAGGGTTGCAGCCGGTCCGGCCGGGCCAGGGAGGACATCCGGAACGCCGGTGTCCGGCAGCCCGCGACCAACAGGCCCTTGAGGGCTTCGACCTCGGCGTCGAGCTGCGCGGTACGCCGTAGGGCCTCGGCCTCGCGGTACTGCCGGTGGCTCCGGTTCGCGTCCCGTTCGTGGGCCCGCTGCCGGCGCTCGGCCTCCCGCTGCTGGACCAGCTGCGTCTGTTGCTGCCGACGCTGGGCCTCCGCCCAGTTCCCGATCAGTCCGCTGCCCGCTCGACGGCTCATCAGCTGCGTTCTCCCCCCACCACGTCCTGGGGGAAAACACTAGTCGGCATTCGGGTGGTACGTCCCCCCGGTCGCACCACCCGAACGCCCTCCCGCGACCTACAGCGCGGCTCCCGCCAGCGCCGCGACCGCCGCCGGCAGCGCCGCCCCCGAGCCGTCCCGGCGCGGGTCCGCGGTCGGCAGCTCGGCCGGAGTGCCGTTGGCCGCCGCGGCACGGACGGGGGAACCGCCCGCCCAGGCCAGGACCAGTACGTCCTCGCCCTTCAGGAACCGCTGGCAGCGCACGCCGCCCGTGGCCCGGCCCTTGCGCGGGTACTGGTCGAAGGGGGTCAGCTTCCCGGACAGCACCGAGCCGTCCAGGGTCCCGTGCGAGCCCGCCACCGTGAAGACCACGGCGTCCCGCGCCGGGTCCACGGCGGAGAAGTGGATCACCTTGGCGCCGTCGGCGAGCTTGATGCCCGCCATACCGCCCGCCGGGCGGCCCTGCGGGCGGACCTGGCCCGCCGGGTAGCGCAGCAGCTGGGCGTCGTCGGTGATGAAGACCAGGTCCTCCTCACCCGTGCGCAGCTCGACCGCGCCGACGATCCGGTCGCCCTCCTTGAGGGTGATGACCTCCAGCTCGTCCTTGTTCGCCGGGTAGTCCGGTACGACGCGCTTGACCACGCCCTGCTCGGTGCCCAGCGCGAGGCCCTGCGAGGACTCGTCCAGCGAGGTCAGGCAGATCACCTTCTCGTCCGCTTCCAGCCCGGAGAGGAACTCCGAGACCGGAGCGCCGCCCGCCAAGTTCGGCGCGGCGTGCGTGTCCGGCAGCTGCGGCAGGTCGATCACCGACAGCCGCAGCAGCCGCCCGTACGAGGTGACCGCGCCGACATCGGCCCGGGCGGTCGCGGCGACCTGCGAGACGATCAGGTCGTGCTTGGCGCGGACGCCGCCCTCCTCCTCCGGCAGCGCCTCGCCGTTCGCCGTACGCGCCAGCAGGCCCGTCGAGGACAGCAGCACCCGGCACGGGTCGTCCGCGACCTCGAGCGGAACGGCCGCCACTGCGGTGCCCGCGGACTCCAGCAGCACCGTACGGCGCTCGGTGCCGAACTTCTTCGCCACCGCCGCCAGTTCCGCGGAGACCAGCTTGCGCAGCTCGCTGTCCGACTCCAGGATCCCGGTCAGCTCGTCGATCTCGCCCGTCAGCCGGTCGCGCTCGGACTCCAGCTCGATCCGGTCGAACCGGGTGAGTCGGCGCAGCGGGGTGTCCAGGATGTACTGGGTCTGGATGTCGCTCAGCGAGAACCGCTCCATCAGCCGGGACTTGGCCTGTGCGGAGTTGTCGCTGTCCCGGATGAGCCGGATGACCTCGTCGATGTCGAGGAGCGCCACCAGCAGGCCCTCGACCAGGTGCAGCCGGTCGCGGCGCTTGGTGCGGCGGAACTCGCTGCGCCGCCGGACGACCTCGAAGCGGTGGTCGAGGTAGACCTCCAGCAGCTCCTTGAGGCCCAGCGTCAGGGGCTGCCCGTCCACCAGCGCCACGTTGTTGATGCCGAAGGACTCCTCCATCGGCGTCAGCTTGTAGAGCTGCTCCAGCACGGCCTCCGGGTGGAAGCCGTTCTTGATCTCGATGACCAGGCGCAGGCCGTGCGAGCGGTCGGTGAGGTCCTTGACGTCGGCGATGCCCTGGAGCTTCTTCGAGCCGACCAGGTCCTTGATCTTCGCGATGACCTTTTCGGGGCCGACCGTGAAGGGCAGTTCGGTGACGACCAGGCCCTTGCGGCGCGCCGTCACGTCCTCCACCGCCACCGTCGCGCGGATCTTGAAGGTGCCGCGGCCGTTCTCGTAGGCGTCCTTGATGCCCGAGAGCCCGACGATCCGGCCGCCCGTGGGCAGGTCGGGACCCGGTACGAAGCGCATCAGCGCCTCCAGGTCCGCCTGCGGGTACCGGATCAGGTGGCGGGCGGCCGCGATGACCTCGCCGAGGTTGTGCGGGGGCATGTTGGTGGCCATACCGACCGCGATCCCGGAAGCGCCGTTGACCAGCAGGTTCGGGTACGCGGCGGGCAGGGCGACCGGCTCCCGCTCCTGGCCGTCGTAGTTGGCGGTGAAGTCGACGGTGTCCTCGTCGATCGACTCCGTCATCAGCGAGGTGGCGTCGGCCATCTTGCACTCGGTGTAACGCATCGCGGCCGGCGGGTCGTCGTTGCCGAGCGAGCCGAAGTTGCCGTGGCCGTCGACCAGCGGCAGCCGCATGGAGAAGGGCTGGGCCATGCGCACGAGGGCGTCGTAGATCGACGCGTCACCGTGCGGATGGAGCTTGCCCATGACCTCGCCGACGACACGGGCGCACTTCACGTAGCCGCGGTCGGGGCGCAGGCCCATCTCGTTCATCTGGTAGACGATGCGCCGGTGCACCGGCTTCATGCCGTCCCGGGCGTCGGGCAGGGCGCGGGAGTAGATCACCGAGTACGCGTACTCGAGGAAGGAGCCCTGCATTTCGTCGACGACGTCGATGTCGAGGATCTTCTCCTCGAAATCCTCCGGCGGCGGGGTCTTCGTGCTGCGGCGGGCCATCGCTGCGCGGCTCCTTAACCAAAATGGGGTGTGCTGGGTGTCGGGCGGGGTGTCTGGCTGGGTTGGACGGTCTTGTGGTGTCCGGCGAGGGTACGACGCGGACCATTGTGGCCCGACGCACCGACAACGCCGACTCCGACCCCGGGGGTCCCCCGGACGGAGTGCGGGGGAGTGACCCGGGAACTTATCCGGCGGTCGGCGCGCTTGCATACAGTGGCAGGTCGATAAGAAATCTCTGCATCGCGATCGAAGGGACCACATGCCCATGGGTCACACGGCCACAGCCCAGGCCGGCTCCGGCGGCCTGACAGCGACCGAGCACCGGCTGGCCAACGGCCTGCGCGTGGTGCTGTCCGAGGACCACCTGACCCCGGTCGCCGCGGTCTGCCTCTGGTACGACGTCGGCTCGCGCCACGAAGTCAAGGGACGCACCGGCCTGGCTCACCTCTTCGAGCACCTGATGTTCCAGGGGTCGGCGAGCGTACCCGGCAACGGGCACTTCGAACTGGTCCAGGGCGCCGGCGGTTCCCTCAACGGCACCACCAGCTTCGAGCGCACCAACTACTTCGAGACGATGCCGACCCACCAGCTGGAGCTCGCGCTCTGGCTGGAGGCGGACCGGATGGGGTCCCTGCTGGCCGCCCTGGACGACGAGTCCATGGAGAACCAGCGCGACGTCGTCAAGAACGAGCGCCGCCAGCGCTACGACAACGTTCCCTACGGCACGGCCTTCGAGCGGCTGACCGCCCTGGCCTACCCCGAGGGCCACCCGTACCACCACACCCCGATCGGCTCCATGGCCGACCTGGACGCCGCCTCCCTGGAGGACGCGCGCACCTTCTTCCGCACGTACTACGCGCCCAACAACGCGGTGCTCTCGGTCGTCGGGGACATCGACCCCGAGCAGACGCTCGCCTGGGTCGAGAAGTACTTCGGCACCATTCCCGCGCACGACGGCAAGCAGCCGCCCCGCGACGGCTCGCTGCCCGACGTCATCGGGGAGCAGCTGCGCGAGGAGATCGTCGAGGAGGTCCCGGCGCGTGCGCTGATGGCCGCCTACCGGCTGCCGCACGACGGCACCCGCGAGTGCGACGCCGCCGACGTGGCGCTGACCATCCTGGGGGGCGGCGAGTCCTCGCTGCTGCACAACCGGCTGGTGCGCCGCGACCAGAGCGCCGTCGCGGCCGGCTTCGGCATGCTGCGCCTGGCCGGGGCGCCCTCGCTGGGCTGGCTGGACGTCAAGACCTCCAGCGGGGTCGAGATCCCCGCCATCGAGGCGGCCGTGGACGAGGAGCTCGCGCGGTTCGCCGCCGAGGGCCCGACGGCCGAGGAGATGGAGCGCGCCCAGGCACAGCTGGAGCGCGAGTGGCTGGACCGGCTGAGCACGGTGGCCGGCCGCGCCGACGAACTGTGCCGCTTCGCGGTGCTGTTCGGCGACCCGCAGCTGGCGCTGACCGCCGTCCAGCGGGTCCTCGACGTCACCGCCGAGGAGGTGCAGGCCGTGGCCGCGGCCCGACTGCGCCCGGACAACCGCGCGGTGCTCGTCTACGAGCCGCTCGCGGCCGACGAGTCCGACCAGCACGACGACTCCGACGAGAACGAGGGGGCGGAGCAGTGAGCGACACGGCAGCCGTCACGATGACCTTCCACCCGCGCCCGCAGGCCGGCGAGCCGCAGCCGTGGGCCTTCCCGGCCCCCGAGCGCGGACAGCTGTCCAACGGGCTGACCCTGCTGCGCTGCCACCGGCCGGGCCAGCAGGTCGTCGCGGTCGAGGTCAACCTGGCCGCCCCGCTCGACGCCGAGCCCGAGGGCCTGGACGGCGTGGCGACCATCATGGCGCGGGCCTTCTCCGAGGGCACCGACAAGCACTCCGCCGAGGAGTTCGCGGCCGAGCTGGAGCGCTGTGGCGCCACCCTGGACGCGCACGCCGACCACCCGGGCCTGCGGGTCTCGCTGGAGGTACCGGCCTCCCGGCTGGCCAAGGCGCTGGGCCTGCTCGCCGAGGCGCTGCGCGCCCCCGCCTTCGCCGACGCCGAGGTCGACCGGCTGGTGCGCAACCGGCTCGACGAGATCCCGCACGAGCTGGCCAACCCGCAGCGCCGCGCCGCGCAGCAGCTCTCCAAGGAGCTCTTCCCGGCCACCCTGCGGATGTCCCGGCCGCGCCAGGGCACCGAGGAGACGGTCGCCCGGATCGACTCCGCCGCCGTGCGCGCCTTCTACGAGGCCCACGTACGCCCCGCCACCGCCACCGCGGTGGTCGTGGGCGACCTGACCGGCATCGACCTGGACGCCGTGCTCGCGGACACCCTGGGCACGTGGACGGGCAACACCGCCGCGGCCCTCCCGGTGCCGCCGGTGACCGCCGACGACACCGGCCGCGTGGTCATCGTGGACCGGCCCGGCGCGGTCCAGACGCAGCTGCTGATCGGCCGGATCGGGGCGGACCGTCACGACCGGGTGTGGGCGGCCCAGGTGCTGGGCACGTACTGCCTGGGCGGCACCCTCACTTCGCGCCTGGACAAGGTGCTGCGCGAGGAGAAGGGGTACACCTACGGCGTGCGCGCCTTCGGCCAGGTGCTGCGCTCCACCGCGGACGGCAAGGGCGCCTCGATGCTCGCCATCAGCGGCTCGGTGGACACCCCGAACACCGGACCGGCGCTGGAGGACCTCTGGAAGGTGCTGCGCACCCTCGCGGAGGGCGGTCTGACCGACGCCGAACGCGACGTCGCCGTGCAGAACCTGGTGGGCGTGGCCCCGCTGAAGTTCGAGACGGCGGCCTCGGTCGCGGGCACCCTCGCCGACCAGGTCGAGCAGGAGCTGCCGGACGACTACCAGGCGCAGTTGTACGCCCAGCTCGCCGCGACGGGCACGGTGGAGGCGACCACGGCGGTCGTCCAGGCCTTCCCCGCGGACCGGCTGGTCACCGTGCTGGTGGGCGACGCGGCGCTGATCGAGGAGCCCGTGCGGGCCCTTGGGATCGGAGAGGTCACGGTCGTCTCCAACTGACCGGCGGATGACGGCTCATTGAGGGCCGGCTGAAGGTTTCAGCAAGGGGTTCTGGTGACTTGGTCACCAGAACCCCTTTTGTCCGTTTAGTGGTGAGGTTGCTTTTATGTGGTGTGGCGTACGCAACAAAAAGCCGTGTCTGTTTGGCGATTGACTGATGATCCGCCTAGCGTCGGCCGTGCTGCCCGTCAGTTGTGCTCGCCGCACCCGCGGCACCGGACAGCGATCGCCGAGTCCCCGTCAGGCGCGAGCCTGGGGAGCCGGGGACCCACAGTCCCTGGGGTGAATCGGACTCCCTCGCAAGAGGAGGTCCGTAGGAGACCTTCCTGCTCCGAACCCGTCAGCTAACCCGGTAGGCGAGAAGGAAGGAAAGGATCAAACCCTTCATGGCGTTTGGCAGTCGTCCCGCTGGTACCGGTAAGCACCGTGGCTCCAGCCGCCTGAGCAAGAAGACCGCCGGTTACGCCGGTATCGCCGCGATCGCCACTACGGGCGTCGTCGGCTCCCTCGCCGCCCCGGCCTTCGCCGCGGACAACCACAGCAGCACCATCGGCCAGGACAACGGCCTGGGTGCCGTGGTCGTCGCCGAGGACCTTGCGGGCGACATAGCCGACCAGGCCGAGTCCCAGCACCGCGTCGCCGAGCAGGACGCCGTCAAGGCGCAGGCCGAGGCCGACGCGAAGCAGCGGGCCGCGGAGGCCAAGCGCCTCGCCGAGGTCAAGGCGAAGGTCGAGCGCGAGGCCGCCGAGCGCGCCGCCCGCGAGGAGGAGCGCAAGCGCCTCAACACCTTCGTCGCCCCGGTGGACGGCTCGTACGTCAGCACGCAGTACCACGCGGGCGGCGGCATGTGGTCCTCCGGCTCCCACACGGGCATCGACTTCCACGCCGCCTCCGGCACCTCGGTCCACGCGGTGGGCGTCGGTACCGTCGTCGAGGCCGGCTGGGGTGGCGCGTACGGCAACAACGTCGTCATCAAGCACAACGACGGCACCTACACCCAGTACGGGCACATGAGCTCGCTGAACGTCTCCGTCGGCCAGCAGGTCACCCCCGGCCAGCAGATCGGCCTGTCGGGCTCCACCGGCAACTCCAGCGGCCCGCACCTGCACTTCGAGGCCCGCACGGGCGCGCAGTACGGCTCGGACATCGACCCGATCGCGTACCTGCGCTCGCACGGCGTCAGCCTCTGACACCGCCCCGCACCGCTTCACCGAAGACCCCGGCTCCCCGAGCCGGGGTCTTTGTGTGTTGCGTCTTTGTGTAAATGTTTCGTATTTCTGGCCGCTCTCGGAAATTATCGTGTGTTGCAATAGAGTCGCAGCACGCGCATGTGCGTGCAATGAGGGTGGCAGTCGGAAATAGGCGGAGGTTCGGTCTTGCGTATTCCTGCGCACGCGGTATGCACAGCAATCCGCGACGACATCGTCTCCGGGGTGTTCGAGCCGGGCGGCCGGCTGACCGAGGAGGTGCTGGCCCGCCGGTACGGGGTCTCGCGCGTCCCGGTGCGCGAGGCCCTGCGGACCCTGGAGTCCGAGGGGTTCGTGACCACGCGGCGGCACGCGGGGGCCTGCGTGGCGGAGCCGACCGGGCAGGAGGCCGCGGACCTGTTGGAGCTGCGGATGCTCCTGGAGCCGCTGGCTGCCGCGAGAGCCGCCCGGCGGCGCACCGACGCGCACCTCAAGGTGCTGCGCGGGCTGGTCAGGCTGGGGCAGGAGCGGGCCAGGCGGGGCCAAGGCGAGGACCTGCGGTCCCTGGGCGGTTGGTTCCACGAGACGCTCGCGCAGTCCTCCGGCAGCCCCGGGCTGATCGCGCTGCTCACGCAGATGCGGCACAAGATCGCGTGGATGTACGTGGTGGAGGCGCCGGACCGGCCCGTGGAGTCCTGGGCGGAGCACGGGGCGATCGTGGACGCGGTGGCGCGCGGCGACGCCGAACGGGCGCGGGCGCTGACCGCGGCCCACGCGGACCGTGCGGCGGGGGCGCACCGGCTGCGGCTCCGCCCGGCGGTGAGCACTTCGCAACCTGCCGTAAACATGTCGAGCGTCCGGCATTAACAGCAGCCGTATACAAAGGGTGGGGTCGCGTGAATTCGCTGTACGGCGGCCTATGTGCCGTGCGTCGAAACAATTCGCCGTGCGGAATTCCGGCCGAGCTTAATTAGGCGTGCGCCGGGCCGGATATCAGCGGGCCCTTTTCGGCGAGCGGTATTTCTTCGGGGTTCGCGCTGCCCGCGGGGCCGCGGTCCCGCGGGGTGAGCGCACGGGGCGGGCCCGGGTGAGGCCGGGTGAGGCCGGAGGACTGCCCGGAGCCCGGCTCCTGGGGTGCGCCCCCGGAGTTGGGGACAGGCCCCGAGCGCGGCCCCCGAGTCGGCCTCCCGGTCCCCGAGCGCGGCCCCCGGGCCGGTGCCCGGCTCCCGAACGCGGCCCCCGGGCCGGAAGCCGGCCCTGAGCCGGAGACCGGACCTCGACTCCGAGACCGTCCCGGGACGGAGCCCGGCCGGCTCATGAGCCCGGCCCCCGGACCCCGAGCCCGAGCCCGCCCCCGGGTCGGACCCCGGCTCCGGTCCTCGGTCCGGGCTCTGGTGAACGACGAAGCCGCGGTCCCCCGGAGCGGGGCCGCGGCTTCGCGCGTGAAGTCGAACCCGAAGGGTCAGACGGTCTCGGGGAGCTCCTCGAGACCCTCGGCGACCAGCTTCGCGAGGCGGTCGAGCGCGGCGTCCGCACCCTCGGCCTCGGAGGCGAGGACGATCTCCTCGCCGCCCTGGGCGCCGAGACCCAGGACCGCCAGCATGGAGGCGGCGTTGACGGGGTCGCCGCCGGACTTCGCGATGGTCACCGGGACGCCGGAAGCGGTCGTCGCACGGACGAAGATCGAGGCGGGACGAGCGTGCAGGCCCTCGGCCCAACCAACGTTGACGCGGCGCTCTGCCATGGTGATGCCCTTCAGGTTCTTACGGTTGTCTAGACCAGTCTCTCACGGCACCCGGAATGCTCGGACCTACCTTCGGCCTGAATTTTCCGCCGTTCGGCCTTCCCCAGCTTGCCCTGATTCGTCCCGTCCTGCCGCGGCGCCGCGCGAGGGCTCCACGGCCCGATCCGGCCGTAAGGTAGGCCCATGACCATCGAGTCGGACCCCTCGTACCCGGCCCACTGGGAAGCCGATGTCGTCCTGCGCGACGGAGGCACCGCCCGGATCAGGCCCATCACCACCGAGGACGCGGGCCGGCTCGTCAGCTTCTACGAGCAGGTCTCGGACGAGTCGAAGTACTACCGGTTCTTCGCTCCCTACCCCCGGCTCTCCGACCGCGACGTGCACCGCTTCACGCACCACGACTACGTGGACCGGGTCGGGCTCGCCGCGACCATCGGCGGCGAGTTCATCGGCACCGTCCGCTACGACCGCATCGGCGCCGACGGCCGGCCCGCCTCCGGACCCGCCGACGAGGCCGAGGTCGCCTTCCTCGTCCAGGACGCCCATCAGGGCCGCGGGGTCGCCTCCGCCCTCCTCGAACACATCGGCGCGGTGGCCCGCGAGCGCGGCATCCGGCGGTTCGTCGCCGAGGTGCTGCCCGCCAACACCAAGATGATCAAAGTCTTCACGGACGCCGGCTACCAGCAGAAGCGCAGCTTCGAGGACGGCTCCGTCCACCTCACCCTCGACCTCGAACCCACCGCCGAGTCGCTCGCCGTGCAGCGCGCCCGCGAACAGCGGGCCGAGGCCCACTCGGTGCAGCGACTGCTGGCCCCCGGCTCGGTGGCCGTCATCGGAGTCAGCCGCTCCGGTGCGGGCGTGGGCGCGGCCGCGCTGCGCAACCTGCGCGACGGCGGCTTCCACGGCCACCTCTACGCCGTCAACGAGGCCGTCACCCGCGACCTGCTCGACGGCGTGCGGGCCTACCGCACCATCGACGCCATCGACGCTCCGGTCGACCTCGCAGTGATCGCCGTTCCGGCCGACCGGGTCCCCGAAGCGGTGGCCGCCTGCGGCGAGCACGGGGTGCAGGGGCTCGTCGTCCTGTCCGCCGGGTACGGGGAGAGCGGCCCGGCCGGACTCGCCCGCCAGCGCGAACTGGTGCGGCAGGTGCGCTCGTACGGGATGCGGCTGATCGGACCGAACGCCTACGGCGTGATCAACACCGCGCCGGAGGTGGAACTCAACGCCTCCCTGACCCCCGCGCCGATCCCGACGCGCGGCCGGATCGGCCTGTTCACGCAGTCCGGGGCGATCGGGATCGCCCTGCTCTCGGCCCTGCTCCGGCGCGGCGAGGGCCTGTCCTCCTTCGTCTCCGCGGGCAACCGCGCCGACGTGTCCGGAAACGACATCCTCCAGTACTGGTACGACGACGAGGCGACCGACGTAGCCCTGCTCTACCTCGAAACCCTCGGCAACCCGCGGAAGTTCACCCGACTCGCCCGCCGGACGGCGGCCGTCAAGCCGGTGGTCGTGGCCAAGGGCGGCCGGCACAGCCCGGCCGGGCACGTCGTCCCCGACACCCGGCTGCCGGAGGCCACCGTCTCCGCCCTGCTGCGCCAGGCCGGTGTCATCCGCGTCGACACGGTCACCGAGCTGGTGGACGTCGGCCTCCTGCTGGCGGCGCAGCCGCTGCCCGCCGGGCCCCGGATCGCGATCCTCGGCAACTCCGAATCCCTCGGGATCCTCACCTACGACGCCTGCCTCACCCAGGGCCTGCGGCCGCTGCCGCCGCTGGACCTGACGACGGCGGCCGCGCCGGCCGACTTCCGCACCGCCCTGACCGAAGCGCTGCGCTCCGAGGACTGCGACGCGGTGGTGGTCACGGCCATCCCGTGGGTGAGCGAGGACGCTCCGGCGGACGACCTGGCGGGCGCCCTGCGCGAAGCCGTGGCCGCGTACCCGGGCAAGCCGGTCGCGGTGGTGCACGTCGAGCTCGGCGAGCTCGTCGAAGCCCTGTCCGCCGTGCGCGGCGCCCCGCACCCCGCACCGTCCCGCAGCTGGGGCCCCGCGGCGGACCCGGCGCCCCGCGCACCGGCCGGGCCGCTGTCCGCCGCCGGCGACAGCATCCCCAGCTACCCCGCCGCCGAACGCGCGGTCAAGGCCGTCGCCGAAGCCGTCCGGTACGGGCAGTGGCGCCGGGCCACCGCCGACGACGACGGGCGCGTCCCCGAGTACGAGGACATCGACGAGGCCGGGACCGCGGACCGGCTGGCCCGGCTGCTGGCGGACGTCGACCCCGGCGCCGTGCTGACCCTGACCGACCGGGACGCCCGCGACCTGCTCGCGGCCTACGGGATCCGCGTCCTGCCCACCCTGCCCGCGCCGAGCGCCGACGCGGCGGTCCGCGCCGCCGGGGTGCTGGGCTACCCGGTGGCGCTCAAGACCACCGCCCCGCACCTGCGCCACCGCGCGGACCTGGGCGGCGTACGCCTCGACCTCACGAACGAGGCCGAGCTGAGGCGTTCGTACGAGGAGCTCACCGACGCACTGGGCAAGCCGGCCGAGCTCCAGCCCGTGGTGCAGGCCATGGTGGCGCGCGGGGTCGACACCGTCGTCCGCTCCGTCATCGACCCCGCCGCGGGCGCCGTCCTCTCCTTCGGGCTCGCCGGCGTCGCTTCCGAGCTGCTCGGCGACACCGCGCACCGGCTCGTCCCCGCCACCGACCGGGACGCCGCCGGACTGATCCGGTCCATCCGGACCGCACCCCTCCTGTTCGGCTGGCGCGGCAGCGACCCCGTGGACACCCCCGCCCTGGAGGAACTGCTCCTGCGGCTCTCCCGCCTCGTGGACGACCACCCCGAGGTGATCGGCGTCTCACTGGAGCCCGTCGTGGTCGCCGCCGAAGGCGTCTCCGCCCTCAGCGCCACCGTCCGCGTCGCCCACCCGCCGGCCCGCGGCGATCTCGGCCCGCGGACCCTCCCCAGTTACTGACCGGGTACGGCGCGGCCTGAGGGCCCCGTACGGGCCTTAGGATGGACCTCATGGCGAAATCCGGTACGACGACCCAGGGGCTGCGCACGGCGATCGAGCGCAGCGGCTACTACCCGGCCCTCGTGGCCGAGGCCGTGGAGGCCGCGGTGGGCGGCGAGCCGATTTCGTCGTACCTGGTCCACCAGGAGACGACCTTCGACTCCAACGAGGTGCGCCGTCACGTCACCGTGCTGGTCCTGACCGGCAACCGCTTCATCGTCAGCCACACCGACGAGCAGGCTGCCGACGCCGGGTCCCCCTCCCCGTACGCGACCACGTCCACCGAGTCGGTCAAGCTGTCCAGCATCTCCTCCGTGGTGCTCAGCCGCGTCGTCGCCAACCCGGAGTCCTACACCCCCGGCACCCTGCCCCGCGAGGTCGTCCTGACCATCGGCTGGGGCGCGGTCTCCCGGATCGACCTGGAGCCGGCCGCCTGCGGCGACCCGAACTGCGACTCCGACCACGGGTACACCGGCAACTCCACCGCCGACGACCTCAGCCTGCGGGTCAGCGAAGCCGGCGACGGGCCGGAGGCGGTGCGCCAGACCCTGGTCTTCGCGCAGGCCCTCAGCGAGGCCACGGCGGCGACGTCCTCCACCTCCGCCCGCTGATGGCGTACTCCGCGGCACAGGAGTGGCCCGAGCCGGAGCTGCTGGACCTGGCGGGCGCCCCCGTCCCGGAGTACGGCGCCGGATCGCTCGCCGACCTGCTGCCCACGCTCGTGGCGGGCCAGGGCGTCCCCGGTTTCACCGCCGCCATCACCGAGCTGACCCCGGCCGACCGGAACTGCGTGTTCCTGGTCGACGGCATGGGCTGGGAGCAGATCAAGGCCCACCCTGACGAGGCCCCGTACCTCACCTCCCTGCTCGGCAGCTCGCGCGGCGGCACCGGTCGCCCGATCACCGCGGGCTTCCCGGCGACCACGGCCACCTCGCTCGCCTCCGTGGGTACCGGCCTGCCGCCGGCCCGCCACGGCCTGCCCGGCTACGCCGTCCGCAACCCCGCCACCGGCGAACTCATGAACCAGCTCCGCTGGTACCCGTGGACCTCGCCGAAGCCCTGGCAGCCGTACCCGACCGTCTTCCAGCAGGCCGACAAGGCCGGGGTGGCGACCGCCCAGGTGTCCTCGCCCGCCTTCCAGACCACCCCGCTCACCAAGATCGCGCTGAGCGGCGGCACCTTCCTCGGCCGGATGACCGGCGAGGAGCGGATGGACCTGGCGGCCGAGCGCCTCGCGGCCGGTGACCGCTCGCTCGTCTACACCTACTTCAGCGAGCTCGACGGGGCCGGTCATCGGCACGGCGTGGACTCCGACGCGTGGCGCGGCCAGCTGATGTACGTGGACCGGCTCGTCCAGCGGCTCGCCGAGCAGCTGCCGCCGCGCACCGCCCTGTACGTGACCGCGGACCACGGCATGGTCGACGTCCCCTTCGACGAGGACTCCCGGATCGACTTCGACGAGGACTGGGAGCTGAGCGCCGGCGTCGCCCTGCTGGGCGGCGAGGGTCGGGCCCGGCACGTGTACGCGGTGCCGGGCGCCGAGGCCGACGTGCTGACCGTGTGGCGCGAGGTGCTCGGCGACCGGTTCTGGGTCGCGAGCCGCGAAGAGGCCCTGGAACTGGGCTGGTTCGGTACGCCGGGGGAGTGCGACGAGCGCGTGCTCGGGCGCATCGGCGACGTGGTGGCGGCCGCCCAGGCCGATGTCGCGATCACCGCCTCGCGCAACGAGCCGAACGAATCCGCCCTCGCCGGAATGCACGGCTCCATGACGGCGGCGGAGCAGCTCGTCCCGCTGCTCGAAATCCGCACCTGACCTTCGCCCACCGGCCGCCCGGCCCACCGCCCACCACCTGCCCCCACGACCCGAAAGGTCCCGTACTTCCCATGCCCGAGCTGGTGTTCTTCTCCGGAACGATGGACTGCGGAAAGAGCACTCTGGCGCTCCAGATCGCCCACAACCGTGACGCGCGGGGGCTCCAGGGCGTGATCTTCACCCGTGACGACCGGGCGGGCGAGGGCAAGCTGTCGTCCCGGCTGGGTTTGGTGACGGAGGCGGTCGAGGCGCCGGAGGACATGGACCTGTACGCGTACCTGGTCGCGCAGATCTCCAAGGGCGGCAGGGCGGACTACGTGATCGTGGACGAGGCCCAGTTCCTTGCGCCCGTCCAGATCGATCAACTGGCCCGGATCGTGGATGACTTGGACATGGACGTCTTCGCCTTCGGGATCACGACGGACTTCCGGACGAAGCTCTTCCCGGGCTCGCAGCGGCTGATCGAGCTGGCGGACCGCCTGGAGCAGCTCCAGGTGGAGGCCCTGTGCTGGTGCGGTGCCCGGGCCACGCACAACGCCCGTACGGTGGGCGGGGAGATGGTGGTCGAGGGCGCCCAGGTGGTGGTCGGCGACGTGAACCGCCCGGCCGGCGAGATCGGGTACGAGGTCCTGTGCCGCCGCCACCACCGCAAGCGGATGACCTCGGCCGCGGCCCACGCCGGCGCCCTCTCCCCGGACGTCCTCCCCGTCAATCACGCCTGAGCGCATTCCCCGCGCCCGTCACCTGGCCGTTTCTGGTGACTGGCTACCCCCCACCTCCGCCGTTCCCGGGAAACCCGTACGGTGCGCCCGCGGCCGGCCCGGGGATCTGGCCGCACACCTTCCCGTTCCGGTCGTGAGCCTGGAGCCGCTCCCGCTCATGGCCGAGGGCCTCCTCGAGGGCTCCGCCCGGACTGGCCTATTCCCCCGCTGGCCGGGGGGACGGGCGCGCGGTTGGATGCCACTGAAAGGGGGGAGCCGACATGAGGCTTGTGTCCTGTCCGTCCGGGGAGTGGGAGATCGCACGGGCCTTGCCGGACGAGCGATTACGGCCGGGGGTGCACAGCTACCGGGGCTTTCGGATCGCCCCGAGGAGGCCGCAGCGCCGCCTCGAACTGCCCCAAGGGATGGTGACGCTGGTCATCGGCTTCGAGGGCCCGGTGCGCATTGCGAACGCCGCCCACCCCGCGTGGACGCCGTACACCTCGCTGGTCGCGGGTCTGCACACCCGTGCCGCACTGGGGGAGCACGACGGCCGGGTCTCGGGGATGCAGCTGATCCTCACCCCCTGGGCCGCCTTCAGTGTCCTCGCCGTCGACATGCACGAGCTCGCCGAGTCCGTGGTCGACCTGGACGCGGTCCTCGGTGCCCGAGGCCGGGCCCTCGCCGACGCGCTCGCCGCCGCCCCGGGCTGGGCCGAGCGGTTCACCCTCCTCGACCGCGTGCTGACCCGCGCCTGCGCGTCCGGGCCCGCGGTCTGCCCGCAGGTGCTGCGGGCCTGGGAGCTGCTCTGCGTCGGCCGCCGACACCTTCCCGTCGGAGACGTGGCTGCCGAGGTCGGCTGGAGCGAACGACAGCTGCGGCGACGCTTCCAGGAGCAGATCGGAGTGTCCCCGATGGCCGTCACGCGCGTGGTCCGGTTGCGGCACGCGCTGCACCTGCTCACCACCGGTGCCTCGGCCACGGCCACCGCCTCGGCCTGCGGATTTCACGACCAGCCGCATTTCCAGCACGAGTTCAAGGCGATGACCAGCCTGACGCCCGCGGAGTTCCTGGCCCACCGGGCCCTGGGCGACGCCGGGCCCGCCCGCGTGGACCGCATCGCCGGCCGGGTCACCAGCGTCTTCCTCTCCGCCGGAGCAGGGCACGTACGGGGGCCGTTTTCTACAAGACGGGCGATACCCGGCGATGACAGGGTGAAGCCGCCCCGCCTGGAGACGCTTCCCCTGCCAGAGAGAGTGAAGGTGGCCAAGGTGCCGTCGGACGACGAAGTGATCGTGGTGCGCACCCCCGAGGAATTCCTCGGCATGCCCGAGGAATACCAGTCCATGGCGAAGAGGCAGATGCTCATCCACGCGGAGGGCGAGCTGTCCGGGGCCGACGACTACATCCGGGTCTTCTACCCGCTGGCGCCGAACGCGGAGGAGCGGCAGGTCTGCTGCGAGCGTGCCGCCGAGGAGATCAACCACTTCAAGGTGGCCAGCGCGGTCCTGTCGGACCTGGGCATCGACACCACACGGATGTCGACCCAGACGCTGGAGGAGCGGCGCAAGCTCTTCCTGACGGCCGACTTCCACAACAGCACCACCTGGGCCGAGCGCGGCGTGGTGTCCTGGCTGATCGAGGACGCCGTGATGGAGCTGCTCAAGGAGATGTCCGCGAGCAGCTACCGCCCCTGGGCCGACTCCTTCCGCACCGTCATCCAGGACGAGCGCGTGCACATCGCGCACGGCGCCCGCATCGTCCGCGGCCTGGTCAAGGACCGCGAGGGCAAGAAGCAGGTGCAGGCGGCGGTCGACCGGCTGTGGCCGCACTCGCTGGACGTCTTCGGCAATCCGACCTCCAAGAAGGCGGAGATCGCCGTCAGCTGGGGCCTGCGGACCCGTACCAACGCCGAGGCCCGGCACGACTGGGAGGTCCGCGGCGGCGCGAAGGTCAAGAAACTCGGGCTGACCCTTCCGGTCTGACCCGCCCGATCTGCAGAAGACCGGCAGCAGAACAGAGGAGCCCCCGAGCATGTCAGCCCAGCCACTGAACCTCACCCGGCGGCCCCGCTCGCGGGACGAGATCCGCGCACGCGTCGCCGACATCGTCGGAAAGGAACCGGAACTGGGGGTCAGACTCGACGCGTTACGCAGCTTCGGGCGGCAGGTGCGCAACACGGAGGTACACCTCACCGGTGCCTGCAACATCCGGTGCGACGGCTGCTGGTTCTTCGCCCACGACTTCGACTCGGCCGTCACGGACGAGCGCGATCGGGCCAAAGTGCGCAGCTTCGTGGAGCGCCTGAAGGCCGACGGGGTCACCTCGGCGCTCCTCATCGGCGGGGAGCCGACCCTCGTCCCGGACAAGATCAGACCGTTCGTCGAGCTGCTCGACTACGTGACCATCTCGACCAACGGCCTCCTCGCCCTGCCTCGGGAGGGGTTCGAGGACGTGGCGATCGCCGTGTCCGTCTTCGGCGGCGGTCCGCTCGACGACCAGCTCCGGGCGATCCACCCCAACGGCCGCCGCTTCTCCGGCCTGATCGACACCGCCCTCACCAACTACCGCGACGACCCCCGGGCCACGTTCATCTACGCGCTGACCGAGCCCGGGGTCGGATACATCGAAGAGACCGTCCGCAAGATGGCCGACAACGGCAATCTGATCAGCTTCAACTTCTACAGCGAGTACGGCGGCGACCACCCGCTCAAGGCGCTCGAAGGCCGCAAGCTGCTCGACGAGGCCCTGCGCGTCAAGGAGCTGTTCCCGCGGGCGGTGGTGAACGACCCGTACTACATCGAGGCCCTCATCACCGGCCGTTCGCACGGCCAGGACTTCGGGTACGACGTGTGCCCGAGCATCAGCGTCGACCACAAGGCGCACACGGAACGCATCGCCAACGGACACCCGGTGCTGCCGGGATTCAACGCATGGGGTGCCGACCTCGAAACCGTACAGTTCTGTTGCACTTCCGGCCACTGCGGGGACTGCCGGGACAGCCAGGCGGTGCACAGTTGGCTGCTGATGAGCATGCACGAGTTCCTCGACGGCCCCGACGACCTGCGCACCTGGCTCGGCGTCTCGGAGGGCTACTGGCGCCAGTGGAGCTGGTCGCCGTACAGCCCGCACCGCACGGCCTGACGGAACCGAACCACCGCAAGCCACAAGGAACAAGGAAGGGACGCACTGACGTGCCCCAGCCGTTCAGCGTTCGCATCGCCGTCCGCGAGTACGAGCTCGACACCCGCGGCCACCTCAACCAGGCGGTCTACCTCCAGTACTGCGAGCACGCGCTGTGGGAAGTGCTGCTGGCCGCGGGCATTCCGGGCGACAAGCTGCTGGCCGGCGGGGTCGGACCGGCCCAGCTGGAGTGCACCCTGAAGTTCAAGCGCGAGCTCCAGGGCGGGGACCGGGTCGACGTGGTCTGCACCTTCGAGTGGGGGACGGGCAAGACCTTCCGGCTGCGGCAGGACATCCGGAAGGCGGACGGCACCCTGGCCTGCGAGGTGACCGGCACGATCGGCCTCCTCGACCTGGCCCGCCGCACCCTGGTCGCCGACCCCGGCGGCTACCTCCGCAAGCTGGCCGAGGACCCCACGGTCATCGGACTCTGACCGGGGCGGCCGTCCAGCCGGATCTCGCCCTCGGCCACGAACCCGGTACGCACGAGCACGGCGCGCCCCCGCGTTGTCGAGCGTCGTGACGGCCCGTGGTGCCTGCCTACTGGAAGCTGAGCCGGTGGGGATGTGCCGGAGCGGCGGGGCAGGTGTGGATGCGCATGAGGCCGCGGCCGAGGTGGACGCCGACCGGGTCACTGATCCGGTCGTCCGGCACGGCGGGCCGGTCCTCCAGCGGGATCCAGCTCTCCGAGGCCCCGTCCCACTCGCCGCCGGCCACGGTGAGCAGGGGAGGCATGGGCGTTCCGCAAGCTCCACAGGTGATGTCCGCCGGATCGGTGAGGTGCCAGGAGGCGAAGCCGCCGACCTTCCAGCCCGGTGCGATGGACAGGTCACCCCGGTAGGTGACCTCGTCCTCCTCGTCCGCGCGCGCGGCGGCCATGGCGGCCGCGTACTCCTCGTACGTGTCGAAGCCGGAGGGGTCGGAGGGGCCGGAGGAGTCGAAGGCGTCGTCGTCCTCCTCCTCGTCCTCGTCTCCTCCCTCCCACGTGTCGATGGCCTCCTGAAGGTCCTCGTCCAGCAGGCCCTCGTACTCGTGCTCCACCACCTGTTCGGGGTGCAGCCCGCACGGGTTCGGGACGCATTCGGCCCGGCCCACGACGACGGGTTCCGGGATCACGGCGAGGACCTCGCCCACGTCCTGGGAGCGCCGCCACTTCAGTACGACGTCGACGGTCCGGTCGGGGCCGTGCACCTCGAAGGGACACCAGAGGACCTGGAGCAGGTCGCAGCCGTCCGGTCCGACGAGGTCGGGGACGTCACGGGTGAAGAGCTGCGCGACGGCGAGCAGCGGAATCGGGTCCGTGTCGGCGATGTGCGGGGCGTGCGGTCCCGGCCGGAGGGCGTCCAGGACCGTGCGTTCCGCGTCGCCCGGACCCGACCCGGGATCGCGGCGCCACGCTTCGTCGAGGAGCCGCCGCTGGAGGCGTACGTCGGATAGTCGGTGCCCGCGGCCCTTGCGGTGGACGGCGGTGCACACGGGCCACGGCTCGTCTGCGGGCCACAGGAACGGACCGGCCACCGAGCTGTCCTCGACCTCGGGAGAGCCGTGGCGCGGGTGGAGACGGGTGCTGGTGCGGCGGTGGCCGGCGAGCGCCGGGAAGAGGACCTCGGCGTCGACCGGGCGGGGCGGGGTCGTGCGGGTCATGTGATCCTCACTCGCGGTTCGGGGCCGAGGCTACACGCCGGTCCCGACGCCGTCCTCCTGCCTCAGCGGAACTCGTGGACCACCTGGATCTCGCCGACGATGTGGGCGTTGAAGTCGTCCAGCTCCTCAGCCGGAACCCAGAGTTCGAGGATCGTCCGGCCGCCGGCCTGCTGGACGGGATACCTGCTCAAGAACTCCGTCTCGACCTCGAACCGGGTGACGAAGCCGGCGCCGTCGTGCTTTACGTTCCAGTCCCGGGCGATCCTGACCGCGTAGTCCTCGTTGAGGACCGGGTAGAAGATCGGCTGCTCGGGGAGCCTGGGCGGCCACGCGCGCCAGTCCAACTCGCGCACCAGGTCCAGCTCCACGGGGCCGGTGGGGCGCCACAGGGTCGTCGTTGCTTGCTGGCCGGTCATGTGAGTCGCTCTCTGAACCTGGGAAGCCGCGCTGGCACGGCCCGTCGGGAGATCGGACCCTAGTGGCGACGCGACCTCGGCGGCCACCCGGTTTCCGCCCCGGACATCGCTTCCAGGGGCCTGCCGGGCGTGCCCGTATCGTGAGGACATGAGGATGCACCAGAGCACTGCCGTGAGTGTTGACGCGATGCTCGAGGACTTGCGCACGCTCGTCGAGGTCGAGTCCCCCTCGCGTGACCTCGATGCGCTGAACGCGTCGGCCCGTGCTGTGGCGGCCGTCATCGAGAGCCGGCTGGGCGGGCGGGCCGTCCTGGTGGAGAGCCAGGCCGGGCCGCACGTGCACTGGTCGGGCGGGGGCGATCCCCGGGTGCTGATCCTCGGTCACCACGACACGGTCTTCCCGCTGGGCACGCTGGGGCGCCGCCCCTTCCGGGTGGAGGGCGGGCACGCGACGGGCCCCGGGGTCTTCGACATGCTCGGGGGTCTGGTTCAGGCCCTCCACGGCCTGGCGGCGCTGGACGACCTCTCGGGTGTGGAGGTCCTGGTGACCGCTGACGAGGAGGTCGGTTCCGGTTCCTCCCGGGTTCTGATCGAGGAGCGGGCTCGTGCCTGCGGCGCGGTGCTCGTGTTCGAGGGTGCGGCCGACGGCGGGGGCCTGAAGACGGGGCGCAAGGGGTGCGGCACGTTCGAGGTGGTCGTCAAGGGGCGGGCGGCGCATGCGGGGTTGGAGCCGGAGGCCGGAGTGAACGCGCTGGTCGAGGCCGCGTACCAGGTGCTGGACCTCGTGGCGCTCGGCCGGCCGGAGATCGGGACGACGGTGACGCCGACCGTGGCCTCGGCGGGAACCTCGGACAACGTCGTTCCGGCGGAGGCGACGGTGTGGGTCGACGTCCGGGTCGAGTCGGCCGCGGAGAAGGAGCGCGTCGAGGCGGCGATGGCGGCACTGGCTCCGCACCTGGACGGGGCGGAGATCGTGGTTCGGGGGTCCGTGGGCCGGCCCCCGATGCCGGAGTCGGCGTCGGCGGAGTTGTTCGAGATGGCGCGGCGACTGCTGCCGGGCATCGAGGGCAAGGCGGTCGGCGGCGGCAGCGACGGCAACTTCACGGGCGCGTTGGGGGTGCCTACGCTCGACGGCTTGGGAGCGGTCGGCGGCGGCGCGCACGCCGACCACGAGTACCTGGTGGTCGATGCGATGGCGGAGCGGGCGCATCTCGTCACGGGACTCGTGAACGCGATCCGCGACGGCGGGTAGGACATCGCCGGACCCGCACCACACCGTGTCGATGGGGACGAGGCGCGCCCCAAGGGTCCCCCCGTTCCGGTCGCCGCCCTTGTGACGCCCGTTGGATGTCCCGGTAATCCACCGAGCGACGGCAAGGGGAGGCGGCGGCGCGGCGCCCCCGGCATTTCGAGGGATCGGGCACACGGGGAGGAGCGGCACGATCGGATCGATCACTCGTGACTGATGGATGATCGGGTTCGATCGGTCGGCCGTACGCCCGGGGCCCGGTTCCAGTGCATCCGGGACCAGGGGAGCGCGAGTTCGGTCCGGCCCGTGACCTGCCGCGGCGTCAGGGAGTCGACGGCGGCCGCCTCGCGGTGGCGGGCGTACACGCCGTCCACGTACCGGTGGCCGGTGTCGGCGGCGATGAACAGGACCGTGCGTTCCGGGGCCTGGCTGCGTTCCCAGCGGGCGGCTAGGTAGCCGGCCCCGGTGGACAGGCCGGCGAAGACCGCGTGCCGCCGCAACAGGTCGACGCTGCCGGCCAACGCGGCGTCGAAGGAGATCCAGTGGAGCGTGTCGTAGGACGCGTGGCTGACGTTCTCGAAGGGGATGGAGCTGCCGATCCCGGCAATGATGATCTCGGGGTCGGCGACGTGCTCGGCGCCGAAGGTGACACTGCCGAAGGGCTGCACGCCGACGAGTTCGACATCGGGGGATCCCTCCCTCAGATAGCGGGCGAGGGCTCCGGTGGAGGCGCCCGAGCCGACCCCGCCGACCAGGGTCAGGGCGCCCGCGCCCGTCGACTGCCGGATCTGCTCGGCCACGGCACGGTAGCCCAGGTAGTGGATGTCGTCGTGGTACTGCCGCATCCAGTGGTACTCGGGGTGCTCCGCGAGGATCTCGTGGACGCGCTCGACCCGCCGCTTCTGGTCCAGCTTCAGGTCCTCGCAGGGCTCCATCCGATCCAGCGTCGCCCCGAGCACGGCCAGTTGGGTGCACAGCGTGCGATCGACGGTCGTCGAGCCGACGATGTGACAGCGCATGCCGTGGCGGTGACAGGCCAGCGCGAGGGCGTACGCGTAGATCCCGCTGGAGCTGTCCAGCAGGGTGTCCCCGCGCCGCACCACCCCCGTGTCGAGCAGGTGGCGGACCGCGGCGAGGGCGGAGACGACCTTCATGGTCTCAAAGCGCAGGCAGACGAGCCGGTCGTCGAGGCGTATCAGGTCGGGCCGGCCGATGGCCTCCGCAATGTGCTGGTCCACTCGGGAACTCCTGGGTCGACGGGAGGGGCGGGAGGGGTGGGAGGGACGGAAGGGGCGGGAAGGTCGTGAAGACGCGGGTCGCGGCGATGCCGTTGCTGTCCAGGGCCCGCACGCAATCGCGGATCCGGTGGCGCAGGCCCGGGGCCGCCGGGTCGAGGAGCAGACCGGCCACCGCACCGCTGTGCGCGATCTGGACCCCCAGAGCCCCGAGCCGCCGGCCGATGCCGGTGAGCGCGTCGAACTCCGGATGGGACAAGAGCTGTTGGCCCCGTCGCGCGCTGGCGCTCGCGACCCGGCCCAGCAGGGCGGCGTCGCCCGTGGCCACGGCCCGCCGCAGCAGGGCGCGCAGCCGCTCGAAGGCGCGTACGTCGCTCTCGTCGTACGTAGGGACCGGCAGGGCGAGGGTGTCCACGGGCGCGCCCCCGCCCAGGGCGCAGCCCACGACGACGAGGGGCGGCAGGCGGGGGCCGAGGACCTCCAGCACCCGCCCCTCGCGCTGGGCGAAGAGCGTCGGGCGGCCGTCGAGCATCAGCGGGTCGCAGGCCAGTTCGGCGCGCACCGCCAGCCGGGCGACGGTGCCGGGTGCCAGCCGCACCCCGTAGGAGTCCGCGACGGCGCGCACGACGGCGATGACATCACTGGTGGAGCTGCCCATGCCGAGTCCCACCGGGATGTCGCCGGTGAGCCGCAACTCCCCTCCGCAGGGCGGCTCCCGGCGTCGCCGTGCGCATTCCGCGACGGTGAGGGCCGCCGCTCGGGCGGCCTTCGTGCGGGCTCCCGGTAGGACGGTGAGCTGCTCCGGCGGGGTACCGGGCAGCCGGGTGAACTCGGCCCGGCTGCCCATCCCGGACATCGGCAGGGTGACCAGGCCGGCGCACCGGCGCCCGGTGGCGTCGAGGAAGACGCCCTGGAGGATCTCGCCGTGGTGGCACGGGGCGTGCCCGGTGCCGCGGCGGGCGGGGGGTGCGATCACGGCTGAACCGCCGTCCGGTAGCGGTACAGCGGCGTCGGGTCGGCGCTGAACTGCGAGAAGGGGAAGGGCTCCGCGGACAGGGCGGTCACCCCGGAGCCGAGGAAGGCCCGGGCCACCGCGCTGCCGCTCTGCGCGTAGACGACCAGCGGGACGCCCCGGGTGCGGCAGCGGTCGAGGACGGTGTCGAAGGAGCCGTTGCTGAGGGTCATGCCGGTGGCGACGACGGCGTCGGCGTGCTCCAGCACCTCGTGCATGTCGGTGGTGACGGGGTCGCCCCACTGGGTGGACGTGAGGTTGAAGTCGCACGGCAGCGGTACGCCGCCCCGCTCGCGGATCGCCGCGACCAGCGGGTTCACCACGCCGATGAGGCCGACCCGGGCGCCCGCGCGGATGTCCAGCAGCCCGGCGATGGCCGCGTCACGGGCCCGGGCGCGCACTTCGGGGGTGCCCGCGGGGAGGGTGAGCCGCTCCGCTCCGGCGTCGCGGTGCGGGAGCTGCCCGGCCAGGTACGCGTCGAGGGCGGCGATCCGCAGCGGGCGCGGAGCCTCGCGCAGCAGCACGTCGAGCGGGGCGCCCGAGGAGTCGCGGCAGATCGCCGGGTCGATCTCGCCGGCCTCGAAGGCGCAGCCGCCGAAGGAGCCGCCGAGGCGCACCAGGACGTACTGGTTGAGGTAGGTGGTGTCGCCGCCGGCCAGCCGGGTGCCGTGGTGGATCCAGAACACGCTGGTCGCCACGAGTTCGCGGGGCAGCGGGCCGTGTTCACCGGCCAGTACCGCCGCGATGAGGGAGTCGACGGTCGGTGCGGGTGCGGAGGTCGGGTGGCTCGTCATGACGTTCCTTGTCGGAGTACGGGAAGGGGTGCGGGTGGGGGTGGGGGTGGGGTGGTGCGCAGGGGGCCGCGGTAGGACACCGAGGGCCGCCCCAGGGAGTCGGTGGCCAGTTCGGCGTCGACCTCGAAGATCCGTGCGAGGCGTTCGGCGGTGAGGACGGCGGCGGGGGTGCCGGAGGCGATCAGGCGGCCCCGGTGCATGAGCAGCAGCCGATCGCAGTGGCGGGCGGCCAGGGTGAGGTCGTGCAGGGCGACCAGGACCGTCTGCGCGGTGCCAGCGAGCAGTTCCATCAGCTCCAACTGGTGTTTGACGTCCAGGTGGTTGGTGGGCTCGTCGAGGAGCAGACCGTACGGTTGCTGGGCGAGCGCGCGGGCGATGTGCGCGCGCTGCCGCTCGCCGCCCGACAGGCTCTTCCAGGAGCGCCCGGCGAGCGCGGTGAGGCCGACGCGGTCCAGCGCGGCGGCGACGACGGCCCGGTCGGTGGCGTCCGGTCCGCGCAGGCCGTCGCGGAAGGGGGTCCGTCCCAGCCCCACGACGTCGGCGACGCGCAGGTCGGAGTCGGATCCGGAGTCCTGTTCCACGAAGGCGATCCGGCGGGCGATGCGGCGCGCGCTCCAGTTCCGTATCGACCGGCCGTCGTAGCGCACCGTGCCCGCGTCGGGCGCGCGCAGCCCGGCCAGGCAGCGCAACAACGAGGACTTGCCGGAGCCGTTGGGGCCGAGCAGCCCGACCGTCTCGCCCGGCGCGATGTCCAGATCGACCCCGCGGACGACGGGCGTGCCCGAGGCCGACCAGCTCAGGTCTTCGGCGGTGATCCTCACAGTTCACCCCTCCTGCGCAGGACGAGGAGGAACAGCGGTACGCCGAGCAGCGCGGTGATCACGCCGACCGGTATCTCGCGCGGCGCGAAGGCGACCCGAGCCAGGGCGTCGGTCCAGACCAGGAACACCGCGCCGGCGAGCGCCGCGTGGGGGAGCAGGACCCGGTGCAGCGGACCGGCCAGCAGGCGCACCCCGTGCGGGACGATCAGTCCGACGAACCCGATGGCGCCGACGGTGGCCACCGCCACCGAGGTCAGCACGGCCGTCACCACGAGCAGCAGCAGCCGGGTGCGCCGTACGCCGATCCCCAGCGAGGCGGCGGTGTCCGCGCCGAACGCGAGCCCGTCGAGGGCGTTCGCGCACAGCCAGGCGGCCGCGAGCCCCAGCGGGGTGACGACCGCACAGACCACGACGGCGTCCCAACGGGCCGGGGCCATCGACCCCAGCAGCCAGTGGGTGAGGGCGCGCGTGGTGTCGGCGTCGGCCGAGGCCATCAGGACGAGTGAGGTCAGGGCGGTGAAGAGCTGCCCGACGACCACGCCCGTGAGGACGATGCGGACCGAGTCCAGGCCCGTCCGGTGCAGCAGCGCCACCAGCAGGCCGAAGGAGAGCAGGGCGCCGACGAGGGCGCCGCCGGTGATCCCGAGGGTTCCGGCGCCCAGCCCGGACAGGGGCAGGACGGCCACGGTGACGGCCCCGGCCGAGGCCCCCGAGGACACGCCGAGCAGGTACGGGTCGGCCAGCGCGTTGCGGGTGACGGCCTGCAGTACGGTGCCGCAGACCGCCAGCGAGGCGCCGACCAGGGCCGCCATCAGGACCCGCGGTAGCCGCAGGTCCCAGACGAGCGAGTCCAGCAGCGGCGGCAGCGGTTCGGTGGCCAGGCCCAGCCGGGCCCCGAGCACCCGGCCGAGGTCGCTCCAACCCACGTCGGCGCTGCCGATGCGGGTGCTCGCCGCCACCGAGGCGACCAGGACGAGCACGCCGGCGAGGAACAGCCCCGCCCGGGCCGGTGCGCCGGACCGCGCGGCCCGCGGCGGCGCGGACGGCGCGCCCACCCGGACCTCGCGGGCGGCCGGGAGCAGCAGGTCCACCACCCCCACCGCCGGGTCAGCGGACATGTCCGAGGTCCTTCATCCCCGCCGCCAGCAGCCCCAGGGCGTGCACGGACCGTACGGAGGGGTCCAGTTCGATGCCCGGCACCTCGATGATCTTGTTGTCGCGGACCGCCGCCAGCTTGGAGACGACCGGGTCCCCGGCCATCGCGGCGCGCTTCTCGGCGGCGCTGTCGCCGGGCCGGCCGCGCTCGCTCAGATCGCCGATCACGATGAAGTCCGGGTCGCGCCGGGCGACTTCCTCCCAGGAGACCTCCGGCCAGTCCTCGGCCACGTCGTCGAAGGCGTTCTTCGCGCCGACGATCCGGCTCATCTCACTGGGCAGACCGGTGCGCCCGGCGACGTAGGGCATGCCGTTGAAGACCGAGTAGAGGTAGACGACGGTGGGCTGCTTCCCGCCCCGGGCGGTGGCCCCGGCGGCGTTCTCGCCGGCCTTGGCGACGGCGGCGCGCTGCTCCTGGGCGAGCCGGCCGGCCCGCTCCTCGCCGCCGAAGACCTTGCCGAGCTGTTCGTAGTCGGAGAAGAGCAGTTCGAAGGGTGTCTTTCCGGCCTCGTTCTGCTGCGGGCAGTCCACCGCGCTGACGAAGGTGGGGACCCCCAGGGCGGCCAGTTCCTCGCGGGTGCCGGCGCGGTCCTTCGTGTAGAGGTCGGTGGAGCCGGCCACCACGAAGTCGGGCGTGGCCGCCAGCAGTTGCTCGCCAGTGGCGATCTTGGGGGCGATGACCGGGACCTTGGCGTAGGCGTCCTGGTACTGCGCGGGGATCTTCGTCTTGAGGTTGGCCGTCCCGGCCATCCGGTCCTGGAGCCCCAGTTCCAGCAGGGTTTCGGTCGAGGTCTGGTCCAGGGCGACGGCGCGCTGCGGGGGCCGGTCGAAGGAGAACTGCCGCCCGCAACTGTCGAGTGCCGCCGTGCGGGTGGCGGGTCCGCCCTTCGATGCGTGGTCGCCGGTGGTGGTCGAGCAGCCCGTGGTGGCGAGTGCCAGGGCGAGTGCGAGGGGGATGCCGATCCGGGCGCGGTGGCGCATGGGTTCTCCGGTCTGGGAAGAGCGTGGGTGTGGTCGAGCGCCGGGCAGGAGTGCCGTGTTCGAAGGGTACTGTAATGGTTATCGTTTTCATTAACACCCCCGGGTCGAGGTTCACCGAACCGCGCCCCGCGACCTGCCGACGAACGAGGAGCACCCCACCGTGGCGACCACACCCGTGCCCGCGACGCCCAAGACCGGCCCGCCGCCCGCGCGTTCCGTCCTGCGCGACACCGCCTTCCTGCGCCTGTGGGCGGGCACCACCGCCTCCGGACTCGCGACCTGGGCGCTGCCCTTCGTCCTGGGTCTCGCCGTCCTGCACCGGGAACTCGGCGCGGCCGGCCTCGGCCTGGTCCTCGCGGCACGCACTGCCGGCTTCCTCGTCGCCGTAGCCGTCGGCGGGGTGCTGGCCGACCGTCACGCGCGCCGGACGGTCGTGCTCTGGTCCGCCCTCGCAGCCGCGTCCGCCGCCCCGCTCCTCGCCCTCGGCCTCGGTCGGTCGCTGCTGGTGATGACCCTGGCCGCCGCCCTCGCGGGCGCGGGTCAGGGAGCCTGCCGCCCCGCCTTCCAAGCGCTCACCGCCGAGGTCGTCGCCGCCGACCGCAGGCAGCAGGCCAATGCCGCCATGACCATGGCGGTACGGACCTCCACGCTCGCGGGCCCCGCCCTGACGGCGCTGCTGGCGGCGTTCGTCGACGTGGGGACGCTGCTGCTGGGGATCGGCCTGCTCTGGCTGGTCGCCGCCCTCCTGCCGGGCCGCGGCGCCCCGGCCGTCGGATCGGCGGCCCCCGCCCCGCGCGTGTCCCTGCGTGCCGAGTTCGTCGACGGCATACGCGAAGCCCGCCGCCACCCCTGGTTCCTCGCCGGACTCGGCGCCCTGACCACCGTGATCGCACTGGGCTACTCCGCCACCAGCGTCGCCCTGCCCCTCATCAGCCGAGACCGCTACGGCGCCGGGTGGGTCATGGCCGCGGCCATGACCGCCTACACCGTGGGCGCGCTCGGCGGGGCCCTGGTCACCGCCCGCCGGCGGCCCCGCTCCCCGGGCTGGAGCGCCTTCGCCGGCCTGGCCGTCTACGGCTTCGCGCCGCTGAGCCTGATGCTGCCGGTCCACCCGGCCGTGGTGATCGCGGCCTACGTCCTGGCCGGAATCGGGATCGAGCTGTTCAACGTGCCCTGGTTCACGGCCACCCAGCGCGAGGTCGCCCCGGACAAGCTCGCCCGCGTCTCCTCGCTGGACTTCCTCCTGTCCTACGGCTTCGCCCCGCTGGGCCTCGCCCTCATCGCCCCGGCCATCGACGCCTTCGGCGTCACCCCGGTCCTCGCCGGGTGCGCCGCGGCCTGCTTCCTCGCACCGGCCGCGGCCGCCCTCGTACCCACCGCCCGGCACTTCGGGCGGGCTGCGGGGCCGGGGGAGCGCTGAGCTCAGTGCGGCGGGCGCACGAGGGCGAAGACCGCGCCCTCCGGGTCCGCGACCGTGGCCTGCCGTCCGCGCGGGCCCTCACGGGGCGGGTCGACGACGCGCCCGCCGAGCTCGACGACCCGCGCGGCCGCCACGTCGGTGTCCTCCACCTCGAAGTACGCCATCCAGTGCGGCCCCCGGTCGTGCGGCAGCGAGCGGCCGATGCCGTGCACGGCCGCCACCGGGTGCCCCTCCAGGTGCAGGGTCAGGTAGTCGAAGTCGTCGGAGGCCGCGGCGTGGGTCTGGGCCTCGTGGCCGAAGACGTGCTCGTAGAACTTCCCGACCGTCGAGGTGTCCTGGGTGACCAGCTCGTTCCACACGGGGGTGCCCGGCCCGCGGTACGGCCGGGTGCCCATGCGGCTCTGCGCCTGCCACAGCCCGAAGATGGCGCCCAGCGGGTCGGAGCAGATCGCCACCCGCCCCGCGATGCCCGCGTCCAGCGGGCCCACCGCCACCGTGCCGCCGCAGGCCCGGACCGACTCGGCGGTCGCGTCCGCGTCGTCCGTGGCGAGGTACGTCGTCCAGGCCACGGGAAGATGCCGGTCCGGCGGCATCTCGCCGATCCCGGCCACCTCGTGGCCGTCCAGCACCGCGCGGACGTACGGGCCGAGCTGCTCGGGCCCCGGTTCGTACTCCCAGCCGAACAGGTCGGCGTAGAAGTCCTCGGTGGTCCCGAGCCCGTGCACCATGAGGCTCACCCAGCACGGGGTACCGGGCGTGCGCCGGGTTGGTTCCGCTGCCTCGGTCATGTCAGCCGTCTCCTCCGTCGTGGCGCTTACCGGTGCTGATGCTTCCACTCCCGGCGACTCGGCGCGCCCCGACCGGGCCGCACAAATGCGGCCCGGCACGGAGTTGACCGGATCGGTTCGGCCCACCGATGACGGGCTTGTTACGCCGGTGCCGGGCGGGGAGGAAGATGGCCGGCATGACTGCAAAATCTGCGATCCTCGCCGCCGCCGAACTGAGGAACGAGCTGGCCGGTCCCCGCCCGCCGGTGCTGCTGGACGTCCGCTGGCAGCTCGGCGGCCCCGACCAGCGGCCCGCCTACGAGGCAGGACACCTGCCCGGGGCGGTGTACGTCGACCTCGACCGCGAACTGGCAGGTCCGCCCGGGGCGGGCGGCCGCCACCCGCTGCCGGACCCCGAAGCCTTCGGGGAGGCCATGCGGCGGGCGGGCGTCCCGGCGGACGGGCCCGTCGTTGTGTACGACGGCGGGCTGGGCTGGGCGGCGGCCCGGGCATGGTGGTTGCTGCGCTGGACGGGTCACCCGAACGTGCGGGTCCTGGACGGCGGCTTGGCCGCCTGGACGGCCTCCGGGGGTGCGGTGACGGCCGACCGGGTGACTCCTGCGGAGGGCGATTTCAAGCCAACCCCGGGTGCGGTCGGGCTGCTGGACGCGGACGCGGCGGCCCTGCGCGCGCGTGCAGGGGTCCTGCTGGACGCCCGCGCGGGGGAGCGCTACCGGGGCGAGGTCGAACCGATCGACCCGGTCGGCGGCCACATCCCGGGGGCGCTGTCGGCCCCGACCACGGAGAACGTGGGTCCGGACGGGCGCTTCCTGCCCGCGGACGCCCTGCGCGCCCGGTTCGAGGAGCTCGGCGCGTCCGAGGGGACGGCGGTGGGCGTGTACTGCGGCTCGGGGGTCTCCGGAGCGCATGAGGTGCTGGCCCTGGAGGTGGCGGGCATCGAGTCGGACCTCTACGCGGGCAGTTGGTCCGAGTGGTCCGGCGATCCGGCCCGCCCGGTGGCCACGGGCCCGGACCCCCAGTAGGCAGACGGCGATGCCGCCGCCGGGTCCTGCCCGGCGGCGGTGCTCCTCCTGGGTGCTACTCCTGCTTCTTGCGGCGGGTGCCGAAGACGATCTCGTCCCAGCTCGGGACCGCCGCACGGCGCCCGGGGCGGACCCCGTCGGCCTCGGCCTGGCGGTCGGTGGTGCCCGTCAGCCGGTCCCGGTGGCCGGCCACCGTGCGCGGCATCAGCACATCGGCGTACGCGGCGCCCGCGCCCGCCGAGGCGGCGGGTGCCGGCGGCTCTTCCGCTTCCGGTTCGGTGTCGTCCGGGGTCTCGGTGCGGTCCGGGACCACCATGTCGCCGCGGAAGCTCGGGACCGCCTCCAGCAGGCTGGTGAGGGTGTCCCGTTCCTCTTCGGGTTCCGGCGCGGGCGCGGGCCTGCTTTCGGCGCGCTCCAGCTGCCGGTCCAGGGCGCGGTCCAGCGGCCGGTCGCGCGGCAGCCGCGCGATCCTCGGAACGAAGGGGAAGCTCGGCTCCGGCGCCGCCGGCAGGTCCTCCGACTCGCCGATCAGGGAGCGGGCCTCGTCGTCCACGGCCACGACCAGCCGGCGCGGCGGGTCGTAGGTCCAGCTCGCCGAGTGCGGTTCGCCCGCGACCAGGTAGACGAGCAGGACCTCCCAGGTGCCGTCGTCGCGGCGCCAGGAGTCCCACTGGACGGATTCCTTCTCGGCCCCGCGCAGGGTCAGCCGCTCCTGCACGGCCTCGCCGAGCTGCGGACCGGTGTTCTCGCCGGGACGGCGCACGGGGGTCTTGCGGGCGCGCTCGGCCATGAACGCGCGCTCGGCGAGCACCGGGCCCTCGAAGCGGCGTACGCGGTCGACGGGGATGCCGGCGAGTTGAGCGACCTCCTCCGCGGAGGCACCGGCCCGTATGCGGGCCTGGATGTCGCGGGGGCGGAGGTGGCTCTCCACCTCGATCTCGATCTGGTTCAGGCGTGCGCGATCGTTGCGGACGGCGGCCCGGAGCCGCTCGTCGATCGGAAGCGTGTACTCCGTGCTGTCCGCAGCCTTGAGCACCAGTCGTGTGCCGTCATTTGAGACGGCCACGACACGCAGTTCGGGCATGGGGACCTCCCGGGTGGTGCCTGCCGACGTCACGTGCGTCGCTGCTTCCGCTAGTCGAGTGTGGCCTGCCCGGGTGCAGCCTGCCACAACCTTGCCGAGTTAAACCGGCGTGTCGGGCATGCGCCCTTGATCGCCGTTATGGCACGGTTACCTGTTGGGCACGCACAGTGACCGAACGGTTACTGTGCGCAGCAGGAGCCCGTGCAATACCGCGGCATCACCGGTCTTTGAGTGCCGTGTTCCATCCGTCGGCCCCCTCTCCCGAGTCCGGACATCCGAAAGGAAGGACGGCCCCAGGGCTCGCCACAGTACTCCATTCGGGCCACCTGGGTGGACCGCCGCGCCGCCGAACTTTACCCGGACGGCGGGAGTTGGCCTGCCCTCGATCGGGCCCGACCTGCACCCGTGGTCCGTTTTCGGGTGTCTTGCTTCACATAATCACTAGAAACGGAACTATCTGCTTCGCTCAGCGGTCGGTAACTCCTGGAAGAGGAGAAGCACGAGAGGCACGACACGGCGGGGATGGCGATGGGTCAGAAGGTGACGCGGGACGTCGAGGACGAACCGGAGGAGAAGAAGCTCGACCTGAGCGCGGCCCAGGTCGCCGGTTCCTCGCTCGCCACCGTTGCCGCGGCCCTGCTCGCCTCGAAGATGGGCGTCTACGGGACCATCCTCGGTGCCGGTGTGGTCAGCGTGGTCGCCACCGCGGGCGGGCCCGTCATCCAGCACTTCTTCCGGCGCACCGGCGACCAGCTGCGGGGCGGCGCCCGGCTCAGTGTCCGTCAGGTGCCCCCGCCCCGCGCGGAGTCGACGGGCGCGGACACCATGGGCCCGGGGGCCCGGGGGTCCGCCACCGGGGAGTTCGGCGAGGCCACCGTGCACGGCACCCGGGTACGGGGCTGGAAGCGCACCGCGGTCGCCTCCGGCGCGGCCTTCGCCATCGCCCTCGGCGGCCTCGGCACTTACGAGGCGATGGCCGGTACCTCCGTCAGCAGCGACGGCGGAACCCTCTTCTCCGGCGGCACCCGCAAGGTGGGCCAGGACCGCCCCGCACCGCACCGGGACGAGCCGGGCGGCGAGGAGAAGGGCGGGCGGAGCCCCGGGTCCGGTACCTCCCCGAGTCCCTCGCCGCCGCCCGGGGGCCGCAGCCCGAGCTCCGGACCCAGCCCCTCCGGCTCCGGGAACCCCGGGAACTCCGGGGCCTCCGCGGACCCGACGCCCAGCGCCTCCCCGTCGAAGGAGGCCCCGAGTTCGTCCCCGGCCGCCCCCACCCCGCCGGCTCCGACGCCCAGTCCGGACGCGCCGGGGCCGACGGTGCGGCAGAGCGCTCCCTGACACCGGACCGGCTCAGTCCCCCAGGACGCGCCGCAGGTAGTCGTTGCCGAAGACCCGGTCCGGGTCGAGGCGGTCGCGCAGTGCGGTGAACTCGCCGAACCGCGGGTAGACCTCCGCGAAGTACCCCGCGTCCCGCGTGTGCACCTTGCCCCAGTGCGGACGCCCGCCGTGCGCGGTGAAGATGCGCTCGGCCGCCGTGAAGTAGGCCTGGTACGGGGTGCCCTTGTACATGTGCACCGCGATGTACGCCGTGTCGCGCCCGGAGGCCGTCGACAGCGTGATGTCGTCCGCCGGAGCCGTCCGCACCTCCACGGGGAAGCTGATCCGCAATCCGGAACGGTCCACCATCGCCCGCAGCTCCCGCAGCGCCTCGACCACCTGCTCGCGCGGGAGGGCGTACTCCATCTCCACGAAGCGCACCCGGCGCGGACTGGTGAACACCTTGTACGGGATGTCCGTGTACGCGCGGGCCGACAGGGCGCGGCTGGCCACGCGGGCGATGGAGGGGATGGTCGCCGGGACCGCGCGGCCCAGCGAGTTGACGGCCTGGAAGAGGCCGTTGGAGAGCAGCTCGTCATCGACCCAGGCGCTCACCCGTCCGGGTGGAGCGGCGGGGCCCTGGCTGCGGTTGTTCCGCTTGGTGTTGCAGTTGCCGGTGTGCGGGAACCAGTAGAACTCGAAGTGCTCGTTCTCCGCGAAGTGCTCCTCGAACTCCGCCGTCACCCGGTCGAAGCCCATCGGCTCCTCCCGGGCGGTCAGGAAGAAGAGGGGCTCCACGGCGAAGGTGATCGCGGTGACGATGCCGAGCGCGCCGATGCCGATCCGGGCTGCCGCGAAGACCTCGGGATTCTCCTTCTCGGAGCAGGTCAGCAGCCGGCCGTCGGCGGTGACCAGTTCCAGGCCGCGGATCTGGGCGGCGATGGAGGCCGAGTCGCGGCCGGTGCCGTGGGTGCCGGTGCTGGTGGCGCCGGAGACCGTCTGCTCCATGATGTCGCCCATGTTGGTGAGCGACAGGCCCTCCCGGGCCAGGGCCACGTTGAGGTCCTTGAGGACCGTGCCCGCCGCCACCGTGACGGTCCCGGCGGCCCGGTCGATCGACCGGATCCCGGCCAGGGCCTGCGGGCGGACGAGCACCCCGTCGGTCGCCGCGGCCGCGGTGAAGGAGTGGCCGGTGCCGACCGCCTTCACCCGCAGACCGTCCTCGGCGGCCCGACGGACCGTTTCCTGGAGCTCCCCGACCGAAGCCGGGGTCACCGTGCGGACCGGTGTGGCGGTGATGTTGCCGGCCCAGTTATGCCACGCGGTCCGTTCCGTGCTGCTCTGCCCTGCTGTCGCCGTCCCCATCGATTGCTGGTCCCTCCCCTTGCGCCGGCCTCGTCAGCCGGCGGTATCCCGCGAACGCAACCGCCGCCGCGGACACCCCCGCCGATACGGAGACGACGTACCCGGTCTGCGCACCCGCTGCGTCGACGACCCAGCCGGTCACGGAGGACCCGAGCGCGATTCCGACCGCGAGGCCGGTGCTGATCCAGGTCATGCCCTCGGTCAGCTTCGCGTGTGGCACGTGCGCCTCGATCAGGGCCATCGTGGTGATCATCGTGGGAGCGATGGCGAGGCCCGAGACGAAGAGCGCCACGGCCAGAAACGGAAGGTTCCCGGCCAGTAGGAGGGGGATCATACTCACGGCCATCGCACTGATGCCCAGTACCCAGCGAGGTTCGGCCTTGCCTTTGAAGTGCAACAGGCCGAAGACGATGCCGGCCAGGCAGGATCCGAACGCCCAGACCGCCAGGAACACCCCGCCGAGGGACTTGTTGCCGTGCTCCTCGGCGAAGGCCAGGGTGGCCACGTCCACGGAGCCGAAGATCGCGCCGGTCGCGACGAAGGTCGCCACCAGGACCTGGAGACCGGGGGAGCGCAGCGCCGAGGACCGGTCCGTGTGCTCCTCGTGCGGATGCGGCTTCGGCTCGGTGGCGGTCAGCGCCGTCAGCCACCACACGCCCGTCAGCAGGCAGACGAGGGCGACCACCGGGCCGGCCTCGGGGAACCAGCCGGCCGAGAGCGTCGCGGCCAGCGGCGGGCCCACGATGAAGCAGAGCTCGTCGACGATGGATTCGAACGAGTAGGCGGTGTGCAGCTGGGGGGTGTCGCGGAAGAGCGCCGTCCACCGGGCCCGGACCATCGATCCGACGCTGGGCACGCAGCCGGCGACGACGGCGAAGGCGAAGAGCGTCCAGCTCGGCCAGCCGTTCGCCGCAGCGACCAGCAGGCCGGTCACCGCGGCGGCCGCGATCAGGGTGGCGGGGCGCAGCACCCGCCTCTGCCCGTGCTGGTCGACCAGCCGGGACACCTGGGGGCCCACGGCCGCGGCGGACAGGGCGATGGTGGCGGTGATGCCGCCCGCGAGGGCGTAGCTGCCGCCCAGCTCCGTGATCATCGTGAGGACACCGATGCCCACCATGGACAGCGGCATCCGGCCCAGAAGGCCGGCGGCTGTGAACCCCTTGGTGCCGGGGGTCGCGAATATCGCGCGGTAGGGACTGGGCAAGGTGGTGCCCTCCGTAAGGGACGTGGTTGGCTCACACAGGTTACGTCTGCCGACAAGGCACCCGCATGGGGAAAATACCGACAGGAAGTTAGGGTGACCTTACCTGTCGTCCGAGGTGTGGGACGGGCCGGGTCCGTTGCCCGGGCGCGGACGCCGGGGTGGCAGGATTCGAGGCATGTCAGACCAGCTCCGTGCCCCCGACGGCGGCTCCGCCGCCCCTTACGACGCCCTCCTGCTGCTGTCCTTCGGCGGCCCCGAGGGACCCGACGACGTCGTGCCCTTCCTGGAGAACGTCACGCGCGGGCGGGGCATCCCGCGCGAGCGGCTCAAGGAGGTCGGGCAGCACTACTTCGGATTCGGCGGGGTCAGCCCGATCAACGGGCAGAACCGCGAGCTGCTGGACGCGCTGCGCAAGGACTTTGCGGGGCACGGCCTGGACCTGCCGGTCTACTGGGGCAACCGCAACTGGGCCCCGTACCTGACCGACGTGATGCGGGAGATGGCCGCCGACGGGCGCCGCCGCATCGCGGTGCTCGCGACCAGCGCGTACGCCTCGTACTCGGGCTGCCGCCAGTACCGCGAGAACCTCGCCGACGCGCTGGCCACCCTCGCCGAGGAGGGCGTGGAGCTGCCGCGGGTCGACAAGCTGCGCCACTACTTCAACCACCCGGGCTTCGTGGAGCCCATGATCGACGGGGTGGTGGCCTCGCTCGCCGCCCTGCCCGAGGAAGTGCGCTCAGGCGCGCACCTCGCCTTCACCACCCACTCCATTCCGACCGCCGCCGCGGACGCCTCCGGTCCGGTCGAGGACCACACCGGGGACGGCGAGGGCGGGGCGTACGTCAAGCAGCACCTCGACGTCGCCCGGGTGATCGCGGACGAGGTAGCGGCCCGGACCGGGGTCGCGCACCCCTGGGAGCTCGTCTACCAGTCCCGCAGCGGCGCCCCGCACGTCCCGTGGCTGGAGCCGGACATCTGTGACCACCTGGAGGCCCTGCACACCGCCGGGGCGCCCGCCGTCGTCATGGTGCCCATCGGCTTCGTCTCCGACCACATGGAAGTCCTCTACGACCTGGACACCGAAGCCACCGCGAAGGCGGCCGAGCTGGGCCTGCCCGTGCAGCGGTCCGCGACGGTCGGCGCCGATCCGCGCTTCGCCGGGGCCGTACGGGAGCTGGTGCTGGAGCGGGCCGCCAAGGAGCGGGGGGAGCCGGCCGCGGAGTGCTGGGTCGGCACGCTGGGCCAGAGTCATGACCTGTGCGCGGTGGGCTGCTGCCCGGCGCGCGGCCCCCGGCCGGCGGCCGCGGGCGTGGACAGTCCGTACGCGTAGGGAGTGGGACCGTGATCTCTGACGAGCTGAAGGCCGAACTGCTGGAAGTGGGCCTGGAGGCCGCCCGGCGGGCCGGGGCCCTGCTGCGCGACGGCCGCCCGGCCGACCTGGCGGTGGCGGCGACGAAGACCAGCCCGATCGACGTGGTGACCGAGATGGACATCGCGGCGGAGAAGCTGATCACCGGGATCCTCGCCGAGCGGCGGCCCGAGGACGGGCTGCTCGGCGAGGAGGGTGCGGACGCCCCGGGGACGAGCGGGGTGCGCTGGATCGTCGATCCGCTGGACGGCACCGTGAACTACCTCTACGGGCTCCCGAGCTGGGGCGTGTCCATCGCGGCCGAGTACGGCGGCGAGAGCGTGGTGGGCGTCGTGGCGGCCCCGATGCGCGGGGAGACCTACCACGCGGTGCTCGGCGGCGGGGCGTGGCTGGGTACGACGCCCCTCGCCTGCCGGCCGGCGGCGCCGCTGGACCAGGCACTGCTCGGGACCGGCTTCGCGTACGTCCAGACCAGGCGGGCCCACCAGGCCGAGGTCGCGGCGCGGATCATCCCGCTGGTGCGGGACGTCCGGCGGGGCGGGTCGGCGGCGCTGGACCTGTGTGACGTGGCCGCCGGGCGGCTGGACGGGTACTACGAGCGGGGACTGAACCCGTGGGACCTGGCCGCCGGTGACCTGATCGCCCGGGAGGCCGGGGCCGTGACCGGGGGCCGTCCGGGCGAGCCGGCCTCGGGCGAGCTGACCCTGGCCGCCACGCCGGCGGTGTTCGCCTCGGTGCAGCCGCTGCTGGAGGAGTTCGGAGCCTGGCACGACTGAACGCGTACGACGGGAAGCACGTGGACCCCGCACGCCCGCTCGGGCGTCCGGGGTCCACGTCGTTCAGGGGTCGTACGAAGTCGTGCAGGGATCGTGCAGGGGCCGTACGGAGATCGTGCGGGAGCAGGATGCGTGCAGGGGTCGTGCGGTGGTCGTGCGGGAAAGCGGGCCGGCCGATCGGGGGATCAGCAGGCGGGCACGGCGGCCGAGACCGGGACACCGTGTTCGGCGGCCAGGCGCTGGAGATCCTCCAGCTCCGCCAGTTCCACTTCCGCGAGGAAGTCGTCGCCCGTCTCGCGGGCGTGCCTGAGGTCCGACTGCGTGGTCCTGATGCGCTGCAGGAGACCCGCGGTGAATGCGTCCATGATGGGTTCGCCCCCTCTTCGTGGGTCGGCGGCGGAACGTGGCTTTCCGCCGTCAGGGAGTGGATGGGGTGTGATCTCGTCCTCCCCTGCACTCCGGGCCCAGAAACCTCGCAAGGCCAGGGAATCCTCACTTCCGCCCCGTCAGCCCCTCCACGAGCCGCCTTACAGCCGGTTTATGGCCGAAACGGGCAGGATGGGCGACGCAATAGACGCAATACACGTGTGCCCTTCTGGGCTCGGAGGAAGGAAACGACGTGCGCGTACTCGTCGTCGAGGACGAGCAGCTGCTCGCCGATGCGGTGGCCACCGGACTGCGCCGGGAGGCCATGGCCGTGGACGTCGTGTACGACGGCGCCGCCGCCCTGGAGCGGGTCGGCGTGAACGACTACGACGTGGTCGTGCTCGACCGGGACCTCCCGCTCGTCCACGGTGACGACGTGTGCCGGAAGATCGTCGAGCTCGGCATGCCCACCCGTGTGCTGATGCTGACGGCCTCCGGCGACGTCAGCGACCGGGTGGAGGGGCTGGAACTCGGTGCGGACGACTACCTGCCCAAGCCCTTCGCCTTCACCGAGCTGACCGCCCGCGTGCGGGCGCTCGGGCGGCGCACCACGGTCGCGCTGCCGCCCGTACTGGAGCGGGCCGGCATCAAGCTGGACCCGAACCGGAGGGAAGTATTCCGCGAGGGCAAGGAGGTCCAGCTGGCGCCGAAGGAGTTCGCCGTGCTGGAGGTGCTCATGCGCAGCGAGGGGACCGTCGTCTCCGCCGAGCAGCTGCTGGAGAAGGCCTGGGACGAGAACACCGACCCCTTCACCAACGTCGTACGGGTGACCGTGATGACCCTGCGCCGCAAGCTGGGCGAGCCGCCCGTCATCGTGACCGTGCCCGGCTCCGGATACCGGATCTGATGCGCATGGCAACCACCCCGGCGCCACCGGCGGCGCCACCGAAACCGACATGGGACCCCGGCCAGCCCGAGGGTCCCTTCCCGTGGCTGCGGCCGACCATCCGGATACGGCTCACGCTGCTGTACGGCGGGATGTTCCTGATCGCCGGCATCCTGTTGCTGTCGATCATCTACCTGCTCGCGGCCCAGGCCCTGCGGCAGGGCAACGCGATCCCGTTCACGATCGTCCGCGGTCAGAACATCGAGGTCACCAGCACCACCTGCTCCGGTGTGAGCGGCACCAACCAGCCGTTCGAGCAGTTCACCGCGGCGATCAACCAGTGCGTCCTCGAACAGCGCCGGCACGCCCTGGACGACCTGCTGAGCCGGTCGCTGATGGCGCTCCTCGGGCTGAGCATCATCGCCTTCGCCTTCGGCTACGCGATGGCCGGCCGGGTGCTCTCGCCGCTCGGCAAGATCACCCGGACCGCCCGCCGGGTCGTGGGCTCCGACCTGACCCGGCGGATCGAGCTGGACGGGCCGGACGACGAGCTCAAGGAGCTCGCCGACACCTTCGACGACATGCTCGACCGGCTGGAGCGGGCCTTCACGGCCCAGCAGCGGTTCGTCGCGAACGCCTCGCACGAGCTGCGGACCCCGCTCGCGATCAACCGGACCCTGCTCGAGGTGCACCTCTCCGATCCGGGGGCGCCGATCGAGCTCCAGCAGCTCGGCAAGACCCTGCTCGCCACCAACGAGCGCAGTGAGCAGCTGGTCGAGGGCCTGCTGCTGCTGGCCCGCAGCGAGAACCAGATCGTCGAGCGCAAACCGGTGGACCTGGCGGAGGTCGCCTCGCGCGCCGTCGACCAGGTGCGCGGCGAAGCCGAGGCGAAGGGCGTGGAGATCCGCGGCGAGCGCGCGCCGGCCGTCGTGCAGGGCAACGGGGTGCTGCTGGAGCGGATCGCCCTCAACCTGGTCCAGAATGCCGTCCGGTACAACGTGCCGGAGGACGGCTGGGTGGAGGTGGTCACCGAGGCCCAGCACGATCAGGCGGTCCTCCTGGTATCGAACACGGGTCCCGTTGTTCCCGCGTACGAGGTGGACAACCTCTTCGAGCCCTTCAGGCGGCTGCGTACGGAGCGCACGGGCAGCGACAAGGGTGTCGGACTGGGTCTGTCGATCGCGCGCTCCGTGGCGCGCGCACACGGCGGCAGGATCCAGGCGATGCCACGGGAGGGCGGTGGCCTCGTGATGCGTGTCACTCTTCCCTTGTGAGACCGCGACCCCGTGTTCGCTTTTGGCTGAATACCTGTCCTGTGAAAACAATCGGTCCTGTGTGATCGATCACAGTGACCGGTGTCTGCCCATGTGCGTTCAGTGACCCCGTCGCGGCCGGAACGCCCGGGAAGTCCGGGTTTCCGGCCCCTCGGATGGCGGGAAATACACGGGGTGGCGTTTGTGCATGACGGCCCTCGGACCGTGTACGGTCCCGCTCGTCATCCCAGCCAATCGTCCTTAGGGCGGGCGGCTGGGTGTCGATTGAGTAACAGACCTTGATGTGAGGCAAAATCTCCGCCTCAGGTCGGGCACAAGTCCGGCCTCTCGTGCGTTACGTGCGCTGAGACACCGCTAACACCCAGAGGGGGAGAGCGAACAATGGCAACGGACTACGACACCCCGCGCAAGACCGACGATGACGTCGACAACGACAGCATCGAAGAGCTGAAGGCCCGGCGCAACGAGAAGTCGACCTCGTCCGCGGACATGGACGAATTCGACTCTGTCGAGAGCATGGAGCTTCCCGGTGCGGACCTCTCCAATGAGGAGCTGGCCGTCCGGGTCCTGCCCAAGCAGGCCGATGAGTTCACCTGCATGAGCTGCTTCCTGGTGCACCACCGCAGCCAGCTGGCACGTGAGAAGAACGGCCAGCCGATCTGTCGCGACTGCGACTGATAGGCGTCGGTCGTGGCTGGCTCCACACCCTTCCGGAAGCGCCGCTTCCGGAAATCTGGTGATCCGGCGGAGACGCAGGTGGCACCCATGGATCCGGAAACGGCTCCTGGGGCTTCCGGCGGCTCCGCCAGTGCGGCGATCGCCGTGCCGTGCGACACCGCCCCGGCGGTGCCGTCGCAAACCGATCCCGACGAGGGGTCCAGGCACGGCTCCGGGGCTCGTCGGACGCAAGCCGTCCAGGCCGTCAAGAAGGGCGTGCGCAAGGGCGGCGAGAGCGTCAGGGACGCCACCCAGTACGTCACCGACAGGATCATCGAGAACGCCCCGCGCGTTCCGGTTCGGGACCTCGCGGCGCTGCGCGCGCAGTTCCCGGGCCTCGGCCCCGAGCAGCTCGCCGAAAAGTTGGTGTCCGGCGCCTGCGCCGCCACCTCGACCGTCGGTGCGGGAATCGGCGCCGCGGCCATGCTGCCCGTGCCGCCCGCGATGCCTGCGGAACTGGCGGCCGAGATCACCGCGGTCGCAGCCATCGAGCTCAAGCTCATCGCCGAACTCCACGAGGTCTACGGCCGGCGACCGCACGGCGGCCTCACGGAGCGCAGCCTCGCCTACCTGACCGCCTGGACGGAGGAGCGCGGGGTCGACCTGACCAAGCCGACCACGCTGAACGCGGCGCTCGGCGGGCAGATGAAGCGCGAACTGCGCCAGCAGATCATGAAGCGGATGTTCCGCAGCCTGCCGAACCTCATGCCGTTCATGGTGGGCGCCGCCGTCGGCGCGGTCATGAACCGCCGGGACACCCGCAAACTCGCCGAGAAGGTCCGTGGTGACCTGCGGCGGCGGGCCGTGGACTGGGAGACCCTCAGCTCCCTGCCGCCCCTGGAACGGCCCGTACAACCCCTTCCCGAGGCCACCAGGATCGCGCTGGAGGCCGCGGATCCCTCCGCGCACGGCTGAGGTCCTCCGCCGGGGCGGTCCGCCCCGGCCGGGCCACCGGTCCCACGGGCCGGTCAGGCCGCCTGGGTACGGGCGGCGAGCAGGGCCGCCACCAGGGCCTGCGGCTCACGGGTGGAGACGTACACGTACGGGGTCGGGTCGGTCGGGTCGGTGACCTCGATGCGGACCGCGGTCGGCACGTAGCTGCGCATCAGCATGAAGGCGCGGGTGTCCGCCTTGTACGTGCGCCAGGCGCGCGACTCCTCGGCGTCCAGGATCTCGGGCTCGCCCAGGGCCGTCACCGGGATCCGCGCGTCGCCGGCCGCCAGCGCACCGCCCACCACGCGCACGCGCGCCGAGCCGTACGAGCTCACCACCAGCCCGGCCAGCGCGGTGCCCCCGACCAGACCGGCCAGCAGCGGCATCGTGCCCAGCGGCAGCAGCATCAGTGCGCACGCGAGGCCGAGCAGTACGGCGATGCCCCACCAGGAACGGGGGGCGGTCAGACGTTCGTCGTGGTGCGCGGTGGAGAGCTGCATGTGGTCAAGCCTGCCACGAGGCGACCGGTGGGTAGCCGCGCGGGTAAGGTCTGCGGCTGTGAGTGGACGAAACACAGCGCTGACGCCCCCGGCCGACGCCGCCGCGCCGGTCAGGCACCCCGACGCGCCCGCGCCCGGCGACCTCCTCGGTGCGCACTACGAGCACTGTTTCGGCTGCGGCGAGGGCCAACCCCACGGACTCCACCTGGAGGCCCGTGCGGGCGAGGGCGTGCGCGTCACCGCCGAGTTCACCGTCAAGCCCGCGCACCAGGGCGCACCCGGTCTCGCCCACGGCGGGGTGCTCGCCACCGCGCTCGACGAGACGCTGGGTTCCCTGAACTGGCTGCTGCGCGTCATCGCGGTGACGGGGCGGCTGGAGACCGACTTCGTGCGGCCCGTGCCGGTGGACACCGTGCTGTACCTGGAGGCCGAGGTCACCGCCGTCGCCGGACGGAAGATCTACTGCACGGCCGTGGGTCGGATAGGCGGACCGCAGGGCCCGGTCGCCGTTCGTGCCGACGCCCTCTTCATCGAGGTGAAGGTCGACCACTTCATCGACAACGGACGGCCCGAGGAGATCCAGGCGGCGATGGCCGACCCGGACCAGGTCAGGCGCGCACGCGCCTTTGAGGTGAACCCCTGATGTCCCAGAGCAACCACGATTCCCACCGGCCGGTCGACGTACTGATCCGTCGCGTCGACCCGGAGGTGCCGATTCCGGCATACGGGCACCCCGGCGACGCCGGCTGCGACCTCGTCACCACCGAAGCCGCCGAGCTGGAGCCCGGCGAGCGCGCCGTACTGCCCACCGGTGTCTCGATCGCCCTGCCCGACGGGTACGCGGCGTTCGTGCACCCGCGGTCGGGCCTGGCCGCACGCTGCGGGCTCGCGCTCGTGAATGCCCCGGGGACGGTGGATGCCGGGTACCGTGGGGAGATCAAGGTGATCGTGGTCAATCTCGACCCTCGCGAGAGCGTCCGGTTCGAGCGTTTCGACCGCATCGCCCAGCTGGTTGTCCAGCGGGTCGAGAAGGTGCGCTTCCACGAGGTGGCGGAACTTCCCGGCTCGGCCCGGGCCGAGGGGGGCTTCGGCTCCACCGGCGGGCATGCGGCCGTGGCCGGATCCGGGGCTGGTCAGCAGGGTGGGAATGGCTACGCTTCGGTCGTAACCGACCGGGAAGGACAGTGACGTGTTCGGACGTCGCAAGAAGAACGACTCCGCCCATGACGGCGGCGCGGCCGAGCAGGTCGTAGACGGCGTCGCCGAGCAGGACGACGCGGGCGAGCAGGAGAGCGCTGCCCCCCGCCGGGTGAACCTGCCGCCGGCCCCGCGGCCCGACGGCCCCTGGGACGTCTCCGAGGTGCTCGGGAACCCGGCCGACGGTCGGGTCGACCTGGGCGGCATCCTCGTACCCGGCGTCGAGGGCATGGAGCTGCGCGTCGAGGTCGCCGGTGACGCGATCGTGGCCGCGACCGTGGTGCTGGGCGACAGCGCCGTGCAGCTGCAGGCCTTCGCCGCGCCCAAGAAGGAGGGCATCTGGGGCGAGGTCCGCGAGGAGATCGCCGCGGGCATCACCCAGCAGGGCGGCATCATCGACGAGGCCCAGGGCTCGCTGGGCTGGGAACTGCGCGCCCAGGTGCCCGTACCGCTCCCGGACGGGCAGACCGGCGCCCAGCTGGTCCGCTTCGTCGGCGTCGACGGCCCGCGCTGGTTCCTGCGCGGCGTCATCTCCGGCCAGGGCGCGGTGCGCCCCGAGTCGGCGGGCGTGCTGGAGCAGATCTTCCGGGACACCGTCGTCGTCCGCGGTGACGGCCCGATGGCCCCGCGCGACCCGATCGTCCTGAAGCTGCCGAACGACGCCCAGATGGTGCCGGACGGCGTGCAGACGGACGACCAGGAAGGCTCCCGCTTCGGCGGCGGCATGGGGCAGCTCGAACGCGGCCCGGAGATCACCGAGGTCCGCTGACCTCGGACGACCTCGGACGGCCCCCGCGCACAGGGGGGCTCGTCATGCATTTCGGCCGGTGGGCCCCACTCCTTCGGGTTGGGGCCCACCGGCTTGTCCGCGCGGCCTCGGGGGCGTCTGCACCCCGCGTCAGGGATCCGTCAGGGATCGGCGCCGGGGTGCGGATCGGTGCGTGCGCGGTGTGGACGTCCCGGAGAATGGGGCGCATGGGACGCGGCAAGCTCAGGATCTACCTCGGCGCGGCACCCGGTGTGGGCAAGACCTACGCGATGCTCTCCGAGGGCCATCGCCGGGTGGAGCGAGGCGCGGACTGCGTCGTCGGCTTCGTCGAGCACCACGGCCGGCCGCGGACCGAAGTCATGCTCCACGGCCTCGAACAGGTCGAGCGCAAGCCCCTGGACTACCGGGGCGCCGCCTTCACCGAGATGGACGTGGACGCGATCCTCGCCCGCAGGCCCGCCATAGCGCTGGTGGACGAGCTCGCGCACACCAACGTGCCCGGCTCGCGCAACGCCAAGCGCTGGCAGGACGTGGAAGAGCTGCTGCGGGCCGGCATCGACGTCGTGTCCACCGTGAACATCCAGCACCTGGAGTCGCTCGGGGACGTGGTCGAGTCGATCACCGGGGTGCGGCAGCGGGAGACCGTGCCGGACGAGGTGGTCCGCCGGGCCGACCAGGTCGAGCTGGTCGACATGTCCCCGCAGGCACTGCGCCGGCGGATGGCCCACGGCAACATATACAGGCCCGAGAAGGTCGACGCGGCCCTGTCGAACTACTTCCGGCCCGGCAACCTCACCGCACTGCGCGAACTGGCGCTGCTGTGGGTGGCCGACCGGGCGGACGAGTACCTCCAGCAGTACCGGGGCGAGCACGACATCCGCTCGACCTGGCAGGCGCGGGAGCGGATCGTCGTCGGGCTCACCGGCGGGCCGGAGGGGCGCACGCTCATCCGGCGCGCTTCGCGGATGGCCGCCAAGGGCTCGGGCAGCGAGATCCTGGCCGTCTACATCGCCCGCAGCGACGGGTTGACCGCCGCCTCGCCGAAGGAGCTCGCGGTCCAGCGGACCCTGGTCGAAGACCTGGGCGGAACGTTTCACCATGTGATCGGCGACAACGTCCCCGACGCCCTGCTCGCCTTCGCGCGCGGGGTCAACGCCACCCAGATCGTGCTCGGCTCCAGCCGCCGCCGCTCGTGGCAGTACGTCTTCGGCCCCGGAGTCGGCGCGAGCGTCGCCCGCGACTCCGGGCCCGACCTCGACGTGCACATCGTCACGCACGAGCACGTCGCCAAGGGGCGCGGCCTGCCCGTGGTCCCCTCGGCGGCCCGGCTCGGGCGGCCCCGGATCATCGCCGGCTGGGTGGTGGGGACGGTCCTGCCCGTACTGCTGTGCCTGCTGCTCACGCACGTCGACGCGGATCTCGGCCTCGCCAACGACATGCTGCTCTTCCTGGCGCTGACGGTGGCGGCCGCGCTGCTCGGCGGGCTCTGGCCGGCCCTGACCTCCGCCGCCCTCGGCTCGCTGCTGCTGAACTACTTCTTCGCACCGCCCCTGCACCGCTTCACGGTCTCCGACCCCAAGAACATCGTCGCCATCGCCGTCTTCTTCGGGGTCGCCGTCTCGGTGGCCTCGGTCGTGGACCTGGCCGCCCGCCGCACCCACCAGGCGGCCCGGTTGCGCGCCGAGTCCGAGATCCTCTCCTTCCTCGCCGGCAGCGTGCTGCGAGGCGAGACCACCCTGGATGCGCTGCTGGAGCGGGTGCGCGAGACCTTCGCCATGGAGTCCGTGGCCCTGCTGGAACGGACGAGCGACGTGGAGCCCTGGAAATCGGCCGGCAGCGTCGGCCCCGACCCCGTCGCCCGGCCCGAGGACGCCGACGTGGACATGCCCATCGGTGACCACATGGCACTGGCCCTGTCCGGCCGGGTGCTGCCCGCCGACGACCGTCGGGTGCTCGGCGCCTTCGCGGCGCAGGCGGCCGTGGTCCTGGACCGCCAGCGGCTGGTGGGCGAGGCCGAGGAGGCCCGCCGGATGGCCGAGGGCAATCGGATCCGCACCGCGCTGCTGGCCGCCGTCAGCCATGACCTCCGTACGCCGCTGGCCTCCATCAAGGCCTCCGTGAGCTCCCTGCGCTCCGCCGACGTGGAGTGGAGCGAGGAGGACCGGGCCGAGCTCCTCGAAGGCATCGAGGACGGCGCCGACCGCCTCGACCACCTGGTCGGCAACCTGCTCGACATGTCCCGGCTGCAGACCGGCACCGTCACCCCGCTGATCCGCGAGATCGACCTCGACGAGGTGGTCCCGATGGCGCTGGGCGGCGTACCGGAGGACAGCGTGCTGCTGGACGTGCCCGAGGCGCTGCCGATGGTGGCGGTGGACCCGGGGCTGCTGGAGCGGACCGTGGCCAACGTCGTGGAGAACGCCGTCAAGTACAGCCCGGCGGGGGAGCCCGTCCTGGTGGCGGCCAGCTGCCTGGGCGACCGGGTCGAGGTCCGCGTCGTCGACCGCGGTCGGGGTGTGCCCGACGAGGCCAAGGACCGGATCTTCGCCCCCTTCCAGCGGTACGGGGACGCCCCGCGCGGGGCCGGCGTGGGCCTCGGGCTCGCCGTCGCCCGCGGGTTCGCCGAGGCCATGGACGGGACCCTGACGGCCGAGGACACCCCCGGGGGCGGGCTGACCATGGTGCTCACATTGCGCGCGGTTGGCGGCGGCGGGACGCCGGAGCGTGCCACGGTGGGTGCGGGCCCCGCCGATGCCGATGCCGAGGCGGGCGCGGGCGCGACGGCGGAACCGAAGGAACCGAAGGAACCGGCGGAACCGGCGGAATCGGCGGAACCGACCGAACCGATCGAACTTGATCACGACCGTGATCCGATGACGCGACAGAAGGCAGGACCTCAATGACACGGGTGCTCGTGGTGGAAGACGAGCCGCAGATCGTCCGAGCGCTTGTGATCAACCTGAAGGCGCGCAGATACGAGGTCGACGCCGCGGCCGACGGTGCGAGCGCACTGGAGCTCGCGGCCGCCCGCCACCCCGACGTGGTCGTGCTCGACCTCGGACTGCCCGACATGGACGGGGTCGAGGTGATCAAGGGCCTGCGCGGCTGGACCCGGGTACCGATCCTGGTCCTCTCCGCCCGGCACAGCTCCGACGAGAAGGTCGAGGCCCTCGACGCGGGCGCCGACGACTACGTCACCAAGCCCTTCGGCATGGACGAGCTGCTGGCACGGCTGCGCGCCGCCGTCCGCCGGGCCGAGCCGGCCGCGGGCTCCGGCGAGGACGAGGTGATCGTGGAGACGGACGGCTTCACGGTGGACCTGGCCGCCAAGAAGGCCGTGCGCGAGGGCCGCGACGTACGGCTGACGCCCACCGAATGGCACCTGCTGGAGGTCCTGGTCCGCAACGGCGGCAAGCTGGTCAGCCAGAAGCAGTTGCTCCAGGAGGTCTGGGGCCCCTCGTACGGCACCGAGACGAACTACCTGCGGGTCTACATGGCCCAACTGCGGCGCAAACTGGAGGCGGACCCCTCGCATCCGCGGCACTTCATCACCGAGCCGGGCATGGGCTACCGCTTCGAGCGGTAGTGGGCGCGCCGGTACGCTTCCTGTATGAGTGCTGAACCGCGTCCCGAGAAGTCCGCGAAGCCGGCCAGGCCTGCGGGCAGGTTCCGCCGGATGATTGAGCGGCTGTCCACCTCCCAGGAGGAGCTGCATTCGGCGGAGCTGCAGGAGGACGCAGAAGCCGCGGGGTGCACGCGGATCTGCGACTGCCACGACCGTCAGATAGTCAAGGTGACCGGAACCCTGCGTACCGTCACCCTGCGGCCGCGTGCGGGCGTTCCCGCCCTGGAGGCCGAGCTCTTCGACGGCTCGGCCGCGCTGGACGTGGTCTGGCTCGGGCGTCGCTCGATCGTGGGAATCGAGCCCGGCAGACGCATGATCGCCTCAGGGCGCATCTCCATGACCCACGGCCGTCGGGTGCTCTTCAACCCGAAGTACGAACTCCGCCCGCTCGGACAGGAGCACTGACCGGTGACGTCACTCGACAAACCGACCACCCCGGATTCGACCGGGCCGCGCCATGCCGCCACGCCTTCCGCCGACCAGAAGGCCGTGACCCAGGCGGCGCTCTTCGATGCCTTCGGCGGTATCCGGGGCACCGTGGAGACGATGCTGCCCGGGCTGCTCTTCGTCATGATCTACACGATCAACAAGGACGTGAAGTGGTCGGCCATCGCGGCCGGCGCGGTCGCGGTCCTGCTGGTGATCGTGCGGTTGCTGCGCAGGGACACGGTCAAGCACGCCTTCAGCGGGGTCTTCGGCGTGGGTGTGGGCGTGGCCTTCGCCCTGTTCACGGGCGACCCGAAGGGCTTCTACCTGCCGGGCATGATCTACGGCGTCGGCCTCGGCGCGGCCTTCACGATCTCGGCGCTGATCGGCTTCCCGCTGCTCGGCGTGATCCTCGGCCCGGTGTTCAAGGAGAACCTCTCCTGGCGCACGCGCAACCCCGGGCGCAAGAAGGCGTACGTCAAGGCCAGCCTGGCCTGGGGCCTGATCTTCCTCGCCAAGTACGCGATCCTCTTCCCGCTGTACTGGTGGGGTGACGCGACGCAGCTGGGCTGGGTGCTGATCGCGCTGAAGCTCCCGCCGATGGTGCTCGCCGTGTACTTCACCTGGGTCTTCCTGGTGAAGGCGCCGCCGCCGATCGACGTGATCGCGGAATGGGAGGCCAAGGAGGCGGCGGAGGCCGCCGCCAAGGGGCCGAAGGCCTGACGGCCCGTAGTCGACGAAGGGGCGGGACCGGCCCGGGAGGCCGGTCCCGCCCCTTCGTGCTGCCGTGCTGCCGTGCTCCGCGTGCAGGCGTCAGCGCACCTGCGGGGCGCAGGGGCGAGCCCGGACTCCCGCCCGCCCACGACGGCACGGCTGCCCGGCCCCTGATCCCGTGGCCTCGGTCCTACGGGCACCGGGATGGGCCCGCAGGACCGACGGCCCGGGCTGCTGCGGGGTCCGGCGATCCCGGCGGCCGGGGCGCATCCGAGGGTGCCGGGATCGCGGCAGGGCCGACGGCCCGCGGATGCGCTGTGGGTCGGGTGCGCCCCGGGCCGCGGACGGCCGCAGGAGCGCCGCACGACCGCCCGCCTGGCGGGGGCGGCCCCTGGTGCGGGTCGGCAGCAGGCCGAGGCCCAGTGGCCGGGGGCTGGAGGCGGGCTGCCTCCGGCCGCCCGGGCCGGGACCGCCGCGGGAGCGGGGGTCTGCGGTCGCAGCGCCGAGGCTGCGCGGGCGACCCCGGGCCCCGGGCCCCGGGCCCCGTAGACCGAGGGGCCGTCCGGCCGAGGCGCAGTCCGTCCACGTGCCGGCCCCGGCAGGCAGCCGGGAAGCCCGAAGGGGGCGCGCCCGGCCGGGCGCGCCCCCTTCGTCGTCCGAGCGTGCCCGCAGGGCTAGCGGCGGGCCTGGAGGAGGTCCTCCAGCTGTTCCTCGCGGGCCTGGGCGGCCACGAAGAGCAGTTCGTCGCCCGGCTCCAGGGTCTCCTCCCCGTGCGGGGTGAGGACCCGGTTGCCCCGGATGATCGTGACCAGCGAGGTGTCTTCGGGCCAGGTGATGTCGCCGATCTGGGTGCCCGCGACCGAGGAGTCGGCCGGCAGGGTCAGCTCGACGAGGTTGGCGTCTCCGTGGCTGAAGCGCAGCAGCCGGACCAGGTCGCCGACGCTCACGGCCTCCTCGACCAGGGCCGACATCAGGCGCGGCGTGGAGACGGCGACGTCGACGCCCCAGGACTCGTTGAAGAGCCACTCGTTCTTCGGGTTGTTGACGCGGGCCACCACGCGCGGGACCCCGTACTCGGTCTTGGCGAGCAGCGAGACGACGAGGTTGACCTTGTCGTCACCGGTGGCCGCGATGACCACGTTGCAGCGCTGCAGCGCCGCCTCGTCCAGCGAGGTGATCTCGCAGGCGTCGGCCAGCAGCCACTCGGCCTGCGGTACCCGCTCGACCGAGATGGCGGTCGGGGCCTTGTCGACCAGGAGCACCTCGTGGCCGTTCTCCAGCAGTTCGCCCGCGATGGATCGGCCCACCGCGCCCGCACCGGCGATCGCGACCCTCATGCGTGTGCCTCCTCAGGCCCCTCGGCGAACGCCGCCTCGACCTTGTCGATCTCGTCCGTGCGCATCATCACGTGGACGAGGTCGCCCTCCTGCAGGACCGTCGCCGACGTGGGCAGCATCGCTTCGCCCAGGCGGGTGAGGAACGCCACGCGGACGCCGGTCTCGTCCTGGAGCTTGCTGACCTTGTGGCCGATCCAGGCGGCGGAGGTGTGCACCTCGGCGAGCTGCACCCCGCCGCTCGGGTCGCGCCACAACGGCTCGGCGCCCGAGGGCAGCAGCCGGCGCAGCATCTGGTCGGCGGTCCACCGCACGGTGGCGACGGTGGGGATGCCGAGGCGCTGGTAGACCTCGGCGCGCTTGGGGTCGTAGATGCGGGCGGCGACGTTCTCGACGCCGAACATCTCCCGGGCCACGCGGGCAGCGATGATGTTGGAATTGTCACCACTGCTGACGGCGGCGAAGGCGCCCGCGTCCTCGATTCCCGCCTCCCGCAGGGTGTCCTGGTCGAAGCCGACCCCGGTGACGCGGCGGCCGCCGAATCCGGCGCCGAGCCGGCGGAATGCGGTGGGGTCCTGGTCGACGACGGCGACCGTATGCCCCTGCTGTTCCAGGGTTTGCGCGAGGGCGGAGCCCACCCTTCCGCAACCCATGATGACGATGTGCACGGCCGTCCTTCCGGCTGTCAGCGACTCGCTGGTTCCCAGCCTCATTGCATGCTCTGGTTTAACAGGGTCTCAGACCATGGCCCAAGCTACACACGGGCGGTCACCGATGGGGTCTCTTGCGTCGCAGTCGTGCTGCGGGTGGGGAGGAATTGCGGCGGGATTGCGGTATGAGGGGGTGGGGGGTTCGTCAGTCTGATTTCGAACGCTTACGATCCTCTGCGTGTCCAAACTGACCGACGTGCCCAAACGGATCCTGATCGGCCGGGCGCTACGCAGCGACCGCCTCGGAGAAACACTCCTTCCCAAGCGGATCGCCCTTCCCGTCTTCGCCTCCGACCCGCTGTCCTCCGTGGCATATGCCCCCGGCGAGGTCCTGCTGGTCCTGTCGATCGCGGGCGTGTCGGCGTACCAGTACAGCCCCTGGATCGCGCTCGCGGTCGTCGTGCTGATGTTCACGGTCGTGGCCTCCTACCGCCAGAACGTCCACGCGTACCCGAGCGGTGGCGGCGACTACGAGGTCGCCAACACGAACCTCGGACCCCGGGCCGGCCTCACCGTGGCGAGCGCCCTGCTCGTCGATTACGTCCTGACCGTCGCCGTGTCGATCTCCTCCGGGGTCGAGAATCTCGGCTCCGCGGTGGATTTCGTGATCGAGCACAAGGTGCTCTCGGCGATGGTCATGATCCTTCTCCTCACACTGATGAACCTGCGCGGTGTGAAGGAATCCGGGAAGCTCTTCGCGATCCCGACCTACGTCTTCGTCGCCGCCGTATTCGTCATGATCGGCTGGGGCGCTTGGAAGGGCTTCGTCCTCGACGACACCATGACCGCCCCCACCGCGAATCTCGAGATCAAGCCCGAGCAGCAGGGCCTGGCCGGCTTCGCGATGGTGTTCCTGCTGCTGAGGGCCTTCTCGTCCGGCTGTGCCGCCCTGACCGGCGTCGAAGCCATCAGTAACGGCGTCCCCGCCTTCCGCAAGCCCAAGAGCAAGAACGCGGCCAGCACCCTCGCCCTCATGGGCGCCCTGGCCGTCACCATGTTCTGCGGGATCATCGGCCTGGCCATGGCCACCGACGTGCGGATGGCGGAGAACCCCGCGACCGACCTGCTCGACAACGGCGTCCCCGTGGGCCCCGACTACGTCCAGCACCCGGTCATCTCCCAGGTCGCCGAGGCCGTCTTCGGCAACGGCAGCTTCCTGTTCATCCTGCTGGCCGCGGCCACCGCGCTGGTGCTGTTCCTGGCCGCCAACACCGCGTACAACGGCTTCCCGCTGCTCGGCTCGATCCTCGCCCAGGACCGCTACCTGCCGCGCCAGCTGCACACCCGCGGCGACCGGCTCGCCTTCTCCAACGGCATCGTGCTCCTCGCGGGCGCGGCCATGCTGCTCGTGTGGATCTACGACGCCGACTCGACCAAGCTGATCCAGCTCTACATCGTGGGCGTGTTCGTCTCCTTCACCCTCAGCCAGATCGGCATGGTCAGGCACTGGAACCGGCACCTGAAGACGGAGCACGACGCCGCCGCCCGCCGCCGGATGCACCGCAGCCGGGCCATCAACACCTTCGGCGCCTTCTTCACCGGCATGGTGCTGGCCGTCGTCCTCGCCACCAAGTTCACCCACGGCGCCTGGGTGGCCCTGCTCGGCATGGTGATCTTCTACGGCACCATGACCGCGATCCGTAAGCACTACGACCGCGTCTCCGCGGAGATCGCTGCCGCCGAAGGCCCCAGCGAGGACAGCGTCCGGCCCTCCCGGGTCCACTCGATCGTCCTGGTCTCCAAGGTCCACAAGCCCACGCTGCGCGCCCTGGCGTTCGCCAAGCTGACCCGCTCGGACACCCTGGAAGCGCTCAGCATCAGCGTCGATCCGGCCGAGACCAAGGCCCTGCGCGAGGAATGGGACCGGCGCGGGATCAACGTCCCGCTCAAGATCCTCGACTCGCCGTACCGGGAGATCACCCGCCCGGTGGTCGAGTACGTCAAGGGCCTGCGCAGCGAGAACCCGCGCGACGCGGTCAGCGTCTACATCCCCGAGTACGTCGTCGGCCGCTGGTACGAACACCTGCTGCACAACCAGAGCGCGCTGCGCCTCAAGGGCCGACTGCTCTTCACCCCCGGTGTGATGGTCACCTCGGTGCCCTACCAGCTGGAGTCCTCGGAGCTCGCCAAGCGGCGGGCGAAGAAGCGCCAGGACTGGAACGCCCCGGGTGCGGTGCGCCGCGGCCCGGTGGACAGCCCCGTCAGGCCCTCGCCGCCGAAGGAGCCCTCCTCCAAGGGCTAGGCAGGTTGGTGAACGGCCGGACGAGATCCACGTAAACTGGTGGGTCGGTCGTCCGGCCGTTTTCCTTTTCAGTTTTCTTTGGAGTCTCCCCACCATGACGAGCGCCGAGCAGAACGAGAAGCAGTCACTGGTCGGGGAGGAGTACGAGGTCGAGGTCGGTCCCGTCGCGCACGGGGGCCACTGCATCGCCCGCACCGCCGACGGCCGGGTCCTGTTCGTCCGCCACACCCTCCCGGGGGAGAAGGTGATCGCCAAGGTCACCGAGGGCGACGTGGACTCCCGCTACCTGCGCGCCGACGCGATCACCGTGCTCGACGCCTCCAAGGACCGCGTGGCGGCCCCCTGCCCGTACGCCGGTCCCGGCAAGTGCGGCGGCTGCGACTGGCAGCACGCCAAGCCCGGCGCCCAGCGCCGGCTCAAGGGCGAGGTCGTCGCCGAGCAGCTGAAGCGGCTCGCGGGGCTCACCCCGGAGGAAGCCGGCTGGGACGGCACCGTGATGCCGGCCGAGGGCGACAAGCTGCCGGCGGGCCAGGTCCCGCAGTGGCGCACCCGCGTGCAGTTCGCCATCGACGAGGACGGCAACGCGGGCCTGCGCAAGCACCGCTCGCACGACATCGAACTGATCGACCACTGCATGATCGCGGCGCCCGGCGTCAGCGAACTGGGCATCGAGAAGCAGGAGTGGCCGCAGATGGCCACGGTCGAGGCGATCGCGGCGACCGGCTCCCAGGACCGCCAGGTCGTCCTGACCCCCCGCCCCGGCGGCCGCCTCCCCCTCGTGGAGCTGGACAAGCCGGTCTCCGTCCTGCGCGTGGAGGAGAAGGACGGCGGGGTCCACCGCGTCCACGGCCGCCCCTTCGTCCGGGAGCGCGCGGACGGCCGTACGTACCGCGTGGGCATGGGCGGCTTCTGGCAGGTCCACCCGCAGGCCGCGGACACCCTGATCAAGGCCGTCATGCAGGGCCTGATGCCGCGCAAGGGCGAGATGGCCCTCGACCTCTACTGCGGCGTCGGCATCTTCGCGGGAGCCCTCGCGGAACGGCTCGGCGAGACCGGTGCCGTGCTCGGCATCGAGTCGACGAAGCGCGCGGTGGAGGACGCCCGCCACAACCTGGCGGACTTCCCGCGGGTCCGCATCGAGCAGGGCAAGGTCGAGCAGATCCTCCCGAAGACCGGGATCACGGAATGCGACCTGGTCGTCCTGGACCCCCCGCGCGCGGGCGCGGGCAAGCAGACGGTCCGCCACATCACGGGCCTCTCGGCGCGCCGCATCGCCTACGTGGCCTGCGACCCGGCGGCCCTGGCCCGCGACCTGGGCTACTTCAAGGAAGCCGGCTACCGCGTCCGCACCCTCCGCGTCTTCGACCTCTTCCCGATGACGCACCACGTGGAGTGCGTGGCGATCCTGGAGCCGGTCACCAAGGGCGCCTGACCTGTAGTTTCTCGGTCTCGGTAGTTCACCCAACCTGTTTTCGGACCGATACCAGGTGGAAGCAGGCGGCCGCAGCCATGGCCGCCTGACCTGCGGTTTTGGGTGACGGCGGTGGAGGCTCGGCGGTACTGTCGTCGGATCGGTCAGTATCTTGACGCTCGAATGACGCCCGGTCGGCGGAGTGCCTGATGGGCTGTCAATGAGGAATGGCGGTACCAGGCGCTGCCCAGCCTCCCTCCACGCTCAAACTGGAGGGAGGCTTGTCGTCGAGCAGGGTGGACGATTCCAGGCCTGCGACGGCAGGGAACACCAAGACGCGCAGGGCCCTGCCGTGGAGAGTGCACGGCTTACGTCCGGTCGGCAAACCTCCAATGACCTCGTTCAGGACGGGTCCCGCGCCTCCCAGCGGTCCCGGAACCACGCCAGGGCCTCGAAGAGGCGCTCGCGGTTGGCGTCCTTCTCCAGCAGGGAGAGCCGGATGTTCGGACGCAGGTCCAGCCTGCCCTCCGGGATGTCGACGCCCTCCATTTCGTTGAGACGCCGGAGCAGTTCGGAGCGCAGCGCGCGATCGGTGAACGGCTCCCGGCCGGCCAGATGCTGGAACACGACCTCCGCCGTGCCGCCGCGCCCGCTGCCCGGGTAGAGGGTGAGCGGCCAGATGCCGCGGCCCGGACTGCCCGCGTCGCCGAGCATCAGGAAGGCACTGGTGGTGACGCGCCCTGAGCCGTGCCCGATCCAGCCGCCGAGCTCCTCCCAGTGGGCGAAGACGTCACGTACCGCTTCAACTGTTTCGGGGGAGTCGTCGACGTTCAACTGATGGAAGAAACGCTCGGCGCGCGTCTGCTCGCCCGGGCCCCCCGTATCGGCGCGCTCCGTGGTCTCCGCACCGTCTACGTCGTCACCGGTACCCCCAAGCAGTAGGGCGAGGTCGTCAGCCGTGAGGCGCTGAGCGGGGTCAGCTGCTCCGCTCCCCGTGAAGTGGATGCCGTCGGCGGTCAGTCGGGAACGGACGTTTCCTCCCGCTTCCTCGGGCGCCCACCGGAAGCCGTCGGCCACTTTCCCGTCGGCCGTCAAGACCCGGTACGCGTTTACGACACCCGCAGTGTCCGCCAAGTGGTTGCCGACGGCCTGGGCGCCGGAGCCGATGAAGGCTGCGAGATCGCCGTAGGAGGTCCACGTCCCGTGGGGGAGCGCCGCCAGTACCTGGTGGGCCAGCTGCCAGTCCCGGCTGCGCTCGGCCCTACCCACCCCACGAAGGGGAGCCGGCCACAGACCGATCGCGCGGGCGGCTAGCTCGTCGGCGCGAGCCAGAATCTCCTTCGCCCCCCAACTCTCGGTGGCCGCGATACGGCGGTTCATCTCCAAGTGGCTGCCGTGGAGGAGATCCTGCTTGCGCTCGAACGGATGGTTCGAAAGCTCTGAGTTGACCGCGGTGAGCGTCAGATTCCCGAGGGTGTGCTGCAGCCGGGCGTGCAGCTCCTCCGCGCTCTCCCCGTCCGCCACGTCTTCGCCCAGCATCTGCAGCCATTCGTCGCCAGGGGACTGCGGCATGACGTGCTCGATGGTGAGCTGCGCGGCCGCGAAGTCCACCGGTTCCGGATGCTCGTGGCTCTCTTCCAGGCGCTGCAGTACCGACTTGCGCTGGTGCCAGCGCCCGAACTGGTAGAACGGGGCGGTCCGGACCTTCTCGCGCAGTTCGTCGTCGTCGGGCCAGAACCGGTTTTCGGAGGAGAGGAGTTGGCGCAGGCCGTCGGCCACAGGGAGATCGCGGGGAAGCTGTCCGGGCAATGCCTGGAAGATCCTGTTGAGGTTGTTCGTCGGCACCCGGCAGATCATCCGGCGGACGAGGAAGCTCTCGATGTACGACAAGGATCGGGCCGTTTCGGCGGAGTCCAGATCCCCGCGCTCGCGGCGGTCGAGCAGCAGCATCAGTGCCGGATACGTGACCTGGGACTGCCACTCGTTCAGGCGGTGCAGGTGGGCTCGGACCAGCTGGTCCGGTTCCTCCTCGGGGTGGATCAGCCGCCGGAAGAGAGAACTGAGCCGGTGCAGCTCCCGGATGTACGCCTCGATGGCTTCCTCGCCCGTCTCCCGTCGCTCGAAGCGCTGCTGCTGGGCCGTGTAGAGGTCTTGGCGGCGGACCCGGTCGTCCCCGTCGAGTACGAGTTGCAGCCACATGAGCTGTTCGAGCTCGTCGTTGCTCAGGCTCGCCTGCATCGGCAGCCAGCGGGTCTCGTAGACGTGCTCCCCTCGGGTGGGCAGCCGCATGAACAGGTAGTTGCGCAGCAAGTCCGCCTGGCTGAGCTTGAGACCGGTGTTGTTGAGCGACTCGAAGATGCGGTGCACATTGTCGCCGCGTTCAGCGGTTACCGCGACGAGGGTGAGGCGTGACGTGATGGCCTGCTCTATGCGGAACACGTCCTGGGATGCCGCCGGATCGCCGACGGCCACGAGCTTGCGGCGGAAGAACTGGTAGGCGTTGGCCACGCTGCCTCCGACGGTCGTTGCCGCCTCGTGGCCACGGATGTGTGAGGCGAACTGGGACCGGTCGGCCTGGGTCGGCAGCAGACGAAAGTGGTCGTCGCCGCTTTTGCGCTTGTTGATGAGGTATTCCTCGTCAATGCGCTCCGCCTCGTCGGGCTGGGACCCGGCGACGTGATCACGGATCGCTGCCAGGGCGAGGGAGAGTGTCGTGAGTCGCTGCTGACCGTCGACAACGAGCCAGCGGGGGAAAGTCGCCTCGTTCTGCGGGGACGGTGCAAGCACGACGGAACCGAGGAAGTGGGTGCTCGCCGGCTCCCCGGATTCGATCAGTTCGGCCTGCTCCAGAATGTCGCTCCACAGCTGACCCAGCTGCTTCTCCGTCCAGGAATACGTCCGCTGGTACAGGGGCACCTGGAACTGCTGGGCCCTTCCCTGCACAAGATCGGCGAACAGGGTCTCCTTCGCCTGCATTACTCCCCCTTTGTGGCGATTCGGTTGGTTCTGGTGCTCACGAACGTGAACGGACCAGCTGCCTGGTGAGCTGTTAAGCGGCTGCCGAGCCGGACGGTGGGCCGTCGCCTGCCAGCAGCTCGGCTGCCCTCCCGGCCTGGCGGTCCGCGTCCTCGGGCAGGAAGCGGCTGGCTTTGCCGTTCCACGTCACGACCAGTTCGTCGCGAGCCCGGGTGGCGGCCACGAACAAAAGCGAGCGGGCCCGCTGCTGCTCTTGGCGGTACCGGGCCGGATTGGCCAGACGGAACGCCTCGATGCGTTGATGCGGTACAAGGCCTTCACTGACACCGGCCAGGAATACGCGCTGGAACTCCAGGCCTTTGAACCGGTGCATGGTGCCGATCCGCACCGTGTCGGTGTCACGCGGGCCGTCCCGGCCGATCTCGGCGGCCGGAATGAAGAACGGCGCGGAGGCCAGGGTGTAGGCGAGCTGGGTCACGGCTGCCTTGTCGGGGACGCTGACGGCCATGGCTGCGTAGGGAGTGCCGTAGCGGTCGTGTCGCTCCTTGAGCAGGGTGGAGACCGCCCGCATCTCCGTCTGCCAGTCCGGTGCGCGCCAGTACTGCGGAGCGAGCCCGGTGAGTACGGAGCGATACCCGTCCAGCGTGTCGGCCCCGTCGTCGAGGTCGTCGAACGCCTCTCCGTGCACCAGGCCGTGTGCGCTGCCGAGGATCTCCCGCGTGGTGCGGTAGTTGAGCGTCAGTCGCCTCGATGCCCGGCCCGGGGTGCTGATGCCGAACCTGCCCAGCACCACTTGGTGCGAGTAGATGCGCTGGTGTGCGTCACCCACCAGGAAGATGTCGTTCGGTCCCGGTGCCACCATCGCGCGCAGCATGCGCCAGTGCGATGCGGACAGGTCCTGCGCCTCGTCCACGATGACGTGCTGGTAGCGGGGCTTCAGCCACATGCCGCTGCCCGCCTCGCGGTGGATGAGGTCGAGGCCGCCGTGTTCCGCCTTGTAACGGGCCTGCTCCGCAGACTTGGCCATGCGGCGCTCCTCGATCCGGGCCGCTTCGTCCGCGATGAGCGCGTACGTGGTCCGGCGCGGCGGCTGAGCCAGATGCGCCCGATACATTTCGACCAGCTGCCACACCTGCCGGCGCTCTTCACGCTGCAGCTTGCCCCGGCCCTTGCGTTCGGCTCGGAAGTACAGCCGGTCGTTTCCGCAGCCCTGGGCGAGGATGACGTGCTTGAATTCCGAGTCCAGGAACTCCGCGTCGTAGTCGAAGACTCCGGCCTCCGTGCACACGGTGTGCCAGAGGTTCAAGGCCTCCTCGTCGCCCAGCGGAGTACCGAGGACGGCAGTGGGCTGCTGCTCGACCACTTCGCGAGCCAGCTGGTCAACGGACTTGATGTCGACCCGGCTCAACAGCTCGTCACCGCCGAGGCGGTGGAGCCGGTCCTTCAGATCGGAGGCGAGGTTGGTGTTGTACGTCGTCAGAAGCACCGGGCGGGTCCTTCCCGGCGGCAGCTGCGCGACGAGGTGCCGGACCCGGTGCAGTGCGACGACGGTCTTGCCCGTGCCGGGGCCTCCCGTGACCTTGGCGGACCCCTTGAAGGAAGCCGTGGCCAGCCGCTGCTGTTCGGGGTGGAGGAACAGCCGCCAGGCGTCGAAAGTGTCGCCGAGAGCATCGAGGACCGCCGCGTCCTCCGTGCTGACCTGGGATACCGGCCGGCGCGCGGCCCTGGCCCAGTCGTGCGGATCGACGGCTTCCTCGGCCTGCCACTTGCTGGTGATGTGTTCGCGGACCGCGTCCGGCTCCATGCCGTCGTGCAGAGCCAGCAACACGTCGCGGGTGAGCCCGGGAAGGTTGTGGGACAGCAGCGCTTCCAGCTGTCGGCCGTCCGTGACCCGACGCAGCGTGGGGAGGAGGGAGGCGATGACTCCCAGGCCGACGAGTTCGGAGTCCGGGTAGCGGGCGAAGAGCGGGACGGACAGGGACCGTGGTGAGGGAACGGACCCGTCGGCGCCGTCGGCAGATGCGGCCGGGGCCTCCTCGTGCCCGCCGGCGTCAGGTTCCGGCCGTACCGGCAGTGCGACGACGTTGGCGCTGACCTCGCTCTGGTCGACGAGCTCGACACCGCCCGAGACGGCGTTGATCTCCACGGTCAGTCGGGCCAGCTCGTCCCGGGCGGTCGCCCCGACGCGGACGGCGAGCAGGTTGAAGCGGTTTTCCTCCGTCTCCAGGAACAGGCCCATCCGGCTGCCGTCGAGCGTGGCGAGGTACAGCCGCCCGTTCGCCCCCGCCTCGCGCAGCGGAACGAGGCGCAGGGCGCGGTTGGAGCGGTCCGCCCGCAGCCTGCGGACGAAGTCGCCCACCGCGTTCTTCGTTGCCGGATCCAGGCGCCGGATGTCCTCGTTCGCCTGCGGCGCGACGGCGACCTGAGTCCTGACCGCACTGCTCATGTCCACTCCCTCCCTCTCCGACCAGGCCCGTTCTGCTAGCGCAGCAGGCCGGCCAGCCCTTCCTCGTCCCAGCCGTCGGGTGCCCGGACCTCCCACCCTGCTGCCGCGCACTCGGCCATGTACGCCGCGTCGTCCGCGTCTTCGCCCAGGACGATGGCGATCCGCCGGTCGGGCCAGGCGAGTTCGAGCGGTCGGGAGATTCCGTCGGCATCCCAGCCAGCCTCGGCCGGTCGTACGTCGCCGCGCGCCGCGAGTGCCTGGGCCAGTGCGTCGATCGCCGGGTCACCCATGTACGACAGCTCGCGCAGAACGAGCTCCCAGGCAGCCCTCTCGACCGCAGTTGGAGTTGCGGCTGCATTGGGGGGTGCTGCGGCGGCCGACGACGGCACTGCGACCGGCTCGGCGGCCAGTCCGGCCTCCTCCTGTCCCGGTCCCGCTGTCAGCAGCCCGCTACCGGGCAACTCCTCGCGGAGCGCGGTCAGGAGTCCGTCGGCACGGACGGCTGTCGTAGCGAGCAAGCCGGCATCGAACGAGTCCAGTCCGCTGCGGGCGAGCTGGAGTCCGTCGGCTCGGCCCGTACCGGTCGGGTCCAGGAATTGGAGTACGTTTCCCCAGCTCAGCCAGGCTTTCCAGCGCCGCCGGTGTGCCGCGCCGTCACCACGTACGGCCTCGTCGCGATCATCGAGCACTGCCAGGGCACTCAGCCCCGCAGGCTGCACCCGAGCATCGCCTATCAGTACGAAGGGCAGGCCCGAGGAGTCCCGCACGGGGTAGAGCCGCAGCCCCGTACCGCCGACGCCAGGTGTGGCCTCGTCACGCAGCACCGACTCGATCCAGGGCACGGCGGACTTGGGGTCGGCGTCGACGACGTCCTCTCGCTGGGCCAGTTTCATCAGGCCACCCACGACGAGGCGGGCCATAGCGCGCCACCGGCCGAGGTCCGGATCGGCGAGGAAGCCGAGCAGTGACGGGATGGCGCCGGTGTAGAGCCGGTCGATCTCGCCTGGATTCCGGGTCTTCTTCTCCCAGGCAGCCCTAGCCTTACCGCCGGGGGTGGTCTCGCCCTGAACCGGGTACGGCGGCCAGGCCGCCTGCGCCGAGGTACCGGCCAGAGCGGGCAGCAGCGCCTTTACGCCGCCGTCGTCCTCGGCCGGGCCCCGCCCGGCCTGCGTCCGCAGTTCCTTCTCCCAGGCGATCACGTCGTCCCAAGTGATCTGCCAGACCAGGGTGCCGTCGGCGCGGAGACGGGCGCGTTTGGACGCGTCCCCGGCGATGCGGTTGGTGGCTGCCGAGGCGTGCCAGCGATATCCGTCCAGGTAGATCGCGACGGGCATGGGCGGAGCGCCGTCGCTCGTCGTCTCACCTGCCACCGGGCGCAACAGCAGGTCGGGCACGGTGCCGTGGGCGTACAGCGGCTTCTGGGCCACCGACTCCCAGCGGATCGGCGAGCCGTCCCGCCGCCGCAGGGTGAACTGCTTGCCGTGTCGTCCAGTCGGTGTCTCCTCGTGGTCGACATCGGCCTGGTGGGCGGGGTCGGCGAGCCAACGGTCCAGGCAGTCGATGAAGCGCCGCTCCAGATCGCTCTGTGCCTGCTCGGCGAAGCGGAGCCGGTCTTCTTCCTCGGCTGCTTCCCTCCCCGCCTGATCCTTGCGTACAGGGTGCACCGCCCAGCGGCTGCGGCCGTCCTCGCCCAGCATGTCGTCGAGCATCCACAGGGCCTCTTGCCGGTCCAGGAGCGGGTACTCCCGCTCCGGGGCGTAGCCGAGGAGGCACAGGTGGCAGGCGCGCCGCCGCCCGTCCCTGCAGGGGCAGTCCCGCAGATACGCCTGGGCTGCCGCCAGGACGGCCCGGAACTCCTCGCCCTCGCCCTCGACGAGCCGCTGGAGGTATCCCGTACCGCCCGGCAGGGAGTCGTACAGCACCAGGTAGTTCCGGGTCAGGCCGCTCTCCCGGTCCGGCTCCGTGCTCGGAGTGGAACGGATGTGCGCCGGATCGCCGCCGTAGCGCAGGGCCAGGCCCAGGTGCAGAGCGGCGGAGAACGAGGCCAGCCGCTCCGGCACGTGGAGGGTCGCCGCTTGCAGCAGGATGCGCAGCGCCTCCGTCTTGTGCTCGGTGGCGGTGATCACCCGCCGGTCATCGGCGTGCACGGGCCGGTCCCGGCGCCGGGTGGGGCACCAGGGCCGGTGGTGCGCCAGCTCCGGGCGCCCGGCCAGCGACTCGCTCAGCTCTTCCTGTACGGGGGCGTGCCCCGGCTCGCGGTCGGAGGCGCCTCCGCACAGCGGGCAGACCACGAACGGGGTGACGCTGACCTCGGCTCCGGCGAAGTTCGTGTCGGGGCGCCGGGTGAGCTTGGCGGGACCCAGGTTGAACCGCCGGATCACGGCTTCACGCACGTGATCGACACCGAAGGTCGTCCCCGCGTGCCGCCAGCTCTCCTTGATCGCGGCGGGATCGATGTCCACGGCCGTGGCCGTCGAGTAGTACCGCTGGTTGCGCGAGTCGTGGTCGTCGATGATCCGGGCGTCATCCCGCTTGTCGCGCGAGGTGACCTTGCGGGGCACGATGACGTGGTGCAGGGCTGTCCGTCCGCCGATGCCGGGGCCGGCACAGCGCGGGCAGGGTGCGGTATCCGTCTCCGCGTTCTTTGTGCGGACGTATCCGCACTCCTGGCAGACCCGCCATGCGACCACAGCCGATCGGGGGTCCTCCTCCCCTTCCTTCGGGCGAGGCCCCAGGTCGAAGCCGTCGATCTTGTGGCGGTAGCCGCGCACGTAGTACGAGTTGCCGGGCGCCAGCTCGGTGAGCGCCGACTCCGACGGCCGGTCATACACCCGGTTCTCGGTGCGCCACTGCGACTTGGGTGCTTCGCCGGATACGTTCGCCCGGCTCCGGCGCGGGGGCTCCTTGCGGGTGAGGGCGGCCTCCAGTCGCACCCCGTCCTCCACCAGGCTGTAGTTCGGCAGCAAGCCCCGCTCCACAAGGAAGGCCTGCGCTCCGGCCTGGGCGAACTCCTGCACCCGCTTGCCGACAGCAGCGGCCTCGCGGGCGAGGTTGCGCTTCTCCCTCGCCTCGTCCTCGACGTTCTCGTGCAGCGCCTCCGCCGCCTCGTTGATCATGGCGCGGCGGTCCACCAGCTCGGCCCGCTCCGACTCCCAGGAGTCCTCGGCTTCCTGTAGGGCCTTGGCCAGACCTCCGTCCGCATAACGCCGTAGGGCCTTGCGGGCATCGCGCGAGACGCCCGAGTCCGGCACTCCCGCGATCTCGGGGAACAGGTCGAGGAACTCACCCACGAGATCCATGCGGCCCGTCACGGCCTGCTCGAACCGCCGCAGCCAGCCGACCCGGCCGAACAGCGCCGTCACCCGGTCGGGCAGAGGCTGTACGCCCTCCAGCCGGCCGCGCGCGGCCAGGTCGAGCAGATGCGCCGTGTACTGGCGGCGCAGCAGCTCACCCGCCGACAGGAAGCATCCGGGAGGCAGGATGCGGCCCGCGATCAGCTGCCGCGGTTCGGACAGGTGGTAGAGGGCGCGCGGGCTGGTGTCGGCGAGCGAGACCATGAGGGCGTTGCCCGTTGACCGGCCGGCGCGGCCCACCCGCTGTACGTAACCGGCGGTGCTCGGAGGCAGCGAGGCCAGGATCACCGCCTCCAACTGCCCGATGTCGATGCCAAGTTCCAGAGTGGGCGTGCAGGAGAGCACGTTCGGGTCGGTGTGCCGGACACCCTGCCGGAACCCCTTCTCGACCTCTTCGCGCTCCTTGCGGCTCAGCACACCCGTGTGCTCGGCGGCGACCACGCTGTACGGGCCGGCCTCGCGGTACAGCCGGCGGTAGTAGTCCCACCGGTAGTCCCGCGCAGCTCGCCCCGCGGCCTGCGCCGAGGGTACGGCGAGCTCGCCCGCGCAGCCCTTGAGCGGACACGGCAGCCCCTGCCACACCCCGACCCGCTCCGGCGGAACGGTCTGCGTCCAGCCGCACTCCGGGCAGGCGAGGGCCGCGTGCGCGGTCTGCTCGTCGCTGAGCGGCCGCACCCGGATGTGGCCGGGGGTGAGCCCGTACACGCCGTGGCCCTTGTTGTTGCCGCCGGCCTTGTTCTCGCCGGTACGCCGGTACGCGAGCGCCCCGATCTCGCGGTCCGCCAGTCGCGGCAGCAGCTCGGCCAGGTACCCCGCCGCCAGCGCGCGGTCCATGCCCAGACAGCGCTCGGCGAAGTCGGTGTACCAGCTCTCCTTGGTGTCGACCCGCTCGAAGTCGGTACGGCCCGAACGCGCTCCGGAGAGCACGAACGCGGGAGCGTCCGAGTTCCGGCCGAAGGCCTGCATGCCCTCGGGGCGCCCGGTCCAGATCGTGTAGCGGCTGCGCCCCTCGCCCTCGATGAACCCGTTCAGCCAGGCGTGCTGAACGCCGCCGCTCACGCGCAGGTGTTCCAGCAGGCCGCGTACGAACCCCTCGAAGCGGCGCAGCCGTTCGGGCCCGGAGGCCGGGAGAGCCGGCTTCGGGGCCGGTGCGAGTTCGTCCTCGTCGCCGTCCACCGCCGGGAGTTCGTCCTGTGGGTCCACGGGCAGCTGCCGCCGCAGGTGCTCCTCGTACAGTCCTTCGGCCGTCCTCGCCGCTCGTTCCGGATCCGGGAGGTATACCTCCGCGGCCACCGTACGCGTGAGCTCCAGGGTGCGCCCCTGCCGGGAGTTCAGCCCGAACTCCAGCAGGGTGTTGAAGGCCAGACGCTCGCCGACCAGGTCCCAAGTGCCCTTGGGTAGGCGCTTTTTGCCGGCCAGTAGCCGCTTCACCCGGTCCACGTCGTGCAGATCCGGCGGCACGACGGAGGCCAGGAGCTTCTCCTTGTCGACGGAGGCCCGGCGCACCAGAGCCGCGATCAGCTCATTGAGCGGTACGCCGTCCTTGTCGAAGCCGGGAACCTCCGCGGAGCGCTCCGCCAACTGCTCGTGCACGAGCGCGCGCAACGAGAACTTCCATGCCCGGCTCGCCACGAAGCCCGCCCGGTGCGCGGCGTCCTGCACCGAGTCGTTGAAGATCAGGGTCTTGCGCCGGTCACTGCCCTCGTCGTCCTTCTTCGGCAGCTCGCCACCGGTGAACAGCTGGGTGACCGCCACGGAGGCGAGGGGGGCCACACCGGCACCAAGGAAGCGGATGCCCTGGGCCTGGCCACAGGCGGGGCACCGGTCCTGCTTCGCGTAGTCGTCCTGGTCGGCGTTGTCGAACCAGGCCTTGACGAAGACCCCGTTCTCCGGGGCCTCGGCGATCTGCCCGTCGGCGAGGAATACCTCGTCCGGGTCGACGCGCCGCAGCGTCTCGCCGTTGTCCTCCAGCACCAGCACAGTGGCCTCGTGGGTTGCCGAGCGGCGCCCGCGCCGCAGGCTGCGTGCCAGGGCCCGCCGGGCCTGCTCGGCTGCCTCGGCCTGCGTGGCGGTGATCAGCGCACGCACCCGCGCCTTGCCGGCGCCGCCGCCCGCACTGAGCCGGTAGATGTCGTCGGGGGCCGTCACGAGGGAGGACGGGTTGCGTTCGGGGCATACGGCGGACCAGCCGGAGCGCCCGCAGTGCCGGCAGTACGTAGACGGCAGCCGCCCGGAGCGTGCTGCCTTCCGGCGCCGCTCCTCCTGGGCGGCCGACGCCACCGCGGTGGCTGCGGCCTGGTCGGCGTCCGACCAGGAGAACACCGGCGTCGGCGAGACGAACCGCAGCACGCGAGACAGGGACCGCACCCACAGGTGCGTCTCGATCAACAGGAGCGGCCGGTCCTGGCCCGCGGGTGCATCAGGAGCACGGGCCACCGAGATCAGGGCGATGAACCGGGCCAGTGCCTCGGCGGCGGTCTTCGGGTCCTGGGCCGCCGCGACGCACCACGCGGAGGTGGCCGGGAAGGAGCCCAGCACCTCCTCGGCGGTCAGCGGCTGGTCCACGTCGGCGCCCAGCAGCTGGTGCGTGAGGGGGTGCGCGAGCAGCCGCCGTCCGAGCTCGCGGGGGTCGGAGGTGTCGCAGCCGAGAACGGCGCGTGCGATGTCGTCCAGGCCGTGGTCGGCGGGGGCAGGCTCGGGGAGAGCCGCGAGTTCGGCGGGGGAGGGGAGCGGCAGGGTCAGATCAACGGGGGCGAGGAAGGAGTTCAGGTCGCGCCGGTCCTCCCCGATGACGGAGTCGTCGGGGAAGCGCGTACCGAACACCTGCGAGGCCACGTCCAGCATGGCGCGCGGTCCGGAGCCTCCTTGTACCTGCTTGTCGGCTGCTACGGGTGCCTCGCCGAGGGTCGCGGAGGTCGCGACGGGGCAGATCGAGCCGAGCGGGCGCCCGTTCTCGGAGGCTCCGACCACCTTGCCGAGACGGCGCAGCAGCATGGCGACATCCGTGCCCTGGGCGCCGTCGTAGGTGTGGAACTCGTCGATCACGATGTACGCGAGGTCCGCGTCGGCCCACAAGGGGGCGTCCTGCTGCCGCTGGAGGAGGAGGTCCAGCATCTTGTAGTTGGTGATCAGGATGTCCGGCGGATTGCGCCGTATCTCGGCTCGCTCGACCATGACCCGCCCGTACGGCGAGCCGTTCGCGGTGGAGCTGGCCTCACCGATGTAGAGGCCGGCGGTGACGTCGGCCAGCCGCTCGTCCTCCAGGAGCTTGCCGAGCCGATCGGCCTGGTCCCCCGCGAGGGCGTTCATCGGATAGAGGAGGACGGCCTTGATGCCGGGCTTGCCGGCGGCCTTGGCGCGACGGCAGTGGTCGACGACGGGGACGAGGAAGGACTCCGTCTTGCCGGATCCGGTACCGGTGGTGACCAGCGTCGGCTGCGGGACGTGCCCGCCCTTGGTGGTCAGGCGCGCGAAAGCCTCAGCCTGGTGCGCGTACGGCCAGAAATCGTCCTTGTACCAGTCGAGGTGCTGCTCCCAGCCGGGCTCCGCGGCCCGGAAGGGCCGCCGGATCCGGAGGTAGGGGCCGCGGAAGAGCCCGTCGGCGGGGTCGGTGAGGAAGTCGGTGAGTGCCCGCTGGGTGGCGGGTTCGGCCAGCGCGAAGGTGGTGGTCAAATACTCGACCGTGGTCTCGCGCAGTGCCTGCGCGGCGAGTGTGGGTCTCATGGCTCGCCGGCCCTCCCGTAGATCCTGCTCACGACTCGTGTCACTGATCGCGACGACGATCTCGACCACTCTACGTGCGCGCTCCGACAGTCGGGCCGGTTTCAGCCGATGAGGGCTGGTGGGAGGGGGTACGGGCGATCAGGGCGCGGATGACGCCGGTGTCTTCGTCGCCTCGTACTCCGCCCAGACGATCTTCCCGGGCCCTCCTTCGGGTCGGTAGCCCCAGTCCCATCGGGCGGCCAGGGCGGCGACGATGTTCAGGCCACGGCCGTGCTCGGCGTGCGCGGTGTCGTGGATCTGGGTGGGGAGCCGTTCGGCGCGGGTGTCGGTGACCTCGACACGGAGCGTGGTGGGGGTGACCGCCTTCAGGTCGAGCCGGAAGTCCCGGCCGGGTACGTGGCCGTGCTGGATGGCGTTGGCGCAGAGCTCAGCGACGAGCAGAGTCACGTCGGCGTGGGCGGTGCAGTCGTACGGGTACCCCCACGAGTCGAGACGTACGGCGGCCAGCCGCCGGGCAAGGCGGGCACCGCGCGGGGTGGAGCTGAACCGCATGCTGAAGTGGTGCGTGGGGTTGCTGAGTTGCATGGCTGCGGTCGGGGTGGCGGGTTGTTCCATCATGCGGACAACGCTTCCGGTGGTGGCGTAGCGTGACCAGTGGTGACGCACTGACGCGGACTGCTTGTACGCGGTCGTGCGTGAGGTGTACGCGGGGCAGCGCGCGGCGTGGTGGACAGGCGGTGGCTGGTGGAAGACGACCTGGGTGTAGACGAGCCGGACGGCGGCGAGGGCCCGCGCCCGGAGGACGAACCGGGGACGGGGATCGTCGCCGCGTTCGGGAGGCAGCTGAAGCTGGTCCGGGTGGCGGCGGGAGTGGAACGGGCCGAGCTGGGCGCGCGGTTGGGCTACTCGGCGTCGAGCATCTCCTCGTACGAGCAGGGGCGGCGGATCCCGCCGCCGCGGTTCATCGACCGGGCGGATGAGGAGCTGGGTGCGGGCGGTGTCCTGAAGGTGCTGAAGGAGGAGGTGGCGCGGGCCCAGTACCCGGCGTTCTTCCGCGATGCAGCCCGGTTGGAGGCGAAGGCGCTTGCGCTCAGCGTGTATGCGGCCATCGCCGTGCCGGGGCTGCTCCAGACAGAGGATTACGCGCGGGCCGTGTTCCGGATGCAGCGGCCGCTGCTGGACGACGACCTCATTGAACAACGCGTGTCGGCCCGCATGGCGCGGCAGGAGATCTACGATCGGCGTCCGGCTCCGCTCCTCAGCTTCGTGATCGAGGAGTTCGTCCTGCGCAGGCCCATCGGCGGGCGAGAGGTTCTGCTCGGGCAACTGGAACAGATCCTGCTCCTGGGGCAGAAGCGCAACGTGGAGATCCAGGTCATGCCAGTGGACAGGGAGGATCACGCCGGCCTCGGCGGCCCGTTCAACTTGATCGACACTGCGGACGGGCAGCGCATCGCCTACACGGAAGTGCAGGACGACAGTCGCATGTACACGGCTCGCGCCAAGATCCACGAGCTCGAATCCCGCTATGGCATCATCCGGTCTCAGGCGCTCACCCCGCGTGAGTCGTCGGAGTTCATCGAGAAGCTGCTGGGAGAGAGATGACTGTTCAGCCCAACGGATCCGTGGTTCCGGACTCGGCCTGGTTCAAGAGCAGTTACAGCGGTGGTGGCGGCGGCGAGTGCGTGGAGGTCGCGACCACCGGTGGTTCCGTGTACGTCCGCGACTCGAAGACCTTGGCTGGCCCGATTGTAAGAGTGTCACCGGAGGCGTGGTCGGGCTTGGTCGCCGTGGCCGTTGCCCACGACGCCTGATCGGTTGCCGAGCGGGGGAGCCCTGCCGCCTGCACCAGGCGGCAGGGCTCCTGCGTGTTTGCTACACCTCCGCCGCTGCTGGCGGCTCGGTATCCCCGGGCTCCCAGCCGGCCGCCCGAAGCCTCCGCGTGAACTCCGCGTGCGCGGCCCGCATCTCCTTCACCCGATCCGCTCGGTAGAGCGGACCCTCGTACCCGTCAGGCACGTTCGCTTCGAGCGGGAAGTTCTTGTGCGAGCTGAGCTGCTTCCAAGCCGTTGACGGTTGACCGAAGCCCTTGGCGTGGGGCGCGTACGCGATGCGCCGCCCAGAAGCGTCAAACCACATCTTCTCTTCATACTGTCGAAGTACTGGGAACCGGGCCTGATAGATCGCAATTAGCTCGTCCGCACTAATTCCGAGCCACACTGCCACCAAGGCGTCGATCTCGACCAAAGAAGCGCGGCGCGCCAATTCGCTTCGATAGGGTGTAGAGGTAATCCACGCTTCTGTTATTCCCAATGAAATCTGAGAGAGTTGCGGCGGCCAGCAAGATTCCGCGGCCCAAGCTTCGCTTTCCCATGAGTGGTGGTATAGATCTTCCCAGAGGGTGCTGTACGCGCTGGTTTGGCAATTAAGGCGCAGAGTGCGAAGTAGCAATGCGTTGGCGAGGGGATGCGCGGGGTTAGGTGCCGGGAAAGCCTTGGCGTCAGAGACATCCATGTGCACGCGATTGGTGATTCGCAGCAGATACTCTGATGGGATTGCGGCGAAAAATCCCGCAACTAGGGCGGTTTGTGCGGCCGACTCGAGTGCCATGCTTAGGACCGCGTGGATGTGTGTGGGGCCAGGTGGGATCAGGCACGACTGAAGGACACGCTCATTCTTCGGCCGGTTCATCTCCCGCCATGCCACGCGGTAGAACTCGGAATAGCGTCTATAGCAGGCAGTTCGCAGCTCTGCCTGGATCTTCGACTCCAGGTAAGGTCCTTGGGCTTGCGGATCTTCCTTCCGAACTGCGGCTTCCGCAGCGCCGAGTGCATCTGGGTCCGCTGAGATTCTCAGGTATTTCTCGTGGTCAAACCATCGATCTTGCTTTCCCTTGTAGCGGTCGATAGCTGTCTTTCTGTAGTAGTTTGTGCGAGGAATTGCATTTTCTGCTAGGAGTGCGTGATTCCAAGGGGTGTAGTCGCGCATCGTCTTAGATCCGCCCTGCGGAGGCTGCTTGGCGAATGGAGTAGCGACTCCGATGAATGATCCCTGCAGGATTACTTCATCCCACGACGCCGCGCTTGCAGGCGCCCAGCTGAAATATCCGGCTGCTCGGTCGTTCTTCTCGTGGAAGCCTCGCGAGATCTGAGGGCTCACGTCCTCAATCTTCTGTGGCCAGGACGCGATTGCCGCGATCGCTTCCTGTTCGGCAGACGTGACGGGAAACAGCAGTTGAGCGTCATCCGAGGCTGCAGAATTATCCTCTTTTGTGAGTTCGTTCCACTCGCGTAGTGTTTCCAGATCGACAAAGGTGATCCTTTTAGCGTGAGGGCGGACATCCCAGACGTATTTGTCTGCGCTCGCACTCCATCGCTTGACTGCAGGCAACTCTCCTGAACCGTCGTGTCGAAGGGATCCGAGGAGGGTGCTGGGGTGGAATAGCCAGGCGAGATGTTGGAAGCCAACCGTGCGTGACTTGCCGTAAATGTTGATGCTGAAATGGGTATCGTTCATTACCGGTCTGGCGAACAGGTAAAATTCGTTCGCGAAGTCGGCGTGCAGGCGAAGACGCCTATACGTTGCTCGCCGCAGCAATCCTTCCTTGGATCCCGTCAGGTGAGTCGCAGGGTGGATGAGCCCTGCCGCTCCGCGCTGCCCAATCGCCCGCCAGGACAGCAACATAAATGCTCGGTAGAGGTCGGGCTGGGTTCCAGTAAGTTCCGGGTATGCATCTCTCGATGCAAGAAATTCGGACGTTGCTGCAGAGTCCGCCAGCTCAGTCATAAACGCGGACCAAGCAGCCGTGTGGTCCAGCACCCCAGACTTTTGCTCGGTCCACGCCTCACTGCTCGGTTTGTCTGAAAGCTCGAACCATGGCTCGAACTCGGCAAGGACGCCACCCTCTTGCCATTCGTGCTTGACCCACGGCGGGTTGCCCACCATCAAGTCGAAGCCGCCCTCCGTGAAGATGTGGGCGAAGTTCAGCTCCCAGTGGAAGAAGCCGCGGTCCTTGGCGATGTGGACGGCCGTGCCGTGCCAGGGGAAGAGGTGGCCCAGGGTGAGGGGATCCACCCAGCCCGAGAGTTCGGTCATCTTGTCGTCGAGGGACCTTTCGAACTCGTCCAGTCCCTCCAAGCCGGTGACCTTCGGGATCTTGAAGAGCGAGCCGGCGTCCTTGCCCGGGTCCACGTCCACGCGGCCGACGACTGATTCCGCGAACTCGATCCAGTCGTCCATCGAGCGCAGGGCAACCTTGCGGTCGTCACGGCCCTTCTTGATCTTTTTCAGGTCCTGGTCGCCGTTGAAGTAGTCAGGCGCCGTTCCATCCAGCAGCGCCACTTCCTCCAGCGGCCAGAACCACAGCGCGCACCACGCGTCCATGACCTGCTTGAGCCGCCAGTACGGGCTGCCCTCCATCTGAAGTGCCTCGCGGACCGCCTCGCGGTCCATCACCGGAGTGGAACGGTCAGCATCGACCGGCGTGCCCCAGACCGGGATGTCGCGGGAGATCTCCTGCTCCGACAGCTCCAGCCGCAGCTTGACCAAGTCCCACAGGTACTCCACCCGCTCGGCGAGTGCCCGCAGGCGGCCCGTCTCGGTGCGGCCGTCGCCGGGATCCTGGACCTCGGGCTGCTTCGCTGACCGCTTGGCCGGTGCCACTGGCTCCGACGGGACTTCGAGGCCGGGCTGTTCCCAGATGTCCAGGCCCAGGTCGAAAGAGGCCTGGCCGGTCCGGGTCTCCTTGGCGAGGGCCGATGCCTGGGTGGTGGGGGCCTTTGTACTAGGAGCCTTCTTCTCGCCCTTCGGGGCTCGGCGGATGCCCGAGCGCCACTTCTTCATCGCCTCGATGAGCTCGGGCTCCAGCCAGTCCGCCACGGAGCCGGCCACCACGCTCTGGCCGGTGCCCTTCCGTACCGAGACCGAGTCACCGACCGAGCCCCACCCCAGCGCCGGCAGCAGGAACTGGTGCACCGGCCGGTGCACGCCCGTCCCCGTCAGCTTCTCCGACAGGGGGACGGCCCTTGGTGCCTGCTGGGCAGCTGCCTTCAGCCAGCCGCCCTCACCCAAGGTCTTGCCCGGGTAGACCTTCCGTGCCGCCCCGATCAGGGAGTTGCCCCGGTGGAGGTGCAGCCCGTACCAGGGGGCTCGCATGCCCGGGTACATGGTGTTGAGCCAGAGCGAGATCTCCGCCAGCTCTACCGCCGTCTTGTTGAGGTCAACGCCGTACGCGTTGTGCAGCGCGATGTACGCCTTGACCTTCTGGAGCTCGCGCGGGTACTCCTCCGGGTCGATCTGCTCGTCGGCCTCGTGCTGTGCCAGTTTCAGGTACAGCTCCGCCAGCTGGTTGACGGCCTCGTTCAGGAACGCGCCCGAGCCGAGTGCTGGCTCGCACACCCGCCAGCGCAGGACCTCCGCCGCCGTGACGTCCGACTTCTCCGGTTCGCGCAGGTCGACCTTCCCGTCGTCGTCCAGCCGGAAACGGAGCGTCTGCTCAACCGTCGCCTGGGTCAGGGACTCCGGCGTGTAGTACGAGGCGCTCGTCTGCCGGTCCCGACCCGCCAGCCGGTAGACGTACGAGCCCACCGGGTGGATGACCGAATCGGGTACGCCCGTCTCCGGGTTGATGTCCTTGGTCTTGACGAAGACGCTGTCGCCCGGGGTGTCCGCGTACAGACCCGACCGCACCTGCCTCGCGGTGATCAGCCAGGAGCCGCCCTCCGGGTTGCCGCCCTTGGCGACCTCGTACAGCGGCTCGGTGGCGATGAAGCCGGTGTACGACATCAGGCCCTCGTACACCGCGCCCAGGTGGTTGATGCTGAGGTTGGCGTAGCTGATGAAGCCGCCGCGGCTCTTGCCCCGGCCCTCGACCAGGGTCAGGTTGCGCAGGACCTGGTGCAGCACCTTGTTGCGCAGGCGCAGGTCCAGCGGCTGGGCCGGAGCCGGGGATCCGTCCGGGCGGACCGGGTCCGGGTAGTCGATCTTCTGGCCGACCAGCCCTATCGAGGCCGGGTCGAACAGCCGGGACCGCAGGGCTTCGATGCGGATGCCCTCGTAGCCGTCGTCCTCGACCAGCTCGGGTGCTTCCTCGCGCAGGGCGTCGCGGCTGGTGACCGTGTTCGCCACCGGGTGGCCGGTGAACACCTTCTCGAAGAGCAGGGCCAGCGACTCGTGGAAGTGGTACCGGTCCCGGGAGGTGCTGCTCAGCTTCTCCTGGACGACCAGCTCGCGCAGCCGGGCCACGCTGTACCCGGTCGCGTACTCCTCGCTCTTTACCGGCAGGATGCTCAGCTCCGGCCGGGCCTCCGCATACAGGAGGAACAAGATCCGGTACAGGTACCGGAGCGACTCCTCCGTCAGGAGGCGGGGGAGGTCGCCGGGCTCCTTCAGGGTCTCCGGCAGCCACTCCTGGAGGTCCTCCGGGTGGACGCCGTGTTCCTCGCGGGCCCGCCGCAGGACCTCGTTCGCGATCAGCTGGACGGACTTCTGCAGACCCACGCGCAGCTCGGCGGTCACGCCCACCGAGTGGTCACGGGACTCGGCGACCAGCTTGGCGATCTCGTCCTCCGAGCCGTCTTCCTTCGGCCGGAGCGACGTGGCGGCGAAGATAGCCGCGATCAGGTCGATCTCGTTGGCCTTCGCGCCTTTGCCTGCCTTGCGGGGCAGGGCCGTGTCCAGGTTCACCGCGAGGTAGCGGCCGCGGGAGAAGGCCTGGCTGTCCGCCAGGATCAGCACACCGCCGAAGAGCAGCAGTGCGTACCGGGGCGCGTTCTCCGCGTTCAGCAGCCAGGAGGCCAGCTCGCGCACGGTGGTCAGCGTCTTCGTGGCGGACACCCGGACGGGCGCCGGCAGGCGGTTGGCGGGACCGTCGCCCCGGGTGGCGTCCAGGTCCTCGGCGAAGCCGCCGGTCAGGACCACGATGCCGGGCTCGGAGTGGGCCACGGGAGCGGCGACCGGGCCGGTCGGGGTGTGGGCGGTGAAGTGCCCCGGCTGCGGGGTGAAGCCCAGGGCCTTCAGCAGGCCCTCGTGCCAGCCGGCCAGGGCCGCCCGCCACTCGCCCTCGGGGGAGGTGTCCGCCTCACCCTCGGCCGCGGCCGGGAGGGGCTGGAAGGCGGGCGGCACCGTCTCCGCGGGAAGTGCCTTGAGCAGCGCGGCGGCCTGCTCCTGCGCGTCGACGGCTCGCGCGTACAGCAGGGAATTGTACTTCTCGGCGTCCGGCCCGAGGACCGCCCGTACGTCCATGTACGGGCGGGTCAGGTCGCGCAGGTTCTGTCGGGGCGTGGCCTGGCCCTGACGCTCCAGGGCCGTCCATTCCTTCAGCGGGCCGCTCGCGAGCTGCTTGGGCAGGATGTCGTCCAGGTAGAACGAGGGGAAGTACTCGCTCTCGTTGATCAGGGAGTCGAACGTCACGCCTGCTGCTCCTGCTCGCTGTTCTTCGGGGTGGTGCCCTGCCGGGGGCTGCGATGGTCGAGGTGGCCGGTCACGTGCCCGGCTCCAGTACTGCCAGCACCCGGACCATCGGGTCGCCTGCGGTACGCATCCGGGCGGCGGCTGCGGCCAGGTCCTTGGCGGCCTTGTCGCGGGCGGTCTTGCCGCCGGTGAAGCCGAAGAGGGCATCCTGCTGCCAGTCGCCGACACGCTTCTCGTAGGCGCGCAGTGGAGCGTCGACTTCCTGGTCGGCGAGCTTCCGCAGGTGTCCCAGCGTGCGGCGGGTCTCCGCCACGGCCGTGGGGACCAGGGTCTGGAGGGCCGCGCGGTCACCCGGCTGGTAGTGGTCCGGCATGTCGGGGCGGATGCCCAGTTCGGCCAGGAGTTCCGGCGTGAGTTTGCGGGTCCGCGGCTCAGGGGTGTCGAGCTGGTCGACGGCGAGCCAGGCGACCAGGGTCGGGCGACCTTCCGCGTTCGACCACACGCCCTGCGTGAGGACCACCGGGACGGGCGCGCCCTTCGGGTCCACCTGGATGATCGGGGCCTGCTGCCGGCCGAGCTGGACCAGCACCTTATCGGTGATCCACTCCACGACGGGGTGGAGTTCGCCCACGTAGTGGGCGTCCGGCCAGAGTGAGGAGGAACCGGAGTCCTCGCGGGCGCGCTTGAGGGACTCCGCCGCGTCCTTGCGGCTGAAGGTCAGCTTCATGCGGCGGGTGATGTTCTGGTCGCGCAGATAGCCGGGCGGCAGGACGTCGAGCCGGTCGGCCAGGTCCTCGGGGGTGTCGAAGCTGAGGTCGGTGCCCGCGATGGTGGTGTTCAGGCGGAAGGACTCCAGCTCGGCGAGCTCGGCCAGACCGGCGAGCACGTACTCGTGGCGGTTGCGTTCCGCGGACGGGTCGAACAGCCGCAGTTCCTCAACGGTGCGGATGTCGGAGGCCCGGTCGGGCTGTGCGGTTTCACCGTCGGGTTCGGGGGCGGGTGCCTCGGCGGCGGACCCGTAGTCGTCGAGGTCGATGTCGAAGTCATCGTCCAGGTCGAAGTCCTCGAAGTCCTCGGACATTGCGAAGTCGTCTCCGGCCGGCGCAGGACCCGTACCGAACTCGCTCATCGTCTGCCGCTCCACCGGAAGTTCGGCAGCGAGACCGAGGCCTTCTGCACCGTCGAGGGCGTCCACCTCGACGGCCACAAGGTCCGCTACAGCTTCCTCGGGGGTGGCATGGCGCAGGAGCGCCTCCATGACCCGGCGCTCTTCCTTGGCTCCGTCGTTCTCCTTGGTTGCTGCCTCGACCGCGCCGAGCACCTCGTGAACCTTCGCCTCACGAGCGAGGACCTTCTCGGCGACCGTCCGGTCGTCGAGGGCTCCTTTGACGGCACTGGTGAGGATCAGGGCACGGAACTCGGGCGGCCGGGTCTGCCCGTACCGGTCGATGCGGCCGTTGCGCTGCTCAACGCGGATCAGGCTCCACGGGAGGTCCCAGTGGACGAGGTGGTGGCACTGGCGGTGCAGGTTGACGCCCTCGGAGGCGCCGTCGCCGGTCAGCAGTACCCGGACGTCACTGCCCGCGCGCGCGAACTCGTCGACATAGTCCATCTGCACGGTGTCGGAGATCTCGCTGTGCATGACCTTGACGGCCGCCGCCGCGTCCTCGTTGCGCTTCCAACCCAGGAGCGGGGGAAGGACGAGGCCGAGCCAGTTGAGGGTCTCACGGCGCTCGGAGAAGACGACCGCACGGGTGGCGCTGCCGGGCTTGACGCCGATCTTGCGGAGCTCGGCCACGAGGCCGGCGAGCTTGGACGTCGCGCCCAGGCCCGTGGCCGACGCCTGTTCGATCTCGCGGGCGAGTTCGGTGAGGCGGATCAGGGAAGTGACCTCAGCCGGGGCCGGGGCCGGGGCCGTGTCATGGCCGGGCAGCGGCGGGTCGGTGACCTCTTTGTGCCCCGCGGGCAGGGCGTGGCCCAGAGTGGCGAGCTTTGCGCGGGCGCTGGCGAAGAGCGCGCGGTGCGAGGAGAGGAAGGACTTGAGCAGGACGTACGGGAAGAGGTGGTCGGCATCCTGCGTCTGAGGATTGCTGAGCCATGTGTGTGCCAGCTCGGCGAAGACCCGCTCCTCCAGCTCTCCCGCCGTGCAGGGGATGGGGCGTGACTCACCGCGCGGGGCCCAGGAGCCTTCGAGGGCCTTGGCGACCTCCTCGCTCCGCTTCGTCCTGCGCAGCATGAGGTGGTGGAGCTCGGATGCCTCGGGCTTGTTCGGGTCCTTGACCGCCATGGGGTCGAGGAGCCGGATCAGGCTGGTGAAGGCGCGCATTTCACCGTTGTGCGGCGTGGCACTGGCGAGGACCAGGGCGTCCGTGTGCTCGGCGAGCAGATTGGCGAGGATGCGCCGGTCGCTGCCCTGGTTGATCAGGTTGTGCGACTCGTCGATCACGACGGCGTCCCACTCGATGTTCTTCAGCCACGGACCGTAGCGCTTGGCGTTCTTGAGCGTGTCCATCGAGATGATTACGCGCTTGTAGTACGTGAACGGGTTCCGGCCGACGGGGATCTTCCGCTCGATGCGCGAGACGCCCACGCTGTCGAGGCGCACCAGCGGAAGCGAGAAGCGCGTCCACATCTCGTGCTGGAACTGCTCCAGGATGGGAGCCGGCGTGACGACGAGGATGCGCTCGCCGCGGCCCCGGCGGATGAGCTCGCCGAGCAGAATGCCGATCTCCAGGGTTTTGCCGAGGCCGACGACGTCGCCGATCAGCAGCCGCGGGCGCAGGCGGTTCTCGAGGGCCTTCGCGGCGGGGCGCAGCTGGTAGTCCATGCGGTCCAGCAGGAACCCGTCGGTCAGGGCGAGCCCGCGCTCGATCTGGGGGAGGGGGGTCTTGCGCAGCGCGGCCTCCAGGAAGAGCCGGCTGCGGCGGAAACCGGGGGACGGATCGTGATCGATCCGGGTGTCCTCGGGACGCAGGACGCGGGGCGGGCCGTCGAGCGAGGTGAGGAAGCGTGCCTCGTGCCCGCGTACCAGCTCGGACGCACCGATGGCCTCGATGAGGATCTCACCGGGGCGGACCAGACGGCTGCTCCGGACCAGCCACTCCTCGTCGCGGACCTCGATCACCGTGCCTGCCGGGGGCGGGCCTGAGGTGAGACCGGGCGCTGCGTCGGGCATGGAGGGTGTTCCTTTCGGCGAACCGCTGTGCCCGCCGGACGGGGGCGGGTGGTTCTCTATTGTCGGTGCAGGAGCGGCGGAGGTTCCGCTGTTCAGAGGCGACCGCTGTGCGCGTATGCCTTGCGCAGACGCTCGGCGGCTTTGGCTGCGGCGGGCGGTACCGAGGGGCCGGCGTCACCAGGGGCATGCGGCGGCATCGGTTGGGGCGGTGCGAGCGGGTAGCTCGTGACGGAGGCAGGCTCTTCCGGGGCGGGCGCGGGGCCGGGGACCGGGTGGGCCTGAGGATCGAGCACAGTGGGCACGTAGTCCGCGGGGGTGGCAGGAAGGGGCTCCTCAGCGGGAAGCTCGATGTCCGCGATCTCCTCGTCGAGGAACTCATCGAAGAGGTCGGGCTCATGAGCGGCCCACGGGCTGTCCGGATCGGCACCTTCATCGACGGCCTGCTGGGCAGCCTGCTGGAGCTTCGGGTCCGCCTCGTTGCCGCGGGCACGCTCCGGCAGTTCGGGAATCAGCCCCGACCCGGCGACCAGGGTGCGGAGCTCCTCCGCTGCAGCCTCGACGGTCCGGCCATGCACGGCAAGCAGCTGGACCAGTTCGCCCTCGATCTCGGTGAGGGTGGGACGCTGCGTGGGGACCAGCGCGAGGAGACGGGCCAGGAGCGGGCGGTAGTCCGGCGGCACTCCCTCCCAGCTCGGGGTCAGCCCGGTCGGGCCGTAGGGGTAGGGGGAGCGGACGGCAGCGGCGAAGAAGAGGACCGCTCCCAGGGCGAAGATGTCCGACGGCGCCTCCACGTGCTTGGCATCCTGCGTCTGCTCCGGCGACATGTAGGAAACGGTGCCGAAGCGGGCGCCGGTCTTGGTGAGCGCCGCACCGCCGTCGCGCTCGGTCAGCACCGCGAGACCGAAGTCGAGGACGACGGGACCGTCCGGGCCCAGGGCGATATTGCCCGGCTTGAGGTCGCGGTGGAGCAGCTTCACCTCGTGGATCGCGCGCAGGGCGTCGACGAGCGCGAGACCGAGCGCTGCATACGGCCCCACCTCGAGAGGGCCGCAGCTGTGGACGACCTTGTGGAGTGTGGGCCCGTGCACGTAGTCCATTGCCAGCCAGGGCCGGGCGGCCTCGGGGTCGGCGCCGATCAGCGCCGGCACGCGGGCACTCGCCACGGTGCCCATCGTCTGTATCTCCTGCGCGAAGCGCGCCCGGGCCTCCTGCTCCGAGTTCTCGGTGCTGTCCCGCAGCTTCGACGGCTTGATCACTTTTACGGCAGCGAGTACGGGTTCGGCCTCACCGTCCGTGGCTGTCAGGTGGTACGCCGTCTCCTGCTCGGGGGCGAGGTTGGCCAGGTCCAGCTTGCGGGCGAGATAGGTGCGGCCCATGCCACCCTGGCCGAGCACCGCAAGGAGCTCGAACGGCCCGAGCACGGCCGGATCCGTCTCTTGGTTCAGCTCGTACATTGCGCTTCGTCCCCACCCGTATCGAACCTGGGATCCCATCGGCTGTGTGGACGGGTCCGGTGTGGTCGAGGTCCCCGAACGACGGCGATCACAGCTTGTGGGCCAGTTTACGCAGTGTGCCCACAAGATCAGCAGGATCTGGTCAGGTCTGTGCAAGGGCATGGAGCCCGTCTCACCCCAAGGGGTGGGGGTGCTTTTGGCTCTGTCGATCACGGGCGTGGTGCAAGCTCGAGGCCAGGCCCGTTCCGATGCCCCACGACCTGGGGCGCGGGGCGATTTCCGGAGCGGGTCGAGAAGGGCACCGGACGTGCAAGTCTCGCCGGCCCACCGGGTACCGGACGGTGTACGCGGTGCAGGTGCCGGAGCTCCCATAGCCCCGCCACCGCAATGCACCGCGCACCCCCGGCGTGGACCGCCGTGGTGGTCGCGGCAGTCCGTGCCTCGTTAAAGCGAGCGTGTCGTCCTCGGCCGCATGGGCGTTGCCGGGTTCGGTACGCGACGGTTGAAGACCCACACTCCTTGCGAGTACGTGGCTCCCAATACCCGTCCCGCGTCGCGGAGCCAGGGGTTCGCCTTCTGGAACGGTGCGAAGTTGTCGTTGGAGATGATCACCCCGCCGACTTCCTCGGCAATGCTGATCACCAGGGCATCACCCCGGCCCTCGGTCCCTGCCGGAGGCTGGACGACCTTGCCGTCGGCGATCGCGGCTTCCACCCGGGAGCGCTCCTCGGCGGACACGTCGTGGCGCAGCGTGGCGTCGACCACCACGTGGATGTCACGGCCGAGATGCTTGAACTGCAGGGATCGGACTGCGGCCTCCAGGGCGGCGAAGCTCGGCCTGCCGCCGGCAGCGCGCGGAGGCCGACCGTTCCAGGCGAGATTGGAGCCGTCCACGACGAGCGCAGGCGCGCCAGGATCTGCGGTCCGGGGTGCGGACCGCGGGGGAGTGGGCTTGGGAGTGCCGCCCGTTCGGCCCTCCGGGCCGCCCTGCCGCGGAGGCGGCGGCACGGTGGCCGGACGGCCCGGTGTGGCGAGGTTGATCAGGCGGTTGAGCTCGTTCTGTACCTCGGGCAGGACGTTCCCGTCCCCGAACACCTTCACCTCTCCGTCGAGAACTACCTCGCCGGTCTTCTGGAGAGTCGCCCTGACGGTCAACAGGCCTTCCTTGCTGTACGTGTACTCCAGGTCGAAGACCCCGTCTTCGGCCTTGCCGCGCTGTGGGTACCTGAGGACGAGATCCGTCAGCTTCACGTTGTCGGGGTGGTCGACCTCACGGTCCGGGTCACCCTCCCAGACTTCCACGGTCAGCTCGGAGATGTTGTCCCTGGTCGGCTCGTAGGACTTCACGCGCTGCTGCGGCAGACGCTGGTTCCGGTCGATGAGGGCACTGAAGTTCCGCCTGCCCTCACGGTCCTTGGTGATGGTGCCGAGGGCATGCGTGTTGACCACGCGAATGATGCTCTTCAGCTCGCCTTCCATGGCCGCTGCCGTGATGGCCGCTCCTTCGGCCACCGCTGTCATGGGGTCGCACAGCGCGGTGTCCACGAGTTCGCAGTCCAGCGCCTCCGACACCGCCGCACGTACGGCCGGGATCTGGCTGCTTCCGCCGATCATCAGGACCGCGGTGAGGTCCCGCGGGTCGATCCGAGCCTGCTCCAGACATTCCTCTACCGGGTCGAGCGCTCGGCTGATGAGGTCCTGTATGGCTTCGGCGAACTCGCCCTGTCCGATCGCGACGACGACCCCGTCGGGCGTCTGCACGTCGACGGACTCCTGGTGGGAGAGAAGAATCTTGGCTCGCTCGATGTCGAGGGCGAACATCCGCTGTTCCGAGCCGCTCCACTGACCCCGCGCGGGCGCCCTCTGAAGGACCAGGCGACGTAGCCGGTCGTCGATCTCCAGACCGCCGAGGCGGTTGACGCCCCGGCTCGCCTTCTCGTCGAAGAAGCCGTCGTCGTGCAGGAGCAGGGTGGCGTCCATGGTGCCGCCACCCCAGTCGAAGACCAGGAACTCGCCGTCGACCTCCATCTCGTGCGCGTAGGCGATTGCCGCGGCTGTCGGTTCATTCAACAGGGTGCGGACCGAGATCCCGGCGGCACGTGCGGCCTCACGCGTCCGGAACCGGGCGGCTCCGGTCGCATTGGCGGGAACAGTGATGACGGCTTCGCGGATCTCGGTGGCGGCTTCCTCCTCTGCAGCTCCTGCAATGGCATGGAAGACACCAGCCGCAGCCGTGGTGGCGGCGAACCGCTGACCGCCCAGGCTGACGAACGGTTCCTCGCGCAACATCCGCTTGCACGCTTCGACGGCCTGTTCGGAGCTGAGCTTTGCCTCCCAGCCGAACAGCGTGCCAGGCCGCAGAGAGCTGGTTCCCACGACCGACGGGTAGAGCAGCTCGAACCCCTTCCTCCGCCAGTTGGCATCGAGGCCCTGCCCGCCGATCTCCAGTACCTCGACGTACTCGCCGTTCCACTGGGCGGCTACCGAGTTGGTGGTCCCGAAGTCGATTCCTGTCGCCGTCATGCCTCTTCCCCCCACTTCATACCCGCAGGGGCGGCGACGCGCCGCAGTTGTCCCGCGAGAACGACCTTCCCGGTCAGCTCGTCGACGTATGCCGGGCTCAGCAGTTCGAAGGCGTCTCCCTCACCCTCGGTCACCACGAAACGGTCGCTCTCTTCCGGCTCCGTCACTCGGAGCAGTCGAAGTTCGCGCAGGTGAGTGGACATAGCGCTCTCGACGGCTTCGCTGCTGCCCCCGGCCCGGGAACGGAGCAGTGCATCGATCTCGGCGAGGCGGCCGGTGAACTGGGCACGCGTGCGGAACTCGTCCAGGACCGCCCTGCGCACGGCGGCGGCCAGGGCGCTGGACGAAGACATCTCGCCGATCCCGGCGGCCTCCAGGGCGTCGGGCAGTCGACTCGTCACTCCCTTGATCACTGTCATCGGGTCGATCGGTTCGGGAGCAACTGGAGTGCCGGCGACGCCGGTCGACTGGGCCGGAAGCTCGGAGCTCCGTTCTCGATGACGCCTCAAGCCCCTGGGTTTGTGCGGTGCTTCCTTCTTGCTCGTGCCGGGTTGCGTCTGGCCGCAGGCGGGACACGGGCGGTGGGAACGCTCTCTCTTGGGGATCTTCTTCTTGGGAGGCATCAGGCTCTGCTTCGTTCGATTCGGGCGGTGGATCAGGTCGCGGATGTCGGTGCGGTCATCGCGTGGAGCTGTGGCGGTCGAGGTGGGGAGCCGTGGTGCGGAAGTCGTCGAGGAGTTCGACGGCGGCACGGGCACGAATCGTCTCCAGCTCCCCACCACTCGTCACCGGCGTCCGGCGCGGCAGGCCCTCCGCCGGCGGCACGAGATGCTGCGGCACCTGAGAGGGCATCACGTAGCGCGATGCGTCCAGCGGCAGCTGGTAGAAGACGTCCCAGCCCGCCTCGTTGCGCAGCGCTCCTCGGATGCGCTCCTCGGCCATGTTCAGGGCGGATTGTGCTCTCGTGTCGCCTTCGTGCCCGCGGAATATCTCTCGGCAGCGTTCCTCCCATGCGTCGGCACCGTGATCCAGGCCGATTTCGAGGAAGGGATTGCTGAACCGGCCTCGGACATTCCGCCTCGTCTCCCGCCAGGCACGCAGAAGCCGGAGGTTGCGTTCGGCGACGGAGCTTCCGTGATCTGCGGCCATCTCCGCGTACTTCTCCGCAGAGTCGAGCAATCTGTCCCTGGCCGCGGGTGACTCGGCGTTCTCGCTCTGCACTGCGGCCGCGTAGGCAGCAAGGGCGCAGCCTTCCTCCACGAGCTCTACCGAGATCCTGCGGCTGTTGCCGCCGCGCGCCAGCGAATGCGCCTGACGAGCAGCAGCCTCCAGATCGCCTGCCTTGACCGCATCGTAGGCCCGCCGCGCGGCGATGAGGGCGTAGAAGGGACTACGACCTGCGTCCACGGTCTCTCTTGGTTCCCACAGGGCGGCCATCAGTTGCCAGAGCCCGAGGTCCTCGCCCATGGCCGTCGGCCACTGTCCCGAAAGAGCGCCCGACTTGAGATCGCGCAGTTCGATCTGCTGGGTACGGGGCAGAGCCGCGTCGAGCGCGTCGAACACCGTCAGGTCGCCGTCGAGGACGACGTCGTACAGCAGATCCCACACGTCGTCCGGCTCCTGCCGCGTGAGCGGCTCACCACGCAGGAATGACTGCCGACGCAGGAAGCCCTGCCAGCCGAGCCTCGACGCTTCCTCATCGGTGATTTTCTCCGGCACGAGCCGTGCACGCAGGTAGAGGGCCTCCTGCGCGTCCCGCGTCATCCAGGGCGTGTCTTCGGCAAGCAGCCCGCCGCGATCGACGAGGTCGTCGATGACGGTCAGGGGAGCCCACGGGAGCAGCTCGTCCAGGAACCGGTTCGGCAGGGGCACCGCGCCCCGGGTGGCGGCGGTGGCGAAGAGGGAGAAGGCGGCCCCGCCCGTCACCGCGTGGGACCGCGTGCTGACGAGGTCCAGGCTGGGCGCCGTCGAACACAGCAGCCGGCACCGCTCCAGGCCCGCCTCGGTGAGCCATTGGACGCCGGCCGCCCATAGGTTTCGTATGTGCCCCAGTATCGAGGCCGGTGGAAGGAGGGCAAGGCCCGAGCGCACGGCGGGCAACAACTCCACTCGGTCGGGATCTCCTTCCAGTGCCCGGAGGAGCACAGTCTTGTCCGCCTCGGGTATCCCGGTGGCGGCCGCCGTCTCCGCAAGCATGGCCAGCACGGCTTCGACCGCTTCGCTGCCTCCGACACCGAGCCACCGCCACTTGCGCTGCACGAAACCGCTCACGGCAGAGGGGTCTCGGCCTTCCCGGCGCTCCCGCGCCCGCGTCAAGCGCTCGCGTTCGGCTGCCTTTGCCGCCTGACGGGCGGCGAGCGCATCTGTCATTTCGTACACGGCGACAGGTTATCCGTGCACCCTGACGAACCGTACGGTCGCGCACGCATCGTGACCTTGGCGAGGCATGGTGCGGCGGCACCGTAGGCCGGGCGTCGAGCACAGGACGGCTCTTACCGATGACCGTGTGCGGGGGCGAAGGGCGCACACCGGCGCCGCCGGACCTCGGCGGCCGGCATCCCGGCCGAGCCGGAGGCTCCGCATGAGCGCACGGACCTTCCGGCAGCGGTCAGCCCGGGCGATGGGAGCCGGATGCTGATCCCGTTCGCGCGCAAGGCGGAAGACCGTGTCGATGCAAAAACAAAATTGCATGCTGCCCAAGCCGTGGGGCCGCGCACTCATACCTTCGTCCTGTCAGAAGCGCTGTCACTGAAGAATCGAGGGGAGTCGTAGCATGCAGCAGCACAGGAGTCTGCTCTTCATTCTGGTCATCCAGGCCGCCGTGATCGTCGGCCTGCTGGCCGGCATCATCCAGTTCGCTGATGGGGGACAGCTGATGGGGGCGATCAAGTACGGCGGCGTGGCCTTCGCAGGTGCCATGGGGCTGGGCATTTCGACCGTCACCTGGCTGAAGCCGTCATGACGTTGTCCGGACGGCACGGCTCGTCAGAGTTAAGAAGTGTGTGGCGCGCGTTGGACGCGTTGTGTGCCGCCTCGGCGCCGGAGCTCGGTCACCAGCTCGCCCTCCAGGTGATCTTCCTGAGATCGTGGCCCGCACCCGATGGGGCAGGGCTCGACCGGTCCTTCGGGCCCGCTGAGCCTGCGCTGAACAGAGCATGGGCACTTCTGGAATTCGGCCGCTTGTCCGACCCGGTGGCCCATCAGGCGGTCCGGTCCCGCAGGCTGCACGGAGAGGCCGACCGCGCGCTGGCCGCGCTGATCGCCCAGGTCGCTCGGCTGGAACAGCCCGCAGGCCTGTTCGACGCTTGCCTCGACCGGTACTCGTCCCGGTTCGGGGCGGGAGGGGACTACTACACCCCCCGTCCGCTGGCCCGGCTCATGGCCGGCCTGGCCGCGCCCCAGCCCGGAGAAAGCGTCCTTGACCCCGTCTGCGGAAGCGGAAGGCTTCTGGTTGCCGCAGACGAGTGGGCGCGCGGAAAGGAGCACGGGCCCGGTGTGCTGGCGGTACATGGCCGGGACATCCGTCCTGAGGCTCGTCGCGCCGCAGCGATGAACCTGACGCTCGGTGGACTGCACTACGAACTGGGCGGTGAGGCGGTCGACAGCCTGCATGCCGGCCCGACCGGCCTGTCCCCCGATGTCATTCTCGCCAACCCACCGCTGAACACCAACGACTGGGGATACCAGGAGCTGATCCGAGACCCACGGTGGAGCCTCGGCCCTCCGCCGAAGGGAAACGCGAACTTCGCCTGGCTCCAGCACGTCGTGCACGAGCTGTCGGCTCAAGGGCGGGCAGTCGTACTGCTTCCGGACAGTGCGACGAGAGGGCTCAACACTGCGGAGTCGTACATCCGCCGCCGCCTGGTGGAGCGTGACCTACTGGCCGGCGTGGTGGCCCTGCCGTCGCGGCTCTTCCCTCACACGAGGTCGGGCGCAACCCTTTGGCTTCTCGCCAGGGACAAGAGCGCGAGCCCACGCTGGGGCCGGAAGTCCCGGGTGGGCGAAGTGCTCCTGGCGGACGCGCGGCGATTGGGCACCCCAGCCGACCGGGCGGGCGGCGCTCCCCGCGCGGACGCGGCCATCGATCGGATCTGGCAGATCTTCGCGAACTGGAGAGGCACCTCCTCCGCCCAGGAGGACGGAACCGGGCAGGTTGACTGGTGCCGCTCTGTGAACCATGACGACATCGCACGCCGCGGCTACGACCTCAGCCCGGGCAGTTACGTACAGACGGCCCCCGCGAGCACGGAGGACGCATTGTCCGAGGCGGAGCACCGGCATCCGAAAGACGCGCTGTACGAGCACTTCGAGCACGCCCTGCGCATGAGCGAGCGGCTCCGGGAGGTACTCGGGACGGAACCGGCGGAGTGGGTGCAGGAGTGAAGCGCACAAGGGAGGCCGGCGCATTCGATGCGCCGGGGTGGATCACATGCGAGCTGGCCGACGTACCCGGCGTCGAGTCGGTCTCCTACGGCGTGGTGCGCCCAGGCAGGCACGACCCGGGGGGCGTCCCCATGATCCGGGCCGGCGATATTGCGGACGGAGCCGTAGACACGAGCGAGCTTGCACGGATCGCCCCGGATGTGCACCGGCAGAACCGGCGGACGTCACTTCGGGCGGACGATCTCCTCGTCGTGCTGGTCGGGAGGATCGGGGACACGGCAGTCGCCGGTCCGGACAACCACGACTGGAACGTCGCCCGATCAGTCGCCGTCATCCGGTTCACCGTGGCCGGACTGACCCACGGGATCGACATGTGGATCCGCTGGTGGCTTGGCACGCCCCGAGCCCGAGACCTGCTGCGAGTGGGCTCCGCGGGCGCTGAGCACGCGACGCTGCCTCTCGCCGACCTCAAACAGCTTCCCCTTTCGGTTCCGCCACAGCATCTTCGTGAGCGGATCCTGCTCACGATCGATCTCGCGCAACGGAAGACGGCGCTGAACACGAAGATCGCGGGTCGCGCGACCGAACTCGCGGACGCGTACTTCGGCCGCTTCGCGCAGGGCCACGCCCGCAGCGGCATGCACCGGCCAGGAGTGACTGTCGCGGACGTAGGCCAGGTCATCGGCGGTGCTCCCCAGGCCGGACGGCTCGACGGTGACCGAGCCCTCGCATGGGCATCGCCGAGGGAAGTACTCAACAACAGGACGGTTCATCTGGACCGCACTGCCGGGATCACCTGGGCGCCATGCGATATGGCCTGCCCACCGGGAACGCTGCTGATCGCACCGCGGCCGGGCGAAGTCAGAACGGTCGCGGCGGCGATGCCTATCGTTCCCGGGCGCGGCATGCTGGCGATCCGCACGGGAAGCGAGGTGGACCGGATGTGGCTGCTCCACGAGTTGCGGGCCAGAAGCGAGGAGCTGGTCGCCACGGCGCAAGGAGAACAAGCGCGTGCGATGAGCCGGAAGGCGTTCTCGAAGTTCCCCCTGTCGTGGCCGCCGGAGGAGGTACGAGAACGGTTCGCCGGTATCGCTGCTCCGCTCCACGCCCGGGCCCTCGCGGCCCTCAGGGAGAACCGCGCGCTCCAGGAACTGGTCGTGTTCGAAATGACCGGGGATCCGACAGCCAAGAGGTGAGTAATGTGCCCCCACAGAACGAGCAGACGGCAGCCTCCAGCTTGTTGCGGAAGGTCACGAAGACCCTGCGCGGAACCATGGACGCGGCCCAGTACAAGAGCATCGTCCTGACCCTGCTCTACTTTCGCTTCCTGTCCTTGGAGTTCGAGCAAGCACGACGACGGACAGAGGCGGAGGGCCTGCGGGACGAACACCTCCTCCATGGCGCCGGAGGACCGCGATGGGTCCCTCCCCTGGCCCGCTGGGACACCCTCATCCGGCGCGTCCGGGATCCTGACGACGATCCGGTGACGGCGCTCGACGAGGCACTCGACGCCATGCGGCGAAGCGAGGGTGATCTCGCCGACCTCTTTCCGCCCGCCAACGCCCTCATCGGAGGCCTGCGGCGATCGCAGGTCACCGAACTGTTCACCCTCCTGGACGAGCCCCTCGACGCCGCGTCGTACGAGAACCTTCTCGGAGAGTTCGCCCGCTTCGAAGGCAAGAAGGGCGGCGAGTTCCACACGCCGAGGAGTGTGGTGCGCCTCCTCGTCGAGACGTTGCAGCCGGAGCGTGGGCGTGTGTACGACCCCTGCTGCGGTTCCGGCGGGATGCTGATCCAGTCAGCGAGGTTCGTGGTCGAGCGAGGGGGCGATCCGGATGCGGACCTGGCGTACTACGGGCAGGAGGTGAACGCCGGCAGCTGGAAGCTGGCGCGGATGAACCTGCACGTTAACGGGGTCCCGGCAGACCTGCGCCGCGCCGATGTGCTTGAGCGTGACCCGAGTGCGCGGCTCAAGGCGGACTGGGTGTTGGCCAACCCACCGTTCAACATGCGGGATTGGGCGCGCAACGAGGGGGATCTGCGTTGGCGCTACGGGGTTCCACCGCGTACCAACGCGAATTTCGCCTGGTTGCAGCACGCCGTCGACAAGCTGAGTGATCAGGGGAGCGCCGGCCTCGTACTGGCGAACGGTTCCTTGTCATCCAAGCAGATGGGTGAAGGTGAGATTCGCCGGGCGATGGTTGAGGACGACCTGGTCGCGTGTGTCGTGGCGCTGCCTGCCCAGCTCTTTTCGTCCACTCTGATATCGGCGTGTGTCTGGTTCCTGACCAAGGACAAGTCGCCGCAGGGGAAAGCGGGATTGGCGGACCGTCGTGGTCAGACGCTTTTCGTTGACGCCCGCGGTATGGGTGACCTGGTCGGGCGAGCTCATCGCGTGCTGACGGATAGTCATCGATCGGAGATCGCCGGTGTCTACCACGCCTGGCGCGGAACGGGTCGCCGAGGCGACGTGTACAAGGACGTGCCCGGCTTCTGCCGTTCCGTAGGGGGAGATGAAGTCCGGCGGAACCAGTACATTCTTACCCCGGGTCGATATGTCGGCGAGGCGCCGGCGGCGGGCTCGGCCCCGGGCGAGGGGCAGGCCGACGAGCTCATCTTCGAACTGGAGCGTGAGCTTCTCGAGCTGCTGGAGCGATCCGATCAATTGGCACGGCAGATCCGTCTCCATCTGGACACGTGAGGTCGCCCAGGGAGGCGTGATCCAAGCGCTTCATCGACCAGCTGACGTGGGAAGGGGAGGCCGCCGAGCAGGCTCTGGCCTTATACGGCGAAGTGCTGGGGCGGCGGGGTGAGCTGCAGGCCGTCGCTGCACGACATCGTCGCGCAGTTGCGGGCCCTCCTCGTGCTGGCAGCCGAGGAGGTGCCGGATACGGCCAAGACCAATCTCGCGCGCCGCCCTCGCCAGCCGCATTGCCGTGCTCGCCGACAACGCGCAAGCCTCATGGAATCGCTCACGCGGACGATCGACCTCCACGACATGGGCGAGTACGTCTTCGTCGGCTGGGGCCAGCTCGTCCAATAGCTAGAGCGCTTCATCCAGGAGCTGATCAGCCTCGGCGGGCGCATCGTTCGGCTGATCCTGGAGCTGGAGGGCGACGGCCTGATCCAGCGCCTGTTGCGGGCTGCTGCTCGCGAGGCCGCCGACGCAACCCTGCAGGGAGCCGCCCATGCCGAGCTGGCCGCGTACGAGCGGTGGGCTGGTCGATGGGCCGGACGCTGTTGGTGGACCTTGAGGAATGAGCGTGTTCATTCAGCCGTGACGCTCGTTTGACGCTCAGGCTCGGAATCGGCCCGCTCGCAGAGCTGGTAAACCGCCTCTGATCAGCCATTTTTGCGGGCCCGGTTCGCGCGACGTGTAAACGATGACGCACCACCTGGAGTGCGTGGCGATTCTGGAGCCGGTTCGCGAGGGCGCCTGATCTGTGGGGTGATGGCGTGTATCCCGGCCGTCGCGTCGTTTACCCGGCTTTGCTGCGGGGCGGGGCGGCCGGGTGCGGCGGGCGTTGCTCGGGGTGTTGGTCGGGGTCAGGTGTAGAGGTCCTTGGCTTGGCGGTTGGTGCGGTGGGCGGCCCAGGCTAGGACGGCGGCTGAGCGGACGGCCAGCCATAGGGTGTTCCCGTCCGGGCCGGCGGTCGGGTGGTACGCCATGTGCCACAGGTAGGGCGCCGTCACGAACCCCGCGGCCAGTGTGGGGGCCAGCCGCCACAGGACGAACGGCACGGCCGCGTACCAGTCGAGGGACAGGGCCAGCAGGTCGTAGCGGGGCGCCCCCCGGTAGGCGCCCACCAAGGTGGTGCCGACCAGCGCGGGACCCGCGAGCAGCAGTGCCGTGGCGTACGCACCGAGCGGTCCCGCGGGCGGTCCGGACAGCAGGGCCGCAGCCCAGCCGACACCGCCGGCGGCCCACAGGAACGCGACCGGTACCGCCAGGTGGGAGAGGGCCAGGACACCGGGCGACAGCGGCAGCAGCAGGGCGCGGCGCGGCCGGTCCGTGTCCTGGTAGGCGGGTTCGGACAGGGCGACCGCCGCGAGGTACGGCGGTACGACGAGGAGCAGGCCCACGAACGCCGCCTTCACGGGGCTGACCGCAGCGTGGCCCGGCTCCGTCAACCAGTCGGCCACCACGCGGAACTGGGCGAACCCGGCGGCCAGGGCGGCGCAGGCCAGGACCGGCCGCCAGGGGTGGCGCAGCAGGACGACCGCGTCCCGCCACAGCGGTACCGCCCATCGGGAGCTCGGCATCGGGATCCGGGCCGTCCGCCGGCGCCGTCCGCCGGTCGACTGCAGGACGAGGGTCAGTGCGCGCAGGTCCAGCAGCGTGGCCCCCCGGGTGACCTCCCGCCCGGTGCGGGCCCGGGCGAGGAGGGCGTCCGTCGGGATGCCCGCCACGGCCCGGAACGCCTCCCGCAGGGCGCCCGCCGCACACGCGGCGAGGCAGGCCAGCGCCGCCGCCCAGGCCAGGGACGAGCCGTGCCCGGCCGCCGTGGCGACGGCCGCGCCCGCCCAGCCCCAGGGTCCGGACCAGGCCGCTACCTCGGTCACCACGGGCGCCGAGGTTCCGCAGGCGAGCACGGTCGCTCCGGCCAGTGCCAGACCGGCGCCGAGCAGCCGGACCCGGCCCGCCAGAACGGGGCGGGCCTCGGCCACGGTGCCCAGTCCGACCGCGAGGCAGGCCAGCGCCAGGTGGGCGAGGAGCGCCACGGGGAGGACCTCGTACCGCTGCTCGCCCTGCAGGGCCAGGGCGAGTGCGACGGCCAGCGCGCCGGTGGGCAGGGCCGCCGCGCAGGCGACTGCCACGGCCCGCACCAGGCGGGGACGCAGCAGCCGGCCCCGGTCGCCGGGCAGCGGCAGGAGCCAGGTGATCTCGGCGGGGCTGAGCAGTACCGGCCCCAGCCGCACGCACAGGGCGATCTGGCCGGCGAACAGCAGCAGCGTGGCGGCGACCACTCCGGCGCGGGCGGCCGGCCCGCCGGACCATCCCAGTCCCTGGCCGATGCCCGGTGCCGCCTGGACCAGGCCCGCGAGCACCACCAGTGCGGAGACGGCCGCGCACACCCAGGTCCACACGTCGTCGAACCGGGGCCGGCCGGCCCCGCGTTCCCGCCGGGACCGTGCCGCGGTGGCCACGGCCGTGGCCGTGGCGTCCCGGCCCTCGGCGGTGCCTTCGGTGGTCACCGCCACGGCGAGACCTCCGCGACGCCGGTCACCTCGGCAGGGGTGCCCAGGGCGGCCGTCCGGCCCCGGTCCAGGAGCAGTACCCGGTCGGCGGCCTCCTCGACGGTGGCGCGGTCGTGCGAGGCCAGCAGTACGGCCGTGCCGGCGGCCTTCGCCGCCCGCAGTGCGGCGGCCAGCCTGCGCCGGGCGGCGGTGTCCAGGCGCTGCTCGGGCTCGTCCACGACGATCAGGCGGGCCGGACGGACCAGTACCGAGGCGAGCAGCAGCATCTGGCGCTGCCCCGCCGACAGGGCGTCGGGGAAGGCGTCGCCGCGGTGGTCCAGGCCGAGTTCGGCCAGTACCCGGTCGGCGGCGGCGTCGGCCCGGGAGCCCAGGCCGTGGGCGGTGGCGACCATCCGTATGTGTTCCGCGACGGTGAGGTCGGGAAAGCATTCGGCGCCGTCGAGGAGCAGGCCGACGTCCCGCCGGAAGGCGGGCTCCGCCTCGCGCGGTGCGGCCCCCGCGAAGCGGACCTCGCCCCGGTCCGGCTGCTGGCGGCCCACGCAGACGCGCAACAGGGTCGACTTGCCTGAGCCGTTGGCGCCGGCGAGGGCCAGACAACCGCCGGGCTCCAGGGCCAGCGAGACGTCGGCGAGGACGGTCTCTTCGGCGTAGGCGACGTGGATGTCCTGCGCGTACAGCACGGCTGGGTTCCGGGCGGTGTCTCCGACAGTGTCCTCGGCGGTGTCCTCGGCGGCGTCAGTCACGCCCGTCCCCCTTCGCGGCCGGCGCCTTCGCGGCCGGCACCGGCCGTGGCCCGCAGCAGCCGGGCAGCGGCCTCCGCCAGAATGTATTCATCATGCACGAATATACCCATGCGGTTGAGGGTCATATGGGCGTGGGAGATCAACAAGCCGGCCCGGGCCGGCGCGGTGGAGCCGAGGGGCAGGACGGCGGCCAACGCCTCGGCCCACGGCGACACCGCCGAGGCCCGTGCGGTGAGCGCCGGGGCGCTCACCCGCCCGCGCGACACCAGGAGTTCGGCCCAGTCGGCGGCGTGCTGCGCCAGCAGTTCCGAGGGGAACACCTCCTGCGGGGCCGACCGGGACCAGCCGCTCCAGTAGTCGGCGTGGGCCCGCAACTGAACCAGTACGGGATCGGCTGCACCGCTACTGTCCGGCAGCCCGCCCCCCTGCGGCACCCCGACACCGGCCGACGCCGCGGCCTTGAGCAGGACTTCGACGCCCAGCAGCCGCAGCCGCAGCTCGTCCAGCCCCGACCCGGCGGCACGCAGGGCCAGTTCGCTGGAGAGCATGAACACCTCCTCGGTCGCCTCCAGCGCCGCCCCGGTGCCGTAGCGGTCGGTCTCCGGCACGTAGTCGGCCGCGTGCACACCGGGCGGCAGCACCGTCGCCGCGACCCGCCGGTCCACGGTCGGGTCGGAGGCGACCGAGGCCGCCGCCAGGTCGCCGATGGAGGCCAGGTAGCCCTCGGGGTCGTGACCGTCGCGGGGCACGTCGGCGAAGGCCCGCCGCACCGCCGCGTCCAGTGCGTCGGGCGTGGCGGCGCGGCCGGCACCGGGCCGCGGCAGCAGCCGGATCCGCAGGTGCGGCCCGCCCTCCCAGTAGCGGATGAAGAACCACCGGTGCAGCAGTCCGGCCGCGCGCAGCGGGGCGAGCAGCGCCGGGAGCTGCTCCCGTACCAGCGGCGTGAGCCGGTCCGTGCCCTCGGCGTCGGCGGGTACGTGTACGTGCCAGGACAGCCAGCCGTCGGGGTTGGGGACGGGGGTGCTCATGCAGAGCCTCCGGGGAAGTGGCGGACGTCGAGGGCGGGCTCGGTGAACCGGTTCGGCCCGCAGGCCAGTTGGTAGACCGGCACCCGGTCCGGTCCCAGGCCCAGCGCGGTGGCGGCGCCCTCGGCGTCGTAGCTGCGCAGCGGCCGTGCGAACAGCCCGTGCGCGGCCATCGCGTACGACAGGTGCTGGGCGGTCCAGCCCGCGGTGGCCAGCAGGTCGGCCGCCACCCGGGGCGCGGGCGCGTCCGACGTACGGCAGGCGGCCGTCAGGTCCGCGGTGACCAGCCACACCAGGTTGCACGCGTCGAGTTCGAAGGCGAGGCCGGGTGCAGAGGCGGAGTCGACGAGGAGCGCACCGCGCGCGGCCCCGAGCTCCCCGACGCGGCGGGCCGTGCCGTCGAAGCCGATCTCGTAGCAACCGTCCGCCACGTCCTCCACCTCGCGCACCCAGCAGAACAGGCCGAGGCCGGAGCGGGCGGGCAGCAGGGTGCCGAGGCCACGGCCGCTGCCCGCGAGGGTGTTCAGGGCCGAGTGCCACAGCGCGGCGGGCGCCGGGCGGTGGGCGCCGGTGAAGCCGGAGACACCGCGCGGGGCCCGGCCGCTGTTGCGCGCCCAGACCACCTGGTTCCACGTCGTGCCACCGGAACCGGCGGACGGCGCGGCGACCGGTGACAGGGTTCCCCCGGGGTCCGGCGACGGGACCGGCGGGCCCTGAGGGCCCTGCGGCTCAGGGGTCATGACGTAGCCGGGCACGGCCGCGCCCGGCAGCGGTCCGGCCCACGCCTCGGTGGCTCCGGACGGCCCCGCGACGCAGAGCGGGAGGCCCAGCGCCCTGCCCAACAGGGCGAGCGAGGCCAGGACATGACCGGTTTCCAGGCCGGTCAGCACGGTGCGCAGCGGTCCGTAGAACGACGGCAGGGCATCGGGGAGCGCGAACGTCCGGATGTGGTCGCCGCCTCCGCCGTCGCCTTCGCCCCCGGGCACGCCGAGCGCGTCGCCCGCCTCGGGCCGCGGGAAGCGGCCGACGCCGCCCTCCTGGGCGACCAGCCGCACCGGGAACTTGGCCCGTGGCGACGGATACGCCCGGTGTTCGGGATACGGGTTGTCGACCTCGAAGCGCACCGGAGCACTGACGGTGGCGGCCACCTCGTACAGGGACACCTCCGAAGCGGGCGCCGCGGCCGGCCAACGGGTCCGCGCCAGCAGGTCCCAGCGCGCGGGCAGGCCGCCACCGACCGCGTCGGCCGCCAGGGCGGCGACGGCCGAACGCACCCGCTGGCGCTCGGGGCGTGCTTCGGGGTCCACCCGGGTGTCACCGGACGGCACGGCCATGAGGATCGCCTTCAGCGAGGCCTGGCGAGCCGGGTCGGAGCCGGGCTCGGGGGCCGGAGTGGGAAGGGGAGGGGGAGGGGGCGCAACGACCACGGAGTGCAGCCACTTCCTTCGTGCGGAACGGGGACGGGCAGACGGACTACGGATGACGACGGACGCTACGGACTACGGACGACCGGGAGCGGGGCCGGGGCCGGGCGGGGTACGCAGGGCCCCGCCCGGGCACCGGCACGCCGGTCAGGGGAACGGGTGCACCGTGAGCCGTTCCAGGGAAAGCTCCCCTTCCCCCGCCGCCGCGAGCAGCCGGGGCAGGCCGAGCACCCGCTGGTGCGCGAAACCGAAGGCCAGGGGGACGCTTCCGGGCACCAGGACCCGTACGGCGCGCAGCCCGGCGGCCCGGTGCTCGTGCCCGGTCTGGTCCACGACCAGTACCTCGTCCATGCCCGCGTCGGCGAGCAGCCCCAGCAGCTTCCGCCGGGCCTGTCCGAGCGTGGCGGCCCCGAGCAGCGGGGAGTGCGGGAACGCCTCGGCCAACGGCACCGACGGGCCCGTCAGATACGGCTCGAAGGCGTCGGCGGCCTCGGGCACGGAGTACCACTCGATGTGGTGGTCGAGGTCGGTGACGCTCCAGCGGTCCGTACGCAGTCGGCGGGCCCGCTCCGGTGAGGGGGCGACGACGTCCCCGAGGACCAGCGGGGCCAGTTCCGCGACCGCCGCGCGTACCGCCTCGGCCGGATCGGGGTGGGCGGCGGCCGTCGTCAGACTGTACTTGTCCGGCGAGCCGGGGTTGCGGGCCAGCGCCCACACCGCCGGCACCGGCACGTCCCGGGTCAGGACCAGCAGGTCCACCTCGTAGCCGGCGCGGCGCATCGCGGCGCGCAGTTCGACGGTGGTGGGGTCGGTGACCGAACGCCAGTCGATCCGGGGGACGGGCCGCCCCGCCCACCAGGTCAGCAGGAAGGCGTCGCGCTCGAGGAGTTCGAGCAGGGCGTGCAGTGCCGCCTCGTCGAGGGTGGCGCCGAGCGCACAGCCGTTGGAGGACTCGTACAGCACCCGTCCCCACTTCTGTCCGGGCCGGGGCTCGGGATGGACGTGGTAGGAGCCGGCCTCCAGCGGCACCCAGCATTCTTCGTCGGTGCCCCATACGCGGGCGGGGATCCAGCGCAGGACGTCGTCCGGGGAGAACGGATCGACCCGGCAGGAGGGGTGGTCGTACTGCTCCGGTGCGAGGTGGCCGAGCCGGCGCGGGTCCAGGGCGCGCCCGGGCAGCTCCCGGTGCGTGGCGCGGACCGGCCGGGCCGCGCTGACGACGGCCTCCGACCCGGAACGCTCCAGGCGCTCCAGCAACGCCAGGCGGGCGGCTGCGGCGATGGTGCGGCCACGGCCGTAGCCGGCGGCTTCGGAGGCCTTGTCGTGCCGGGCGTGGACGGCTGCCACCAGGGAGGCCGGACTGTCGGGGACCGGCTGGAGGCCGATCACCGGGCCGTAGCGGCTGTCGACGAGCAACGCGGTGAGCGTCGACACCGACAGGTCCGGCCCCGGAACCTGCCGCAGCGCCCCGTCGAGCGTCGGGTCCGTGCCGCGGCCGGCATTCTCGTCCGCGCCACGGCGGGAGTCCGCGTCCGCGCCGCGGCCGGCGCCGTCGTACACGCCACCGTCCGCGTCCGCGTCCGCGTCGGCATCCGGCCCCGGGACCTCGTCCGCTTCCCGCCCGAGGGCGGCGCCCGCATCAGCCCCCGGCACGACGCCCCCGCAGCCCGGGCAGCCGGCCTGCGGTAGCACCCGGTGCCGGGAGCTACCGGCCGGCCCCACCACGACCGTTTCCCCCGGTCCCGGCGGCTGTCGGCGGACCAGCCCGCAGGCGACGGCCAGCGAGGCGGCCGAGGCCCGGGCCAGGCCGGGCCCGGCCGAGAGCCGGCGCGGCGGGTCGGTGATGCCGCGCGTCCGCAGATGGGCGGAGACCTGGCACAGCGGGCAGCCGACGGCCGCGTCCCGTTGCCACAGCGGTCCGATCTCCACCTCGGCGCCCCACAGGCGCACGGGCAGCAGGGGCAGGCCCAGCCGTTGGGCCTCGGCCATCTGCTGCCGTTCCCAGTCCGCGTCGTGGCCGGCCACCAGCGCCACCAGCGCGGCCCGTTCCCCGAGCAGTTCCGTCAGCAGGGCGGCGGCCTGCGGCCACTCGGTCCCGGTCGCGGCGTGCACCGCGAGCCGCCCGGTCACCGGTCGCCCCGCGCGTCACGGACCAGCGTGCCGTGCACCAACGGGTGCGCGCCGAGCAACGGGTCGTGGGCGGCGGGCCGGAACCCGACGCCGTGACCGAGCAGTTCGGCGGCCAGTTCGTGCGGCCGCGCCGACGCGGCCAGCTCCTCGGCGATACGGCAGTCCGGGCCGAGCGCCCCGGCCAGCACGGGGTCGTGCCCGGCGAGCTGTGCGCGGGCCCGGGCGGCGGCCCGTGCCGCCTCCGACGCGGCCGTGCGGTCCCGGCCCCAGGCCGTGCCGTGCCACTCCGCGGGCCGTTCCGCCGCGCCGCCGTCCCGGTCGCCCTCGGCCTCGACGGGCAGGGTGAGCGCGGCCTCGGCGCACACCAGGCCGCCGGGGGCCTCGTGCAGGCGGTACCGCCAGGAGGCCCCGGACGGCGCCGTCCGCCCCGCACCGCCCTCCAGCCAAGGCGCACGCCCGTCCGCCTGCCGGTCGAGGGCGGCGAGCCGCAGTGCCGCGTCCAGCAGGGCCGCGCCTTCGGTGGTACCGGCCCCGCCCTCCGGGTCGGGGCCGCGCAGGAAGGCCCGTAGTGCCGCGTCGTCCGCCTCACCGCCGGTGGCTCCCCAGCCCGCGGCGACGCGACCGTCCGGCGTGCCGGGCCCGGGGACCACACGCGCCAGGCATACCGGCAGTTGGGTCCAGTCGGCCGGGGTGTCGGTCCGGTACCGGCCGATCAGTGCTGCCGCATCGGGGCCGTCGGCGTCGCCGTCGTCGGTGAGGTCGAGCGAGCGCCAGCCCAGCGGACGGGAGTCCACCACGTGCACGGTGCGCGACCCGCGGCCGGCCAGTCCGGTGATCTCCTTGAACGCCTGCTCGGCGGCGAGCTGGGCGGCGAGCTGGGCGGCGAGCTCGGCGGCCGCCGCGTCCGGCACCGGAGGCGCACCGACGGCCGAGGTCCCGGTCGTCAGCCGGGCGTGCAGGGCCGCAAGGGCTGCCGGGGCGGCCGCCAGCGCGGACGAGACGACCCACGTGCGACCGCCGGCCGCTTCCACCCGGACGGCCAGCCCCGGGCCGGTGACGGCCGCTGCCGTGGAGGGACTCCGGCCGCCCTCCTCCGTCGCGCCGACCACCCGTACGCGCACGCCCCGTGCGACGAGGGCGGCTTCGACGGTCGCCGCCTGCGGCCACGCGGCATCGACCGACACCTCGGCCGCCGCCAGTGCGCGCAGCGCTGCGCCGGGGTCGTCGCTGTAGCTCTCCACGTACGCCACCGCGGCCTCGGGGAGGCCGGGCGGCACCTCGTACGCGTCCACCAGCGCTCCCTGGGCCCGCATCTGGGCGATGACCCGCTCGATGAACGGCGCCGCCTTCGGGTTTCCGGCCGCGTCCACCAGGTCGGCGGTCGTGCGCGGCTGCTCCAGGGCGCGGATCCAGGCGCAGGCCGGTTCGGCCAGGGGCGCGGGCAAGCGCAGGGTGAAGGCCCCGCGCGGGGTCTGCACGAACACCCCTTCCGAGTAGGCCCCGTACACGGTGCTGGGGCGGAGTTTCACGCGCATGTCAGGAGGGCCTCGCTGTGAGTCGGTCCTGCCAGGTCTCGCCGAGCCGCTCGTCGACGGCGTGGGCCAGGCAGTGGCAGTACAGGTATCGGTTGATCGGAGTGACGCCGAGCCATTGCAGGGCCTCGTAGAGCCAGTTCACGAGCACGCGGTACGCCTGGAAGGCCGGCGGTGTGCGCTCGCCGAAGCCCAGTTCGGCGAGCCGCCGGTGGAAGGCGCTCGGTGCACTGTCGGTGTCCGGACGACCCGCGTCCGGACGACCCGCGTCCGGACGACCCGCGTCCGGACGACCCGCGTCCGGACGACCCGCGTCCGGACGACCCGCGTCCGGACGACCCGCGTCCGGACGACCCGCGTCCGGACGACCCGCGTCCGGGCCACCCGCGTCCGGGCCACCCGCGTGCGGGTCTGCCTCGGCGGGGCCGACCCGGCCCCCGAGCACGTCCTCCAGGTCCCCGTGCAGCCGCGGGTCGAGCAGTTCGGCGAGCGCGGTGGCGCAGGCGGCGTACCCGGGTAGCTCCTCGGGCCGGTACAGGGCGCTGTCGACCAGCTGCCCGGTCTGCGGCGCGTACCGCTGCGCCGCGGCGGCGAAACGGGCCCGCAGTTCTTCGCCGTCGGTCCGGGAGGCGAGGAACGCCTCGGTGTGGGAGCGGAACGACAGGGATCCGAACCGCGCGCCCCCGGGGTACGAGGCCGCCAGCGCCGCCATCCAGCGCAGCGCGGTGCCGGGGGCCCTGGACCGCGCGGCCGCCGGGTCTGCGGGCAGCAGGCCCGCCAGCTCACGGGCGAGCGCGGTCAGGAACCGGTGCCGCACGACCTGCACCGGGCCCGGTACCACGGCGTCGGTGGACACGAGCACCGACCCGTGCGGGTGGGGCAACTCGTGGCGGACCGCCACGCCCTCGGCCCGGGCGAGTGCGCCGGCCCGGCGCGCGTACTCCTCGGGCGTCCAGGCACGGCCGTGTCCGGCAGCGGCGGAGAGCCGTCGGCGGGCCCGTGCCAGGACGTCGGCGGCAGGGGCCGCGTGGCCCAGGTGCAGGGCCAGGTGGGGGCCGCCGTCCCAGTGCCGGGTCGGGAAGCACACGTCCAGCGCCGGGTCGGCGGCGAGACCGGCGACCAGGGGCAGCGCCCCCTCGGTGAGCAGCGGCAGCGTGTCGGAACGGTAGTCGTGGACGCGCAGGGTCGTCAGCACGCGGAGCCCTCCTCGTGGCCGGCAGGGGTACCGGGACCGGCGCTTCGACCGGCCTCGGGCCCGAAGGCGGCGTCGGCGCGGGGCGTGTCCGCCTCGGCCAGGTCGAACTCGTAGACCGCCTCGCGCACGTGGTGGCCCGCCACCGGTCCGGGCAGGCACTCCTCCAGGTACGGATGGGTGAAGTCGGCGGCGTCCTTGGCGAAGGAGGCCAGGCCCAGCACACCGGCCGTGTCCACGTAGCGGGGCTTGGGCTGGGACACGGGGCGGGAGGTGACGTCGGGCACGAGCGCCTCGTCGCGCTCCCATTCCGGCAGCTGTTTGACGAAGAACCGTGCGGGTAGGCCGTGTTCGGCCCGCAGCCGCACCAGCCGGTGCAGGTCGTCGGACGATCCCCGGTGGGTCCCGGTCAGGACGCCGGTGTCCGGCAGGTACCAGCGACGGCGCTGGAGCACCAGGTTGCCGTGGCGGAGCCGGGGTACGGCGATCACGCCGTCGGCGCCGGGACGGGCGCGCTCACGGAAGACGTGGTCGTAGGCGCACGCGATCACGCCCCCTCCTTGGAGCCACAGGGCGATCCGGCTCGGCGCGGGCATCAGGTCCCAGCGGGTGGAGCCGACGGTGATCGGGCGCAGGCCGCGCGGGGTCCGCCAGCGCAGTCGGCCGGCCCCGCCCTCGTCGACGAGGACGGCGCCCGCCCAGTCGTGCGCGGTCATCTCCTGGTCGAGGAGCGGGGGGTGACAGCCGGTGTTGAACCCGTGTGCGGCCCGGTCCTCGGCGACCGAGGGGCCCAGGACGCGGCGCAGCCGCGCGCGCAGGCCGGCGGTGGCGGTACCGCCGGCGGCGGTATCGGCCTCCAGGAACCGGGCTGCCGTGGCGCCGTAGCCCCCGAACCAGCCGTTGGCGGCCCACTGGCCGTCCGCGTACTGGGCCATCAGGGCGTACGAGGCGCCGTCCGGGTGGAGTCGGTCGGGCAGGGCGGCGGCCCAGGCCCTCAGGTGCTCGTCCTCGATGACGGCATCGACGCCGTCCCCCGCCGCGACGGCCGCCTCGAACAGGTCGGCCAGGTCCGCCAGCACGCGCCGCCGGAAGGTCCACAGGCCCACCGCCGCCGCCCGGCTGTCCGGGTCGAGCGGTGCGTCGGTGTCGCCGGCAGCGGCCGAAGTGGCGAGCCGGGCGGCTTCCGCGGCGAGGTTTTCGGCCTCGGCCACCAGCCGGACCGCCCCGCCGCGGGCGCGGACCGCGGCCTGGAGGCCGATGCGCAGGTCGGCCTTGAGGTCGAAGGCCCCGAGCACCGGCAGCAGGGCCGCCGCAGCCGCGGCCGGGGACGCCTCGGGTCCGGGGAGGGGCGGCAGCACGGCAACGGCGTCCTCGTACAGCTGCGGCGCCAGCGCGTCGGCGTGCGGCAGCCGGGCCGCCGCCGTGCGGAACCGGGCGTGCAGGGCGGGCCGGTCGGCCGCGGTGTCGGTGGCCAGGAGCGCGGTCGTCTCGGCCAGTTCCGCGACGACGGCGCGCAGACCGCCGTGATCGGCGCCGTCCTCGACCGCACCCCTTGTCCCTCCTGCCGCGGCCTCGGGCAGGGCGTCGTGACATGCCGTCAGGAAGTTCGGGTCCTGGTCGTCCACGGGCAGCGCGGATCCGAGCAGGCCGGCCCGGAGCGCCGCGCGCATGACCTGTTCGGCGCGGGCGGCCGGGCAGTCGAGGGCCTCGGCGAGCCGCCCGGCCACCTCCTCCCACGCGTGGACGCCGAACCGGGCGACGGCGGTGAGTTCGGTCAGTTCCCGGGCTCGACGCAGGGTCACCTTGCGGGGGCGGGGATGCGCCGGGGTGATGGCCATGAACGCCAGCTCGCCGGGTGCGGCCGGCAGCAGCGGAGCCAGACGCACGGGGCACCCGGGCCGCGGCGCGGGTTCCAGGGCGGACAGCAGGGCGCCGCGCTGGACCTCCACCGTGCGCAGCGCGACGGTGGGCGGCGCGGTCGCCCAGCGGGCGGCGGGCGACCCGGGATCGGGCGCAGGCCCCGCTTCGGGCGCAGGCCCCGGTTCGGGCGCCGGCCCTGCTTCGGGCGCAGGCCCCGGTTCGGGCGCCGGCCCTGCTTCGGGTGCAGGCCCCGCTTCGGGCATCGGCCGCGCTTCGGGCGCCGGCCCGTCCTCCGTGGCCGAGAGGGCGACCGCGGTGAACCGGGAGCGCGGGCTGGTCCGGGTCATGGCCCGCAACGCGTACGCGGTGATGCGCGGTTCGGACTTGCGGTCCGCCCGCGCGGCGTCGTCGCCGCCGGAGTCGGCGTACCGCCGGACGGCGGCGCCCAGGAAGGGGCTGATCAGCTCGACGGAGGAGGCGAGCTCCTCCTCGGCGCAGAGCAGGCTCAGCGCATGGCGCTCGTGGGCCTGGGCGGCCGCCCGGTCGTGCGCGACCTGCTCCAGCAGCGTGCGGTAGGCCTCGGCAGTCGCCTGCCAGTCCGAGACGGCCGGGACGGTCGCGGCGTCACCGCCGGAGGCCGCCGCGGGGAGCGGAGTGAGGGGCTTCTCACGGATCCTGCGGCGCACGCGCAGGTGCGCGGCGGGGGCGCCGACCGCGCCGGCCGACTCTGCGAGGGCACCGTCGGCGAGGCGTGCCGCAGCCAGGGTGCGGTCCGCGGCCGCGGCGAGACGGTCCCACGCGGCGGCGGTCTGCGGCCGTACGAGCGGGGTGTACGGCAGGGGGTTGACCCGTGTAGCAGCCGTGTCGGCCACGACGAATCGCCGCATGGCAGGCGGTGCCCTTCTGGCTTGCCCGGCCTACCGGAAGTGGGGCCCGGCCGGGAGTGGTTCCTGTCGGCTGGCACGCCGGGGGCCGTGACCGGCCCCCGGCGGCGAATCAGCTGCTGCTGCTGCAGCAGGAACAGCTGGCCCGACAGCACGAGGCTCCGTTGGAGGCCCCCATCACCGGCAGGCCGGTGGTGTCGGGCACATCCTCGATGGCGATCTCTTCGAGGGAGAACTCCTCGAAGTCGATGTCCAGAGCGTCCATGACGCCTCCTTGGATTCGTGGGCCCACGACCGGGTACGTCGAGGGTTCTCGACGACCGGCCGGTGACCGGTTCTTGTGGACAGATCACCGACGCTACGATCCGATGATCTTGGCGACCAATAGGCGTATCAGACATTCCGCTTCTGTCCGCAAAGGGCAGGGATCACCCGGTTTTCCGGGCCGTTAGGGCCTGGGTCTGGGTGATGCGAGGCGCCCGGGGATGGCTGAACTTCGCCGGAAATTTCTGGAATGATGCATGCCATTTCGGTCACCCGCTGGGGTCGATGAGGCGAGGCGCAACCGTCCGCGAAGGCCGCCTCGTTGACGTTCGCGGCGGTCGTGAGGACCTTGAGGGGGATGGCGCGTCCGTCGTAGGTCAGGTGGTGCTCGCTGCCCGCCTTCTGCCGGTCGACCGGCGGCGGATCGGTGTCGCGCCCCTTCTTCGCCCGGATGTGGGAGCCGTCCACGCAGGCCCTGGACCGGTCGAGCCGGCCGGGTGCTGCTCGACCTTGGGGGTCGCCTGATCGTCGAAACCCACCTTGAACTCCGTCGGGCCGAGAAGGGCAAGGTCCTCATGGCGAAGCGCAGGGAGGGCTCTGCGCATCGGGGGAGTCCTCGCCGCACGGGAAAGCGCTGCCGGTCGCTCAGATGGGAGCGACGGTTCAACACGCGCCGCCGGGCCTGGTCGACGACGTCGTCGCCTACCGAGCAGTCGTGCCAATTCGCTCACCAGTTCCTTATGCGGAATTGGCGACTCTGAGGATCTACCGTTTCGGATCGATAGGTGACTAGATCCGTCTAGTGCAGATGCATTATTTCTTGACCTTGCGAAGAATGAGTACTTTCAATTCTCGCACTTTCGCATCGTCGGTTTGCCCTATTCTCTGCCTGGGTCGGATCTGCGCCGACTTTCGTTTGTGGCCCATCGCCACCTACCCTCGAGAGAGGTGCTGCATGAGCGGAAGGTTCAACACCCAGGACAGCAATGAGAACGCCTGGGTCGGCGTGAACTCCGACGGCGTTCACCGAGACACCGGTGAACCGGTCGCCTCCGAGTTTCTCATCCAGGAAAAGGGAGAGGGCGGAGCGCACATCCACATCGGCTTCAATGAGAACGGCGATGAGATCTTCCGCGCCGAACGGTAAGGTCTACTCGTAGTGGAGAAGGGCTGGAATCCGGAAAAGAATCGGATTCTGGCCCTTCTCGCTTTCCCCGCGATCGCCCGCCGCGTCCCGGGCCCGCGGGGCCGGGAGATCCCGGTCTGGCGGCCGACACGGCTCGACGCCCGGTATCACCAGGCGCTGCGGCACGCCGAGGTGGTGCTCCCTGCGGGTTCCGCCGCCGCTGGGTGCGGCGGCGGGCAGCTCGTGTCGGCATCGTCGGGGGCAGTCGCGGGTCAGGCGAGGGTGAGGGGGAGGGCGGTCAGGCCGCGGGTGAGGCGCGTTTGGCGCCAGGACAGGGATTCTGCGGGGACGGCCAGGTGCGTGTCCGGGAAGCGGGTCACCAGGGTGCGGAGGGCGATCTCCGCCTCGGCCCGGGCCAGGGGGGCGCCCGGGCAGCGGTGGATGCCGTGCCCGAAGGAGAGGTGGGCGCCGGCGTCGCGGTCGAGGTCCAGGTGGTGCGGGTCCGGGAACGCGGACGGGTCGCGGTTCGCGGCTCCGGGGGCGATGAGCACCGGGAAGCCCGCCGGGATGTCGATCCCGCCGACGCTCAGGTCCTCCGTGCTGTGACGGAAGGTGGCCACGCTCACCGGGGAGTCGAAGCGGAGCAGTTCGTCGAGGGCGCCGGGGATCAGGTCCGGGTCCCGGCGCAGGCGGTCGAACGCCTCCGGGTGCCGGAGCAGGGCCAGGACGGCGTTGCCGATGAAGTGGGTGGTGGTCTCGTGGCCGGCGACCAGGAGGAGGGCGGCCAGGGAGACGGTCTCGTCCCGGTCGAGGCCGCCCTCGTCGCAGTCGCGCAGGAGGGAGCGGAGCGGGCCGTCGCCGGGGCTGGTGCGGGCCGTGTCGACGAGGTCGGTCAGGTAGTCCCCGATCCGGTGCGACGCGGCGTCGACGCGGTCGGTGTCGGTCGCGTCGAAGAGGGCGTGGGACCAGTCGGCGAGCGCGGCGCGGTCGGATTCCGGTACGCCGAGGAGTTCGCAGACGACGGTGACCGGCAGGGGCACCGCCAGGTCCGCCACCAGGTCGACGTCCGTGCCCGGTCGCCACGTGGCCATGAGGTCGTCCACGACCCGGGTGACGAACGGGCGCAGTTCCCGGACGCGGCCGGTCGTGAACAGCCGGGTCGCCACCCGTCGGTGGCGGGTGTGCGCCGGGGGGTCGCTCGCCAGCATGTTGCGGGAGATCGCCGGGTGCAGGTCGCGGTCCGAGGGTCGGTCGGCGAAGAAGCGGGCCGTGTCCTTGGACAGGCGGGGGTCGGTGAACGCCTCGCGGGCCTCGGAGTGGCCGGTGATCACGTACGCCTGGTGTCCGCCGGAGCCGGTGGGGATCCGCCTGACCGGGCAGCCTTCGCGCAACCGGTCGTAGGTGGGGTAGGGGTCGGCGAAGAAGCGCGGGTCGCGCAGCGGGTCCTGCCGCGGGGCGGTCACGAGGCCGCGCCCGTGTTCTCGGGTGCCGGGTGCTGTACGTAGGCGTTCGCCACGAGCAGCAGCCATGCGGTCTCCGCGGGGAGGTCGCCCTTGCGGGAGGCGGTGCCGGTGGCGGGCGGGGCCTCGTCGCCCTCGGGGACGACTCCTGCGTGCTTCGCGGCGACGGCCGCGGCGATGACCGCCGCTTCCACCCCGGCGTCGCCCTCCGGGGTGTCTGCCGTGCCCCGGCGGGCGACCTCGGCGGCCGCGGCGTCCCGTACCGATGCCTGACGGTACCGGCGCAGGGCCAGCACGCCGTCGTTGATCTCGATGACCCGGCGGTGCAGGTGGAAGTCGAGGTCGTGGGTGTCGGCGTCGGTGCTCCCCGGGTCGAGCACGACCTCGGGGACCGCCGAGGTGACCTCCCGCCACAGGGGTTCCAGCGCGGTGAACGAGCTCCGTTCCCAGCGGCGGCGGCGCAGTTGGCTCAGCGGCCACAGCAGGGCGGGGAGGGTGAGCCCGACGGTGATGAGGAGCACGGCGACGGCGGGCGCGCTCACGCTGAACGCGCAGCGGAAGGGGGTCAGGGGCGTCGAGCACCGGGCGTGGTCGGGTACGAGCCCCAGACCGAGGCCGATGGAGACCAGGGCGAAGAGCTTGTACGCGGCGTAGACGAGGGCGAAGCCACAGCCCACCGAGGTCGTGCGCAGGCCCCAGCGCTGGCTGCGTCGGGTCGAGCGCTTGGACTGGGCCCAGGTCTGCAGCAGGAAGTCCTTGGCCGTGTACCCCAGGAAGGAGATGTAGATGAGTACGTAGCACGCGTACAACGCCGGGTTGCGGCCCGTGAGTTGTTCGGCGGCGAAGAAGGCGGTCATGCCGGCGACGGAGATCGCGAGGGCGATGACGCGCAGTCGGATCTGCCGATGGGCCCGCTCGCGGTCCAGGTTGAGCTGGAAGAGGAAGGCGAGGACCGAGGTGGCCGCCGTCAGGGTGAAGGTGTTGCTGAGGAGCCGGGCGACGTGGGGGACCACCGATTCGACCGCGCGCTCCACGGCGGGGGCGTAGGAGGCGAAGGCGAGGGCGAACGAGGTCAGCAGCGCCGCCATCGCCCAGGCGCCCGTGGGGCGGTGTCCGCCGCGGCCCCGCACCCAATAGGCGGCGAAGCACAGCAGCACGACGGCCGTGCCCGTGAAGAGGATGTTGATCATTTCCGATCGCGCTTCTTCCTGTGTGGCTTGGCGAACAGCGCGTCCCAGCTCTCGGCGCCGCTGGCGGGCCGGCTCGACGGGCCTTCGCGTCCCCGGTACATGAGTTGTCGGATCACGCTGGCCATCACCTCGGCCTCGCGTTCGTCCTCGCTGGTGTAACTGGTCCGGCCGGACATGCGCTGCACGAGGGTGGGGTTGAACCCGATCGCGCGCAGGGTGTCCCGGTCCAGTTCGAGACTGCCGGGGTGGTCGCAGATGATGTGGCTGATCTCGTGGGCGAGGATGTGGTTCTGATGGAGGGGCGAGGTGGCCTCCTCGTAGAACAACAGGTCGGCGTCCGGGGTCTCCAGGCGGATTCCGCACGGAGCGTCCAAGGCGCCCAGGGTGCTCAGGGGGCGCAGGATGATGGGGCGTCCGCGTTGCTCGGCCACGGCGTCGCACAAGTCGCGGGTGCTGAAGCGGTGCGGGAGTCGAAGCGCCTCGACGCGTGCCTCACACGCGGCGCGAAGCTGCTCAAGGTCCATGTCCCCACTCTGGTAACGCCGTTCGGGGGCGTCAGGCCGTGGCGAACCGCCCCCCTGGAAGCCCGGTACGCGCGCCAATGTTGGCATGTTCGCGACCTTGTTCCGAGGGCGGGGTGCGGCCGCCGAGGCGCCGTGCGGACCGGGATGCCGGGCTTGTGCCGGGAAACGCCGGATGCCCCCCTGGCGATGAGCGGCCACAGAGGGGTGTCGTGTCGTCGGGCCCGGCGGGATCCGGAAGTGGCGACCTAGTCGTCCAGGTTCAGGCCCGGCGCGCTGTCGTTGGTGGTGAGCCCTTCGAGTTTCCGGGCCTGCTCGATCACGGTGGACAGCATCTTCAGGCTGTCGACGCTCAGGCCGTTGGCGCGCAGGGCCACCTTGCGGACGTCCTGGTCGCGCATGGCGGCGAGGAGGTCGATCTCGGCCTGGGTGCGTTCGGCCGTCGCGCTGTCGACGAAGTAGCCCGCCGGTACGCCGAAGAAGTCGGCCAGGGCCTTGATGGTGTGCCGCGTCGGGTTCCGTTTGGTGCCGGTGCGCAGTTGCTGGATGGCGCTCGCCGTCACCCCGCGTCCCTCTCCGGTCGCGGCCTTGCGGATTCCCTCGGCGACCTCCGCGTAGGTGTACGGCCCCCGGGACGGGGGGTGCACCTCGCGGAAGAGGTGGTCCAAGAGTTGGGCGAAGGTGGGCGACTGGTCAGCCTCCATGTACACGACCTCCTAGGCGTGATGCCGAGCCTATGCCCACCACAGTGTTTCTCGAAGCCCCTCGGGCCGGCACCGGCAATACTTTGGTTGACGCCGGACAGTCACTCTGGTGTACGTTACCAATGCTGCTTCGCCACTGAAGTGTCGAGGGGGTGGTGGCGGCGGCGCCGGCCGGGTCGGGGTTGAGCTTCACGGGGGTGAGCTCGGCCGACGGCCCGGAGCGCCGCGGCTACGTCGGACGGGTCCTATCCGGTCGGCGCGCGGCGACGCGGGGAGAAGTGCGGGCACGACGCCGCCCCGTTCGCCGACCGATGCGATCGGTCAGGGTTCGTGGACCGGGCCCGGCGGCCGTGTTCGCGCGGTCGTCGCGGCGACGGCTCGTTCGCCGATCAGGCCCGGGCGCCGCCGGCCCAAGGGCCGTCGGGAGCCGGCGCCGTCAGTACGTCGAGGAGCTGCGGCGGCTCGACCGGGTCGGGGAGGTCGCCCAACTCGTGCCACGGCACCCATCGGTGCTCCTGGAGTTGCTCGACCTCGTACTGTTCCATTCCGCCCGGGCGGACTTCGGGTGCCGAGGGGAGCAGGCACGGGAAGAAGGCTTCCTCTCCGGCGAAATCCACTCCGTTCCAACTCGGCTTCCGCGCGACGATGATGGAGCGCTCGCCGATGGGGGCGTCCCGGAGTCCGGCCTCCTCGTTCAGCTCCCGCCGGGCCGCAGCGAGCGGGTCCTCATCTGCCTCGATGCCGCCGCCCAGCGGCTCCCAGATGTGGTTCCCGGTTGCGGGATCGCGCCGGCGCAACAACAGGATCCGCCGGTCGGGATCAACGCACACGACACGTACGTACGGAGGGGCGGGGGGACTCCGTGCGGCACAGCGTATCCGGAGCCGCCGCGGGGTCCGGGGCGCGTGCGTCCACACCGCATTCTCCTGGGAACCGGCCCCGGTTCAGTGCCCGTCCGGAGCGCCTTCACCGTATCGGGGCCCCGGATGCCGGCCACGCGACGGAGGGGCCCGTGCCTCGTGGCACGGGCCCCTGACACGGGGCGACCGGGCCGGGATGTTCACCCTGTGCGCCCCGGCCGCCGCGGCCACGCAAGGCCCCGGCAGCCTCTCCGCGCTCCTGCTGGACCGGGACACCGCTCGCCCGTGAGCTGCGCATCCCCCTCGTGTCGAACCAGGTGCAGTACTCGCTGCTGTGGCGGGTGCCCGAGGCCGAGATCGTGCCGGTCTGCGCCGAGGAGGGCATGGGGGTTCGCGCTGGCCCGTGAGACGGGGCTGGCGACGGCCCAGCTCGCGCTGGCCTGGCTGCCGGGCCGGGACCTGGTGGCCACGGCGCTCGTCGGGGCCTCCCGCCCGGGGCAGTTGGAGGCGAGCGCCGGTGCCGTCGGCATCGAGCTGCCCGGGGACCTCGTCGAGCGGGTGGAAAAGGTGCTGGCACCCGTCGTCGTACGCGATTCCGCGCTGACGCGCAGCCCGGCCCGCAGGCCCTGACCGCGGGCCGGCTCAGAAGTCTGGTGGCTCCCGCCCGCGTGGGGCCGCGCCTCAGCGGATCGCGTACCCGCCGAAGCCGGACTCCAGCAGTCCGAAGGCCCGGACGGCCCGCGCACGGGCTTCAGGAAGGAGCGATACGGGGCTCTCGCCCTCGATCAGCCGCTGGAAGTTCTCGGTGACCAGGGTGCGTCGAATGCCGAGGGCGGCAGCTGCGAACACCCGGGCGTCCACGGCGCCCAGGCCGCCGGCCTCTTCGGCGAGGGCGTCGGCCAACGCCTGCTCGCGGTCGGCCTCGATGGCCAGGAGCCGGGCGTTCAGGGCGGGCGTGGTGAGGATCATCCGGACCAGCGGGGCGGCGGCCTCGTACATGCCCGCCTGGGGCGCGTGGGCGGCGAGGTCACGCAGGAAGGCGTCGCGCAGGGCATCCAGGGGCGTGGTGCCGGCGGGACGCTCACGGACCGCTCGGACCTCGTCACCGGTGTGCTCGGCCAGCGGGGCGAGGGCCAGGTCCTCCTTGGTCGGGAAGTAGTTGAAGACGGTGACCTTCGAGACGTCGGCCGCCTTGGCCACTTCGCCCACCGAGACGTTGTGGAAGCCGTCCCTCAGGAAGAGGTCGGCGGCGGCGCGGGAGATCGCGGTGCGGGTCTCCAACCGCTTGCGTTCGCGCAGGCCGAGCGGCGCGGTCGTGGTGTCTGCTGGCATGCCATCAATGTACCTGACTCGGACCAAATTTTGTCTTGATAAAAAATTTCACTCGGTCTAATTTTGTTCTCGGTTAAGTCCAAGACTGCGAGGGAGACCCCCATGGCCTCGACCACGATGCCCACCACGGAACAGCCCGCACGGGGTGGTTCACAGGGCCACTGGCTGCTCCTGTTCGTCCTGCTCGGCGCCAACTTCATGGACCTGCTGGACGGCTCCGTGATCAACGTGGCCATGCCGGCCATCCGCGCCGACCTCGGCGGCAGCTACACCGCCCTGCAGTGGATGGCCGCCGGTTACGCGCTGGCCTTCGCCATCCTGCTCGTCACCGGCGGCCGGCTCGGCGACATCTTCGGCCGCCGTCGTACCTTCCTCGCCGGTCTCGCCGCGTTCACCGCCATGTCCGCCCTGTGCGCAGCCGCGCAGAACCCCACCGAACTGATCGCGGCCCGCGTCCTGCAGGGCGCCTCGGCGGCGGTGATGGTGCCCCAGGTCCTCGCCCTCATCAAGAACGTCTTCCCGCCCGAGCAGCGGGCGGCGGCCTTCGGCGCCTCCGGCCCTTTCATGGGACTCGCCGCCGTGGGCGGCCCCGTGCTCGGCGGCGCGCTCGTGGACTGGGACCTCTTCGGCACGGGCTGGCGCTCCGTCTTCCTGCTGAACGTCCCCGTCGGCATCGCAGCTTTCGTCATCGCCCTGCGCATCCTTCCGGAGTCCCGCTCCCCGCGCCGCCCGGGCCTCGACACCGTCGGCATGCTGCTCGCCACGACCGGCCTGTTCCTCCTCGTCTACCCGCTGGTCCAGGGGCGCGAGCAGGGCTGGCCCGGCTGGATCCTGGCCATGCTTGCCGGCTCGGTGCCGGTCCTCGCCCTGTTCGCCTGGTACGAGGTCCGGCTGCAGCGCTCCGAGCGCACCCCGCTCGTCGAGATGAGCCTGCTGCACAGCCGCACCTTCGTCGTCGGCCTGTTCATCACCCTGGCCTTCTTCTGCGCCATGGCCGGCTACCTCATGGTCCTCGCGCTCCACCTGCAGATCGGCCTCGGATTCTCCGCCCTCAAGGCCGGCCTCACTGAGATGCCCTGGGCCGTCGGCGTCGCCTTCGGATCCGCCTGGTCCGGCATGGCCCTGGTGCCGCGCTACGGCGGCCGCGTCCTCAAGTGGGGGCTGTTCGCCCTGCTGATCGGCACCGCGGGCACCTGGCTGACGCTCCAGCTCGCCGGAAACGGCCTGAACCCCTGGGAACTGATCCCCTCCGGCCTCCTCTGCGGCACCGGCATGGGCTTCGTCCTCACCCCGCTCACCAGCCAGATCCTCGGCGGCGTCTCCGACCGTGAAGTCGGCTCCGCCTCCGGCCTCCTGAACGCCTTCGACCAGCTCGGCGGCACCCTCGGAGTGGCGGTCCTCGGTACCGTGTTCGTCGCACTGCTAGGAGTCCAGGCGGACCACGCGGCGGACGACTCCGTGCCCCGCGTGCGAGCCGTCGCCACGGCCTCCGATCAGGACGTCGGCCCGTTGCTCACCGACTTCCGGGCCTGTGTCCGCGAGCGGGTCGCCACGGACGAGGGTCGGTCGTCGGACGGGGACTGCGCCCGCCTGACGGGGCGTGGCGGGGACACCGCCGCCGTGGCCGGCCGAGAGGTGGAGAAGGCGGCGCAGACGGCGTTCACCGACTCCACCAAGACGATCACTTGGTTCTCCGGAGGCCTGATCCTCCTCGCCCTCCTGCTGGCCGGTCTGCTGCCGACGGCGATCCGGGACGAGGACTGGCGCACGGAGGAGGAGATCCTCGCCGAGCATGCCGCCGGGCAGGCGAAGGACGCCGAGAAGCCGGACAGCGCCGAGGCGGGCGCCTGACCCGCTCCCCGCGGGACGGGGCACGACCGCAGGGGCCCACGGCCGGTGCACGCGCCGGCCGTGGGCACCTCGCGCGTACCCGTCCCACACCCGTCCCGCGGCGCTCGCGCCCCGCATTCGGCTGCTGAAGGCACAGGGGGGACTGATCGGGGCCTGCCTGGAGGAGGCCGGACTGCAGGCCTCCGACATTCCGCGCGTCGCGTACATGAACACCGAGCGCGCGATGACCGAGGAGCGGTTGCTGGCCCCGCTCGGCCTGACGCTGGAGCAGTCGACGTGGGAGTTCGGCAGGGCAGCCGGCCACGTCTCGGCGAGCGACCAGGTCATCTCCTTCGACCACCTGAGCCGCGGGCCGACGCGTCGACCGAGCACCTGCTCGGGGGCGCCGTACCCGGGGGTGACCGGCACCTGGCCCGTCGTGGTGAGCGTCAGCCCGTGCTCGGGCCGCGCGGTCCCGCCGGCGTGAGCACGATGTCGGCCGGCTTCGGGTCGCGGTGGACCAGCCAGGCCGCGTGGACGTCCCGCGGGGTGGCGGCGAGCGGGGCGGCGAGCGCACGTACGCCGTCGGCGCCGAACGGCCCGTGCTGGCGCACGGCGTCGTCGAGGGTGGGCCCGGACAGGAACTCGGTGGCGATCCAGGGCCGGCCGTCGTGGTCGTCGATCTGCGCGTTCAGGACGCGGGCGACTCCGCCGCTGGTGACCGCCTGGGCGGTGTGCGCCTCGCGCAGGACGCGCTGGACGAGGTACGGGTCGTGCGCGAGCTCGGGCAGCGTCACCGTGACGGCCGCGGTGCGGTCGCGTCCTCCCGGCCGAAGTGCCCCTTGTCCATGCCGCCGGCGCCGAGGACGCCGGCGCCGAGGGCGTTCGTGTGGTGCTGCTTCCTGTCGTTCACGGGCGTCAGCGGAAGTCGACGGGAAGGCCGTTCGGTTCCTTGATGCGCTTCATGATGATCTGAGAGTTGACCTCGGTGATGCCGGTGAGGGCCGTCAGCTTCTCGATCCACAGGCGCTCGTAGGCCCGCAGGTCGGCGACGGCGATCCGCAGCAGGCAGCCGGGGCTGCCGAAGAGGCGGTAGGCCTCGATGACGTCCGGGATGTCCTGGAGGGCCGCCTCGAAGGCCTCGACCGCCTCCCGGTCGCGCCGCACCTCGACCGAGACGAGCACCTCGAAGCCGCGGTCCACCGCCTCGGGGGAGATCACGGCCCGGTAACCCTGGATCACCCCGTCCTGTTCCAGCTGGCGCACCCGGCGCATGCAAGGGGAGGGGGTCAGTCCCACGCGCTGGGCGAGTTCTTGGTTGGTCAGGCGGCCATCGGCCTGGAGCTCGCGCAAGATATCTCGGTCAATGGCATCCATGACGCAATTATCACCCAGTGTTTATGAACGGGCCTGAGGGAAAGCGCAATCACATTGCGCGTAGATCGCTCTATCATTGCTGCTTTGAGTACATATGTACGAGTGACGTACTAGTGACACGAGTGACTCGAGTGAAGGGCGGCCACGGCCGATGGGACGGATCGTCGTGATCAGCACCGGCGGAACGATAGCCAGCCGCTGGCAGGGTTCCGGCTTCGCAGCGGACGCCGACGGGAACGAGGTGATCGCCACCGCACCGCTTCCCGAGGGCATCACCGTCGAACTGGTCGACCTGTTCAGCGTGAACAGCCCGCGACTCACCACCGCGCACCAGCTCACCCTGCTCCGCACCGTGCACGAGGTGCTCGCCGACCCCGGCGTGGACGGCATCGTCGTCACGCACGGCACCGACACCCTGGAGGAGTCGGCGTTCCTCCTCGACCTCCACCACCACGACCCGCGTCCCGTGGTCTTCACCGGCTCGCAGCGCCCCATGGGCACCGCCGACGGGGACGGTCCGGGGAACCTCTACGACGCCCTGCTCACCGCCGCGAACACGCGCGGGCTCGGCGTACTGATCGCCTTCGCCGGTCGGGTGCACGCCGCCCGCGGCACCGTGAAGACCCAGGCCGTGGCGCTGGACGCGTTCGCCGACCCGTCGAAGGAACTCTTCGGGAAGATCGGCTTCGGCAAGGTCACCATCCTGCGCACCCCGCAGCGCCCGGCTCCGCTCCCGCTGCCCGCGATGCCGGAGCTCCCGCCGCGCGTGGACGTGGTGGTGCACCACACCAACGGTGACCCGGTCCTGCTGAACGCCGCCGTCGAGGCCGGCGCGCGCGGCATCGTCCTCGTCGGGACCGGCGCGGGCAATGCGACTCCGGAGATCGTGGAGGCCGTCCGCGCCGCCGTCGGCCGCGGGGTCCTGGTCGCGCTGACCACGCGCGTCATGGCCGGACCGGTCACCGAGATCTACACGCACGGCGGCGCGGTGGACCTGGTGGCCGCCGGAGCCGTCCCGACCGGCACCCTGCGCGCCGGCCAGGCCCGCATCGCGGTCCTGTCCGCGCTCCTCGCCACCGAGAACCCGGTGGAGCAGACCCGCGTCCTGCGACTCGCCGTGAACGAGGCGGGCCCGGTCCTGGCCGAGGTCTGACCCGCAACGCGCCCGCCGGCGACCCGTCGGCGGCTCCGCTTCCCGGGGCTCCGCCCCAGACCCCGCGCCTCAAACGCCGGCGAGGCTGAGATGCGGGGGTCCGCCCCGAACTCCGCAAACGCCGGCGGGGCTGGAAATCCAGCCCCGCCGGCGTTTGCGGCGCGGGCGCTCGGGGGCAGAGCCCCCCCCGCAACGGCGCCGCACGCAGACGGGTCAGGCCCGGCTGAACGCCGCCAGGATCTGGTCCGCCGCAGACGTGGCCGTGACCGTGCCCGCCCGGACCGAGGCTTCGAGGCCCGGGGAGAGCTCCCGCACGGCGGGATTCGCCCGCAGCCGTTCCAGCAGTTCGTCGCGGACCATCGACCAGGTCCACTCCACCTGCTGCGCCGCCCGCTTCGCCGCCAGCCGGCCGCCCGCGTCCAGCAGGGTCCGGTGCTGCTCCAGCCGGCTCCACACCTCGTCCAGCCCGCTCGACTCCCGCGCGCTGCACGTCAGGACCGGCGGGGTCCAGGCCGCGTCCACCGGGTGCATCAGCCGCAGCGCACCCGACAGTTCCCGGGCCGCGGCCTTCGCGTCCCGCTCGTGCGGGCCGTCCGCCTTGTTCACCGCCAGCACGTCCGCCAGCTCCAGGACGCCCTTCTTGATGCCCTGCAGCTGGTCGCCCGTACGGGCCAGGGACAGCAGGAGGAAGGAGTCGACCATCCCCGCCACCGTGGTCTCCGACTGGCCCACGCCGACCGTCTCGACGAGGACCACGTCGTAGCCCGCCGCCTCCATCACGATCATCGACTCGCGGGTGGCCTTGGCGACCCCGCCCAGCGTGCCCGCCGACGGCGACGGCCGCACGAACGCCGCCGGGTCCACCGACAGCCGCTCCATCCGGGTCTTGTCACCCAGGATGGAGCCGCCCGTGCGCGTCGACGACGGGTCCACCGCGAGCACCGCCACCCGGTGGCCGAGCCCCGTCAGCATCGTGCCGAACGCGTCGATGAAGGTGGACTTGCCCACCCCCGGCACACCGCTGATGCCGATCCGGCGGGCCCGGCCCGTGTGCGGCAGCAGCTCCGTCAACAGGCCCTGCGCCAACACCCGGTGTGCCGGCAGGGTGGACTCGACGAGGGTGATCGCACGCGCGATGAACGCGCGCTTCCCGTCGAGCACCCCCTTCGCGTAGGCCTCGATGTCGATCTTCGGCACCGGCGGCCGCCTACAGCTCGTGGCCCAGGTCCGCGGCCAGCCGCGTCACCAGGTCGTGGGCCGCGTCCGGGATCACCGTGCCCGGCGGGAAGACCGCCGTCGCGCCCATCTCCAGCAGCGTCGGGACATCGGCAGGCGGGATCACCCCACCCACGACGATCATGATGTCCTCGCGGCCCTCCTCCGCCAGCTGCTCGCGCAGCGCCGGTACGAGGGTCAGGTGGCCGGCCGCCAGCGACGACACGCCCACCACGTGGACGTCCGCCTCGACGGCCTGGCGGGCCACCTCCGCCGGGGTCTGGAACAGCGGGCCGACGTCCACGTCGAAGCCCAGGTCGGCGAAGGCGGTCGCGATCACCTTCTGGCCGCGGTCGTGCCCGTCCTGGCCCATCTTGGCGACCAGGATGCGCGGACGACGCCCCTCCGCCTCCTCGAACCGGTCCACCAGCGCACGGGTGCGTTCCACGGACGGGGACTCGCCTGCTTCGTTCCGGTACACACCCGCGATCGTACGGATCTGGCTCGCGTGCCGCCCGTACACCTTCTCCAGTGCGTCCGAGATCTCACCGACGGTGGCCTTGGCGCGCGCCGCGTCCACCGCCAGGGCCAGCAGGTTGCCGTCGCCCCGCTCGGCCGCGTTCGTCAGCGCCCGCAGGGTGTCCTGCGTGACCGCCTCGTCGCGCTCCTCGCGCAGCCGCCGCAGCTTGGCGATCTGCTGGCTGCGCACCGAGGAGTTGTCGACCTTCAGGACGTCGATCGCCTCGTCGTTCTCCACGCGGTACTTGTTGACGCCGATCACCGGCTGGCGGCCCGAGTCGATCCGCGCCTGCGTGCGGGCCGCGGCCTCCTCCACGCGCAGCTTCGGGATGCCCGCGTCGATGGCCTGCGCCATGCCGCCGGCCGCCTCGACCTCCTCGATGTGCTGCCAGGCGCGGCGCGCCAGGTCGTACGTCAGCTTCTCGACGTACGCACTGCCGCCCCACGGGTCGATCGACCGGCAGGTCCCCGACTCCTGCTGGAGCAGCAGCTGGGTGTTGCGGGCGATGCGCGCCGAGAAGTCCGTCGGCAGCGCGAGTGCCTCGTCGAGGGCGTTGGTGTGCAGTGACTGGGTGTGCCCCTGGGTCGCCGCCATCGCCTCGATGCAGGTGCGCGTCACGTTGTTGAAGACGTCCTGCGCGGTCAGCGACCAGCCCGAGGTCTGCGAATGCGTGCGCAGCGAGAGCGACTTGGCGTTCTTCGGGTCGAACTGCTTGACCAGGCGCGCCCACAGCAGGCGGGCCGCGCGCAGCTTGGCGACCTCCATGAAGAAGTTCATGCCGATCGCCCAGAAGAACGACAGGCGCGGCGCGAACGCGTCCACGTCCAGCCCGACGGCCTGCCCGGCCCGCAGGTACTCCACGCCGTCCGCGAGGGTGTACGCCAGCTCCAGGTCGGCCGTGGCACCGGCCTCCTGGATGTGGTAGCCGGAGATGGAGATCGAGTTGTACCGCGGCATCTTCTGCGAGGTGAACGCGAAGATGTCGGAGATGATCCGCATCGAGGGCTTGGGCGGGTAGATGTAGGTGTTGCGGACCATGAACTCCTTGAGGATGTCGTTCTGGATGGTCCCGGCGAGCTTGTCGGGGGAGACGCCCTGCTCCTCCGCCGCCACGATGTAGAGCGCGAGGACCGGCAGCACCGCGCCGTTCATCGTCATCGACACCGACATCTTGTCCAGCGGGATCCCGTCGAACAGCTGCCGCATGTCGTAGATCGAGTCGATCGCGACGCCCGCCATGCCGACGTCGCCGGTCACGCGCGGGTGGTCGCTGTCGTAGCCGCGGTGCGTCGGCAGGTCGAAGGCCACCGACAGGCCCTTCTGGCCGGACGCCAGGTTGCGCCGGTAGAAGGCGTTCGACTCCTCGGCCGTGGAGAAGCCGGCGTACTGCCGGATCGTCCAGGGCTGGTTGACGTACATCGTCGGGTACGGGCCGCGCAGGTACGGGGCCACGCCCGGGTACGTCCGCAGGAAGTCCAGGCCCTCCACGTCCCGCCCGGTGTAGAGCGGCTTGACGCCGATGCCCTCGGGCGTCTCCCACAGCAGGTCGGCGGTCGCGGTGCCGGTGGACTCCTTCACCGCGGAGCGCCACTGCTCCTCGGACACCCCTGCGACGGCGGTGGGGTCGAGCGCCAGCTCGGAGAAATCGGGGATGCTCATGCGGGCACTCCCATCCGGTCGAGTACGGAGGACAGCACGGCGACGGCGTCACAGCCGGCGAAGACGTACTCGTCCACGGAAGCCTCAGCGGTGCCCGGCTTGCCGGCGAGGAAGACGGTCGTGGCGCCCGCCGCGCGCAGCGCCCCGGCCACCGCAGCGGCCTGCTCCTCGTACAGGGCGTCGCTGGAGCAGAGCACGGCCATGCCGTCCGCCCCGCTCGCGGCGTACGCCTGCGCGGCCGTCGCCGGGTCCACCGACACCGGGTCGTGCACGGGTTCGATGCCGCCCGCCTGGAACAGGTTCGAGGCGAAGGTGGCGCGCGCGGTGTGCGCGGCCGCCGGGCCCAGCGCGGCGAGGAAGATCCTCGGCCGGGCGCCGGTCGCCGCCACGTGCGCGTCGCTGCGGGCGCGCAGGGCCTCGTAGGCCTCGTCGCGCCGCACGCGCGGCAGCCCGCCCGTGGGGGCCGCGGGCGCCGGCTCGCGGACGACCGGCTTCTCCGAGAGCAGCGGGAACTCGCTGACGCCGGTGATCGGCTCGCGGCGCCTGGCCAGCTTCTTGGAGCGCGCGGCCCAGGTGGCGGCGAGCCGCTCGGCGACCAGCCCGGAGCGCAGGGCGGCTGCCTGACCGCCGGCCTTCTCCAGGGTCTGGAAGAACTCCCACGCCGCGTGGGCGAGTTCGTCGGTGAGGCGCTCGACGTAGTAGGAGCCGCCGGCCGGGTCGATCACCCGGGCCAGGTGCGACTCCTCCAGCAGGATGGTGGAGGTGTTGCGGGAGATCCGGCGCGCGAAGGCGTCCGGCAGGCCCAGCTCGTTGTCGAAGGGGAGCACGGTCACGGCGTCCGCGCCGCCCACGCCCGCGGCCATGCAGGCCACCGTGGTGCGCAGCATGTTCACCCACGGGTCGCGGCGGGTCATCATCACCGGCGAGGTCACCGCGTGCTGGAGCTGGGCACCCGCCTCCGGGGCCCCCGAGGCCTCGGCGATACGGGCCCACAGCCGGCGCGCGGCGCGCAGCTTGGCGATGGTCAGGAACTGGTCCGCGGTGGCGGCGTAGCGGAACTCCACCTGTCCGAGCGCCGCTCCGGTGCTCAGTCCGGCCTCGGTGAGGGCGCGCAGGTAGGCGACACCGGTGGCCAGGGACAGGCCCAGTTCCTCGGCGGCGCTGCCGCCGGCCTCGTGGTACGGCAGCGCGTCCACGGTCAGGGCGCGCACTCCGGGCCAGCCGGCGGCGGCCTCCCGGGCAAGCTCGACGGCGCCGGCCACGTCCAGTGCCTCACCCGTACGGGCCTCGTGGCCCAGGGGGTCGGCGCCCAGCGAGGCCCGAGCGGCCTCGGGGGCCACCGCGCTCTCGGTGAACAGACGCAGCAACGCGTGTGCTGCCTCGGCGTATTGGGCTCCGGCGTCCAGGGTGATGGGGGCGAGGTCGAGGTAGACCCCGTCCAGCGCCCGGGCGAGGCCCTCGACGGGGAGACCGCCCCGGCCCACGGTGAGCCAGAGGGAGGTGACCCCGTTCTGCAGGTCGGCGAGGGCCGCCTCGTTCACACGTACCGGGTCCGAGCCCGCGAGGCGCTGGCGCACGTCCCAGCCGTTCGCGGTGGTGCCTTCCGGCCTGCCCCCGCGGACGAACGGGGCGAAGCCGGGGAAACCGGTGTCAGGAGCCGTCCCGTCGGGCGGCGCGGTGTACAGCGGGCGCGTGGTGAGCCCGTCCTCGATTGGGGTGGACAACGCGTCTTCTGCGGCCTCGCCGGAGACTTCCTTGCCCGACTTGCGCAGTACGCCTTCTACAAGGCGCTGCCACTGCTCATGCGTCGCGTCAGGGAACTCGGCGGCCAGGGAGAGCCCGTCGTCAGGCAGGACCGTCATGGCTCGAATGTAGGGGAGCGCGCTCAGGTGGCACCATACCGATGGGTGTGATCTCGCCCTCTCGGGCCATGCCGAAGGGGTCTTGGAACACCCGGCTGAGCAGCACGGTTGCCGCCGCCTCCGGGAGCACGGCAGGACCCGCGTGCGGCACCACGATCCGCTCGGGATCGTCGCAGACGTGCGAGAGCTCCATCGCGGCGGCCCGGATCTCCTCCAGGTATCCCTCGTCGAGGACGCTCGCCAGCTCGGTCACGACCATGACCGCCGGATTGAAGACATCCAACAGAAGGGCCGCCGCGCGGCCCACCGCGCGGGCGCGCTCGCGCAGCAGCCGGTCGGCGCGCGGATCGCCGGTGGCGGCCGCGTCCACCAGCAGGTTCACCGAAGGGTCCGGCACGATGCCCCGGCGCACGGCCTCGGCGCCCAGCGCGGTGTCGGACGCGGTCGCCTCCAGGCAGCCGGTACGCCCGCACGCGCACGGAGCCTGCGAGCGCGGCACCGGCAGGTGGGCCACGTCGCCGGCCGCCGCGCCCGGACCCTGGTGCACGGTCCCCTCGATCCCGAAGGCGGCGTCGACGACCCGGCCGATGAACAGGTGCACCAGGCTCCGGCGGGCCTCGGGCCGCCCGAAGAGGATCTCGGCCCGCGCGACGGCCCGGGCGTGGTTGTCGACCCACACCGGCAGCCCGAGGGCGGCCGACAGCTCGGCGGCCAGCGGCTTGCGGTGCCATCCCAGCGCGGGGTGCCGTACGACGGTCCCCTCGTCCGGGCCGACCCATCCGCCCAGGGCCGCGCCGACACCGAGGAGCGGCCGCCCGGAGTCGTACGCGTCGAGGAAGCGGCCGAGTTCGGAGGCGATCTCGGCGGACAGCCCGTCCGTCGGGCGCCCCTCGTGGGGGAAGGACCGCCGGGCGAGCAGCTGCCCCCGGAGGTCGACGAGGCTGAAGGTCGAATGCGGCACCCCGATGTGCAGCCCGGCGGCGACCGGCCCGCCGACGGCCCCGGTGTGCAGGTCCAGCGGGATCCGCGGCCGCCCCACCCCGCCGCCGGGCCCGGGCAGCTCGCGCAGCAGCCCGCCGCGGAGCAGCCCGGTGGTCTGCCGGGACACGGCGGCGGGACTCAGCCCGCACAGCGGGGCGATCGCGCTGCGCGCGACCGGGCCGTGGTCGAGCACCGTCCGCAGCACGGTGGCGGCATTGGCGGCGGCCCGGCTGTCGCCGGCCATACGCGTCACGCGGTCTCCTCGGGGGTGAGGGGGTGTCTTGCCGGGGGTGTGTCCCCCGATCATGCCGGTTCCCCTGCGGGGGCGGCGGGGTGTCCTGGCCGTCTCTCCGGGATCCTGCCGGACGGGCCCGGGCCGTCCGGTGCGGGTACGCCGCAAGGCCGGGCGGCCGGGCGCGGTGGTTCCCGGGGTGCGGCCCGATCGGCAGGACGAGCCATGGGGCGTGCCCGCGCCGCAGCGGCGGCGGTCGTATGCGCGCGGCGTCACGACGCGGCGTGCGTGCCAGGACTCACGGGCCGGCCGCCGGCGGGGCCCGGGACCCTCGGACACGCCCCGGGCCCCGCGGGCCGGGAGCAGGGGCGGATCTCGGCGAACGCGTGGCGGCCGCATTTCGGGGCCATGAAATCCGGCCACGCTTTTCGGCCGCCGAGGTGAGGTGGCGCGCGGGTCGAAGCATGGGGGAAAGCGCAGGTCGCAGTGGGTGTACGGGGTGGACGCCGAGACCGGCGAGGGGCGCGTTCGGTGGCCGTGGACGGGGGTTGACCCCGGCCGGGGCCGCTGACACGCTCCGGGACATGTCCGCGAACGCACTCCTCGCCCCGCGGCTCCACACCCCCGGCCCGCGTACCGCGCCGGGTGAGTGTCCGGGCCGCTGTCCGGCCCCCGGCCGCGCCTGACCCCGCCGATCCGGCGCCCCGGCTGACCGGGGTCCGCCCGGCCCGGGCCCGGCCCCGGCCCGCCGGTGCCCCGCGGGGTCGCCCCGCGAGGCCACCTCGCGGGTCCCCCCGGGCCGCGCCCGCCCGATCCGTTCCCGCCCGATCCGTTCCCGTCCCGGGGCACCCCCAGGGGTGGTGCCCCGGGACACCCTGCCGGGCAGGTCCCGTGCAGGTGCCCGCCCGGGCGGGCGCACGGTCGCCCTTCGGGGTTCCGGGCGGGGACGAAGCCGCCCGGGGGGCCTCCGCGGCCCCGGGCGGTCGGTTCCCGCGCCGCCCACCCGTACCCGTACCCGTACGCACCTGCACGTATCGACACCCGTACCGCTCGGCGCAGTGCAGCGCCCGGCGCCCCCCGTAACGCTATTTCTTCCGCTGCGGAAATAACCCCCGCGGCCTACACCAGGGAGTCCTCATGGCCACTGCCACTGCCACTGCCACTGCCGCCGCCACCGCCACCACCGTCACCAAGATCGGCGGCCGCATCGGTGCCGAGATCGGCGGCGTACGGCTCGGCGGCGACCTGCCCGACGCCACCGTCGCCGAGATCAGGGCCGCCCTCCTCGCCCACAAGGTCGTCCTCTTCCGCGGCCAGGACCACCTCGACGAGGCCGGTCACGAGGCCTTCGCCCAGCTGCTCGGCGCACCCGTCGCGCACCCCACCGTCCCCTCCGCGGACGGCCGTTACGCCCTCGGCATCGACTCCCACCACGGCGCCCGCGCCAACCAGTGGCACACCGACGTCACCTTCGTCCCCGCCTACCCCGCCTTCTCCATCCTCCGCGCCGTCACCATCCCCCCGTACGGCGGCAACACCCTCTGGGCCAACACGGCCACCGCCTACAGCAACCTCCCCGAGCCGCTCCGGGCCCTCGCCGACAGCCTGCGCGCGGTCCACTCCAACGAGTACGACTACGCCGCCCTCAAGCCCGACGCCCTGCCCGAGGCCCTGGCCCAGTACCGCGAGGTGTTCACCTCCACCAAGTTCCTCACCGAGCACCCGGTGGTCCGCGTCCACCCCGAGACGGGCGAACGCACCCTGCTCCTCGGCAACTTCGTCCAGCGGATCAACGGCCTCACCGGCCGCGACTCGCGCGTCCTCCAGGACCTCTTCCAGGCCCACATCGAGAGCCCCGAGAACACCGTCCGCTGGCAGTGGCGGGCCGGCGACGTCGCGATCTGGGACAACCGCGCCACCCAGCACTACGGGGTGGACGACTCCGACGACCACGAGCGCACCCTGCGCCGCGTCACCGTCGACGGTGACGTCCCGGTCGGCCCCGACGGCGAGCCCTCCCGCCTGATCAGCCCGGAGACCGTCCCGGACCCCTCCTTCGGCATCGCCTCCGGCGCCTCCACGTCGACGTCCGCCGCCTCCACCTCCGCCTGACGACACCAAGGAGCGCACCCGTGCCCAACCTGCTCGCCATCACCGGCAGCCCCTCCGCCCACTCCCGCACCGCCGTCGTCGCCGACCACGTGCTGCGCCGCCTGTCCCACTCCGGCTTCGAGACCGCGCACCTGTCCGTGCGCGAGCTCCCCGCCGCCGACCTCCTCGCCGCCCGCCGCGGCGAGCCCGAGATCCGCCGGGCGCTCGAAGCCGTTGCCGAGGCCGACGGCCTGGTCATCGCGACCCCCGTCTACAAGGCCTCGTACACCGGACTGCTCAAGGCCTTCCTCGACCTGCTCCCGCAGGACGGCCTCGACGGCAAGACGGTCCTGCCGCTGGCCACCGGCGGCAGCCTCGCCCACGTCCTGACCATCGACTACGCCCTGCGCCCGGTGCTCGCCGCCCTCGGCGCCCGGCACGTCACCGCCGGCCGGTTCGTCCTCGACTCCTCCATCGAGCGAGGCTCCGGCCCCGACCGGCTGCGGCCCGAGGCCGAACTGGACCTCTACCAGGCCGTGGACGAGTTCGCCGCGGCACTCCGCTCCACGCCCGCCGCCCGCGCCGTCACCGCAGCCGCCCTCACCGCCACCCCGTAACACCGCCGCGACCACGCGACCCGCACCGACAAGGAACCGTCATGCCCGCAGCCTTCACCTCGACCACCACCTCCCGACGCCAGTTCCTCGCCCTGCTCGGCATCTCGGCGGCCGCGGTGAGCTGCGGCACGGCCACCGCGCGCGGCGGCGGTTCCGGTGCCGGTGCCCAGGTCAAGACCCTGAAGTACCAGGGCTCGGTCGGCGCCGTCACCCTCCCCGAACTCGCCGCCGACCTCGGATACCTGGGCGACCTCACGCTGGAGTGGGTCGGCAACACCATCAGCGGCCCGCAGGACATCCAGTCCGCCGCCACCGGCCAGACCCACTTCGGCGGCGCCTTCAACGGCGCGATCGTCAAGCTCGCCTCCAGCAAGGCCCCCATCAAGGCCGTCATCTCCTACTACGGCGTCGACGAGCACTCGTACAGCGGCTACTACGTCCTGGAGGACAGCCCGATCCGCTCCGCCCGCGACCTCCTCGGCAAGAAGGTCGGCATGAACACCCTGGGCGCGCACTCCCAGGCCGTCCTCGACATCTACCTGAGCCGCAACGGCCTCGCCAAGGCCGACTCCTCGAAGGTCGAGTCGCTCGTCGTGCCGCCCGTCAACACCGACCAGGTGCTGCGCCAGAAGCAGATCGACGTGGGCGTGCTGGGCGGGATCCTGCGCGACAAGGCCGTGGCGGGCGGCGGGATCAGACCGCTGTTCACCGACTTCGACCTGCTCGGCAAGTTCAGTGCCGGCTCCTACATCATGACCGAGCGGTTCATCAAGGAGAACCCGGACACCGTACGGACCTTCGTGACGGGCGTGGCCAAGGCCATCGAGTGGGCCCGCACCACCCCGCGCGAGGAGGTCATCGCCCGGCAGACCGAGATCGTCAAGAAGCGCGGCCGCAACGAGGACACCGCCACCCTCCAGTACTGGCGCTCGTACGGCGTCGCCGAGACGGGCGGCCGGATCGAGGACAAGGAGTTCCAGCTCTGGCTCGACTGGCTCGGCGAGCGGGGCGAGATCAAGCAGGGGCAGCTCAAGGCCGCCGACCTCTACACGAACGAGTTCAACGGTTTCGGGAAGGGCTGACCCGGCATGGCGAAGATCGTGTTCGAGCGCGTGACCAAGACCTTCCCGACCAAGGACAAGAAGAACAAGGAGCAGTTCACCGCGCTCGACGGCATCGACCTGGAGATCGAGGCGGGGGAGTTCGTGGTGGTCGTGGGCCCCAGCGGCTGCGGCAAGTCCACCCTCCTGGACCTGCTCGGAGGGCTGACCCGGCCGTCGTCCGGGCGGATCCTGCTCGACGGGAAACCGATCACCGGGCCGGGCCTGGACCGGGGGATCGTCTTCCAGCAGTACGCCCTGCTGCCCTGGCGGACGGCGCTCGGCAACGTCGAGTTCGGCCTGGAGGCGACCGGCGTCCGGCGCCGCGAACGGGCCTCGAGGGCCAGGGAGTTCCTGGACCTCGTCGGCCTCACCGGCTTCGAGGACCGGCACCCGCACGAACTCTCCGGCGGTATGCGCCAGCGCGTGGCCATCGCCCGGTCGCTGGCGTACGACCCCGACGTGCTGCTGATGGACGAGCCGTTCGCCGCCCTCGACGCGCAGACCCGCGAGTCCCTCCAGGACGAGCTGAGGCGCATCTGGCAGCGCACCGGCAAGACCGTCGTCTTCATCACGCACGGCATCGAGGAGGCGGTCTACCTCGGCCAGAAGGTGGCCGTCATGACGTCCCGCCCCGGCCGGGTCAAGGAGATCGTCCCGGTCGCGTTCGGCGCCCGCGGCGCCGGTTTCCAGGGCGAGGACCTGCGTTCCAGCCCCGAGTTCGCCCGCTACCGCCACGAGGTCTGGACCCTGCTCCACGACGAGGTGGCCCGCGCCCAGCAACTGGAGAAGGAGGAGGCCACCGTATGACCACCGACATCACCACGCCCGCAGACACCGACGTTCCGGCCGGGCAGGACCCGGCGCCCGCGGCTCCCGCACCCGCCGACCGGAAGCCCCGCAGGACCCGCCCCGGCGTCCCGTCCCTGCTGGCACGCCGGCTGCGCCGCGCCGGCCGAGCCACCGCGACCCCCACGGCTACCGCGGCCCCGGCGGCGTCAACCGCTCCTACGGCTCCTGCGGCTTCCGCGACCCTGACGGCCACCGCCCCGGAGGCCCCGGCGGCTTCCGCCGCTCGCGGCGCCCCGGACGCCCCCGCGGCCTCTGCGGCTTCCGCCCCTCCTGCGGCCCTGGCGGCTTCCGCCACTCCTGGCGCCCCCGACGCTCCTGTGGCCCCTGCGGCTCCGGAGGTTTCCGCCACCCCGGCAGCCCCTGCCGCCCCTGCACCCCCGGATGCTCCTGCGGCCCCCGTGGCTTTCGCGGTTCTTGGCGCATCGGACGCTCTCGTGGCTCCTGCCGCCCCGGATGCTCCCGCGGCTTCCGCCGCTCCGGCGCCTCCCGCCGCTCCGGCGCCTCCCGCCACCCCGGCGCCTCCCGCCACCCCGGCGGCCCCCGTCACCGGGCCGGATGCCGCGTCGGCGTCGAGGGGGACCGGCCGGGCCCCGTCCGCCGTCCGCAAGGCCGCCGGGGCGCTCGGCCGCCTGCTGCGCGCCGCCGCCCTCCGCTCGGCGGCCCTCGTCGCCCTGCTCGCCCTCTGGGAGACCGCCCCCCGGTTCGGCCTGGTCGACGCCACCTTCCTGCCGCCGGTCAGCGAGGTCGCCACCGCCTGGTGGGACCTCCTGGGCAACGGACAGCTCGGCCAGCACACCCGGGCCAGCCTCGCCCGCTCCTTCGGGGGCTTCGGCATCGCCGTCGTCATCGCGGTCCCGCTCGGCCTGCTCATCGGCTGGTACCGGCCGGTCGCCGCGCTGCTCGGCCCACTGCTGGAGGTGTTCCGCAACACCGCCGCACTGGCCCTGCTGCCGGTCTTTGTCCTGCTCCTGGGCATCGGCGAGACCTCGAAGGTCTCGATCGTCGTCTACGCCTGCCTCTGGCCGGTCCTGCTGAACACCATCAGCGCGGTGGGCAACGCCGACCCCACCCTGGTCAGACTGGCCCGCTCGATGGACCTGTCCACCCCGAGGCTCTTCCAGAAGGTGATCCTGCCGTCCTCCGTACCGGCCATCTTCACCGGCATCCGGCTGGCCGGCGCGGTCTCCATCCTCGTCCTGGTGGCCGCCGAGATGATCGGCGCCAAGGCGGGCCTCGGCTACCTGATCAACGCCTCGCAGTACAACTTCGCGATCCCGCAGATGTACGCGGGCATCATCACCATCTCCGCCGTCGGCGTGGCCTTCAACCAGCTGCTGGTCACGATCGAACGCCGACTGAGCACCTGGCGCGTCCCCGCCTGACGCCCCGCGCCGCCCGCCCCGCCCCGCGCCGCCCGGGCCGCCACCGCATGCACCGCCACCGAACACAGGGAACAGCCATGACCGCGAACCGCACCCTCCACCTCAACGCCTTCCTGATGAACGCCGGTCACCACGACGCCGCCTGGCGCCACCCCGACAGCCGGCCCGAGCTGATCACCGACCTGCGGTACTTCCAGGACCTGGCCCGCACCGCCGAACGCGGACTGCTCGACTCCATCTTCTTCGCCGACGGGGTCGCCCTCTGGGGCAAGGCCCGCCACAACGCCCTCGGCGGATTCGAGCCGCTCACCCTGCTCTCCGCCATCGCCGCCGTCACCGAGCACATCGGGCTCATCGCCACCGTCTCCACCACCTTCAACGAGCCCTACAACCTGGCCCGCAAGTTCGCCTCCCTCGACCACATCAGCGGCGGCCGGGCCGGTTGGAACATCGTCACCTCCGGCACCGTCGACGAGGCCCGCAACTTCAACCGCGACGAGCACCTGGAGCACCACCTCCGCTACGAGCGGGCCCGCGAGTTCCTCGACGTCGCCACCAAGCTCTGGGACAGCTGGGAGGACGACGCGATCGTCCTCGACAAGGAGCGCGGCATCTACGCCGACACCGACAAGCTGCACCCCGCCGCCCACCGCGGCGAGCACTTCGGCGTCGCCGGACCGCTCAACGTCCCGCGCTCCCCCCAGGGCTACCCGCTGCTCGTGCAGGCCGGTTCCTCCGAGGACGGCAAGGAGTTCGCGGCCCAGTACGCCGAGGCGGTCTTCACCGCCCAGCAGACCCTCGCGGACGGCCAGACCTTCTACAAGGACCTCAAGTCCCGCCTCGCCAAGTACGGCCGCGCCGAGAGCGACCTCCTCGTCCTGCCCGGCATCGCCCCCGTCATCGGATCCACCGAGGCCGAGGCGAAGGCCCTGGAGCAGCAGCTCACCGACCTCCAGGTGCCGGAGTACGGCCTCGCCCAGCTCTCCGGCATGCTGAACGTCGACCTCACCGGACTGCCGCTGGACGGTCCGCTCCCGGACCTGCCCGAGGAACGGGACATCAACGGCAACAAGAGCCGCTTCACCCTCGTCGCCGAACTCGCCCGACGCGACGGCCTGACCCTGCGCCAACTGATCGCCCGCCTCGGCGCCGGCCGCGGTCACCGCGTCTTCGCCGGCACCCCCGAGCAGATCGCCGACCAGCTCCAGGAGTGGTTCACACAAGGAGCCGCCGACGGCTTCAACATCATGGCGCCGGTCCTGCCCACCGGCCTGACCGCCTTCGTCGACCACGTCGTACCGATCCTCCAGCGGCGCGGGCTCTTCCGCACCGAGTACACCGGCGCGACCCTCCGCGAGAACTACGGACTGGCCCGCCCCGTCAACCGGTACACGCAGGAGAGTTCATGACCGACCACGCCACCGACGTCCTCGTCGTCGGCGGCGGACCGGCCGCCACCTGGGCCGCCCTCAAGGCCGCCGAGGCGGGGGCCCGGGTCGTCCTCGCCGACAAGGGCTACTGCGGAACGAGCGGCGCCACGGCCGCGGGCGGCACCGGCGTCTGGTACGTCCCGCCCGAGCCCGCCGCCCGGGAGGCCGCCATGGCCTCCCGGGAGGGCCTCGGCGGGTACCTGGCCGACCGCCGCTGGATGGCCCGGGTCCTCGACGAGACCTACGACCGGATGAACGAGCTGGCCGCGCAAGGCCGTTACCCGTTCCCCACCGGCCCGGACGGGCAGCCGCTCCGCAACGGGCTGCAGGGCCCCGAGTACATGCGGCGGATGCGCATCCGGATCCGCCGGGCCGGGGTCCGCGTCCTCGACCACAGCCCGGTCACCGAGCTGCTCACCGACGCGGACGGCGCCGTCGCGGGCGCCGCCGGCTACCGCCGTCAGCTGCGCGAGCCCTACCGGGTCCGGGCCGGCGCCGTGGTCCTCGCCACCGGCGGCTGCGCCTTCCTCAGCGGAGCCCTCGGCACCAACACCAACACCGGCGACGGCGCGCTCTTCGCCGTCGAGGCCGGCGCGGAGCTCTCCGGGATGGAGTTCTCCAACGCCTACGGGATCGCCCCCGAGGGCACCTCCGTCACCAAGACCGCCTTCTACTCCTTCGCCACCTTCTACCAGGAGGACGGCGGCGTCCTGGAGGGCGCTGCCAGCCAGGGCGGCCGCTCCGTGATCGCCCGCGAACTCCTCACCGGCGCCCGGGTCTACGCGCGCCTCGACCGCGCCGACGAAGGAGCACGGGCCGCGATGCGCCTCGCGCAGCCCAACTTCTTCCTCACCTTCGACCGGCTCGGCATCGACCCCTTCACCGACCGGTTCGCCGTCACCCTGCTCGCCGAGGGCACGGTCCGCGGCACCGGCGGCATCCGGATCACCGGCGACGACTGCACCACCGGCGTCCCCGGCCTGTACGCCGCCGGCGACGCGGCCACCCGCGAGGAGATCTGCGGCGGCTTCACCGGAGGCGGCAGCCACAACGCCGCCTGGGCCATCTCCTCGGGCAGCTGGGCGGGCCGGGGCGCCGCCGGACACGCCCTGTCCCTCGGCCCCGACCGGGCCGCGGGCCGCCCCGTCACCGGCGCCGGCGGTGCGGGCCTGCGCCCGACGGGGAGCGCGGCCGCCGGATCGGAACACCGCGAGGCCGTGGCGCTCGTACAGCAGGAGGCGCTCCCCTACGACAAGAACTACCTCCGCCGCGGCGACGTCCTGGCGGCTTCCCTGCGCACCCTCGACACGGCGTGGACGCACCTGCGCGCGGGCCTGCACGGCGAGGGGGCCGATCTGGTCAGGGCCCGGCAGGCGGCGGCGATGACGGCGCACGCGCGGTGGATGTACGCGGCCGCCCTCGCCCGGTCCGAGACCCGGGGAATGGCCAAGCGCCTCGACCACCCGGACCAGGACCCGGATCAGCACCACCGGATCCTGGTCGGCGGACTGGACCGGGTGTGGACCAGGCCGGCGGCGAGGGCGGGGGTGGCGGCGTGATCGAACTCGTCTCGGCGGGGCGCTGCATAGCCTGCGACAAGTGCGTGGAGGTGTGCCCGACGGACGTCTTCGAACGGGGGCCCGGGGGGATTCCGCTGCTGGCACGGCAGGAGGACTGCCAGACCTGCTTCCTGTGCGAGGCGAACTGCCCGGTGGACGCGCTGTTCGTGGCCCCGCTGACCCGCCCCCTCCCGGAGGATCCGGCCGTACGGGACGAAGCGGGACTGGTGAGCCGGGGGCTACTCGGCAGCTACCGGCGCCACATCGGCTGGGGCGAAGGGCGCACGCCCGGATCGCTGCGGGCGATCGGACCGCCGCTGGGCCGGTCCGTGCCGCCGATCACGTCCTGAGCGGGTGTGCGGCGCCGTAGCCCCGTGCTCCGTCGCCGCGCACCCGTGGGGGTCCCAGTAGCTCCCGCCGAAAGAACTGCAGCACCGCTTCCGCAGCGGCTCGGCCAACGCCGCGGGCCTCTTCCGTGAGATTCGCGAACGCGGCTATCGCGGCAGTCGCGTCGCAGTCGGCCAGCCCCTCAGACGGTCAGGACGATCTTGCCGCGGGTGCGGCCCGCGGCGCTCAGCTCCCAGGCCCTGGCGGCCTCGGCGAGCGGCAGCGCGTGCTCCACGTTGACCGTGAGCTTCCCCGCGTCGGCCAGTTCCGCCAGGAAGGTCAGGTCGGCGGTGTCCGGGCGCACCCACAGCTGGTGGGCGCCCTTGGCGGCCGCGTCGTAGTCGGCGATGGAGACCACCCGGTGGCGTTCCTTGACCAGGGACTGGAGCGTCTCGATCACGTCGTCGCCGTAGAAGTCCAGGCCCGCGTCGATGCCGTCGGGCGCGAGCTCGCGGATCCGGTCCGCCATCCCCTCCCCGTACAGCACGGGCTCCGCGCCGAGGGAGCGCAGGTAGTCGTGGTTGTGCGCGCCCGCCGTGCCGATGACCCGCAGGCCGAGCGCGACCGCGATCTGTACGCCGAAGGATCCGGTGCCGCCGGCCGCGGAATGGATGACCACGGTCTCCCCGGCCTTGAGACCGGCTCGGGTGAGCGACTGATGGGCGGTGAGGCCGGCGAGCGGGATGCCCGCGGCCTGCTCGAAGCTCAGCTCGCGGGGCTTGCGGGCGAGGGTGCGGACGGGGGCGGACACCAGCTCGGCGTACGTGCCGAGTTCGACCCACTCCTTGCGGACGTAGCCGTAGACCTCGTCGCCGACGGCGTAGTCGAAGGTGTCCTCGCCGACCGCTTCGACGACTCCGGCCACGTCCCAGCCGGGTATGACCGGGTAGCGGACTTCGAGGATCGGGTCGAGGTATCCGGCGGCGAGCTTCCAGTCCACCGGATTGACCCCGGCGGCCTTGACGCGGACGAGCACCTCGCCCGGCCCCACCTTGGGCTTCGGTAATTCAACGAGCTGGAGCGTGGCGGGAGTTCCGTACGCGTTGTATGTGATGGCCTTCATGATCGTCCCCAACGCGGGTCCGCGGCCGGGTATTCCGGCCCGTCAGGCCGGCAGGGTGTTGCGGTGCGAGCTCCGCCGGGCCGCGCTGAAGAGCGCCTGGATCTGGGTGCCGGCCTGCTCGACGTCGTCGAGGGGCGAGGGGAAGGGCAGCCGAACGTCGCGGTGTCCGCGCCGCTCCTCCAGCCGCAGGGTGATCCCGTACCGGTCCATGGCGACCGGCAGCGCGCGGAGCACCGCGGCGGTGGGCAGCGGCCGGACCAGCCGCAGCAGCAGGGTGACCAGGTCGTGGTGGTCGTCGAGGAGGTGCGTGAGCATGCCCGCCTCGTACGGGGACAGCGGGTCGGGGCAGGCCCCGTCCAGCTCCTCGAGGCCGACGTGCGAGAGGCCTTCGGGGGTTTCCAGGACCGCCCGGTCGAATTCCATGCAGGTGGAGTCGGCGCCGGAGCCTTCGGCCAGGTCGGAGTAGGGGGTGAGCAGGCGGCCCAGCACGGTGACGCGGGCCCGCACCCGGTCCCGCACGGGGGTGGGGGCTACGTCGGTGAACTCCAGCCGGATCGACGGCCGGTACTCGGACCCGCCGCCGGGCTCGGCGGGGTGCAGGTGGAGTCGTCCCATCGGGTCGCTGCCGTCGAGGTGGCGGACCTCGGAGCGCAGTCCGTCGGTCACCACGGTCATGGAGTGCGCGGCGGTCAGGATCGACCGGATGCGCTCGGCATCGGTGGGCCGGTCGGCCGGGGTGGCGGGGGCACCGAACAGGCGCATGCGGATCTCTCCTCGTCCGAGTGACTTAGGTATGCCTAACCTAACCTATCTGGCCCTTCGAGAGTACCCGGCATGCTCGTGTCGTTGTTGGGCTGAACGGGTGAAACGCGAGAGGATGGGGGGATGCACATGAAGCGCACGGCCGAGGCGGCCCGGTGAGCAGGTACGACGTCACCGACGAACAGTGGGAGGGGCTCGCGCAGGTGGTCCCCCTGCGCAGTCGCAACGAATGGCCCTCCCGGGTGGACCACCGCACGATTCCGACGGCGCCCGGGGCGTCGGCGGCGGAGCAGCGGCGCTTCGTGGTGATCAGAGTTCAGATCTTCGCGGACGCGCGGGAGGTGGCGGAGTACCTGATCGCGCAGATCCCGGTCCTGCTCGACCTCACCGGGGCGGACAGCGAAGTGGCCAAGCGGATCCTGGACTTCAGCAGCGGCGTGGTCTTCGGCCTGGGCAGCGGGATGCACCGGGTGGACCGGAACGTCTTCCTGCTCGCGCCGGTGGGGACCGAGGTCGAGGGGATCGCGGCCGCGGCCGTCCCCCGATCGTAGGAAGGTCCCCGCGAGGGAACGGTTCGCCGGAGCCGCGGGGGGTCCGGCGGGCCGTACCGTCCCGCGCATGGACGCCACCCCGGACGCGACGGCGGAGCGCACCGCCGCCTTCGTCGCGTTAGCCGATGCCCGAACCGACTGCCCCGACGAAGCCGGACGACCGGACGGCAGCCGGCTCGCCACGGCGCCCCCGGCCCCACCCACCCCACCCGCCGCACCGACCACGTCCGTGGCTCCCACGTCCGTGGCTCCCGCAATCTCCGCGACCTCTGCGGCATCCTCGGCCCCGACTCGGCCCGGCCCTGCCGCTGCGGCACCCGCGGCCTCGGCTCCGCAGGGGCCTGCCGGGGTGGCGGCCGGGGTCGCCGGGGATCTGGTCGAGCCGTCGCAGGCGAGCCTCCACGTCTCCGGTCGTCCTGCCGAGCCCGCGCAGCGGCAGTCGCGCCAGCCCCGGCCCGTCGTCACCGAGCTGCGGCTCTCCGCCTTCGGGCCGCACCGCGCGGCGGTCTTCCCGCTCGGCCCCCTCACCCTCTTCGCCGGGCCGAGCGGCAGCGGCAAGTCCCAGGCCCTGGCCGCCTACGAGGCCCTGGCCGGGCTGGGGTCCGGGGCCGTGCTGGAGGAGGTCTTCCCGGATCCGCGCGCCCGCATCCCCGACCGGGCCGTCCCCGACGCACAGCGCCGGCGCGGGTTCCGCCTCGGCTGCACCGTGGACGGACCCGTCGGCCCGGTCCGGCTCGACCTCGCCGTCCAGGCCGAGCCCACGCTGCGCATCGTCGGCGAACGGCTCTCGCAGGACGGGCAGATCCTGCTCGCCACCGCCCTGCGCGACCCCGGCCGGCGCTCGGTCCAGGCCGCCTGGCTGACCGGGGGCGCCATCGGCGTCACCAGGGCCCCGCTGCCCGACGACCGGCTCGGCACGGCACTGCTCCCGCTCCGCGTCGCCGGTTCCACAGCGGGCCAGCGCCAGGTCCTGGCCGCCGCCGAACAGGTGGTCGTGGCCCTGCGCGCGGTGTTCCCGTGCGACCCCCGCCCGGACCTGATGCGCGCCGCCGTCCCGCAGGGCGAGGGCCGGCTGCTGGGCGACTGCGCCAACCTGGCCGACGTGCTGCGCCGGACCCGCAAGGAATGCGGCACCCGCCACGCGCTGCTGGCGGAGGCGGCCCGCACCGGCTGCGCGGGGCCCGTCGCGGGGCTGGACGTACGGGCTTCCGCGGGCGGCGGCCCCGTCGCGGCGGTACTGGACCGGGGCCCCGGCCGGCCCGCCACGGAGCTGGCCCGACTGGGCGGGGGCGAACTCCGCTTCCTGGCGTTGGCGTTGGTCCTGCTGACCGGGCCGGGGGTGCTGGCCGTGGACCCGGCGGCCGAACTGCTCTCCGCGCGGCAGGCGCTGACGGTGCTGGCCGACGGCTTCGACCGGGGCCTCGACCGGCGCCAGAGCGCCGAACTGCTGCGTCTCGCCCTGCTGTCCTGCGGTCGTGGTCACATCCGGCTGGTGGCGACGGTGGGGGAGGGGACCGCGGCCATCGCCCGCGACCTCCCGGGCGTCGCGATGGTAGACCTGGGGCCATGAACGCGACGCAGCCGCCGCCCCAGCCGTCCCAACCGCCCCAGCCGTCCGAGCAGCGGCCCGAGGAGCGGTTGGACCGACTGCAGCGCCGGCTCGCGCAGTTCGCGGCGGCGCGCGGTTGGGAGCCGTACCACACGCCCAAGAACCTGGCGGTGGCGCTCAGCGTGGAGGCGTCCGAACTGGTCGAGATCTTCCAGTGGCTGACACCCGAGCAGTCGGCGAAGGTCATGGAGAAGCCGGAATCGGCGCACCGCGTGGCCGATGAGGTGGCCGACGTGCTCGCGTATCTGCTGCAGTTCTGTGAGGTTCTCGGGGTGGATGTGCTGGATGCGCTCGCCGCGAAGATCGAGAGGAATGAGCTCCGCTTTCCTGTGCCGGGTACATCGACACCAAATAGTCACTCTTCGGAGTGATGGACTCATCCACAATCACGTTTGTGTCCACATTTTCCGAATACCCCTGGCTTTACTGGCTCATTGCCCTCACTCTGGGTAGTGGTGAGGATGGCGGGATGTCGTGCGGACGGGGGACGGCATATGGATGCGGTACGGCTCATCGCGGCCGGCCGGCACGCGCTGGCACAGAGTGGGGCTGCGTGGGACATCGTGGGCGAGGCCTGGCAGGCCCAGGCGCTCGCGCAGGGCGTAGGGAGTTATCTGGCGGTCACCGGGCCGCCCGAGCTGAGATCGGAGGCACGGGGACTGGGGGAAGCAGGAGGTAGAGGCTGCGGGGTGCTCGATCGGGCGGCCCTGCGCGGAGAGGGCAGCGCGCCCGAATATCCGCCGCGGGCCGCGCAGTTGAGCGGGGTGTCGGATGTCCGGCAGGCGCTGCTCGGACTCCAGGCGCTGCTGGGTGAAGTGGGGATAGCCCTGGTCGGGGTGGCCTGCGGGACGGACGACGAGGCCCTGTACTGGCAGTGCATAGAGTCGATCGACGCAGCCGACGAATCGAGCGACCGGGTACGGGCGATCCTGCGCCGCATGGTGGTCCGTGAGCGGGGGTCGGCCTCGGGCGTGGCCTGAGGGCGACACGGGCAAGACATTCCCTAGGGGTCCCGCCGTGCGCGGCGGGACCGGCACGGTCAGGACGACCGGTGGGACGGGCGCTCGCCCTCGGGGGTGCGGTCCGTGGAGGACTGGAGCTCGGCATCGAGCTGCGACAGGTCGGCGTTCAGCGCGGCCATCAGGTCTTCCATCTGCTGGAGCAGGCCCTTCGGCGCGCCGTCGGCCTGAGCGGGTGCTTCGGGCTCCTGACCGGACCGGTCGTGTGCTGCCTGCGCTGCCTGTCCGGTCGCTCCGGTGTGTCGGCGGGTCTCCGGCACGGCCTCGTGGGACATGGCGGCCTCCTCGGCCCTGGCCCTTCCCGCGGCGGAAGGGGGCGGTGGACGCACCAGCGGGACGCCGCCGGCGCGCGGGCCGGGCGGTCCGGCTCCGTCCGAGCCAACGATCCCCCTACGGGCCGGTCACTGGCGGGCCCGGGCGTGCGCCGTCCGGTTGACGAAGATTCACCCTGCCGAGGCGGGAAGTGCAGGATGGGGGGCATGGATCTTCGCATTTTCACCGAGCCCCAGCAGGGTGCGAACTACGACACGCTCCTGACCGTCGCCAAGGCCACCGAGGACCTGGGCTTCGACGCGTTCTTCCGCTCCGACCACTACCTGAGCATGGGCGCCGCCGACGGTCTGCCCGGACCCACCGACGCGTGGATCACCCTCGCGGGCCTGGCCCGGGAAACCCAGCGGATCCGCCTGGGCACGCTGATGACGGCAGGAACCTTCCGGCTGCCCGGAGTCCTCGCCATCCAGGTGGCCCAGGTCGACCAGATGTCCGGCGGCCGCATCGAACTGGGTCTCGGCGCGGGCTGGTTCGAGCAGGAGCACAAGGCGTACGGGATCCCCTTCCCGGCGGACCGGATGTCCCGGCTGGAGGAGCAGCTGGCCATCGTCACCGGCCTGTGGGCCACCGAGGCCGGCGCCTCCTTCGACTACGCGGGCAAGCACTACCAGGTGGAGAACTCGCCCGCGCTCCCCAAGCCCGCCCAGACCAAGGTCCCCGTCCTCATCGGCGGCCACGGAGCCAAGCGCACCCCGCGGCTCGCCGCCCGGTACGCGGACGAGTTCAACATGCCCTTCGCGTCGATCGCCGACAGCGAGCGGCAGTTCGCCCGGGTCCGGGAGGCCGCCGAGGAGGCCGGCCGCAAGGCCGACGACCTGCGCTACTCCAACGCCCTCGTCGTCTGCGTGGGCAAGGACGACGCCGAGGTGGCCCGCCGGGCCGCCGCCATCGGCCGCGACGTCGACGAGCTCAAGGCCAACGGCCTGGCCGGCTCCCCGGCCGAAGTCGTGGAGAAGATCGGTGCCTACGGCGCCGTCGGCTCCTCCCGCGTCTACCTCCAGCTCCTCGACCTCGACGACCTGGACCACCTGGAGCTGATCTCCGCCCGGGTGCTCTCCCAGCTCCGTTAGGGAGGCGGCGAACCGATGCCACGCGCGTCCGGCCCGCTCGCCGAAGCCCTGGCCCGCAGGGCCGTGCTCCTGGACGGCGGGCTCAGCAACCAGCTCGCCGCCCAGGGCTGCGACCTGTCCGGCGACCTCTGGTCGGGCCGGGTGCTCGTCGAGCACCCGGACCAGGTGGCGGCCGCCCACACGGCGTACGCCCGGGCCGGCGCCGAGGTGCTGATCACCGCCAGTTACCAGGTCGGCTACGAGGCCTTCGCCGCCCACGGCCACGACCGCGCCGCAACCACCGCCCTGCTGCGCCGCAGCGTCCACCTGGCCGCCCGGGCCGCCGAGGCCGCCGACCACGAGGTGTGGGTGGCCGCCTCCGTGGGACCGTACGGAGCGGTGCTCGCGGACGGCTCCGAGTACCGCGGCCGGTACGGGCTGAGCGTGCGCGAACTCGCCGCCTTCCACCGCCCCCGCATCGAGGCCCTCCTCGCCGCCGGCCCCGACGTCCTGGCCGTCGAGACCGTCCCGGACACCGACGAGGCCGAAGCGCTGCTCACCGTCCTCGCCGAAACCGGCGCACCCGCCTGGCTCTCGTACACGGTGGCCGGGGGCCGCACATGGGCCGGGCAGCCCCTCCGCGAAGCCTTCGCCCTCGCCGCGGCGGCTCCGGAGGTCATCGCGGTCGGCGTCAACTGCTGCGATCCGGCCGATGTCCTGCCCGCCCTCGAAGCCGCGGCCGCCGTCACCGCCGGACCGCTGCTGGCCTACCCCAACGACGGCTCGGTCTGGAACGCCACCACCCGCACTTGGCACGCCCCCGAAACTCCCGTCCCCTGGCCCGCGCAGGCCTGGTGCACCACCGGCGCCCGCCTCATCGGCGGCTGCTGCCGGATCGGCCCGGACCGGATCTCCGCCCTCGGAGCGCTGCTGCCGGACCGGCCGAGGTGAGCCGGGAGCACCGAAAAACCAGGGGCAGACGGAGCAGGTGACCAGCGATAATCGGTCACGTGTTCCTGACGATCTCCACCACAGGCTCCCCCGAACGACCCGCTACCGACCTGGGCTACCTGCTGCACAAGCATCCCGGCAAGACGCAGGCGTTCTCCACCTCCCACGGCACCGCCCACGTGTTCTACCCCGAGGCCTCGGCCGAACGGTGCACGGCGGCCCTGCTGCTGGAGGTGGACCCCGTCGCGCTCGTGCGCCGCGGCCGGGGCAAGGGCCGGGGCGGGGCGCCGGACGCCGCGCTCGCGCAGTACGTGAACGACCGGCCGTACGCCGCGTCCTCGCTGCTCGCCGTCGCACTCAGCGGAGTGTTCCGCACCGCGCTCAAGGGGCAGTGCACCGCCCGCCCCGACCTCCCGGAGCAGACCCGGCCGCTGCGCGTCGAGATCCCGGTACTGCCCGCCCGCGGCGGCGCCGCGCTCGTGCACCGGCTGTTCGGACCGCTCGGCTGGGACCTCGTCCAGGCCGAGGCCGTACCGCTCGACGAGCAGTTCCCCGAATGGGGGGACTCCCGCTACGTACGGCTCGTCCTGGAGGGCGAGCTGCGCCTCGCCGACGCCCTGCGGCAGCTCTACGTGCTGCTGCCGGTCCTCGACGACGCCAAGCACTACTGGATCTCCCCGGACGAGGTCGACAAGCTGCTGCGGGCCGGAGACGGCTGGCTCGCCACCCACCCCGAGCACGGGCTGATCACCGCCCGCTACCTGGCCCGCCACAAGCGGCTGACCCAGGACGCCAACGAGCGCCTGGAACTGGTCCGCCTCGCGGAGGCCGACGGCAGCGAGGTCGAGGAGCTCGACAACGCGGTGGACGAGACCCGCGACACCGAGGAGCGGCCCGTGCCGCTCGCCGTGCAGCGGCGCGAGGCGATCCTCGCCGCCCTGCGGCTCGCCGGCGCCCAGCGGGTGCTGGACCTCGGCTGCGGCCAGGGGCAGTTGCTCCAGGCGCTGCTCGGTGACCCGGCGTACTCCGAGATCGTCGGCATGGACGTGTCCGTGCGGGCCCTGCAGATCGCGGCCCGGCGGCTGCGGCTGGACCGGATGGGCGAGCGGCAGAGCGCGCGGCTGAAACTCCTCCAGGGCTCGCTCGCCTACACCGACAAGCGGTTGGCCGGCTACGACGCGGCCGTGCTCAGCGAGGTCATCGAGCACCTGGACCCGGAGCGGCTGCCCGCGCTGGAGTACGCGGTCTTCGGCTCGGCCCGCCCGCGCACGGTCCTCGTCACCACCCCGAACGTCGAGTACAACGTGCGCTGGGAGACCCTGCCCGCCGGGCACGTCCGCCACGGCGACCACCGCTTCGAGTGGAACCGCGAGGAGTTCCGGGACTGGGCCGAGCAGGTCGCGCGGCGCCACGGCTACGGGGTCCGGTACGTGCCCGTCGGCGACGACGATCCCGAGGTCGGGCCGCCGACCCAGATGGCCGTCTTCACCCAGCACGACGGCACCGACAGCACCGACGCGGCCGGCACCACCGAAGTGGCCGGCACCACCGACACGATCCGCACCACCGACACCCCGAAGGAGGGCGAGGCAGCATGACCAGCACCGAGACCCCCCGTACGCGCACACTTCCCGTCACCGACCTGTCCCTCGTCGTTCTGATCGGGGCCACCGGATCGGGCAAGTCCACCTTCGCCCGCAAGCACTTCAAGGCCACCGAGGTCATCTCCTCCGACTACTGCCGGGGCCTGGTCTCCGACGACGAGAACGACCAGAGCGCCAGCCGCGACGCCTTCGACGTCCTGCACTACATCGCGGGCAAGCGCCTCGCCGCCGGCCGCCTGACCGTCGTCGACGCGACCAGCGTCCAGCCCGACGCCCGCCGGCAGTTGGTCGCACTCGCCCGCGAGCACGACGTCCTGCCGATCGCCATCGTCCTGGACATGCCCGAGCAGGTCTGCGCCGAGCGCAACGCCGCCCGCCCCGACCGGGCCGGGCTGCCCCGCGCCGTCATCCAGCGGCACCGCCGCGACCTGCGGCGCTCGCTGCGCGGTCTGGAGCGCGAGGGCTTCCGCAAGGTCCACGTGCTGCGCTCCGTCGAGGAAGCCGAGACCGCCGAGGTGGTCCTGGAGAAGCGGTTCAACGACCTCACCCACCTCACCGGCCCCTTCGACATCGTCGGTGACATCCACGGCTGTTCCTCCGAGCTGGAGACCCTGCTTGCCAAGCTCGGCTACGAGAACGGGGTCCACCCCGAGGGCCGCACCGCCGTCTTCGTCGGCGACCTCGTCGACCGCGGCCCCGACAGCCCCGGCGTCCTGCGCCGCGTCATGGGCATGGTCAAGTCCGGCAACGCCCTGTGCGTGCCCGGGAACCACGAGAACAAGCTCGGCCGTTACCTGAAGGGCTCCAAGGTCCAGCGGACCCACGGCCTCGCCGAGACCATCGAGCAGCTGGAGGGGGAGCCGGAGGAGTTCGTCCAGGAGGTACGGGAGTTCATCCGCGGCCTCGTCAGCCACTACGTCCTCGACGGCGGCAAGCTGGTCGTCTGCCACGCAGGGCTGCCCGAGAAGTACCACGGCCGCACCTCCGGCCGGGTCCGCTCGCACGCGCTCTACGGGGAAACCACCGGCGAGACCGACGAGTTCGGCCTGCCCGTGCGCTACCCGTGGGCCGAGGACTACCGGGGCAAGGCCGTCGTGGTCTACGGCCACACCCCGGTCCCCGACACCACCTGGATCAACAACACCATCTGCCTCGACACCGGCGCCGTCTTCGGCGGCCGGATGACCGCCCTGCGCTGGCCCGAGCGCGAACTGGTCGACGTACCGGCCGAGAAGGTCTGGTACGAGCCGGTCAAGCCGCTCGTCGCCGAGGCGCCGGGCGGGCACGACGGCCGCCCGCTCGACCTGGCGGACGTGCACGGCCGCCGGGTCGTGGAGACCCGGCACCTGGGCAACGTCAACGTGCGCGAGGAGAACGCCGCAGCGGCCCTGGAGGTCATGAGCCGCTTCGCCGTCGATCCCCGTCTCGTGCCGTACCTGCCGCCGACCATGGCGCCGACGGCCACCTCCCGCGAGGAGGGCTACTTGGAGCACCCGGCCGAGGCCTTCGCCCAGTACCGGGGGGACGGCATCGCCCAGGTGGTGTGCGAGGAGAAGCACATGGGCTCCCGCGCCACCGTCCTCGTCTGCAAGGACGCCGACGCGGCCCGCACCCGCTTCGGGGTCGACGGTCCGACGGGCTCCGTCTACACCCGCACCGGGCGGCCCTTCTTCAAGGAGCCGGAGGTCACCGAGGAGGTCCTCACCCGGCTGCGCGCGGCGATCACCGGCGCGGGCCTGTGGGAGGAGCTCGACACCGACTGGCTGCTGCTCGACGGGGAACTCCTGCCCTGGTCCCTGAAGTCCATCGGCCTGCTGCGCAACCAGTACGCCGCCGTCGGCGCTGCCTCCGGCGCCGTCTTCCCGGGCGCCATCGCCGCCCTGGAGGCGGCCACCGCCCGGGGCGTCGACACCGGCGAGCTGCTGGAGCGCCAGCGCGGCCGGGCCGCCGACGCGGCCGCCTTCACCGACTCCTACCGGCGCTACTGCTGGACCACCGACGGTCTGGACGGCGTACGGTTCGCCCCGTTCCAGCTGTTGGCGGCGGCCGGGCGGTCGCTGGCCGCGGTCCCCCACGACGAGCAGCTGTTCTGGCTGGACCGGCTGGTCGCCGCCGACGAGGCGACCGGCACCGGACTGCTCCGGCGCACCGGCCGGATCCTGGTGGACACCGCGGACGAGGACTCCGTACGGGCCGGCACCGACTGGTGGCTGGAGCTGACGGCCGCCGGCGGCGAGGGCATGGTCGTCAAGCCGCTCCAGGCGTACGCCAAGGACGACAGGGGCCGGCTGGTCCAGCCCGGGGTCAAGGTGCGCGGGCGCGAGTACCTGCGGATCATCTACGGCCCGGAGTACACCCGTCCCGACCAGCTGGAGCGGCTGCGCGAGCGGTTCCTCGGTCACAAGCGCTCGCTCGCGCTGCGCGAGTACGCGCTCGGGCTGGAGGCGCTGGACCGGCTGGCGGCCGACGAGCCGCTGTGGCGGGTCCACGAGGCGGTCTTCGGGGTGCTCGCGCTGGAGTCGGAGCCGGTCGACCCGCGCCTGTGAGCCGGCTCCGTCGCGAGGGCGGGCCGCGTCAGCACGGCCCGTAAAGGGGTGGCCCCCGTACGGCCTCGAATTAGGTCGTATGGGGGAACTTTCGCGGAGAACTCCGGGAAAACCACCGGCGGGATCGTTCATCCAGGGCAGCGGAATGTCCGCGACCCTGGAAGGACGGAACGTCACCTATGAAGATGACCGCGCGCGGAAGCATTGCGGCGCTCATGACCTGTATGGCTGCGGCCGGCGCGGCCACCCCGGCCGTGGCCCAGTCGGTGCCGGTCGGTGTCCCGCTGGACGCCGTGAAGACCACGCTGGGCGTGGACACCCCGCGCGTGGGCACCGGTGTGCCGGTGCCGGTCGTCGGCGCGCCCGAGTCGCCCCGCTTCCACAAGGGGAACATGCTTCCGACCCCACTGCTCCCGTCGGTGCCGGTCGGCACCGAGCTCGGCAAGACCCTCGTCACCTCCCCGGTGCCGAACCTGCTGGGCAAGCCGGAGACGGACGGCGAGGGTTCCGTCGAGGCGCCGGCCACCGGCCTGCTCGCCCGGACCCCCGGCCTGGTCGCCGGTGGTCTGCTGACGATGCCGGACTCCTCCAACTCCGGGGTGCCCAACCTGACCGCGCCCGAACTGGGCCTGACCACACCGGAGCTCACCGGCGCCCCCTCGGCGCTTCTCGGCCTCGGCACCCCTCGCTGAGCGGACGCCACGTCAAAAAGCCGTTCGGTCTGGGAGTGTGTACGGCATGGGATTCCATGTCGACTCCGAGACCGGGCGGCTTCGCCGCGTCATCCTCCACCGGCCCGACCTGGAGCTGAAGCGGCTCACACCGAGCAACAAGGACGCACTCCTCTTCGACGACGTGCTGTGGGTGCGCCGGGCCCGCCAGGAGCACGACGGCTTCGCGGACGTGCTGCGGGACCGGGGCGTGGAGGTCCACCTCTTCGGTGACCTCCTGTGCGAGGCCCTCGACATCCCGGAGGCCAGGCACCTCGTACTGGACCGGGTCTTCGACGAGAAGGAGTACGGGCCGCTCGCCACCGACCACCTGCGGTCGGCCTTCGACGGGCTGACCTCGGCCGAGCTGGCGGAGGCCCTTGTCGGCGGGATGACCAAGCGGGAGTTCCTGGAGCGGCACGCCGAGCCGGTGTCGGTGCGCTTCCACGCCCTGGACCTGGACGGTTTCCTGCTGGGCCCGCTGCCCAACCACCTCTTCACCCGGGACACCTCCGCCTGGATCTACGACGGGGTGTCCATCAACGCGATGCGCTGGCCCGCCCGGCAGCGCGAGACGGTCCACTTCGAGGCGATCTACAAGCACCATCCGCTCTTCACCACCTCCGGCGCCTTCCACTACTGGTCGCAAGGGCAGTCGGACTACCCCTCGACGATCGAGGGCGGGGACGTCCTGGTCATCGGCAACGGGGCGGTGCTGATCGGGATGAGCGAGCGGACCACCCCGCAGGCGGTGGAGATGCTGGCACGCGGCCTGTTCGCGGCCGGTTCGGCGACGTCCATCGTGGCGCTCGACATGCCCAAGTCGCGGGCCTTCATGCACCTGGACACGGTGATGACGATGGTCGACGGAGATACGTTTACTCAGTACGCCGGGCTCGGGATGCTCCCCTCGTACACGATCGAGCCGGGCGGCGGGCCGCACGAGCTCAAGGTGACCGACCACCCGGAGGACCACATGCACCGGGCGATCGCGGGGGCGCTCGGCCTGGACTCGATCCGCGTGCTGACCGCGACGCAGGACGTGCACTCGGCCGAGCGCGAGCAGTGGGACGACGGGTGCAACGTGCTTGCCGTGGAGCCGGGGGTCGTGGTCGCCTACGAGCGGAACGTGACGACCAATACGCACCTGCGCAAGATGGGCATCGAGGTGATCGAGATCCCGGGCAGCGAGCTGGGCCGGGGCCGGGGCGGGCCGCGCTGCATGAGCTGTCCCGTCGAGCGGGACGCGGTCTGAGGCGGGCCGGGCCGGGGGAGGGGTCCCGGGTCCGGGGGAAGACCCCGGGCCCGGTCTGTATATCAATACAGAGGATCGTATAGACTTCCAACATCCCCTGTCACCGTGACGCTGGAGCGACCCCATGGCCACCGACCTCGCCGGCCGCAGTTTTCTCAAGGAGCTGGATTTCACGGCCGCCGAGTTCCGCGGCCTGATCGAGCTCGCCGCCGACCTGAAGGCGGCCAAGAAGGCCGGGGTCGAGCAGCGCCTGCTCGAGGGCCGGAACATCGCGCTGATCTTCGAGAAGACCTCCACCCGGACCCGTTGCGCCTTCGAGGTCGCCGCCGCGGACCAGGGTGCGCACACCACCTACCTCGACCCCGCCGGCTCCCAGATGGGCCACAAGGAGTCGGTCAAGGACACCGCCCGGGTGCTGGGCCGGATGTTCGACGGGATCGAGTACCGGGGTGACAGCCAGCAGGCCGTCGAGGAGCTCGCCGCCCACTCGGGCGTCCCCGTCTTCAACGGCCTCACCGACGACTGGCACCCGACCCAGATGCTGGCCGACCTGCTCACCATGACCGAGCACACCACCAAGCCGCTGGACCGGATCGCCTTCGCCTACCTCGGCGACGCCCGCTTCAACATGGGCAACTCCTACCTCGTGACCGGTGCGCTGCTGGGCATGGACGTGCGGATCGTCGCGCCCCGGTCCTACTGGCCGGCCGAGTCGGTGGTGGCCGCGGCGCGGGAGCTCGCGGCGGAGAGCGGGGCCCGGCTCACCCTGACCGAGGAGGTCGCCGAGGGGGTCGCCGGGGCGGACTTCGTCGTGACCGACATCTGGGTGTCCATGGGGGAGCCCAAGGAGGTCTGGGACGAGCGGATCGCGGTCCTGTCCCCGTACGCGGTGACCATGGACGTGCTGCGCGCCACCGGGAACCCGGACGTGAAGTTCATGCACTGCCTGCCGGCCTTCCACGACCTCGGCACCAAGGTGGCCCGGGAGATCCACGAGCGGCACGGGCTCGACTCCCTGGAGGTGACGGACGAGGTGTTCGAGTCGGAGCACTCGATCGTCTTCGACGAGGCCGAGAACCGGCTGCACACCATCAAGGCCGTGCTCGTCGCCACCCTCGGTCGACCCGGCCGGTCCGGCCGGGGTGACGCATAGTCATACGCCGCGTCATGCGCGGGCGGGGCCGGTGCGCTGCGCGGGCAGGGTGAACCACACGGCCTTGCCGTGCGGGGTGGGGCGGTGGCCGCAGTCCGAACTCAAGCTCCGGATCAGCAGCAGGCCGCGGCCGTGCTCCTGCCAGGGGTCGGGCCGGCCGGCCTCCGGGCGGGTCGACAGGTCGCCGGGCGGGCACGGATCGCCGTCGTGGACCTCGACCTGACAGCCGTTCGCGAGCAGTTCCACGACCAGCTCGATCGGGGCGCCGGAGCTGGTGTGCTCCACGGCGTTGGCGACCAGTTCCGCCGTCAGGAGCTCCGCGGTGTCCCGGTCGGCGGGCGCGTCGGCGTCGGCCAGCGCGGTGCGGACGAGGGCGCGGGCCATGGGTACGGCAGCCGCCGTGTGGGGCAGGGCGATCCGCCAGGCGGAGGTGTCGGGCAAGGAGGGACCATCCGTTCCGGGGGCTGGGTCACGTGGGGTCGGGGTCGGGGTCGGGGTCAGGGCCGGGGTCGTCGGAGCGTGGTGAACTCCCGGTTTCAACGATACGAAGTCGAATTCTCATTCCGCAGGGCACCCCGGCGGGACCGCACGGGGTCGCCGACGGAGCCAATGTGTCGTGCTTCTGTGACGGCAGTCACGATCGGGTGATACCGTCGGTGGTGTGAGCCCCTTCACCGGTTCCACACCAGCGACCGAACGGTGGCACCACCTCCGGGTCACCCGGCAGGACGGCGTCGCCACCGTCACCTTCGACCGCCCCGAGAAGCTGAACGCGCTCACCTTCGGCGCCTACGCCGACCTGCGCGATCTGCTCGGCGAACTGTCCCGTGAGCGCTCCGTACGCGCCCTCGTGCTCGGCGGCGAGGGGCGCGGCTTCTGCTCCGGCGGGGACGTCGACGAGATCATCGGTGCCACCCTCGCGATGGACACCGCCCAGCTCCTCGACTTCAACCGGATGACCGGCCAGGTGGTGCGCGCCCTGCGCGAATGCCCCTTCCCGGTGATCGCCGCCGTACACGGGGTCGCCGCCGGCGCCGGCGCCGTCCTGGCGCTCGCCGCCGACTTCCGGATCGCCGACCCCACCGCCCGCTTCGCCTTCCTCTTCACCCGCGTCGGTCTCTCCGGCGGCGACATGGGCGCGGCGTACCTGCTGCCCCGGGTCGTCGGACTCGGCCACGCCACCCGCCTGCTGATGCTCGGAGAGCCCGTCCACGCGGCCGAGGCCGAGCGGATCGGCCTGCTCAGCGAGCTCACCGAGGAGGGCAAGGCCCACGTACGGGCCGCCGAACTCGCCGCGCGCCTGGCCGCGGGCCCCGCCCTCGCCCACGCGCAGACCAAGGCGCTGCTCACCGCCGAGCTCGACATGCCGCTGGCCGCGTCCGTGGAGCTGGACGCCAACACGCAGGCCCTGCTGATGCACGGCCAGGACTACGCGGAGTTCCACGCGGCCTTCACCGGGAAGCGGCCGCCGGAGTGGAAGGGCAGGTAGGCCACATGACTCCTGGTGCCATGCGGGTCGCCGTCGTCGGCGGGGGACCGGGAGGGCTGTACGCCGCCGCGCTGCTGGCCCGCCAGGGCCACACGGTGGAGGTCTGGGAGCGCAACGCCCCGGACGACACCTTCGGCTTCGGCGTAGTGCTCTCCGACGAGACCCTCGGCGGCATCGAGCGGGCCGACACCGTCGTCCACACGGCCCTGAGCGCGGAGTTCGTGCGCTGGGACGACGTGGACATCGTGCACCGCGGCCGACTGCTGACCTCCGGCGGCCACGGCTTCGCGGCCATCGGGCGGCGTCGGCTGCTGGAGATCCTGCACGAGCGCTGCGCGGGCCTCGGCGTACGCCTGCGCTTCCGCTCCGAGGCCCCGGCGGCGGCCGAGCTCGCCGCCTCGTACGACCTGGTGGTCGCGGCCGACGGCGTGCACAGCGCGATCCGGGAGGCCGGCGCCGTGCACTACGGGCCGACGTTGACCGGCGGACGCTGCCGCTACATCTGGCTCGCCGCCGACTTCGCCTTCGACGCCTTCCGCTTCGAGATCGCGGAGACCGAGCACGGGGTCATGCAGCTGCACGCCTACCCCTACTCGGCCGATGCCTCCACGGTGATCGTGGAGATGCGCGACGAGGTGTGGCGGGCGGCCGGCTTCGACCTGTGCGACGAGGACGAGTCGGCGGCCCGGTGCGCCAAGATCTTCAGCGAGGCCCTGCGCGGCCGCCCGTTGCACGGTAACCGCTCCGCGTGGACGCAGTTCCGTACCGTCGTCAACGCGCGCTGGTCGCACGGCAATACGGTGCTGCTCGGCGACGCGGCGCACACCGCCCACTTCTCCATCGGGTCGGGGACCAAGCTGGCGGTGGAGGACGCGCTCGCGCTCGCCGAGGCCGTGGGCACCGCGCCGGACGACGTCCCGGCCGCCCTCGCCGCCTACGAGGCGGCCCGCCGACCGGCGGTCGCCAGCACCCAGCGGGCGGCGGCCGCGAGCCGGCAGTGGTTCGAGGAGATCGCCGGATACGTCGACCAGCCCGCCCGGCAGTTCGCCTTCAACCTCCTCACCCGCAGCCGCCGGGTCACGCACGACAACCTGCGGATGCGCGACGCACGGTTCACGCGGGCGGTGGAACGGGACTTCGGCTGCCCGGACGGCACTCCCGCGATGTTCACGCCCTTCGCCCTGCGGGGGCTGACCCTGCGCAACCGGGTCGTCGTCTCACCGATGGACATGTACTCGGCCGAAGACGGGGTGCCGGGCGACTTCCACCTCGTACACCTGGGCGGGCGCGCCCTCGGCGGGGCCGGACTGGTGATGACGGAGATGGTCTGCGTGTCCGCCGAGGGCCGCATCACCCCCGGCTGCACCGGCCTCTACACCCGGGAACAGACCGCCGCCTGGAAGCGGATCGCCGACTTCGTCCACACCTCGTCACCCGGTACCGCCCTCGGCGTCCAGCTCGGGCACGCCGGCCGCAAGGGCTCGACCCGGGTGATGTGGGAGGGCATGGACGACCCCCTGCCCGAGGGCAACTGGCCGCTGGTGGCCGCCTCCGCGCTGCCCTACCAGCCGGGCGTCTCGGCGCTGCCCCGCGCCCTCGCACGCGCGGACCTGGAGGCGCTGCGCTCCGATTTCGCGGCCGCCGCCGTCCGCGCCGCCGACGCGGGATTCGACCTGCTGGAACTGCACTGCGCCCACGGCTACCTGCTCTCCGGCTTCCTGTCCCCCCTGACCAACCACCGTGACGACGAGTACGGCGGCTGCCTGGAGAACCGGCTGCGCTTCCCGCTGGAGGTCTTCGACGCGGTGCGGGAAGTGTGGCCCGGGGACCGCCCGATGACGGTCCGGCTCTCGGCCACCGACTGGGCACCCGGGGGCACCTCCCCCGAGGAAGCGGTACGGATCGCGGCCGCCTTCGCCGCCCGCGGTGCGGACGCCATCGACGTGTCGACGGGCCAGGTCGTCGCGGACGAGGCCCCCGAGTACGGGCGCTCGTACCAGACCCCGTACGCCGACCGGATCCGGGGCGCGCTCGGCGTCCCCGTCATCGCCGTCGGAGCCATCTCCTCCTGGGACGACGTGAACTCCCTGCTGCTGGCCGGCCGCGCCGACCTCTGCGCGCTGGGCCGCCCCCACCTCTACGACCCCCACTGGACCCTGCACGCGGCCGCCGAGCAGTCCTACGAAGGCCCCGGCGCGCCCTGGCCGGCCCCCTACCGCGCGGGCAGCCGTACACCGCCGACGGGCCGCGGCTAGGCCGCGGCCCGTACGGGAGCCGAGTGGTGCGTGGCGGGTGCCTACGGCTGCGGGATCGGGACGAACAGGGCGTTGATGGTCCGGTTCGCGTTCATGGTGAGCTGGTAGTTCGGGTTGTTCCCCTCCAGCTCGATGCCGTCGACGGCCCAGGCGTCGAACTGGAAGCCGGGGTTGGGGACGGCGGTGACGGTGACCTGCGTGCCGGGGTCGTACGGACCGTACTCGCTGACCCGGACCGTGCCCGCGCCCACGGGGTCGTGCGACAGGGTGGGGGAGCGGCGGTTGGTCACGAGGGAGGCGCGGTAACCGGCCAGGGTGTCCGCGTTCTGCAGCGCGACGGCGGCGTTGTTGTTCTGGGCGTCGCCCAGGATCTGGCCGTTGACCGTGTCGACACCGATCCCGCTGGGCGGCAGTGCGAGGGAGTCGATCTCCTGTAGCTCGTACCAGCCCGGGCGCTCGGCGAGCGGCTGGTACGCGTACTGGCGGAAGCCGATCGTGATGACGCCGGAGAGGGTGACCGGTCCTTCGGTGCAGGCCCCGATGGCGGACACGGAGATGGTGTTCTCCGGGTTCTTCGGGTCGTGCCCGCCCCAGTCACCGTCCCGTCTGCTCGCCGCACAGGGAGCGGAACGCCTTGGCGTCCGTGCGCTGTGCGGCGGAGCGCACCACCCAGGGCTCGTGCTCGTCGCCGCCCCCGCCCGTTCCGGCGGAGGCGGCGGGTGCGGTCAGGGCGAGCGACAGGGTGGCGGTGAAGGCGGTCGCCGCGGCGGTGGCGGCGAGCAGGAACCGACGGCGCATGAGGGACGCGTGCCTCTCTGTGGGGGTCTGTCCCGCCTTGCGTTCCGCGACGGGGACCACGCCACGCCGGTACGGCGTCCCCGCCCGCCGGCCGGGCCGAGGGTTCACCCGAATACGGGGGCGGGCCCACAGGGGAGCCGGCGTCCGGTCAGGCGGCCTGCGCCTTGGGTACCTGGGTGTTCTGGCAGACGGTCAGGAGCCAGTGGCCGTCGTCGTCCTTGGTCATCACGTACGTCGGGACGCCCTCGTCCCCGGGGCCGTCGGCCGAGTGGTAGAGCTGGCGGACCTTGACCGCGGCCACGTCCGGGCGGAGGAACTGGAGGTGGGTGACGGTGTAGCTGACCCGGCCGTCCCAGCTCGCGCCGGGCAGGACCGCCCGGGTGAACTCGGATATGGCGTCGAGGCCGATGAGGACCTTGCCGCCGCCGGTGGTCCACAGGGCGTCGGGGTGGAAGAGGGAGAGGAAGGCGTCGGGGTCCTTGGCCTGCTGGGAGGCCTCGACGGCGGCCACCACCTGGTGAATGGCCTCGATGTCAGCGGTCCGGTCCGTGCTTTCGGTCGTCATGTGGATCATTCTCGGACCTCAAGGGCGCTTGAGGTCAAGGCCCGGCCCGCATGCCGGTACGGACCCCGCCGCGGTCCGGCCCGTCACGCCGCGACGATCTCGGCGCGGTCCTCGACCGGGGCGTAACCCAGGCGCAGGTAGACGCCGTTGCTGGTGGGGTTGGCCAGGTCCGCGAAGAGGAGGACCTCCGTGGCGCCGGCCGCGTACGCCGCTTCGCTCACGGCGTGCGTGATCCCGGCGGCGTAGCCGCGGCCGCGGTGCTCGGGCGGGGTGTAGACCGGGCCGACGCGCGAGGCCGAGCCGATCGGACGGGAGAAGCCGGCCAGCGAGACGGGAGTCCCGGCGTGTTCCCACAGCCGGAGCCCGCCGTAGGAGATCCGGTCGCGCAGCACGGCCTCGGAGGCGCTGCCCGGAACGCCGGCCTCCGCCTTGAAGGCCGTGATCCACTCCAACAGCAGCGGGAGGTCCGCCCCGGTGGCGGGCCGGGCCCGCCCGGCCGGAGCGGGATCCGGGTCGACCAGGCCGGCCAGCCGGTACAGGCGCACCTCCTCGGCGATCCGGCTGGGCCGTCCCCAGGCCTCGGCCAACGCCTGCGCGTCCGGGCGGCGGGCGTTGAACCCGGGCGCCCCGGCGAGCAGTGGCTCGTCGGCGAGCGCGGCCCCGAGCGCCCGGACCGCCTCCCCGGGCAGCACGCCGAGCACGGCCGGGAACGGCGGGGTGCACAGCAGGCCGCCGGCGACGGCGCCGTCGGCCCCCGTCCACCAGCCGAAGAAGGGGGTGCCGTCGCCGTAGGCTCGGGGCCCGCGCCGCTGCAGCGCATCGGCCACGGTCAGGAGAAGGGTGTTGGCGACGGGCCGTGCGGCCGCGGCCGGGCCCGCCGCGACCAGATAGGCCGTCAGGTCCGTGCTGAATGTCCAGGGCATGACCCATCGTGGCGCGGCGTGCGGCCCGCCCGCACCCGGATTTCTCACGCGGGCAGCCACCCCGGCCACCACGGCGGCACGTTGTCCGGCCCGCACCGCTCCGGGTTCCCGGGGTAGCCGTCCAGCGTCCCCGTCGAGGCGAAGAAGACGAGCACCACCGTTGCGAGCACGAGCAGGACCGGCACGGGCCGCGACCACCGGGGCAGCCGTCGCGAGAGGAAGGCGATCAGCAGCGCGAGCACGGCGCACCCCGGCACCATCAGCACCAGCAGGAAGGTCATCTCGAACCGACCGCCCGCTTCCCAGCCCGCGTCGCAGTACGCACGGGCGTGGGAGGCGAGTGCGACGGCGGCCCACCCGGCCACGGCTCCGACCAGCGCCGCCGTCACCGGTAGGAGAGCCGTGGCCCGCCGTCCGGGCGGCCTCGCGGGAGGAAGATCGGGATGCGTCACACCACCTCGTGACGCGGTCTCCGGCGCCTACGGTTGCGCGAACCCGGCCCCGATGTCGCGCAGCCGCTCGTGCAGCTCGGCGAAGACGGCCGCCGCCCGGTCGCCCGGCCAGTCCGCCGGGAGCAGTTCCCGCGGCAGGCCCGGGTCGGCGTACGGCAGCCGGCGCCAGGTGTCCAGCGCGCGGAGGTAGTCCCGGTAGGCCCCTTCCGGGGTCGGCTCCGGGCCCGACCGGAGCGCCCGCAGGACGGGTTCGTGCAGGTCGAGGAATTGCTCGTGCTGCTTGGCCAGGGCCGTCAGGTCCCACCAGCGGGCCACCGCCTCGGCGGTCGGGGCGAAACCGAGGTGGGCGCCGCGGAAGAGCTCCACGTACGGGGTCAGGTGCAGCCGCTCCAGGGTGTGCGCGGTTTCCTCGGACAGCCGGGCCGGGGCGATCCACACGCCCGGCGCCACCGCGCCGAAGCCGAGCCGGGCCAGCCGCGAGCGCAGCAGGTGCCGCTTGCTCCGCTCCTGCTCCGGGACCGAGAACACCGCCACCAGCCACTCGTCCGTCAGCTGCTGGCTGCCGTAGATCCGGCGGTCGCCGTCGTCCAGCAGCTGCCGGGCCTCCTCGGAGAGCCCGTACGCCGCCGAGCCGTCCGCCGCGCGCTCGGGGAGCAGGAAGCCGCGCCGCTTCAGCCGGGACACCGACGAGCGGACCGACGGGGCGTCCACGCCGGCCGCGCCCAGCAGGCGGATCAACGCGGCCACCGGGACCGGGCCCTCGAAGGCCCGCCCGTAGGCTCCGTAGAACGTGACGATCAGGGATCGCGGAGTGTGCTGCTCGACCACGGGTTCACTCTAGGTCCTGTCGGGCCGATCGGGCCGGGCGCCGGGATCGCGCAGCCGGAAGCGCTGCAGTTTGCCCGTGGCGGTACGGGGGAGGGCGGGGAGGAAGACGAAGGAACGCGGACACTTGTGCGGGGCCAGTTCCGCCCGCATGAAGGTGCGCAGGACCTCTTCCGTCAGCACCGCGCCGTCGCGCGCCACGGTGTACGCCACCACGATCTGCCCGCGCCGCTCGTCCGGGAGGCCCACCACCGCCGCCTCCACCACGTCCGGGTGGCGCAGCAGGGCTTCCTCCACCTCGGGGCCCGCGATGTTGTAGCCCGCCGAGACGATCATGTCGTCCGCCCGGGCGACGTAGCGGAAGTAGCCCTCCGCATCGCGGACGTAGGTGTCGCCGGTCAGGTTCCACCCGCCCTGTACGTACTCCCCCTGCCGGGGATCGGCCAGGTAGCGGCAGCCCACCGGGCCGCGCACGGCCAGCAGTCCCGGCTCGTTGTCGGGGACCGGGCGGCCGGCCCGGTCCACCACCCGGGCCTCCCAGCCCGGGACCACCCGGCCCGTCGTACCGGGCCGGATGTCCTCGTCGGCGGCGGAGATGAAGATGTGCAGCAGCTCGGTCGCCCCGATGCCGTTGATGATGCGCAGGCCGGTGCGCTCGTACCAGGCCTGCCAGGTGGCGGCGGGCAGGTTCTCCCCGGCCGAGACGCAGCGGCGCAGCGCCGACAGGTCGTACATGCCCACGTCGTACGGGCCCAGCGCGTCCAGCATCGTCCGGTAGGCGGTGGGCGCGGTGAACAGCACCGTCACCCGGTGCTCCGCGAGGGCGGGCAGCAGCCGGCGCGGCACCGCCTCCTCCAGCAGCAGCGCCGAGGCACCGGCGCGCAGCGGGAAGACGACCAGTCCGCCGAGGCCGAAGGTGAAGCCGAGCGGCGGGCTGCCCGCGAAGACGTCGTCCGGGCGGGGCCGCAGCACGCTGCGGGAGAAGGTGTCGGCGACGGCGAGCAGGTCGCGGTGGAAGTGCATGCAGCCCTTGGGCCGCCCGGTGGTCCCGGAGGTGAAGGCGATCAGGGCGACGTCGTCCGCGGAGGTCGGGGCGGCCGGGAAAGGATCGGGATGCCCCTCGGCCAGCCGGAGCAGGTCCCCCGGGTCCGCGCCTCCGTACACGGTGATCCGCAGCCCCGGCACCTCGGCCTTGACCAGGTCGTCCAGCACGTCCGCGTGGCACAGGGCGTGCCCCACCCGGGCCATCGCGCACACGGTGGCCAGCTCCTGGGCGCGCTGCTGGGGCAGTACGGTGACGGCCACCGCGCCCGCCTTCATCACCGCGAGCCAGCAGGCGGCGAGCCAGGGGCCGGTGGGCCCGCGCAGGAGCACCCGGTTGCCGGGGACCACGCCGAGGTCGACGGTGAGCGCGTGGGCCAGGCGGTCCACGCGCTCGCGCAGGTCCCCGTACGTCCACACCTCGCCCGCGGCGCTGCGGAAGGCCGGGCGGTCGGCGCCGGCCGGACCGAACCGGGCGATGGTGGCGTCGAGCAGCTCGGCCCCGCAGTTCAGGCGGTCCGGATAGGCCAGCTCGGGCAGATCGAAGAGGAGCTCCGGCCAGGTGTCCGCGGGTGGCAGGTGGTCGCGGGCGAAGGTGTCGGTGTGAGCGGAAGGCTTGAGGTCCAAGGCGGGTCGCCCCCCTTGCAGCGGTCCGGGGTGGGGTGGAGCCGGCCGTGCGGTAGTTCCCCCGGCCACGGCCGGAGGTCCTTCCAGGAGCGTATCGTGATGGTGACGGCAGTCAACAGGACGCGATAGATGCGGGGACATTCGGATGACCGGATTCGCGCTCGGAGTGGACCAGGAGGAGTGGTGCGGGCAGTTGCGCGCACTGGCGGTGCAGCGGCTGCGGCCACTGGCCGAGAAGGGGGAACCGGGGCGGGTCAACCGGCCGTTGCTGGCGGCGCTGGGGGAGCTGGGCCTGCTGGAGCGGGTGTTCGCCTCGGGCGCGCTGGAACTGTGCCTGCTGCGGGAATCCCTCGCCTACGGTTGCACGGAGGCCGAGACGGCGCTGGCCCTGCAGGGGCTCGGGGCGTACCCGGTCCTGCGGGCCGGGAGCGAGGAGCAGCGGGAGCGCTGGCTGCCGCAGGTGCGCGCCGGGCGCGCGGTCGCGGCCTTCGCGCTGAGCGAGCCGGGGGCGGGCTCGGACGCGGCGGCGCTGGCGCTGGCCGCGACCGCCGATGCGGCGGCCGCCGGGGGTGGCTGGCGGCTCAGCGGTGAGAAGTGCTGGATCTCCAACGCTCCCGAGGCGGATTTCTACACCGTGTTCGCCCGAACGGGGGAGGGGCCGGGGGCGAAGGGGGTCTCGGCCTTCCTGGTCCCGGCCGACCGCCCCGGACTCTCCGGCGCACCCCTGGACATGCTCTCCCCGCACCCCATCGGCTCCCTCGCCTTCGACGGGGTACCGGTCGGCCCGCGGGACCTGATCGGCGAACCCGGGCGGGGCTTCCGCGTCGCGATGGACACCCTGAACCTCTTCCGGCCGAGCGTCGGCGCCTTCGCGGTGGGCATGGCCCGGGCCGCGCTGGACGCGACGCTCGCGTACACGGCGGACCGGACCGCGTTCGGCGGAACGCTGAGCGATCTCCAGGCTGTGGCGCACCGGGTGGCCGAGATGGCCACCCGCACGGAGGCGGCCCGACTGCTGGTGTACGCGGCGGCCGGAGCCTACGACCGGGGGGCCGGGGACGTCCCGCGCCGGGCGGCGATGGCGAAACTGCTGGCCACGGAGACGGCCCAGTACGTGGTCGACCACGCGGTCCAACTGCACGGCGCGGTCGCCCTCCAGCGCGGCCACCTGCTCGAGCACCTCTATCGGGAGGTGCGGGCGCCGCGGATCTACGAGGGGGCGAGCGAGGTGCAGCGCACGATCATCGCGAAGGAGCTGTACGGGGCGGTGGCGGCGCGATGAGCCTGGAGCGGATCAATCCGGCGGAGCTCTCGCCCGCGACGGGGTTCTCGCACGCGGTAGCGGCGACCGGCACCCGGCTGGTGTTCCTGGCGGGCCAGACCGCCCTGGACGGCGCGGGCAAGGTGGTGGGCGAAAGCCTCCCCGAGCAGTTCGAGGTCGCCCTCGCCAACCTCCTGGCGGCCCTCGCCGCGGCGGGCGGCACCCCGGCGGACCTGGCCCGGGTGACCGTGTACGCGGTGGACGTGGCGGCGTACCGGGCCCACGCGGCCGAACTGGGCCGCATCTGGCGGCGGTCGGCGGGCCGCGACTATCCGGCGATGGCCGTCATCGGCGTGGTCCGCCTCTGGGACGACCGGGCCCTGGTGGAACTCGACGGGGTCGCGGTCCTCGCGTAACGGCCGGGCGGCCCGGTCGTGCCGGCCGGGTCGCGCACTGGTCCTGCGGGGACACCCCACCGTGTCCCCGCTCCGGACCCCGCCCGGGGACGGCCTAGTTCCGAGCGCGGATACGGCGGTACTCGTCCGTCCGGACGCCGCCCACGCCCCAGTCCTCCAACTCCACCTCGTCGATGAGGACGAAGGTGGTGGCCGGGTCCTTGCCGAGCACCTGGACCAGCAGGTCGGTCACACCGGCGATGATCTCGGCCTTCTGGGCGGCGGTGGCGCCTTCACGGGTGATCCTGACGTTGACGTACGGCATGGTGACGGATGTCCTTCCGGTGCGGGTGGGTGGGTCCGGGATCAGGCGCGACCGGTGACGTGGCCGCCGTCCACGCGCAGGGCGTGACCGGTGACGAAGGTGGCGCCCGCGAGGTAGAGCACCGCCTCGGAGATCTCCGCGACCTCGCCGACCCGGTTCAGCAGGGCGAGCCCGCCGAAGGAGTCCACGTCGGATCCCGCGTGCAGCGGGGTGCGGATGATGCCGGGGGACACGAGGTTCACGCGGATGCCGTCGGCGGCGAGTTCGGCGGCCAGGCTGGTCGTCAGCGCGTGCACCCCCGCCTTGCTGACCACGGGCGCGGAGGACGGGAAGCCAGCCAGCGCGTGGTCCACCAGGACGGTGCCGATGTTGACGATGCTGCCGCCCCGGCCCTGCGCGCGCAGCGCCCGTACGACGGCCTGGGTGGTGAGGTAGGTGCCCTTGAGGTTGCCGGTCAGGAAGCCGTCGAGTTCTTCCTCGGTGACCTCGGTGAAGGGCTTGGGGGCGAAGGTGCCCGCATTGTTGACCAGGACGTCGATGCGGCCGAACCGGTCCAGGGCGGTACGGACGAGGGCCTCGCCCGTCGTCGGCTCGGCGATGGCGCCCGCGACCCACGCGATCCGCCCGGGGTGACCGAGGGTGGCCGCGGCCTTGGCGAGGCGGTCGGCGTCCCGGCCGTTGAGGACGACGTTCGCGCCGCTCGCGAGGAAGGCGCGGGCGATGTCCAGCCCGATGCCGCTGGAGGAGCCGGTGACCAGAGCGGTGGTGGTGGTGTCGTTGATGTCCGTGTGCGTGGCGGTCATGGCGCTGTGCCTTTCGTCGGTGTCGTCCGTCGGGGTCCCGACCGGTTGACACCACGAACCTAGGAGCGCCCAACCCATAACACCACGACGAAGATTGGAGCGTGTGATAATCCCCGGTTATGGATGTGGATCTGCGTGACCTGGAGCTCCTGGCCGCCACCGCCGAGGCCGGCTCGCTGACCGCGGCCGCCGAGCGGCTCTACGTGAGCCAGCCCGCCCTCAGCCAGCGGCTCACCCGGCTGGAGGCCCGTCTGGGCATGGCCCTCTTCGACCGCAAGGGCCGCCGCCTGGTCCCCAACGCCGCGGGCCGCCGACTGCTGGTCGCGGCCCGCCACGTCCTCGGCGAACTGGACTCGGCGGCCCGGGACCTGCGCGAGATCCGTGACGGGCGCGACCGGCGGGTCCGCTTCACCGCGCAGTGCAGTACGACCTTCCCGTGGCTGCCGCCGGTGCTCCGCGCCTTCCGCGAGCGCGCACCGGACATCGACGTGCGCATCGAGACGGTTGCCGACGACGCGCCGATCCCGGCCCTGATCGCCGACCTCGTCGACGTCGCGCTGGTCACCAAGCCGGACCTGCAGATGGACCGGGTGTCGCTGACCAGGCTGTTCGAGGACGAGATGGTGGCGGTGGTGCCCGCGGGCCACCCGTGGGCCTCGCGCGCGCACCTGACCGCCCGTGACTTCGACGGCGCCGACCTCGTCCTCTACGACTTCTACGACCAGAAGCGGATCCCGTCGATGCCGCTGCCGATCCCCGTCGGGGCCCGGCCGGCCCGGATCACCACCATGCCGGTGGTGACCGACCTGGTGATCGAGATGGTGGCCGGCGGCCAGGGCGTGACCGTGCTGCCCAACTGGGTGGCCGCCCCCTACGCGGCCTCGCACGGCCTCGCCCTCGTCGGCATCGGCGCGCGGCCGCTGACCCGTACCTGGTTCTGCGCCACCCGCACCGGACCGCGCCCGCCCCACGTGGAGGCCTTCGTCGAGGAGCTGACCGCCCGGCTCGCCATCCCGCACGGCGTCTAGGGGGTCTCCAGGAGCCGGCCCATCCATTCCTCGATGCCGGTCACCGTGCGCGGCAGCGCACCCGACATCAGGCGGGCGCCGTTCGCCGTGATCACCAGGTCGTCCTCGATGCGGACGCCGATGCCCCGCAGCTCCGCCGGGAGGGTTTCGTCGTCGGGCTGGAGGTAGAGGCCCGGCTCCACCGTCAGGACCTGCCCCTCCTCCAGGACGCCGTCCAGGTAGGTCTCCGCCCGGGCCTTCGCGCAGTCGTGCACGTCGAGCCCCAGCATGTGGCCGCTGCTGCACAGCGTGTACCGCCGGTGCAGGTCGCCCTCCGCGTCCTTCAGGACGCCCCACTCGGCCAGGCCCTCCGCGATCACCCGCATCCCGGCCCGGTGGAAGTCCCCGAAGCTCGCCCCCGGGCGCAGTGCCGCGATGCCCGCCTCCTGGGCGGCCAGGACCAGTTCGTACACCTGCCGCTGGACGGGGGAGAAGCGGCCCGACAGCGGGAGGGTGCGGGTGATGTCCGCGGTGTAGAGGGTGTCCGTCTCCACGCCCGCGTCCAGGAGCAGCAGTTCCGTCCCGTTCAGCCGGCCGTCGTTGCGGATCCAGTGCAGGGTGCAGGCGTGGGCGCCGGACGCCGCGATCGTCTCGTACCCGGTGCCGTTGCCCTCCGCCCGGGCGCGCAGGCCGAAGACCCCCTCGATCCACCGCTCCCCGCGGGGATGCGCCAGCGCGCGCGGCAGGGCCCGTACGACGTCCTCGAAGCCAGCCGTCGTGTGGTCGACGGCCAGCTGGAGCTGCTCGACCTCCCACGCATCCTTCACCAGTCGCAACTCCGACAGCGCGGCGGCGAGTTCGGAATCGGAGGCCGCATTGCGGCCGGCCGGTGAGCCGAGTCCGTCCAGGTGCGCGCAGCGGATGCCGGTGAGGCGCTCGGCCTCCGCGAGGTCCGGCCGGCGGCCCACCCAGAACTCCCCGTACCGGCGGTCCCGGTAGAACTCCCCGTCCCCGTCCGCCCGCGGTGAGCGCGGACGCAGGTACAGCACGGCCTCGTGGGCGTGCGGGCCCGACGGCTCCATGACCAGGACGTGGCCCGCCTGGTCCTCGCCGGTGAGGCCGGTCAGCCAGGCGTACGCGCTGTGCGGGCGGAAGCGGTGGTCGCAGTCGTTGGAGCGGACCTTCAGCTCCCCGGCCGGGACGATCAGCCGCTCGCCCGGGAAGCGGGCCGAGAGCCGCGCCCGGCGGGCCGGGGTGACGGCGTGGCCGGGGGCGCGGGCGGAGTCGGGCAGCGGGGTCGCGGCCCAGTTGCCCGCCATGAACCGGGACAACTCCGGGGACACCGGGCGGTCGTGACTGCCCGTGTTGAGGCGGGCGGACGCGTCGGTCACGAGGACTCCCTCAAGAAAGATGCGAACTGGTGGGCGCACAGGTCTTGTCAGTGCAATTTCACATTACTATGTTACAGCTCACATCGCGGCACGTTAATCCCCGTCAAACGCCGTGTGACGCAGGGCAGTTCACGCACCACCCCCCACCTCGCCTCTCCCTCAGGAGTCCTCGGTGCTCAAGCACAGAGCTGTGCGCTCTTCCCTTCTCGCCTCCGCCGTGGCCGTGACCCTCCTCGCCACCGCGGGGCAGGCCACCACGCAGGCCGCCGAGTTCGCGGCCCCGGCCACCTTTGCCGGCGCACAGGCCGCCCCCGCCGCCGCCGGCCCCACGGGGAACCCGTTCGACGAGGTCGACCGCCTCGCCGACCAGAAGGACAACACCCCGGCGCCGGCCCCGGCCCCCGGCGGGCAGAACATCACCGGGCAGGTCCCCGGCGCTGCCACGGCCGCCGCCGCGCCCGTCGACGACCTGCAGAAGCGCGGCAAGGCGGTCAAGGCGGCCCCCACCGCGAAGAGCGTCGCCGCGGGCGTCCCCTGCACCCTCGACGGGATCACCGGCCTCAGCCCCGAGCAGTTCGCCGACTTCCTCGGCGACCAGGCCGTCCTCGCCGACGGCTGTCTGCGCGGGCTCATCTGGACCTGGGACGCCCGACTGACGCCGGTCATGTCGGACGCGCACGTCCAGGCCGTCTCCCGCCGGATATCCGGCCTGGCCGCCGCTCACGACGGCCGCAACTCCTCCCACCTGGAGGAGATGTTCACGTACCTGCACGCGGTCGCCTACCACGACTACTCGCGCACCGAGATCGACGTCACCGACGCCCCCACCGTCGACGCCATGCGCCGTGCCATCGCCGACTTCGGCGCCGCCGCCCACACCTTCGACGCGACCCCCAGCAACGCCCGCACCCTGCGCGAGGCCCTCTACGCCGGCAGCGCGCCCGGCCTGCGCCAGCACCAGCTCGGCCTCATCAAGAAGGTGCTGGCCACCATGGACCCGGCCCACCCGGCCACCCACCTCGACGCCGGCTGGGGCGGCGCCGCGCTCGCCGCCCTCTCCGTCACCTACCTGGGCGTCTACCCGGGCAACCAGGACGCCGCCTTCCACTCCGCGGTGGCCGCCGACTCCTCCTACCGCGACGCCTTCAAGGCCTTCTCCACCTACACGCACCTCAAGGACACGGGCAACGCCTGGGTGGTGCGCGACGCGCTGAGCGAGTACGCCCGCTTCGGCCAGGTCGAGGGCCTGCGGGAGCGGGTCGTGGCCGACCTCGGTGCGATGCTCGGCCCCGTCCGCTCCGCCTTCGGCGACGGCAGCGAGCCGTGGGCCAAGGTCGTCTCCTGGCTCAACTTCTACGAGGCCTGCAAGCCGTACGGGGTGTGCAAGGAGGACATCGAGAAGCAGCTGTTCCCCTACACCTACTCCTACGACAACGGCGCCATCAAGGTCCGCACGGCCCTGGACCGGGCCACCGTCGACCAGCTGTACTACGCGAGCAAGCAGGTCAAGTCCCAGTACCACCGCGTGCTCGGCACCGACCAGCCGCTCGCGGGCGACCCCAACTCGACGCTGAACATCGTGCTCTACGCCTCCCGCGCCGACTACGTGAACTACCACCCGATCCTGACCGGCTACGGCACCAACAACGGCGGCATCTACATCGAGAACGGCGCCACCTTCTACACCTACCAGCGCCGCGTTCCCCAGGACTCCTCCCTCACCCTCGAGGAGCTCTTCCGCCACGAGTACACGCACTACCTCAACGGCCGCTTCGCCGTCCCCGGCTTCTTCGGCCAGGGCCCCTGGTACGAGGGCGACCGGACGACCGCCATGGACGAGGGCACGGCCGAGTTCTTCGACGGCGCCACCCGCGACAACGGCATCGCCGTCCGCAAGTCCCTCGTCAAGAGCATCATCAGCGACACGGCCGGCGGCGGCCCGCGCATGAGCGTCGAGCAGCTGCTGAACGCCACCTACGACGGCGACGGCTTCCGCTTCTACAGCTACGCGGGCACCTTCTTCGAGTTCCTGTGGACCGAGAAGCCCACCCTGCTGCGCGAGATGTACGCGCACCTGCGGGCCGACGACGTGGCGGCGTACGACGCCTGGCGCCACCGCATGGGCGCGGACACCTACCTCCAGCGCGACTACGACCGCTTCCTGGACGCGCAGATCGCCAAGGTCGACCAGCTCTACGTGCCGAACACCTCCTTCACCCCGAACGACCGGCTGCGCGACGCGGCGCTCGCCTCGGTCAAGTCGTCCTTCGCCACGGCCACGTACAACACGCCGGACTGCGTGGAGAACGGCGACGCGGGCAAGCGGCGCTTCACCTGTACCGGCCGGATCACCGCGAACCTGAAGAACTGGCGCAACGACGACCAGAACTTCAAGGACATGTCGGAGACGGTCGACTACTTCATCCTCGACCGGGCGGGCGCGGCCTCGAACAACCTCGCCGACATGAACTGTTCCTTCGGCCCGGTGGAGATCTGGACCAACAAGGTCGCGGGCACCTCCAGTTACAGCTGTGAGGGTCCCCTCCGCAGCTGACCGGCCACCTGCCGGGTACCGGACCGGTCCCGCATCCGAGGGGGGTGCGGGACCGGTCCGGGCATCTGGGCAGGCCCTAAAGAATGTGACATATTACTGTCGTGCTCAAGAGACACTCCCTGGACGCCGTGATCATCGGCGCCGGCGTCGTCGGGGCGGCCTGCGCCTACTACGCGGCCCGCGCCGGACTCTCCGTGGCCGTGGTCGACCGGGGCCCCGTGGCGGGCGGCACCACCGGTGCCGGCGAAGGCAACCTGCTCGTCTCCGACAAGGAGGCGGGACCCGAACTCGACCTCGCCCTGCTGTCCACCCGGCTGTGGACCGAACTCGCCGCGGTCCTCCCGCGGGACATCGAGTACGAGCCCAAGGGCGGGCTCGTCGTTGCCCCCGACGAGCGGACCGTGAAGGCCCTGCGGCACTTCGCGGAGGGCCAGCGCGCGGCCGGCGTCGACGCGGTCGAAGTGGCGGCGGACGCGCTGCACGACCTGGAGCCGCACCTGGCCCAGGGCCTGGCGGGCGGCTTCCACTACCCGCAGGACGCCCAGGTCCAGCCCGCCCAGGCGGCAGCCCGGCTGCTGGCCGCGGCGCGCGCCCCGGGCGAGTCGGGTGCGCCCGGTGCGCCGGCCGCCGAGGTGTTCCTCGGTGAGGAGGTGACGGAGATCCTGCTGGACCGGGGCGCCGTACGCGGCGTGCGTACGCGGCGCCGCGAACTCCTGGCCCCGGCCGTGGTGAACGCGGCCGGCACCTGGGGCGGCCACATCGCCCGGTTGGCCGGGGTCACCCTGCCCGTCCTCCCGCGCCGCGGCTTCGTCCTGGTGACCGAACCCCTGCCGAGGGTGGTCCGGCACAAGGTCTACGCGGCCGACTACATCGCGGACGTCGCCAGCGGTTCCGCCGCCCTGCAGTCCTCGGCGGTGGTCGAGGGCACCCCGTCCGGCCCGGTCCTGATCGGTGCCACCCGGGAGCGGGTCGGCTTCGACCGCACCCTCTCCACCGAGGCCCTGCGCCGCCTGGCCGCCCAGGCGGCGGCGCTCTTCCCCGTCCTGGTCGACGTCCGGGTGATGCGCACCTACCACGGTTTCCGCCCCTACCTGCCCGACCACCTCCCGGCGATCGGCCCGGACCCGCGGCGCCCCGGGCTGCTGCACGCCTGCGGCCACGAGGGCGCGGGCATCGGCCTGGCGCCCGCCACCGGAGCGCTGATCGCCGCCGCCCTGACGGGGGCCGAACCGGCGCTCCCCGCCGACCCGTTCCGTCCGGACCGCTTCGCCGCGGACCCGGCCGCCACCGACACCCCTGAGGAGCAGCACTGATGCGCAGCCCCCGCGCGCTGGTCGGCGGTAGCCCGGCAGCCGCGCACGCGATCACCTTCGACGGCCGGGAACTGCCCGCCGTGCCCGGCCAGAGCATCGCCGCGGTGCTCTGGGGCGCGGGCATCCTCGCCTGGCGGACCACGCGTGAGGGCGGCGCCCCGCGCGGTGCGTTCTGCGGGATCGGCAGCTGCTACGACTGCCTCGTCACCGTCAACGGCCGCCCGAACCAGCGCGCCTGCCTGGTCCCGGCCGGGCCGGGGGACTGCGTCACCACCCAGGAAGGAACGGGCCGTGCCGACCTCGCCGTCTGAGCCGGCCGGCCGCGCCGGTCGTCCGGGCCACGCTGATCTCGCGATCGTCGGGGCCGGTCCGGCAGGCCTCGCCGCCGCCGTCACGGCCGCCCGCCTCGGGCTGCGGGTCACGCTCCTCGACGCGGGCGACCGCCCCGGCGGGCAGTTCTACCGCCACCCCGCCCCGGGCCTGGGCGCGGCCCGCCCCGAGGCGCTGCACCACGGTTGGGCGGAGTTCGCGACCCGCGAAGCCGCCCTGCGCGCCCACGAGTCGGCCGGCCGGATCACGTACCTGCCGCTCCACCACGTGTGGACGGTCGTCCCGGGCGGGGCGGCCGAGGCGCGCCGCGGACGTCCGGAGCCCGGGCAGGTGCACGTCGCCGAGCCCGCCGCGGAGTGGATCCTGCACGCCGTCGCCGGTCACGCCCCCGAGGAGCGGGCCACCGCCGTCACGGCCCGGGCCGTGCTCATCGCCACCGGCGCCTACGAGCGGCAACTGCCCTTCCCCGGTTGGACCCTGCCGGGAGTGGTCGGGGCCGGCGGGGCGCAGGCCATGCTCAAGGGCGGGCTGGTCCTGCCGGGCAAGCGGGTGGTCGTCGCCGGGAGCGGGCCGCTGCTGCTGGCCGTGGCCGGGTCGCTCGCCGCCGCCGGAGCCACCGTGCCGGCCGTGGTGGAGGCCGCCGCCTACACCGCGTACGCGGGCCAGGTCCCCACCCTGCTGCGCAACCCCGGCAAGCTCGTCGAGGCCGCCACCTACGGCGGGGCGCTGGCCCGTCACCACGTCCGGCTCCTCACCCGGCACGCCGTCACCGAGGCGCACGGCACCGAGAGGGTCGAGGCCGTCACCGTGGCGCGGCTCGACCGCGACTGGCGACCGCTGCCCGGCACCGGCCGCCGGATCCCCTGCGACGCCCTGGCCGTCGGACACGGGCTGGTGCCCCAGCTGGAACTCGCCACCGGCCTCGGCTGTGAAACCCGCACCGGCCCCGACGGCACCGTCGCCCTCGTCCTCGACGCCGAGCAGCGGACCTCCGTCCCGGGCATCTGGTCGGCGGGCGAGACCGGCGGCATCGGCGGGGCCCAACTGGCCATGACCGAGGGCGAACTGGCCGCGCACTCCATCGCGGGTGCGCTGCCCGGGGCCCGGCTCACCCGCAGCCGCGCCCGGCTGCGCGCCTTCGCCGACGCGATGGCCGCGGCCCACCGCCCCGGCGAGGGGTGGACCGGTTGGCTCCGGGACGACGCCGTCGTCTGCCGCTGCGAGGAGGTCCCGGCCGGGCGGATCCGCGAGGCCGCAGGCGACCTCGGCGCGCGGGACGCCCGCAGCGTCAAACTCCTCACCCGGGCCGGCATGGGCTGGTGCCAGGGCCGGATGTGCGGCCCGGCCGTCGCGGCCCTGGCCGGTGAGGAGCCCGCGCCCGACCGGCGGCCGCTGTCCTGTCCGGTTCCGCTGCGCCACCTCGCCGAACTTCCGCCCGCCGAGCACTGATCGGGGCGCCGGGGCCCTTGTGGCCGTGCCGCACCCGCTAGTAAAATGTCACACACCACACTAGGGAGCTCTCACATGACCCACGCGCACACCCCCGCGCCCCGCACCCGCCCCTGGCACGGAATCATGGTCGCCACCGCGCTCCCGCTGCGCGAGGACCTCACCGTCGACCACGACGCATACGCCGAACACGTGGCCTGGCTGATCGCCAACGGCTGTGACGGCGTGGTCCCCAACGGCTCCCTCGGGGAGTACCAGACCCTCACCGACGAGGAGCGGGCGGCCGTCGTGCGCACCGCCGTCGAGGCGGCGGGCGACGGCGCCCGCGTGATGCCCGGCGTCGCCGCCTACGGCAGCGCCGAGGCCCGCCGCTGGGCCGACCAGGCCGCCGAGGCCGGCGCCGGCTCCGTCCTCCTGCTGCCCCCCAACGCCTTCCGGGCCGACGAGGACGCCGTACGCGCCCACTACGCCGAGGTCGCCCGCGCCGGGCTGCCCGTCGTCGCGTACAACAACCCGATCGACACCAAGGTGGACCTGACCCCGGACCTGCTCGCCCGGCTGCACGCCGACGGCTCCATCGTCGCCGTCAAGGAGTTCAGCGGCGACGTGCGCCGCGCCTACGAGATCGCCGAGCTCGCCCCCGGCCTCGACCTGCTCATCGGCGCCGACGACGTCCTGCTCGAACTCGCCCTCGCGGGCGCCGTCGGCTGGATCGCCGGCTACCCCAACGCCCTGCCGCGCTCCTGCGCCCAGCTCTACCGGGCCGCCGTCGCCGGGGACCTGGAGACCGCCCTGCCGCTCTACAAGTCCCTGCACTCGTTGCTGCGCTGGGACTCCAAGACCGAGTTCGTCCAGGCCATCAAGCTCTCCATGGACCTGGCCGGACGCCCCGGCGGCGCCACCCGCCCGCCGCGCTTCCCGCTCACGGGCGAGACCGAGGCCGCCGTCCGCGCCGCCACCGAGAAGGCCCTCGCCGAGGGCCTCAACTAGTCATCCGGGGGAACCGCACATGCGCACGCGCCACGTCTACCACGCGGTGGACTCGCACACCGAGGGCATGCCGACCCGGGTCATCACCGGGGGAGTCGGGGTGGTCCCCGGCGCCACCATGGCCGAGAAGCGGCTCCACTTCATCGAGCACATGGACCACGTCCGGACCCTGCTCATGTACGAGCCGCGCGGGCACTCCGCGATGAGCGGCGCGATCCTGCAGCCCCCGACCCGCCCGGACGCCGACTACGGCGTCCTCTACATCGAGGTGTCGGGCCTGCTCCCCATGTGCGGGCACGGCACCATCGGGGTCGCCACCGTCCTCGTCGAGACCGGCATGGTGCCGGTCGTCGAGCCGGTCACCACCGTCCGGCTCGACACCCCGGCCGGGCTGGTGAGCGTCGACGTCCGGGTCGAGGACGGGGCGGCGACCGCCGTCACCCTCACCAACGTGCCCTCCTTCAGCGTCGGCCTCGACCTCAAGACCGAGGTCCCCGGCTTCGGCACGCTCACCTACGACCTGGCCTACGGCGGCAACTTCTACGCCTTCGTCGAACTCGACGCGCTCGGCCTGCCCTTCGACCGCGCCCGGGGGGACGACCTGCTCGCCGCCGGGCTCGCGGTGATGGACGCGATCAACGCCGGCCCCGACCGGCCCGTCCACCCCGAGAACCCCTCCATCGCCGGGGTCAAGCACGTCTACCTCGCCGCCCCCGGCTCCGACGCCCACCGCTCCCGGCACGCCATGGCCATCCACCCCGGCTGGTTCGACCGCTCGCCCTGCGGTACGGGCACCAGTGCGCGGATGGCCCAGCTGCACGCCCGGGGCCTGCTGGAGCTCGGCGCGGACTTCGTCAACGAGTCCTTCATCGGCACCGAGTTCACCGGCCGGCTGGTCGGGGAGACCACCGTCGGCGGCCTCCCTGCCGTGGTCCCCACCGTCACCGGCCGGGCCTGGATCACCGGCACCGCCCAGTACTTCCTCGACCCGACCGACCCCTTCCCCGGAGGCTTCCTCCTGTGATCACCGTCCGCACGGTGGACTACCACACCGCCGGCGAGCCCTTCCGGATCGCCGACTGCGCCCTGGACGGGATGCCGCCGGTCCCCGGGGACACCGTCGCCGAGCGCTGCGCCACCGTCATCGGCCCGGGAGGCTCGGGGACCGCCCCGCGCCGGGGCGCGCTGGACGACGTACGGCGCCTGCTCGTGCAGGAGCCGCGCGGGCACGCCGGGATGTACGGGGGGTTCGTGGTCCCGGCCGACGACGACGGCGCCCACTTCGGTGTGCTGTTCTGGCACAAGGACGGCTACTCCACCGCCTGCGGCCACGGCACCATGGCCCTCGGGGTCTGGGCCGTGGACACCGGCCGGGTCGCGGCCCCGGACGACGGGGACGCCCCGGTGCGCATCGACGTACCGTCCGGGCGGGTCACCGCCACCGTCCACCGCGGCGGGGGCCGCACCACCGGGGTCACCTTCCGCAACGTCCCGGCCCGGGTCGGCGCCCGCAAGGTCCCCGTCGCCACCTCGTTCGGGCTGGCCGAGGTGGACATCGCGCACGCCGGGGCCTGTTACGCCGCCGTCCGCGCGCGCGACCTCGGTCTGGACGTCTCCCGGGCGGCGCTGCCCGCCCTGGTGCGGGCCGGCCAGGAGATCCGGGCGGCGCTGGCCACCCACCCCGCCACCTGGCACCCGGACGGCCCGCTGCTCTCCGGGGTCTACGGGGTGATCCTCCACGAGGAGCTGCCCGACACCCCGTTCGGGCCGCACCAGCGCAACGTCACCGTCTTCGCCGACGGGCAGATCGACCGCTCGCCCTGCGGCTCCGGCACCTCGGCGCGGCTCGCGCTGCTCGCCGAGGACGGGCGGCTCGGCCCGGGCGAGGACCTGCTGCACGAGTCGGTCACGGGCACGGTGTTCACCGGCCGGATGCTGGACGGCGGGGTCACCGAGGTCACCGGCACCGCCCACCGCACCGGCGAACACGCCTTCGTGGCGGACCCGCACGACGCGCTCGGCACCGGATTCCTCCTGTGACGGGCGTCCCCCAGTTCGCCGCCGGGCCGATGGCCGCCCTGCTCACCCCGGCGGCGGCCGCCGACGCCCTGGCCGCCGCCCTGCTCGGCGGCCTCGACCCGGAGAGCTGCCCGCCGCGTTCCGCGATCGAGGTGCCCGGCGGGGGTGAACTGCTGCTGATGCCGGCCGCGTCCGGCTCGTACGCGGGGGTGAAGATCGCCGGGGTCGCGCCCGGGAACCCGGCCCGCGGGCTGCCCCGGATCACGGGCTCCTACCTCCTCCTGGACGGGCCCACCCTGCGCCCGCTGGCCCTGATGGACGGCGCGGCGCTGACCACCCTGCGCACCCCGGCGGTCTCCGCCCTCGCGCTGCGCCACCTGGCACCCGCCGGGCGGCCGCTGCGCCTGGTGCTCTTCGGGTCGGGTCCGCAGGCCTACGGGCATCTGGAAGCGGCCCTGGCCGTGCGGGAGTTGGCCGAGGTGGTGGTGGTCGCCCGCGACCCGGGGGGCGCGGAGCGGCTCGCCGCGTACGCCCGTACCCTGGGCCCGGCCGCCCGGACCGGCACCCCGAAGGCGGTGGCCGACGCCGACCTGGTGATCTGCTGCACCACGGCCCGGGAACCGCTCTTCGACGGGCACCTCGTCGGGCCGGAGGCCACCGTCGTCGCCGTCGGCTCGCACGAGCCGACGGCCCGGGAGACCGACACCGCCCTCGTGCGACGCGCGGCGGTGTACGTGGAGTCCCGGGCGGCGGCCCTGCGCGAGGCGGGGGACCTCCTGGTCCCGGAGGCCGAGGGGGCCATCGGGCCCGGTCACATCACCGGCACCCTCGCCGACCTGGTGGGCGGCCGGATGCCGGCGGGCGGGCCGCGGAGTTGTCCACGGCTCTTCAAGAGCGTGGGCATGGCCTGGGAAGATCTCGCCGTGGCGGTCGCGCTGTTCGAGGCCGCCGGAGTGTGAGCAGCGCAACGTGACATTGTACGCTGTTGCCCTCCTCGTCGGTGGTGTCGGGGGTCTCGGAGGAAAAGCAATGGGTGACCTGAAGCAGCACAGTCTCATCAAGGCCCAGGAGCGCCTCCGCGACCAGGTCGGCCACGCACTGCGGGCCGCGCTGATAGCGGGTGAGCTGCGCCCCGGCAGCGTCTACTCCGCACCGGGCCTCGCGGCCGAACTCGGCGTCTCGGCCACCCCCGTCCGCGAGGCCATGCTCGACCTGGCCCGGGAAGGACTGGTCGAGCCGGTCCGCAACAAGGGCTTCCGGATCACCGAGGTCAGCGAGCGCGACCTGGACCAGTTCACCGAACTGCGCACGATGATCGAGGTGCCGACCATCGGCCGGATCACGAAGATCGCCACGGCCGAGCAGCTGGAGGCGTTGCGTCCCGTCGCCGAGGAGATCGTCACCAGTGCGCGCGAGCACAACCTCATCGGCTACCTGGAGGCCGACCGCCGCTTCCACCTCTCCCTGCTGGCCCTCGCGGGCAACGACCGGCTGGTGGAGACGGTCGGCGACCTGCGCAAGCGGTCCCGGCTCTACGGCCTGACCGGCCTGGACGAGGCCGGCAAGCTGGTCTCCTCGGCGGAGGAGCACATCGAGCTGCTCGACCTGATGCTGAGCGGCGACGCCGAGGCGGCGCAGGAGTGCATGCTCCGCCACCTCGGCCACGTCCGCTCCCTGTGGGCCCAGGGCCGTGACGAACCGGTCGGCCGCGTCCCCGGAGGCCTGGGCTCCGGCCTCCAGTAGCCTCCCGGCGGCCGGCAGCCGGCGCAGGGTCAGCAGGGCGGGCGGCCGCTGTCACGGGCCGACAGCGGCCGGTCCGCCGAGATGATCGCCGCCTCCGGCCGTGGTACCGGGGTGCCGTCGGGCAGGAGCAGTACCGGCGGGTCCACCACGGCGCCCACGTCGGCCGCCGCGGCGCCCGCGTTGGCCGCTGTGACCCGCCCCCTGGGCTGCGGGGCCAACACCGCCGTCTCCCGTACGTACGCCACGAAGCTCTCGAAGTCCCGCTGGTGCCGGTAGGGCTCCTGGAACTCGGAGAGGGCCGGATAGCCGTCGTTCGCGAGGAGCGTGTACGAGGGGGCCGCGAGCCGGTAGCTGCGGCCGAGGTCCAGCGGGACGCCGTCGATGAAGACCTCCGCGGGATCCACCCGGTCCCCGACCGGACCCCGCGCGTCGAAGCTGTAACGCACGTTCCGGGAGACGGCGAGGGGAGCGAAGCGCAGTTCGCCGCTCTCCGTCGTCGTCCACTGCTCCTCCAGCGCGTCGTGGATCCGCTGCCCGGTCACCCACGCGCTGACGATCGGATCGCCGAACCCGATGGCCCGCCAGGCGCTGCCGAAGGTGACGGCGCCGCCCGACGCCGCGTCGAGGACGAGGTCCCCGGCGATGACCGCCTGGCCGACGCGGGGCGCCGCGGCGATCACGGCGAGCTGGGCCGGGACGTTGGGGTGGATGTTGGCGTCGTTCTCGGGATCGGTGGGCCTGCTGCCCGCCCACAGCGCCCAGTCGGCGGCCAGGTTGCCCATCGTGCTCTCGCCCGCCGTGTTCCGGGTGCGCAGGAACGAGCCGCTCTGCTGCCCGATCCGGGTCCGGTCGCGTGCGGCGGCCTGTCCCGCCCAGTAGGTGACGACCTCCTGCAGTTCCGGATGCGGGGCGATGTCGCGGGTGTTGGGGTGGTTGGTGGACACGGTCAGTTCCCGGATCACCCGGCCGGTGAGCGGGTCGAGCCGCAGGTTGATCTCGTTGATGACCTGGCCGTAGCAGCCCGCCTCGACGAACGGGCGGGGGACGCCGTTCGGGTCGGGGACCATCATGTTGAACCGGGTGTGCCAGTGCCCGGTGACGATCGCGTCGATGTCCGGGGAGACCTGCAGCGCGAGGTCGAGTGCCGGCCCCGAGGGGTCGACGCCGCTGTTGAAGTCGGCGCCCGCCACCGCCCCGTCGTGCAGGCTGAGCACGATCGCGTTCACGCCCTGGCTCTTGAGCAGTGCCGCGTAGCGGTCGGCGGTGGCGACCGCGTCGAGGGTGGCGAGGCCCGGCTGGTAGGAGCCGGGGAAGCGTTCGCTGCCCACGGCGGTGAGGTGGATGAACCCGATGGGCAGCTCCCGGCCGTCGGCGGTGGGGACCCGCTCGATGTTGTAGGCGGGCAGGACCGTCGTCCCGTCCTGGCCCCGGACGAGGTTGGCGCTGTAGTAGCGGAAGTCGGCGCCGTGGAAGCGCAGGCCGGAGGAGTCGGTGAAGGAGGTGTCGCGGCCCTCGACCGGGAACGGCACGCCCTGCTCCATGTGGCGCTGGAGCATGGCGGGTGATTTGTCGAACTCGTGGTTGCCGGCCGTCGCGAAGTCGAGCCCCATCCGGTTGAGGGCCTCGATCGTCGGCTCGTCCGCGAAGGCGGCGGCGTCGAACTCCCAGCCGGAGAAGGCGTCTCCGGGGGTGAAGAACAGGGAGTTGGGGTGCCCCGCGCGGAGCCGTTCGAGGTGCGCGGCCATGTACGCGACGCCGCCGACGGTGTAGCTGCGGCCGCCGTTGCCGACGATGACGGAGTTGCTGCCGGGTGCGCCCTGCAGATAGCCGTGCAGGTCGGTGATGTCGAGGAGCTGGACGTCGACGTACTCGGCGGCGGTGGCGGCGTCCCGGGCGTCGGCGGTGGCCCGTGCGGGGACCCCGAGCGCGAAGGTCGCCGCCACGGCCCCCATCGCGGTGAGGAAGTCCCGTCGCCCCGGTTCCCGTCGTCCCGGCTCGAGCCGTGAACTCCTGCTCCGCTGCGTGGCCTTGGCCTGCGTGATCACACCCGGCATGTTCCCGCCCGCCGGGCCGGCTGTCGTGCCGACGCGCCGGCCGGCGCTTTGGACACGGCTGGATAACGGCGGCACCAACCCCTTGTCAGTGCAATTTCACATTACTATGTTACCGGTCACATCCTAGAGCGCGGCCCTTCACTGGAGTGACCATGACCAAGCGCACCCAACTCGCCCTCGCCACCGCCCTGGTGGCAGCTCTCGCACTCGGCGCCTCGGGCTGCTCCGACACCAAGAAGGGCTCGTCCGGTGCGGGCGGCGCCAACCCAGCCGCCGCCAACGACGGCAAGGTCCTCGGCGGGACCCCGGTCAAGGGCGGCACCATCACCGTCCTGTCCAACCAGGACTTCGCGCACCTCGACCCCGCCCGCAACTGGACCATGCCGACCATGGACTTCGGCACCCGGCTGCTCTACCGCACGCTCGTCACCTTCAAGGCCGAGCCCGGCAAGGCCGGCAGCGAGCTGGTCCCCGACCTCGCCACCGACCTCGGCACCCCCTCCAACGGCGGCCGCACCTGGACCTTCACCCTCAAGGAGGGCGTGAAGTACGAGGACGGCACGCCGGTCAAGGCCCAGGACGTCAAGTACAACGTCGAGCGGTCCTTCAGCCCCGACCTCACCGGCGGCCCCGACTACGCCGCCCAGTACCTGGCCGGGACCGAGGGCTACAAGGGGCCGCTCCAGGGGCAGCACCTGGACTCCGTCAAGACCCCCGACGACCGCACGATCGTCTTCGAACTGAAGCGCCCGGTCGCCGAGTTCTCCGCGACCGCGACCCTGCCCACCTTCGCCCCCGTGCCCCCGTCCCAGGAGAAGGGCACGCAGTACGACGCCCGGCCCTTCTCCTCCGGCCCGTACAAGATCGAGTCGTACGACCGCGACAAGAAGCTGGTCCTGGTCCGCAACGAGCACTGGGACCCGGGGACCGACACCGTCCGCAAGGCCTACCCGGACCGCTTCGTGGTGGTCATGGGCCTCAAGGGCGGCCAGATCGACGACCGGATCATCGCCGGCGAGGGCGCCGACGCCTCCACCGTCCAGTACGCCGACATGCGCCCCGAGAGCGCCCCCAAGGTGCTGCCCAAGCCGGAGATCAAGGCCCGGCTGCTCGCCGAGTCCCAGGGCTGTACCGAGATGCTGCACCTGAACAACTCCCGCGCCCCCTTCAACGACCCGAAGGTCCGCGAGGCCATGCAGTACGCCGTCGACAAGGAGGCCGTCATCACCGCGGGCGGCGGCCCGGCCCTCAACGAGATCGCCACCGCCTACCTGCCGCCGGCCCTCTCCGGCGGCAAGCAGGCCGACGTCCTGAAGATCGCCCCGGCCGGCGATCCGGCCAAGGCCAAGGAACTCCTCAAGGCCGCCGGCAAGGAGACCCTGAAGGTCTCCCTGTCCGTTTCCACCGGAGACAAGGGCAAGGCGGAGGCCATCCAGCAGGGCCTGTCCCGCGCCGGCATCGAGGTCGTCATCGACACCGTCGACCCGGGCGCCTACTACGACGTCATCGGCGACCTCTCCACCACCCCCGACATGACCCTCACCGGCTGGTGCCCCGACTACCCCTCCGGCTCCACCTGGATCCCGTTCGTCTTCGACGGCCGCACCATCAAGGAGAAGGGCAACCAGGGCAACTACAGCCAGTTCCGCGACGAGGCGACCACGAAGCGGATCGACGAGATCAACGCCATGGCCGACGCCAAGGAGGCCAACCAGGCCTGGATCGACCTCGACGCCGCCCTGATGGCCAAGTCCCCGAACGTCCCGCTCCTGCTGGAGCGCAAGCCGCTCCTCGTCGGCACCAACATCGCGGGCGCCTTCGGCCACCCGGTGTGGACCGGCACCATCGACTACGGGACCGTCGGCCTCAAGGACCCCTCGAAGAGCCAGGGCTGAGGGCCCGAAGGATCCCCGCAGCCATGACCACCACAGCACCGGTCCCGGACGACCGGGCACCCCTGGGCCCCGACGGCCCCGACGGCCCCCCGCTCCCAGGTGCCGCCCGCGCCTCCGGCAGCGCAGCAGCCCCCGGCACGGCCCCGGCTCCCGGCACGGCCCCGGCTCCCGGCACGGCTCCGGCTCCCGATGCCGCCCCGGTCCGGCCCGCGACGGCGCCCGGCAGCAGCCCCTGGCAGCTCGCCCGGCGGGAGCTCCGCCGCCGCCCCGCCGTCCGCGTCAGCCTCTGCGTCGTCCTCCTCTTCGTCCTCATGGCCGTGACCGCCCCCTGGCTGGGCGCCCTCGGCGGCTGGTCCCCGAACGAGTTCGACAAGACCGCCGTCGACCCCTACCTCGGGGGACAGCCGCTCGGCACCCTCGGCGGGATCAGCCCCGAGCACTGGCTCGGAGTCGAACCCGTCACCGGCCGCGACCTGTTCGCCCGCGTGATCCACGGCGCGCAGGTCTCCCTCCTGATCGCCTTCGCCGCCACCGCCATCGTGGTGGTCGCCGGCACCGCCGCCGGGATCGCCGCCGGCTACTTCGGCGGCCGCACCGACACGATCCTGTCCCGGCTCATGGACCTGACCATGTCCTTCCCCTCGCTGATCTTCATGATCGCGATGCTGTCCGTGGCCAAGGACGTCAACCGGATCGCCTTGATGACGGTCGTCATCGGGGTCTTCGGCTGGCCGGGCGTCGCCCGCGTGGTGCGCGGCCAGACCCTCTCCCTCAAACACCGCGAGTACGTCGACGCCGCCCGCGTGGGCGGCTCCGGCCCCTGGCGGATCCTGACCCGCGACATCCTCCCGGGCGTCTCGGGCCCGGTCATCGCCTACACCACCCTGCTGATCCCCGGAATGATCAGTACCGAGGCCGCCCTCAGCTACCTCGGCGTCGGCGTCCGCCCGCCCACCCCCTCCTGGGGCCAGATGATCGCCGAGTCCGTGGCCTACTACGAGACCGACCCCATGTACTTCGTCATCCCCAGCGTCTTCCTCTTCCTCGCCGTGCTCGCCTTCACCCTGCTCGGCGACGCCCTGCGCGACATCCTCGACCCGAGGGGCGGCCGCAGTTGATCCTCTACCTCGGCCGCCGGCTGCTCGCCCTCGCCGGCGTGCTCCTCGCCATCGCCGCCGTCACCTTCCTCATCTTCTACGTCCTGCCCGCCGACCCGGCCGCGGCCGCCTGCGGCAAGACCTGCAGCGCCGAACGCCTGGCCGACGTACGCACGTACCTGGGCCTCGACCAGCCCCTGTGGCGGCAGTTCACCGATTTCCTCACCGGCATCTTCACCGGCCGGACCCTCGGCACCGGCCAGTACGCCGTCGCCTGCGACTTCCCCTGCCTCGGCTACAGCTACGAGAACTCGCTGCCCGTCTGGGACCTGCTGATGGACCGGCTCCCGGTCTCCGCCTCCCTCGCCGTCGGCGCCGCCGCCCTGTGGCTGCTCCTCGGCCTCGGCGCCGGGGTCACCGCCGCCCTGCGCAAGGACACCGCCACCGACAAGGCCCTGATGGTCGGCGCCGTGGCCGCCGCCTCCCTCCCCGTGTACTTCACCTCCGTGATGCTCATCTACGGCGTCATCCGCATCGCCGGCCTCCTGCCCTACCCCACCTACCAGGCCTTCACCGACGATCCGCTCGCCTGGGCCTCGAACCTGACCCTGCCCTGGATCGCACTCGCCCTGCTCTACGCCGCCATGTACGCCCGCCAGAGCCGCGGCTCGATGATCGAGGCGATGGCCGAGCCGTACATCCGCACCGCCCGCGCCAAGGGCATGCCCGAACGCACGGTCGTCGTCAAACACGGGTTGCGCTCCGGCATGACCCCGATCCTCACCATCTTCGGCATGGACCTCGGCGGACTGCTCGCCGGAGCCGTCATCACCGAGTCCATCTTCGGACTCCCCGGCATCGGGCGGCTGTTCTACGGAGCCCTGGTCAACTCCGACCAGCCCGTGGTCCTCGGCGTCACCCTGCTCGCCGCCTTCTTCATCGTCGTCGCCAACCTCCTCGTCGACCTCCTGTACGCCGTCATCGACCCGAGAGTGAGGTACTGATGGCCGCGGCCGCTCCGCTCCTCGACGTACGCGACCTGAGCGTCACCTTCACCACCGGGCGCGGGACCGTGCGGGCCGTCGACTCGATCGGCTTCACCGTCGAGGCCGGACGCACCCTCGGCATCGTCGGCGAGTCCGGCTCCGGCAAGTCCGTCACCTCGCTCGCCGTCATGGGCCTGCACCGCGGCCCGGTCGAGGTCGGCGGATCCGTCGCCCTCGCCGGGCGCGAGCTGACCGGGCTCCCGGAACGGGAACTGTCCAAGGTCCGCGGCCGCCGGATGGCCATGATCTTCCAGGACCCGCTCTCCAGCCTGCACCCCTACTACACGGTCGGCGAGCAGATCGCCGAGCACTACCGCGTGCACTTCAAGGCCCGCCGGGCCGCCGCCCGCAGGCGCGCCGTCGACATGCTCGGCGAGGTCGGCATCCCGGAACCGGCCCGCCGCGCCGGGGAGTACCCGCACCAGTTCTCCGGCGGCATGCGCCAACGCGCCATGATCGCCATGGCCCTGGCCTGCGAACCCGACCTGCTGATCGCCGACGAGCCGACCACCGCCCTGGACGTCACCGTGCAGGCGCAGATCCTGGAACTGATCGCCCGGCTCCAGCAGGAACGCGGACTCGGCGTCGTGATGATCACCCACGACCTGGGCATCGTCGCCCGCGTCGCCCACGAGGTGCTCGTCATGTACGGCGGCCGGGCCGCCGAACAGGCCACCGTGGACCAGCTGTTCGCCGACCCCGCCCACCCCTACACCCGGGGCCTGCTCGACTCGCTGCCCCGCCTCGACACCCCCGACGACGTCCCCCTGCCCTTCATCCCCGGCTCCCCGCCCTCCCTGCTCGCGCCCGCCCCCGGCTGCGCCTTCGCCCCGCGCTGCCCCGTGGCCGCCGCCGGCCCGGACGACCGGCGGGCGCGCTGCTCGGGCGAGCGGCCCGAACCCGCCCCGTACGGTGCGCGGGGGCGGCTGGCCGCGTGCCATTTCGCGGGATCCGCCGCGACCCCACCGGGCGGTTCCGCGCCCGTGTCCCCTTCGACCGCCCCGGGGGTGTCCCGATGACCGTCGGAGCCGATCCTTCCGCGAACGCCGCAGCTCAGGCGGTAGCCCAGGCCGTAGCCGGGGCCGCCGCAGGGCCCGACCCGGCCGCACCGCTGCTGTCCGTACGGGACCTCACCATGACCTTCCCCGGCCGCCGATCCGTGACCGGGCGCCGGGGGGCGCCCGTGCGCGCCGTCGACGGAGTGTCCTTCGACCTGGCCGCCGGCCGGACCCTCGGCCTGGTCGGCGAGTCGGGCTGCGGGAAGTCCACCACCGGCCGGATGCTGGTGCGGCTGCTGGAGCCCACCTCGGGCCGGGTGGCCTTCGAGGGCAAGGACATCAGCCGCCTCTCCCCGTCGGCGATGCGCCCGCTGCGCAAGCACATCCAGATGGTCTTCCAGGACCCGCACTCCTCCCTCAACCCCCGCCAGACCGTGGCCCGGATCATCTCGGACCCGCTGCTGGTGCAGGGCTGGAGCGCGGGCGACGCCCGCCGCCGCGCCGCCGAGCTGATGGAGCTCGTCGGCCTGATCCCCGAGCACATCGACCGCTACCCGCACGAGTTCTCCGGCGGCCAGGCCCAGCGCATCGGCATCGCCCGCGCGCTGTCCACCAGCCCCCGGCTGATCGTCGCCGACGAGCCGGTCTCCGCGCTGGACGTCTCCGTCCAGGCCCAGATCGTCAACCTGATGGAACGGCTGCGCGCGGAGCTCGGTCTCGCCTACGTGTTCATCGCGCACGACCTGTCGGTGGTCAAACGGGTCAGCGACCGGGTCGCCGTCATGTACCTCGGCCGGATCGTCGAGATCGGGGACAAGAAGTCCCTGTACGAGAACCCGCAGCACCCGTACACCCGGGCGCTGCTGTCCGCCGTACCGCTGCCCGACCCGGCGGCGGAGCGGCGGCGGGAGCGGATCGTGCTGCTCGGCGACCCGCCGAGCCCGGCCTCTCCACCCCCGGGCTGCACCTTCCACCCGCGCTGCCCCAAGGCGCAGCAGATCTGCCGCACCGAGCGCCCGTTGCTGCGACCCGCCGCCTCCCGCGAGGTGGCCTGCCACTTCCCTGGTGACTGACGGGGACCCACGGGAAGCGGCGGTGCCCCGGAGACAAAGGCGTCCCCGGGGCACCGCCGTCCGGTGCGGACCCCGCCGGTCAGGGTCGTGGCCACGAACGCCGATCCGGAGTCCGGGCGTGTCTACCGGAACCCGCTGAGCGCGGTGACGGCCGCATCGGCGGCCTAGGCCAGTTCCCGGCGGAAGAACTCCAGCTCCAGCGCCATCAGCTTCTCCCGGGTGCCGCCCGGGGTCATGTGGGTGACGCCGGGGAGGGCCAGCAGCTGGTGCGGGCGGCCCGCGTCCGTCAGCGCTCGGGACAGGCGCAGGGTGTGGGACGGGTGGACGTTGTCGTCGGCCAGGCCCGTGATCAGCAGCAGCGGGCGGGACAGCTTCGGGGCGTCGGGGATGAGGGAGTCCCGCTCGTACACCTCCGGGTGGTCCTGGGGGAGGCCCAGGTACCGCTCGGTGTACGCCGTGTCGTAGTGCCGGAAGTCGGTCGGCGCGGCACCGGCGGCCGCCGCGTGGAAGACGTCCGGGCGGCGCAGCACCGCCATGGCGGAGAGGTAGCCGCCGTACGACCAGCCGCGCACCCCGACCCGGCCGAGGTCGAGGTCGCCGTGCCGCGCGGCGAGCGCGTGGAGCGCCGCGACCTGGTCGTCGAGGGTGACGCCGGAGAAGCCGCGGTACATGGCGTGCGTGTAGGCGGGGGAGACGTACGGGGTCCCGCGGTTGTCGATGGTGACCACCGCGAAGCCCTGGTCGGCCCACCACTGGCGGTGCTGGCGGCGGCGCTGGTCGGTGGTGACGTCCTGCATGCCGGGGCCGCCGTAGCCGTCGACCAGGACGGGCAGCCGCCGGCCGGGGACGTGGTCGCGGGGCAGTACGAGGGCGGTGGGGATGCCGTGCTCGGTGACCCGCTCCAAGACCGCCTCCACCCGGTAGGGCAGCGGCTCGGACAGGTCGGCGGGGGTGAACTCCCGCCCGTCGGGGGTGCGTACCGTGCGCCGCACCCCGTCGGCGTCGGCGCAGGTCAGCAGCAGGGTCCCGGCGGACGCGGACACGGTGTGCACGCCGGGCCCGTCGGCGAGCGGGGTCAGCTCCCCGGTGGCCGGGTCCAGCAGCAGCACCTGCTGCTCGGACGGGTCGCGCAGGCCCGCCTCGATCAGCAGCAGGCCCTCGTGGACCCCGGCCACGGCGCGGACCTGGACCCCGTCCCCGGTGAGGAGTTCGCCGTCCACCGCGAGGGCGCGGGCGGCCCCGCCCGGGGTGTCGGCGCAGGTCAGCATCCGCCCGTCGGCGAGGCGGGCCGGGGTGCCGGGGACCAGCGGGTCCACCCACTGCGGGTGCGCGGTGCGGGACAGCTCCCGGGTACGGCCGGTGGCCGGGTCGGCGGAGAGCAGCAGGACGCGCTGCTGGAGCCGGTCCTGGACGGTCAGCAGGATCTCGTCGGCGGACTCCCAGCCCGCGTCGGATACGTACGGGTAGGCGTCGGCGTCCCAGTCGAGCCGTATCCGGGTCCCGCCGTCGCCGAGCACCCACAGTTGGACGTCGGCGTTGGGCCCGCCCGCCTCGGGGTAGGCGAAGTCCTCGGCCGGCAGCTCCGGGTGCGCCGGGTCGGCGAAGTAACGCCGCTGGAGGGCGGATTCGTCGACGCGGGCGGCCAGCAGGGTGACCCCGTCCGGGGACCACCAGTGGCCCCGGTGGCGGCCCAGCTCCTCGGCGGCGGCGAATTCGGCGAGGCCCCAGCGGGCCCCGTCGTCCGGGCTGATCCGGCCGCCCGGGGCGACGTACAGGACGTCGTCGGCGACGTACGCGGTGCGCGAGCCGTCGGCGTTCGGCCGCGGGTCCAGCGCGGGTCCGGCGGCCGGGATCTCCTTGGGCGTACCGGCGCCGCCCGCGGCGACCTCGAAGAGCCGCCCGTACAGCGCGAAGACGGCGTGCAGGCCGTTGCCGGACAGGGCGTACGAGCCGATGCCGGCGGCGACGAGCCGGGTCCGCTCGCGCAGTCGGCGCTCGGCCGCGGGGAGGGGACCGGGCTCGGGGCACAGTTCGCGGGGATCGGCGAGCCGGGTCTCGGCGCCGGTGGTGGTGTCGAGCACCCAGAGCGAGTCGAAGGCGTCGGTGGGGCCGGTCGACCGGAGGAACCAGAGCAGTCGGCCGTCGTCCCCGAAGGCGAAGGCGCGCGGGGCGCCGTAGGTGAAGCGGGCCGTGCTCGCGGAGAGCCTGAGGAAGTCATCCATGATCGTAGTGTGACATGTGAAATGTCACCATCACTAGGCTGTTCGAGTGGTGACCCCAGAGGTGCGGGCTTAGCGTCGAAAAGGTGGATCCGAACGCATCGCCGAGCAACAGCGGGACCGAAGGCAAGGTCCAGGGAAGCGGCAGCGGACTCGCCCTGTTCGTCATCGCCTCCTGCCAACTCATGGTGGTTCTCGACATCACGATCGTGAACATCGCGCTGCCGCACATCCAGACCGCCCTCGGCTTCTCGACCGAGAGCCTTTCCTGGGTCGTCAACGCCTACACCCTCGCCTTCGGCGGACTCCTGCTCCTCGGCGGCCGCACCGGCGACATCCTCGGCCGCAAACGGGTCTTCATCTTCGGCGTCCTGCTCTTCGGACTCGCCTCGCTCCTGGGCGGACTCGCACAGAACGAGGGCCAGTTGATGGCCGCGCGCGCCCTCCAGGGCGTCGGCGGCGCCATCGCCTCCCCGACCTCCCTCGCGCTGATCACCACCACCTTCCGCGAAGGCCCGGCCCGCAACCGGGCCTTCGGCGTGTTCGCGGGCGTCTCGGCCGCCGGCGGCGCGATCGGACTCCTCGCGGGCGGCATCCTCGTCGAGTGGCTCGACTGGCGCTGGGTGCTCTTCGTCAACGTCCCCATCGCCATCGTGATCGCCGTGCTGGCCACGAAGGTCCTGCACGAATCCGAACGCCACCCGGGACACTTCGACTTCGCGGGCGCGCTGCTGTCCACCCTGGGCATGGTCTCGCTCGTCTACGGATTCATCAGGGCGTCCCAGGAGGGCTGGCGCGACCCGATCACCCTCGGCTCCTTCGGCGCCGCCGTGGTCCTGCTGACCCTCTTCATCCTCAACGAACGGCGCTCGCCGCAGCCGATCACCCCGCTGCACATGTTCGCCGACCGCAACCGGGCCGGGACCTACGGCATCATGCTCATGCTCGCCTGCGCGATCTTCGGCATGTTCTTCTTCCTGACCCTCTTCGTGCAGATCGTGCTGGGCTTCAGCCCGATCCAGGCCGGCCTCGCCTTCCTGCCGGTCAGCGCGGTGATCGCGGTGGGCGCGGCGATCACCGCGAAACTGCTGCCGAAGTTCGGACCCAAGCCCTTCATGGTCACCGGCGCGCTGTCCTCGGCGGCCGGCCTCGCCTGGCTGACCCAGACCGACGTCGACTCGACGTACCTCGGCAGCATCCTGGGCCCGATGCTGCTCTTCGCCCTCGGCATGGGCCTGCAGTTCGTCTCGCTGACGCTGATGGCCCTGTCCAACGTCCCCGACCGGGAGTCGGGAGCGGCGTCCGGACTGCTGAACACGATGCAGCAGGTGGGCGGCTCACTGGGCCTGTCGATCCTGGTGACCGTCTACGGCACGGCGAGCCGCAACGAGGCCAAGCAGCAGGTACCGGAATTCCTCAGCACCGCCGGCCCGGTGCAGAAGGCATTCTTCCAGCGCACCGGACAGCTCCCGAAGCCGTGGGGCGACCAGGTCCTCACCTCCGGCATCAGCGCGGCCTTCGTCGTGGCCGCCCTGTTCACCCTGGTCGGAGCGTTGATCGCACTCTTCGTCATCCAGGTCCGCCCCTCGGACCTCGCGCGCCTCCAGGGCAACCACAAGCCGGCGGCCGACCGGACCTGAGGGGCGGGGGCCTCGGGTGCCGCCCCCTCTCCCTACGCCGCGGTGACGCGGGCCGCGAAGGCGTCCAGGTTGTCGGACATGCGGGCGAGCCGCTCGTCCATCGTCAGGGACTCCTCGTACCGCCCGGCACGCAGCTTCGGCTGGCGCTTGCCGCGTACGTACAGGGGGCAGGCGAGGTCCGCGCAGATGTACGTGCCGACCGTGTTGCCCTCGCGGCCGCGGGCGCCCGCCAGTGGCGCGGCGAGCAGGGTGACCCCGGAGGAGGCGTGCCCCGTCAGGCAGATCTGGCACAGGCTGGACTTCACCACACTGGTGCGGCCGACGGCCGGCACGCGCAGCGAGATCCCCAGCGGACCGTCACCGTCTTCCCGGGGCAGCACGAGATGGGCCCGCAGGGGCGCTCCCGGGTCCACCCACCCCAGGAAGTCCAGGTCCTTCCAGGGCAGTTCGGCGAAGTCGAGCGGCAGGCGCAGGCGCGCCGCCTCGCCCTTCGTACAGTTCACGAAGGACGAGCGGATCTGTTTCTCGGTGAGTGGTTCCACGGGCATCGACACTATTGCCTGCCCTGACCTGCCCGCATCCCGTATATCCGTGACAAGACACCGCCTAGGTGTATTGACCCGCAGGGGTGTCCAGGCGGCGGATCCGGCAGCGCGCCGGGCCGTTCGTCCGCAGGGTGATCCCGGCGCCGACCGGGATCTCGGTGTCCACGGCCTCGAAGGCGTAGGCCCGCAGGATCATCGCCAGCGCGATCACCGACTCCAGCATCGAGAAGTGCTGCCCGATGCAGGCACGCGGGCCCCCGCCGAACGGGAACCAGGCGTAGCGCGGCCGCCCCGCCTCCGCCTCGGGCGTGAAGCGCTCGGGGTCGAAGCGGTCCGGGTCCGGCCAGTAGGCGGGGTGGCGGTGCGTCACCCAGGGCGCCAGGATCACGTCCGCGCCCGCGGGGACGGTGTGCTCGCCGATCCGGGTGGTGGCGACGGCCTTGCGCCCGATGACCGGCGCGGCCGGGTACAGCCGCATGGCCTCCTTGAGGACCTGGGTGAGGTACGGGAGCCGCTCCAGGTCGGCGGCGCCGGGCGTACGGTCGCCCAGTACGCGGGAGATCTCCTCGCGGGCCCGGTCCTGCTGCTCGGGGTGGCGGGCCAGCAGGTGCAGGGCGAAACAGAGGGAGGTGGCGGTCGTCTCGTGCCCGGCGAGCAGGAAGATCAGCACCTGGTCGCGCAGCTCGGCGGCGTCGAACTCCGCGTCGTGCGAACTCCGGGCGGCGGCGAGCAGCGTCAGCAGGTCCTCGCCGGTGGCACCGGCTCCGAGACCGGTGCCGGAACCGGAACCGGCGCCCGTCTCGGCCTCGGTTCCGGTGCGCCGGCGCTCCGCGATGATCCTGTCGCAGACCCCGTAGAGCTCGTCCATCGCGGCGGCCGCGCGCCGGTTGCCGGGAGTCGGCCATCGGCGCGGGACGTTGGCCGGTGAGTAGCCGCGGCGCAGCACGTAGTCGGTGATGACCGGGAAGCATTCGGCCACGACGTCGGAAGTGGCTTCGACGTCGGTGCCGAAGAGGATGCGGGCGACGGCGCGCAGGGCGAGGTGCGCCATCTCGTCGGAGACGTCCACGATGCCGCCCGGGGCCCCGCCCCAGGCGGTGATGACCGATGCGGTCTCGGCGGCGATCGCCCCGGCGTAGCCGTCCACCCGGCGCCGGGTGAACAGCGGCTGCACGAGCCGGCGTTGGCGCAGGTAGTCCTCGTCCTGACTGGTCAGCAGCCCGTTGCCGAAGGATTCCCGGACCTCTTGGTAGAAGTGGTTGTCCTTGCGGAAACGGGCCGCGTCGGAGGCGAGCACCTGCTGGGCGCCCGCGGGGGAGAAGACGCAGTACAGCTCGGCGCGCATCCCGGGCGGACCGGCCGTGATCCGTACCAGGTCGCCGTGCTGGTGCTGGGCCCGCAGATAGGTACCGAGGGAGTCGGACTTCAGGTCGAACAGCGACCCGAGCAACGGCACCCCGGCGAGCCCGGGCACCGCCTTCCCCGTCTCCGCTGCGGCGTTCGTTCCCACGGCCACGGCCGCCCCCTTCGTCCTACGGAAGCCCGATTCTGCCGCGCCCGCGCGCGCCTGGCCAGGACGGCGTCCCATCGGGCCGAAGAGTGGCCTGATGGCCACCTCGCCGCCGGCGGCCGGGCCCGTTCCGCGTGGCGGTCAGCAGGGGGCGCGGCCACAATGGAGGGGTTATCTGCGTTGCACCCCAGAGGTGATGGCTCATGTGCCGATGGCTCGCGTATTCGGGAACCCCCCTGCTGCTCGAAACCATCCTCTACAAACCGGCCCACTCACTGATCGACCAGAGCCTGCACTCCAAGATGGGCGTGGAGACGACGAACGGCGACGGATTCGGCGTCGGGTGGTACACGCAGGAGGCCACGGCCACCCCGGCGACCTTCAGGGACATCGGTCCCGCCTGGAACAACCGGAACCTGCGGGAGATCGCGGACCACGTCCGCTCCCCGCTGTTCTTCGCCCACATCCGGGCATCGACCGGCACGGCGGTGCAGCAGACGAACTGTCACCCCTTCCGGCACGGCCGCTGGCTGTTCATGCACAACGGGGCCATCGCCGAGTTCCACCGGATGCGGCGGGACCTCACCCTGCTCGTCGACCCCGCGCTGTACCCCGACGTCGAGGGGACGACGGACTCCGAGGTGATGTTCCACCTGGCGCTCACCTTCGGCCTGGAGGCGGACCCGCCGGCCGCGGTGGCCAAGATGGCGGGCGTGGTGGAGCGCGTCGGCCGCGAGCACGGCGTGGAGTACCCGCTCCAGATGACCCTCGCCATCAGCGACGGCGAACGCCTGTGGGCCTTCCGCTACTCCAGCCGGGGCGAGTCCAGGACGCTGTTCTACAGCAGCCGGGTGGACGCGCTGCGCAGGCTCCACCCCGACATGGAGTTCCTCCAGGAGGTCTCCGACGAAACCCGCCTGGTGGTCTCCGAACCCCTCGGCGACCTCCCCGGCGCCTGGAACGAAGTCCCGGAGAGCACCTTCGGCATCGTCGAGCCGGGCAAGGACTCCCTCCACCCCTTCACCCCGCAGGCGGCGTAGGGCCCGGCGGCGGATCCCCGGCGGCGGATCAGCCGACGGCGCCGAGGATCGGCGCCCACGCGGCACCGGTGAGTGCGGCCACCGCCTGCTGCTCGGAGAGCGGGGGAGCCGCCCGGGTCGGCTTCGGGGTGTCCGCGCCACTGCCGCCGCCGGTGCTGTTCCACTGCACCATCTGGAGTTGGGCGCCGGTCGACTTGAGGGTCACCGTCACCGTCCAGCGGTGGGCGGTGTCGGCCCGGGCCGGGTGTTCGGCCGCGTTCCGCTCCGACATCACCACCGCTCCGCCGGGAACCGCGGCACTGCTCGGCAGCTCGCTCAGCGTGCAGGTGTCGCCTTCGGCACGGGCGGGCGTACGCGCGCAGCTCAACCCGTCGCCGTCCCTGAGCGGCAGTTTGAGCCGCACGGCCGAGACGCCGACCAGGGCGGCTCCGTGCCCGTCGTCGACGACGAGCCGACCGTTGGCGACGTATCCGCCGGACGGATCCGAGGGGTTGTTGCTCTGTCCGTCCATCTGGCTGAAGGCGCCCCCGGGAAGCGTCTGCTTCAACGCGTCGACCATCTGGGTGCCGGTGATCGCGGAACGGGGCATCGCCAGCGCCACCGTCTCGATGTCGGATCCTGACGGGCGGGTCCCGGCGAGCGCGCCGGGGATCACCAGGCCGGCCACGGCCACCACGGTGCAGGCGCCGACCCCGGCGATGACGGCGGCGCGCCGGCGCCGGCGGCTGCGTCCGCGCTCGACGGCTCCGCCCAGGAGGGCGGTGAGATCGGGTTCGAGGGAGTCGGCCGTGCGGTCCAGGGCATGTGCGAGGTCTGCTTCGAACGGCATGCTGGTGTCACCTGTTCTGTCGTCGAGGGATTCTTCGTGGCAGGTCCGGGGCGACCGCACCGGTGCTCAGTGCGGAACCAGGTCGGCCAGGCTGTCGCCGAGCAGCGCACGCAGCCTGCCCAGTGCCCGGGTGCCCTGGGAGCGGACCGCACTGCTGCTCAGCCTGAGCATCTGGGCGGTCTCCTCGATGCTGCGGTCCTCCCAGTAGCGCAGCAGCAGCACCGCCCGGTCGCGGGGCGGAAGCTGGCCGAGCGCGTCCAGCAGGGCGAGCCGCAGTGCGGTGTCCGGCCCGGCCGCCGCACGGTCGGGCATCCTCCCGAGGGGGCGCTCGCCGGTGCTTCGCCGACGCCGCAGGCTGAGGAAGGTGCGGACCAGCACCGTCTGGGCATAGGCCACCGGGTTGTCCGCACGGGCCACGCGCTTCCAGTGCACGTACATCCGGCCGAGGGTCTCCTGGACCAGGTCCTCGGCGAGATGCGTATCGCCGGCCGCGAGTACGTACGCCGAGCGGTACATGGCCTTCGCCCTCGCGGTCACGAACTCCAGGTACTCGTCCTCCTGTGCTGATTTCACTCGGCCCCCGCCTGTTCTCTTGTCCTGTGATCCCCGTGCATACCTCTCTTGACTACGCGAGACGCCAGGGTGTCGCGCGCCTTCGGCACCTTCTTTCTCGCGGGGCCGCGGGCACGAGGCGTGACCGCTCCCCGTGGGTCCACCACTACGGCCGTGACGTCGACGTACGCACGACCGGCATCAAGGGCGAGCGGCGTGGCGGGTCCGCGAGGGCGGCGTTGGGGAGCACATCAGGGACAACACTTCGGGGCGCGCCCCGGGGGAGCGCGCCCCGGGCGAGCGCGGTCCGCCTGCCCGATGACCGCATGTCGCCGGAGCCGCCCGGTTCCTCAGCCTCGTGCAGACGCCCTACCGAGGGCCCGGCGGCGGGCCCCACGGCGGTCGACCGGAAGTGGGCGGTCAGTAGTTCCAGCGCTGGCCCACGCCGTCGTCCTTGCGGCAGTGGATGGTGCGCCCGCCCGCGTCCCGCCCGGACGTGCCGACGTCGGCCTTCCGGCATATCTGACCGGCCTTGTAGCAGTTGCCGGCGTTGGAGCGGGGATAGCAGTCGGTGGTCGCCTTGGTGGGCTCCGGCGCGGGCGCCTGGGTGCGGGTACGGGTGGGAGCCGGCGGGGCGGGGGCGGCGGCCTTGGGGGGCTCCGGCGCCTGGGTGGTGGGCTCGGCGACCGGGGCCGCAGGAGTCGGTGCCGCCGTGGTGGGCTCGGCGCTCGGGGTCGCGCTGGCGCTCGGACTCGGGCTGGTCGCCGCCACGGAGGGGCTGGGGCTCGCGCTGACGGTGACGGCGGCGGTGGTGCTCGGCGTGGTGGCCGGTGTGGCCGGGTCGCAGGCGGCGAGCGACAGGACGGCGGCCATGACGGTGAGGGCGCCTCTGTAGCGCTTCTTCATCGTCATCGACTTGCGGGGCGGGATGGGCATCGGGAACTCCTGGGTCGTAAGTGCTCGTTGAGCGGCGTTCAAGATACCCAGAAGGTTGAATTCGATACCAGTATTGACGAGGGGGGAGATGGAGGCGAGCGGTTTCGACGCATCAGCGCCCGTCACGTCGCTTCAAGTCGGTTGATGCTGCACGGGTCTCTGTAAGACGCTGGTCACCGGCGTTCGCGCGAGGTCGCGGATGCGTTCCCGCCGGCGCGACTCGGATGTCGAACGCCTCGGAGCGAAGAAAGAGAGTGCCGTCGATGACCGAGTCCCCGCTGGTCCGCCCCGTTCCCGTCAGCGGATTTCCCGAATGGTTGCCTGAAGTCCGCATGGTGGAGCAGAAGTGGCTCGATCTCATTCGGTCGGGTTTCGAGAGGTATGGATTCTGCTCGATCGAGACGCCCTCGGTGGAGCCCCTTTCCGTACTCACCGCCAAAGGCGAAGCCTCCAACGAGGTATATGCGCTGCGGAGGTTGCAGGAAGACGTTGATGACGCCAGCGACGCCCGGATCGGCCTTCACTTCGATCTGACCGTGCCGTTCGCGCGCTACACGGCCCAGCACTTCAACGAGCTCGTGTTCCCGTTCAAGCGCTATCAGATGCAGCGAGTATGGCGCGGAGAGCGGGCTCAGGACGGGCGATTCCGTGAATTCACTCAATGTGACATCGACGTGATCAACGTCGAACACCTGCCGCTGCACTTCGATGCCGAGCTGCCGCGCTTGATCCACGAGGTCATGACCGGCCTGAACCTGCCCGCCTGGACGCTCAACATCAACAACCGGAAGGTCCTTCAGGGCTTCTACGAGGGGCTCGGCATCAGTGATCCGTTGGCCGTGATCCGTGCCGTCGACAAGCTGGACAAGGTCGGTCCCGAGGGCGTTGCGAAGATCCTCTCCGGCGAAGTCGGCCTGTCCGCACGGACCGTCGACTCCTGCCTCGCGCTCGCGCGGATGCGCGGCACCGGCTCGGCCGTCGTGGACGACATCCAGGGCCTGGGCGTGACGTCCGAGTTGCTCACCGAAGGCCTCGGCGAACTGGGCTACGTACTGGATTCCCTCGACGACCTGCCGGCCGGCAGCGTCGTCGCCGACCTCTCGATCGCGCGCGGGCTCGACTACTACACGGGAACGGTCTACGAAGGAAAGTTCGTCGACTGGCCGAACTACGGCAGCATTTGCTCCGGCGGGCGCTACGAGAACCTGACGGGATCCTTCATCCGGCGCAGCCTTCCGGGTGTGGGCATGTCGATCGGACTGACGCGCATCTTCGCCAAGCTCCTGGCGGAGGGGCTCCTGGAGACCGGCGCGAAGTGTCCCACCGACGTCCTCGTGGTCGTCCCGCGGGCCGATCGAAGGAAGGGAGCCGAGGCCACGGCCGCGCGCCTGCGCGGGCGGGGGATGAACGTCGAGCTCTACCACCAGGCCGACAAGGTGGCCAAACAGGTCCGATACGCGTCCAGGAAGGGCATCCCGTTCGTCTGGTTCCCGCCTTTCGAGGACGGGGCGGCGCACGAGGTGAAGGATCTGGCGACGGGCGAGCAGACGGCGTCCGACCCCACGAACTGGGTTCCGGCTCCGCACCGGCGGCCGCGTCCGTGACACGAGCGCGCGAGGCCGCCGTCGGTGCCTCCGCAGGGACGGAGGCACCGACGACGGCCACCGACGACGACCCATCGACGGCCTGGGGGACGGGAACCCGTCCTGACCTGCGGCGTACTTAGATGTCGCGGAAGATCTCGATCTGGGCGCCCACCGAGTTGAGGCGCTCGGCCAGTTCCTCGTAGCCGCGGTTGATCACGTAGACGTTGCGCAGCACCGAGGTGCCCTCGGCCGCCATCATCGCCAGGAGGACGACCACCGCCGGGCGCAGGGCCGGCGGGCACATCATTTCTGCCGCGCGCCAGCGCGTGGGGCCCTCGACCAGGACGCGGTGGGGGTCGAGGAGCTGGAGGCGGCCGCCGAGGCGGTTCAGGTCCGTCAGGTAGATGGCCCGGTTGTCGTACACCCAGTCGTGGATCAGCGTCTGGCCCTGCGCCACGGCGGCGATGGCCGCGAAGAAGGGGACGTTGTCGATGTTCAGCCCGGGGAACGGCATGGGGTGGATCTTGTCGATCGGGGCTTCGAGCTTCGAGGGGCGGACCGTGAGGTCGACCAGGCGGGTGCGGCCGTTGTCCGCGTTGTACTCCGCCGAGCGGTCGTGGTCCAGGCCCATCTCCTCCAGGACCGCGAGCTCGATCTCCATGAACTCGATCGGCACCCGGCGGATGGTGAGTTCCGACTCCGTGACGACCGCGGCGGCGAGCAGGCTCATGGCCTCGACCGGGTCCTCGGAGGGGGAGTAGTCCACGTCCACGTCGATGCTCGGGACGCCGTGGACGGTGAGCGTGGTGGTGCCGACGCCGTCGACCCGGACGCCCAGGGCCTCCAGGAAGAAGCACAGGTCCTGGACCATGTAGTTGGAGGAGGCGTTGCGGATGACGGTCACGCCGTCGTGCCGGGCCGCGGCCAGCAGCGCGTTCTCGGTGACGGTGTCCCCGCGCTCGGTCAGCACGATCGGGCGGTCCGGGGAGATCCCGGGGACGACCTTCGCGTGGTAGATGCCCTCGGTCGCCGTGATGTCCAGGCCGAAGCGGCGCAGGGCGATCATGTGCGGCTCGATGGTGCGGGTGCCGAGGTCGCAGCCGCCCGCGTAGGGGAGCCGGAAGGTCTCCATCCGGTGCAGCAGCGGGCCCAGGAACATGATGATGGACCGGGTCCGGCGGGCCGCGTCCGCGTCCATGGCCTCCATGTCGAGGCGGGCCGGCGGGATCAGCTCCAGGTCCACGCCGTCGTTGATCCAGCGGGTGCGCACGCCGATGGAGTTCAGGACCTCCAGCAGGCGGTAGACCTCCTCGATGCGGGCCACTCGCCGCAGCACCGTACGGCCCTTGTTGAGCAGCGAGGCGCAGAGCAGGGCGACGCACGCGTTCTTGCTCGTCTTGACGTCGATGGCGCCGGACAGTCGGCGGCCGCCCACCACGCGCAGGTGCATCGGGCCGGCGTAGCCCAGGGAGACGATCTCGCTGTCGAGCGCTTCGCCGATTCGGGCGATCATCTCAAGGCTGATGTTCTGGTTGCCGCGCTCGATCCGGTTCACTGCGCTCTGGCTGGTGCCGAGGGCGTCAGCGAGCTGACTCTGTGTCCAGCCCCGGTGCTGCCGGGCGTCACGGATGAGCTTGCCGATGCGTACGAGGTAGTCGTCTGCCATGGGGGCACGCTATCTCAGATATGAGATGACCCTTGCGCTGGGTGCGGCAAATGGGTGAATTGAGTGGAAGTTACCGGCCATCAGATCCCATGACGGCTTCCCCGTACGCGTGATGGTCGACGATGCGGCCCAGCAGGCGGGTGAGCTGCTCGCGCTCCCCGGCGGACAGCGGGGCCAGTAGTTCCTCCTGGGCTGCGGCGAGGATCTGTTCCAGCGTGCGCAGGTGTCGCCGGCCGTGCGGCGTGAGGGTGATGACGTTGCGCCTGCGGTCCTCGGGGTCGGGGGCCCGCTCCACCAGTTCGCGCGCGGCGAGTTCGTTGATGACGGCGACCAGGTCGCTGCGGTGGATGCCGGTGCGGGCGCTGAGGGTGGCTTGGCTCGCCGGGCCGGACTCCTCCAGGGCGACCAGGGCCGCGTAGTGCCATTTGTGGGCATCTGCCCCGCTCAGCCCCTCGGTCGCGAGGCGCTGCGCATGGGTGGACGCCTGCCCCAGTAGTCGGCTGGGCAGTTCGCGCAGCCGCGCGGGGGCGAGGGGTCCGTTCTCTTCCGTGGCCATGGGGCGATGGTACCCATTGCGTTAGTGGCACTAACGATATAACTTCGTTAGTGTCACCAACGTTAGTCAAGCCAACGATTGCGGAAGGGGCCTCCCATGCCCACGATCGACGTACTCGACTCGACGATGTACTACGAGGACCTCGGTGCCGCCCGCGCCCGCCCCGGCGGCGTCCCCTTCGTGTTCCTGCACGGCAATCCGACCTCCTCCCACCTCTGGCGGGGCGTCCTGCCCCGGATCGAGGGCGGGGTCCGGGTCCTGGCCCCGGACCTCATCGGGATGGGCCGGTCCGGAAAGCCGGGCGGGGAGTACCGCTTCGAGGACCACGCCCGCTACCTGGACGCGTGGTTCGACGCCCTGGGGCTCGACGAGGTGGTGTTGGTCGGTCAGGACTGGGGCGGGGCGCTCGCCTTCGACCGGGCCGCCCGCCACCCCGAACGGGTCCGCGGCATCGCCTTCATGGAGACGATCGTGCGGCCGCTGAGCTGGGCGCAGTACCCGCCCGCCGCGCGGGCCCGGTTCGAGGCGATCCGCACCCCGGGCGTGGGGGAGCAGATGGTCCTGGACGAGAACGTCTTCATCGAGGACAGCATCCGGCAGACGGTGCTGAACCCGATGGGCGCGGCGGACCGCGCCGCCTACGCCGCCCCCTACCCGACCCGCGAGAGCCGGCTGCCCATGCTGCGGTGGGCCCGCTCGCTGCCGATCGACGGCGATCCGGCCGATGTGCACGCCGTCGTCGAGAAGTACGACGCCTGGCTGGCCGACAGCCCGGACGTGCCCAAGCTGCTGCTCACCTTCGACGGCTCACCGGCCCTGATGATCGGCCCCGAGACGGTCGCCTGGTGCGAGGAGAACGTCTGCGCGCTCGAGACCGAGTACTGCGGCCCGGCCGCCCACCTCTGCCCCGAGGACCGGCCCGAGGAGATCGCCGCCGCCGTCAACTCCTGGGCCGCCCGCCACGGCCTCGCGGCGGGCTGAACCCGGCGGCGCCCCACCGGAGCCCGCGGCCGAGCCCGGCGGCGGCGCCCCAACGGCGCCCCGCCGCGTTCCACCAGCCTCCCACCAGCGCCCCGCTCAGTGCTTGCAGGCGTGGTGGCGCCCCCCGGCGTGCACCGTCGCGTACGAGGCCGGGCGCGGGCCCGAGGCGGCGCCCGCCACCCGCGCCGAGGCCGCCCTGCCCGACGTCGAATCCGCGTCGTGCACCACGCGGCCGCCGACCAGGGTCATCCGTACCCCCGTCCCGCTGATGTCGGCCACCGGGCAGCGCGTCACGTCCCGGTCCAGCACCACCAGGTCCGCCGCCCGGCCCGGCTCCACCGTGCCCGTCAGCTCCTCCTGGCGCAGCTGCCACGCCGTCCCCGACGTGTGCATCCGCAGGACCGCGTCCCGTCCGAGCCCCTCCAGTTCGCGGTACAGCGGGCCCGCCCCGAAGGCGCCCTGGCGGTCGATCGCCGTCCGCAGCTGGTTCCACACCTGGAGGGCGTCCACCGGCCAGTCGGAGCCGCCCGACAGCCGCGCCCCCGCCTTCTCCAGGCTCCGCGCCGGGTACATCCACCGGTGCCGCTCGGGTCCGATGTAGGGCAGGAGCGCCTCCATCGTCCACGTGTCCTTCGCCGCCCACTGGAGCTGCATGCACGCCGTGACCCCCAGCTGCGCGAAACGCCGCAGGTCCGCCGGGTCCACGAGCTGCAGGTGCGCCACGGCGTTGCGGGCGTCCCGCAGGCCCGTCACCCGCTTGGCGTACGCGTACCCGTCCAGCGCGGTGCGCACCGCACGGTCGCCGAGCCCGTGCGCGTGCATCTGCCAGCCCGCCTTGTTGAAGGCGGCGCTGAGCCGGCCGTAGTCCGCCGCCGAGGTGTACAGCTCGCCCCGGTTGGCGGTCGGTCGGCCCTGCCCGTCGAGGTAGGGCTCCAGCAGCGCGGCGGTCTGCGCCGGGTACTCGATGACCCCGTCCAGGAACACCTTGACCATCCCGAACCGCAGCCCCCGTACGCCGGCGAACTCCCGCCGCAGACCCCGCGCGTACGCCAGCGACCCCGCCGGGTCCTTGGTCTGCTCCGCCTCCAGCCGGATGGCCGGGACGATCCGCTGCGGCAGCTTCCCCGCCGCCGACAGGGCCTGGTACAGCTCCAGTTCGTGCCGTCCCACCAGCGCGTCCATCATCGTCGTGACCCCGGACGCGGCCGCCAGCTCCAGCACCTTGGCGCACGCCGCGACCAGGTCGGCCCGGGTGGGCTCCGGTACGTGCCGCCGCACCAGGCCCTGGGCGTCGTCCTTCAGGACGCCCGTCGGCCGCCCGTCCGCGCCCTTGACCACCTTGCCGCCGACCGGGTCGGGCGTGGCCGCCGTGATCCCGGCGATGTCCAGGGCCCGCTGGTTGGCCCACAGGTTGTGCCCGTCGCCGCCGACGAGGGCGATCGGCCGTCGGGTCGGGAGCGCGTCCAGCATCGTGTGGTGGGGGTTGGTGCCCGTGGGGAGCAGGCCGACCGGGTTCCAGTCCTCGACCACCAGCCAGCCGTCGGGCTCCGCGCCCGCGCCGCCCGTGTCGGCGAGGAAGCCGGTCAGGATCTCCTGGAGCTCGGCCAAAGTGGTCTCCGCGCCCTCCAGCGAGGGGGACAGCGAACGCTCGCCCGCGCCGAGCGGGTGGACGTGGCCGTCGTGGATGCCGCTCATGACCGTGTTGCCCCGGGCGTCGACGACCTCGGTGTCCCGGCCCACGTACCGGCGCAGCGCCGCGTTCGTCCCGGTGGCACAGATCGTGCCGTCCCGGCCGACCGCGACGGCCTCGACGGGTGCCCGGCCGCCGGTCCCCGTGAACACCGAGGCGTGGTGGACCACCAGGGCCGCCGAACCGCGCCCGGTGGAGGAAGCGGCCGAGGGCGCCGGGGAGGCCGCGGCCGGAGCGGCCCCCAGCAGGCCCGCGGCCCCGGCGACCCCGGTGATCCCCGCGGCGGCGAGGAGTCCCCGACGGGAAAGGTGCGAAGAAGACGTCATGCCCACTCCAAATGTTGGTGTGGCCAGGACACTGTTTGATTAACCGCTTAACCAGAAGCCGCCTCCGGCGACGAAATCCGTACGATGGCCGCGTGCCAGAGCACCCACCCGCGCCGGGACGGACGCCGGGATCGACGCCGGGACCGACCCTCGCCGACATCGCGCGCGCCGCCGAGGTCTCCACCGCGACCGTCTCGCACGCGCTCAACGGCACCGGCCGCCTCGGCGAGTCCACCCGGCGACGGGTCCGCGAGGTGGCGGGCGCGCTCGGCTACGGAGCCCGCCGCGGCCCGCGCACCCGTACCCTCGGCGTCGCGGTGACCACGTACGCGGGGGACGCCTGGGACTTCGTGGGGATCGCCTACTTCTCCCGCCTGCTCACCGCCGCGACCTCGGCCGCGCACGCGCACGGGTACGCCCTGACCACCCTGCCCGCCGACCGGGGCGCCGAGCCGCTGTGGCACACCCTCGCCGTGGACGGGATGCTGCTCCTCGACAGCCCGGCCGGCGACCCGGTGCTGCGGGCCCTGCGGGCACGGGGGATGCCGGTGGTCTTCGACGGGCGGCCGCCCGACCCCTGGCCGGGGGACGTGTGGGTGGACAACGACCACACCGCCACCACCCGGGAGGTGCTGGACCACCTCGAGGCGTCCGGGGCCCGGCGGATCGCACTGCACTCGGGCTACGGTCGGGAGTTCTACACCGGGGCCGTCACCTCGACCTACGAACAGTGGTGCGCGGAGCGCGGCCTGGCCCCCCTCCTGATCCCCTTCGACCCGGACGACGCCGCGGGGCACGCCTTCGACTCCGCCTTCGCCGCGCCGGACCGCCCCGACGCCGTCTACTGCGTGTACGACCCGGGGGGCCGGCAGGTGCTGGCCGCCGCCGCGCGCCACGGTCTGCGTACGCCCGGCACACCCAAGGCACCCGGGGCACCCGGCACGACCGGCATACCCGGCGCGCCCGGCAATACGGGGCACGACGGGCTGCTGCTCGTCTGCGCCAGCGAGGATCCGGCGTACGCCGAGACCGAACCCGCCGTGACCACCGTCACCCTCAATCCCGAGCGGATCGCCGCTTCGGCGGTGTCTGTCCTGGTCAACCTGATCGAATCCGGGCATGCGGAATCGCCTGGTCAGCTGACGGTCCCGGCGGGACTGCGGGTGCGCGCCTCGTCCCTCCCCCCGGACATGTACTAGAGTTATCTCGACATCGAGATATCTGCCGAAGGCGTACCGCAGCCGCCCCCGCTGGTAAGGGTTACCTAACTTAGCCCTACCTTAGCGGATTGGCCAAGGGGCGTGGCGGCAGGATTGCGGTAATACGCGCGAATTCATGCATGAAGGAGACTGTCGTGTCGGCGAACAGCTTCGACGCCCGCAGCACGCTGCAGGTGGGCGACGAGTCGTACGAGATCTTCAAGCTGGACAAGGTCGAGGGCTCCGCCCGCCTTCCCTACAGCCTGAAGGTCCTGCTGGAGAACCTGCTTCGCACCGAGGACGGCGCGAACATCACCGCCGACCACATCCGGTCGCTCGGTAACTGGGACTCGCAGGCCCAGCCCAGCGAGGAGATCCAGTTCACGCCGGCCCGCGTGATCATGCAGGACTTCACCGGCGTCCCCTGCGTGGTGGACCTCGCCACCATGCGTGAGGCCGTGAAGGCGCTCGGCGGCGACCCGGCGAAGATCAACCCGCTCTCGCCCGCCGAGATGGTCATCGACCACTCGGTCATCGCCGACAAGTTCGGCACGAAGGACGCCTTCGCGCAGAACGTCGAGCTGGAGTACGGCCGCAACAAGGAGCGCTACCAGTTCCTGCGCTGGGGCCAGACCGCCTTCGACGACTTCAAGGTCGTCCCGCCGGGCACCGGCATCGTCCACCAGGTCAACATCGAGCACCTGGCGCGCACGGTCATGGTCCGAGGCGGCCAGGCGTACCCCGACACCCTCGTCGGCACCGACTCGCACACCACCATGGTCAACGGCCTGGGCGTGCTGGGCTGGGGCGTCGGCGGCATCGAGGCCGAGGCCGCGATGCTCGGCCAGCCGGTCTCCATGCTGATCCCGCGCGTCGTGGGCTTCAAGCTGACCGGCGAGCTCCCCACCGGCACCACCGCCACCGACCTCGTGCTGACCATCACCGAGATGCTGCGCAAGCACGGTGTCGTCGGCAAGTTCGTCGAGTTCTACGGTGAGGGCGTCGCCGCCACCTCCCTCGCGAACCGCGCCACCATCGGCAACATGTCGCCGGAGTTCGGCTCCACCGCCGCGATCTTCCCGATCGACGACGAGACCCTGAAGTACCTGCGCCTGACCGGCCGCGACGCCCAGCAGGTCGCGCTCGTCGAGGCGTACGCCAAGGAGCAGGGCCTGTGGCTGGACCCGGCCGCCGAGCCGGACTTCTCCGAGAAGCTGGAGCTCGACCTCTCCACGGTCGTCCCCTCCATCGCCGGCCCGAAGCGCCCGCAGGACCGCATCGTCCTCGCCAACGCCGCCGAGCAGTTCGCGCAGGACGTGCGCAACTACGTCGAGGACGACGACGAGGCGGGCAAGGAGTCCTTCCCGGCCTCCGACGCCCCGGCCGCCACCAACGGCGTGCCGAGCCGCCCGACCCTGGTCACCCTGGCCGACGGCTCCTCCTTCGAGATCGACCACGGCGCCGTCACCGTCGCCGCGATCACCTCGTGCACCAACACCTCGAACCCCTACGTCATGGTCGCCGCGGCGCTCGTGGCCAAGAAGGCGGTCGAGAAGGGCCTGTCCCGCAAGCCGTGGGTCAAGACCACCCTGGCCCCGGGCTCGAAGGTCGTCACCGACTACTTCGACAAGGCCGGCCTGACCCCGTACCTCGACAAGATGGGCTTCAACCTCGTCGGGTACGGCTGCACCACCTGCATCGGCAACTCCGGTCCGCTGGACGAGGAGATCTCGAAGGCGATCAACGAGCACGACCTCGCGGTCACCTCGGTGCTCTCCGGCAACCGCAACTTCGAGGGCCGGATCAACCCCGACGTCAAGATGAACTACCTGGCCTCCCCGCCGCTGGTCGTCGCGTACGCCATCGCGGGCTCCATGAAGGTGGACATCACCAAGGACGCCATCGGCACCGACACCGAGGGCAAGCCGGTCTTCCTCCAGGACATCTGGCCGTCCGAGGCCGAGGTCAACGACGTCGTGGCGAACGCCATCGGCGAGGACATGTTCAGCAAGTCCTACCAGGACGTCTTCGCGGGCGACGCCCAGTGGCAGGCCCTGTCCATCCCCACCGGCAACACCTTCGAGTGGGACCCGCAGTCCACCTACGTGCGCAAGCCCCCTTACTTCGAGGGCATGACCATGGAGACCACCCCGGTCTCCGACATCGCCGGCGCCCGCGTGCTGGCGAAGCTGGGCGACTCGGTCACCACCGACCACATCTCCCCGGCCGGTGCGATCAAGGCCGACACCCCGGCCGGCAAGTACCTCACCGAGCACGGCGTCGAGCGCCGCGACTTCAACTCGTACGGTTCCCGCCGCGGCAACCACGAGGTCATGATCCGCGGTACCTTCGCCAACATCCGCCTGCGCAACCAGATCGCGCCGGGCACCGAGGGCGGCTTCACCCGCGACTTCACCGTCGACGGCGCGCCGGTCGCCTTCATCTACGACGCCTCGCAGAACTACCAGGCCGCCGGCATCCCGCTGGTCATCCTGGCGGGCAAGGAGTACGGCTCGGGCTCGTCCCGCGACTGGGCCGCCAAGGGCACCGCGCTGCTCGGCGTCAAGGCCGTCATCGCCGAGTCCTACGAGCGCATCCACCGCTCCAACCTGATCGGCATGGGCGTCCTGCCCCTGCAGTTCCCGGAGGGCGTCACCGCGGCTTCCCTCGGCCTCACCGGCGAGGAGACCTTCGCCTTCACCGGTGTGGAGGAGCTGAACAACGGCACCACCCCGCGCACCGTCAAGGTGACCACCGACACCGGTGTGGAGTTCGACGCGGTCGTCCGCATCGACACGCCGGGTGAGGCGGACTACTACCGCAACGGCGGCATCATGCAGTACGTGCTGCGGAACCTCATCCGCGGCTGAGCCACGGCATAGGCGCCGAAGGGCCGTACCCCCGTTCAGGGGGTACGGCCCTTCCGTTCTTCCGGCGGCGTGTCCATGTGACGGACAGGTCTCAACTCGGAAAAACTGGTGGCCATAAATGTGCATGATCTTGCTCACACGAGCGCAAGTGGACTATACCTGTGCCCGTCCGGATCACCGCGAGACGAGTGGCTCCGGGCCGGGGGACGGGCGGGGCCCTGTGGTGATGTCCGCATGCACGGCCACCACCGTGAATCTCCGGCCTCCTTCACACTTCTGACGAAGGCGAGGACATGAGCATGGGATCCATTGGTGAGGGCCTCGGACGCCGCGACCTGATCAAGCGCTCCGCAGCACTCGGTCTGATCACGGTACCGACGATGAGCTTCCTGTCCGCCTGCGCCTCCGGCGGTGCGGAGAACTCCACGAAGGGCCCGGCCAAGGCGCCGGTGACCAAGGAGAACCCCTTCGGCGTCGCGAAGGGCGGCAAGCTGGACGTCGTCGTCTTCAAGGGCGGGTTCGGCGACGACTACGCGAAGGCCTGGGAGGCCGCCTTCGACAAGAAGTGGGGCACCACCAGCTCCCACCTGGGCACCCAGGAGATCACCGCCAAGCTGCAGCCCCGCTTCAACGCCGGGAACCCGCCGGACGTCATCGACGACTCCGGCGCCCAGCAGATCAAGCTGGACGTGCTCGCCAAGGGCGACCAGCTCGCCGACCTCACCGCCGTGCTCGACGCACCTTCGCTCGACGACCCGAGCAAGAAGGTGCGCGACACCCTGGTCGACGGTGCCTACGAACAGGGCCTGCAGGGTGGCAAGTTCGTCGTGCTGAAGTACGTCTACGCCGTGTTCGGCTTCTGGTACTCCGGCAAGCTCTTCAAGGAGAAGGGCTGGGCGCCGCCGAAGACCTGGGACGAGTTCCTGGCCGTCTGCACCAAGGCCAAGGAAGCCGGCATCGGCGGCCTCGCCCACCAGGGCAAGTTCCCGTACTACATCAACGTCGTCATCATGGACCTGATCGCCAAGAAGGGCGGTCTGGACGCGGTGAAGGCGATCGACAACCTGGAGCCGAACGCCTTCGAGGGCAGCGCGGCCGCCCTCGCCGCGGTCGAGGCGGTCTACGAGGTGGTCGAGAAGGGCCTCCTGATGCCGGGCACCAACGGCCTCACCCACACGGAGTCCCAGACCGCCTGGAACCAGTACAAGGCCGCCTTCATCCCCTCCGGCTCCTGGCTGGAGAACGAGCAGCTCAAGCAGACCCCGGAGGACTTCGACATGAAGTTCCTGCCGATGCCCCTGCTCGCCGACAGCAAGATGCCCCTGGAGGCCATCCGAGCCGGCGTCGACGAGCCGTTCATCGTCCCCGAGAAGGCCGCCAACAAGGCCGCGGCCCTGGAGTTCCTGCGTTCGATGCTGTCCCGGGAATGGTCGACGATCTTCGCCCAGCAGGCCAACTCGCTCACGGTGGTCAAGGACGGCGTGGACCCGGGCGTCAAGCTGCGGCCCGGCACCCAGTCGGCGGTCGAGGCGCTCAAGGCCGCGGGCGGCAACACCTTCAGCTACCGCTACCCCGACTGGTACAGCGAGATGGACACCGAGATCCAGAACGCGTCCAATGAGCTCATGGCGCAGCGGATCCAGCCCAAGGAGTGGATCAAGCGGGCCCAGGCCGCGGTGAACAAGGCGGCGCAGGACCCGAACGCCAAGAACAACAAGCGCAGCTGACCACTGCGGGGACGGACACCATGAGCCACGTAGCCCAAGGGAGAGGGAAGTACGGCTTCATCGCCGGCTTCCTCTTCGCGCCCCTCGCGCTGTACCTGACCTTCGTCATCTGGCCGTACGTGCAGACGTTCGGCTACTCCTTCACCAACTGGACCGGGCAGTCACCGACGTTCGACTTCGTCGGCACGGACAACTACGCGGCCCTGCTGAAGGACGAGGTCTTCCGCGGCGCGCTCTGGCACAACCTGCTGCTCCTGGTGTTCGTCCCGCTCGTCACCATCCTCCTCGCCCTCTTCTTCGCCTTCATGGTGAACGCGGGCGGGCGCGGCGGAGCCGGCGGAGTGCAGGGAGTCGGCGGATCGCGCTTCTACAAGGTCGTCTACTTCTTCCCGCAGGTCCTCTCCCTCGCCATCCTCTCCGTGCTCTTCGGCGCGATCTACCGCAGCGACGAAGGCGGCCTGCTCAACGGCTTCCTGACCAAGCTCGGCCTGATCGACGCGAACCACCCGGTCGAATGGCTCAACGAGCCGAACCTCGTCCTGTGGTGCCTGCTCCTCGTCGTCGTCTGGCACGGCGTCGGCTTCTACCTCGTCCTCTTCTCCGCGGCCATGCAGTCCATCCCCAAGGACATCTACGAGGCCGCGCTGCTCGACGGCGCCGGCCGCGCCCAGACCTTCTTCAAGGTCACGCTGCCCCTGCTGTGGGACTCCGTGCAGACCTCCGCGGTCTATCTGGGCATCGCCGCGATGGACATGTTCGTGCTGGTGTCGACCATGACCTCGGGCCAGTTCGGCGGCGGCCCCGACCACCACAGCGAGGTCATGTCGACGGTGCTGATGCGCAACTTCCTCTACTTCGGCAAGAGCGGATACGCCTGCGCCATGGGCGTGGTCATGCTCGCCCTGACCATGATCCTCTCCGTCATCACGCTGCGCGCCACCCGCCGCGAGCGCATCGAGTTCTGAGCGGAGTTCCACGATGACCACACAGTCCACAGCGATCAAGGTTCCGGGCGAGCAGGCCCCGGAGCGGTCCGGCGGCGCCGGACGGGCGGGGAAGCGGGAGGGGCGCCGCTCCGAGGGCACGACCCTCAACGTCTTCTCGCACGGCTTCCTCGTCGTCTGGGCGATAATGATCGTCCTGCCGCTGATCTGGCTCGCGCTCGGCGCCTTCAAGACCGACGCGCAGATCGGCGGCTCGGCCCTGAGCTGGCCCTCCAACTGGCACTTCGACGCCTTCGGGCGGGCCTGGACCAAGGGCATCGGAGGCTACTTCGCCCACACCCTCATCGTGCTGGTGTTCTCGGTCCCGCTGACGATGCTGTTCGGCTCCATGGCCGCGTACGTACTGGCCCGCTACCCCTTCACGGGCAACCGGCTCATCTACTACTTCTTCGTCAGCGGGGCGATGTTCCCCGTGTTCCTGGCGCTCGTACCGCTCTTCTTCATGGTCAAGCGCTTCGACATGCTCAACACCTACCAGGGCCTGGTCCTGGTGTACGTCGCCTACTCGATGCCCTTCACGGTCTTCTTCATGCACTCCTTCTTCCGGACGCTGCCCAACGCGATCCACGAGGCGGCGGTCATCGACGGGGCCTCCGACACCCGGATCTTCTTCCAGGTGATGCTGCCGATGGCCAAGCCCGGCCTGATCAGCGTCGGGATCTTCAACGTCCTGGGCCAGTGGAACCAGTACATCCTGCCCGCCGTGCTGATGCAGCCGCAGACGAGCGCCGACCCGGAGCGGTACATGCTCACCCAGGGGCTCATCCAGCTCCAGTACCAGATGGGCTACGAGACGGACCTGCCGGTGCTGTTCGCCGGTGCCACCATCGCGATGGTCCCGATGCTGGTGGTCTACCTCTCCTTCCAGCGCCAGATCCAGGCGGGCCTCACCTCGGCGACCCTGAAGTAGAGCCCCGGGGCCAGGAGCCGTCGGGGGACTTGTCCAGCCTGTAGAGATATCCGGAACCCGGGTCGCCGATGTGCCGGACGATCCGGGGCTTCTCGGCGGTGCCGCCGACGTCCCACACGGGCAAGGTGCACCCGGGGATGTCGATGCGGACCTTCTGCGTCCGGACGTCCCGGCCGCCCTCGTAGACCCAGGTCCCGGAGCCCCAGCAGCCCGGGTACGGGTCGTAGGGGTAGTCGAAGGCAAAGCGCCTGCCGACGCCGGTGGCGGTGACCCGGCCGTCCGAGGTGAAGACCAGGTCGTGGCCCATGCGGTCGTTCCAGAGGCCGACCATGGTCTGCGGTCCGATCGCCGGCGGCTCGTACGCGGGCAACAGGCCGACGGTCAGCCCGAGCGCGCCGAACATCCCCGTCCCCACCACCACCCCCGTGCCCCAGCGCGCCACCCGCCCCAGCAGCCGGTCGCCCCGGGGCAGGGCGATCAGTGCGCCCGCCGAGAGCGAGGTCGTGGCCGAGACCCAGAAGAGCAGCGTGGCCCGCGTCTGCGTGTCGTTGTACGCCGCGAAGCCGAAGACGGGGGGCGCCAGCAGGGCCGCCACGATCAGCGGAGCCGACCACCAGGCCGCGTGCCTGCCGAGCCATCGGCCGAGGAGGTCGGCCAGCGCGACCGCAGGCAGGACGAAGACCAGCGACAGCAGGAACGAGATGAAGCCGATGAGGGGCACGGTGCCGACCAGGGCCGCCCCGATCTCGACGTAGTTCGGGTCCTTGTCCGGCGGCGGCTGCGTCTGCACGTACAGCAGGACCACCACGACGGTGAGCGCGACCTCCAGGATTCCCACCAGCGTCGAGACCACCAGCACGACTGCGTACGACCGTTTCTGATGCACGATCAATCCCCCTCGTGGCACGGCGGACCCACGGGTCCGCCCGGCCGGCGACGTCCTGGATCCATAGTGCCAGCCGGGCTGAACGTGTTCAATTCATTCTTCGTGCCCCGTCATGCGGGCACGACCGACCAGCTGACAGCCGACACCGACGGATCGAGCGCAGCGGGTAGCCGGGCCGGCACACCGCCTCGAAGTGGTAGTCGGTGGCCACCTCGGCCCACCCGCGCGGTTCGCGGTCCACGCGGCGGCCCAACGGGCGCGGCAGGACGTTGGCGCCCACCACGCCCGCCGTGCCGCAGACGGCGAGGACGAACAGGCCGACGCCCGCCAGGCAGCCGACGCCCGCCGAACACCACGGGGTGGCGGCCGCGTTCAGGCCCCGCACGCTCAGGCCGTCCCGCATGATCAGCCGTCGTACTCCCCCTCCGAGGCCGCGCTGAGGAAGCCGTACTGCGAGAGCAGCACGAACAGCGCGGCCCCGCTCGCCACCAGGGCGCTTCGTACGCAGCCCCGCGAGGCGGGCCCGCCACTGCCGCTCCAGGCCGATGACCGCTCCGAGTCCGAGCGCGGCGGCCGGGTGTGCGGCCATCTGCCATTCGGTGAGCAGCACCGGCCTCTCCCTCCTGCGCCGTGGCTCCTACAGCCAGGTGTTGAACCGACGGACGTACCAGGTCTTCACGAGCTGGGTGAGCGTGCAGTACGCGAGGAGTACGCCGATCAGCCACGGGAAGTAGCTCGCCGGCAGGGCCACGAAGCCCAGCGAGGGAGCCAGCGGCGAGAAGGGCAGCCAGAGCCCGGTCAGCACGGCGAGGACGGTCATCAGCATCACCGGCCAGGAGGCGCGGGACTGGATGAAGGGGATCTTCCGGGTGCGGATCATGTGGACGATCAGGGTCTGCGAGAGCAGGCCCTCGATGAACCAGCCGGACTGGAAGAGGGACTGGCTCGCCTCGCTGTTCGCCGCGAAGACGTGCCACATGATCAGGAACATCGAGATGTCGAAGATCGAGCTGATCGGGCCGATGGTGACCATGAAGCGGCCGATGCCCTTGGCGTCCCAGTTGCGGGGCTCGCGGAGGTACTCCTCGTCCATCCGGTCCCAGGGGGTCGCCAGCTGCGAGATGTCGTAGACCAGGTTCTGGACCAGCAGCATGATCGCGAGCATCGGCTGGAAGGGGATGAAGGCGCTCGCCACCAGGACCGAGAAGACGTTGCCGAAGTTCGACGACGCGGTCATCTTGATGTACTTGATCGTGTTGCCGAAGGTGGTCCGGCCCTGGACGACGCCCTGCTCCAGGACGGTCAGGTCCTTCTCCAGCAGGATGATGTCGGCCGACTCCTTGGCGATGTCCACGGCGGTGTCCACCGAGATGCCGACATCGGCGTCGCGCAGCGCGGCCGCGTCGTTGATGCCGTCGCCGAGGAACCCGACGGTGTGTCCGTCGGCCTGCAGGGCCCGGACGATCCGGGCCTTCTGGACCGGGTTGACCTTGGCGAAGACCGTCGTACGGGCGGCCAGCGCACGCAGCTCCGCGTCGTCGAGGACGTCGGTCTCGGGGCCGAGCACCACCTGCCCGACGTCGATGCCGACGTCGGCGCAGACCCGGGCGGCGACGAGGTCGTTGTCGCCGGTGACGACCTTGACCGCGATGCCCTTGTCGGCCAGGCCCGTCAGGGCCCGGGCGGCGTCGGCCTTCGGCGGGTCGAGGAAGGCGAGGAAGCCGACCAGCGTCAGCCCGTCCTCGTCGGCGACCGCGTACGTTTCGCGCGGGGTGTCGATCGTGCGGGTGGCGACGGCCAGGACGCGCAGGCCCTGCCGGTTGTTGTCCTCGGCGATCCGGGTGACGTGCCACCGCAGCTGCTCGGTCAGCTCCACCCTCTCGCCGCGGTCCGTCAGGTGCGTGCAGAGGCCCAGGACCTCCTCCACGGCACCTTTGGTGATCATGATGTGTTCGCGCTGTCCGACGTCGCCGACCAGCCGGTTGCGGTCGAGGACCACGGACATCCGGCGCCGGGCGAAGTCGAAGGGGATCTCGTCGACCATCGAGAACCGTGCGTCGACGACAACATCCTCGGCCTCGTCCACGCGGTCGATGACCGCCTGGTCCATCAGGTTCTTCAGGCCGGTCTGGAAGCGCGAGTTGAGGTAGCCGTACTCCAGCACCTCGCCGTCCTCGTTGCCGTGCACGTCCAGGTGGCGGTCCAGGACGATCCGGTCCTCGGTGAGGGTGCCGGTCTTGTCCGTGCAGAGCGCGTCCATCGCGCCCAGGTTCTGGATCGCGCCCAGCCGCTTGACGACCACCTTCCGCTTGGACATGGCCACCGCGCCGCGCGCCAGGTTGGCGGAGACGACCATCGGCAGCATTTCGGGGGTCAGCCCGACGGCGACGGCGACGCCGAAGAGGAATGCCTCGTTCCAGTCGCCCTTGGTGAAACCGTTGATCATGAAGACGACGGGGACCATCACCAGCATGAAGCGGATCAGCAGGAAGCTGACCCTGCGCACGCCGGTGTCGAAGTTGGTCTGCGGGCGCTCGCCGACGAGCGAGCCGGCCATCGAACCGAAGTAGGTGTCGGCGCCGGTGGCGACCACGACGCCGGTGGCGGTGCCGGAGGTGACCGAGGTGCCCATCAGGACCAGGTTGTCGGCCTCCACCGGGTCGGTGGTCTCCTGCTGGCCGAGGTCCTGCGCACGGGTGTCGGCCTTGGCCACCGGCAGGGACTCGCCGGACAGTGCGGCCTGGCTGACATTGAGGTCCTTGGCCGTGACGATGCGCAGGTCGGCCGGGATCAGGTCGCCGGCCGCCAGCTTGACCACGTCGCCCGGGACCACCTGGTCCATGGGCACCTCGAACGTGGTGGGCGCGGAGCCGCTGTCGGCCCGGCGCTGCACCGCGCACGTGGTGGTGACGAGCTTCTTCAGCGCGTCTGCGGCGCGGCCCGAGCGGAACTCCTGCCAGAAGCGCAGCAGACCGCTGATCCCCACCATCACGGAGAGGATGACGACGCCCGGGTCCGCGGGGTCCTGCCAGTACATGACCGCCGCAAGGAAGACCAGGACGGCGATGAAGGGGTTCCAGTAGGCCTTCGCCAGCTGGAGGTACCAGCGGGGGGTGCGCTCGTGGGCGACGGTGTTGGAGCCGTGCCGCTCCAGGCGCAGCGCGGCCTCTGCGCGGGTGAGGCCGGCCGGGGAGGTGTCCACCTCCTGGAGGACCTGGACCCCCGAGCGGGCGCTGATCGCGGCCAGACGCTCGCCGACGAGCCGGGTACGGGTCTGGAGCTCGGCGGCCTTGCGCTCGCGGCGGGAGGGGCCCGGCGGTGCGAGCGTGGTCGGGGTACGGGGGGTGAGCATGGTCATGACGAGTACCTCCCTCCACGGTGTCCGAGCAGCGCGGAGCCGAGCGGTCACGTGGAGTGATCATGGGGTGGCGTGCGGGGACCCCGATGGGCCGCGGGCACGCCGACGGGCATGGATGACGCGTGCCCGGCGGAGTTGGCAGGGCATGCGGAAGGAAGGGAGTGTGGAAGAAAAGAACGCGCAGCAACGCGAGCGTGCACGGGGACAGCGGTCCGCCGCTGCCGTGCGTACGCAGGGAAAGGTCAGCCGGTCACAAGGTCAGCCGACGAGAGCGCTGCAAGGACTTCGATCGGGACTCATCCCGAACACCTCCTTGCGTCGCGCGGTCATTACGAAACGCCCGATCCGGCCGGAAAGGCCACAGATGATCGGCGTCCCAGTGACCGTAACACGATCCAAGGGGCCGCTTCTCTCCCCTTTTAGGTCAGTAGTGGCCGTTTCATGCCGCATCAGCCTCTTGACGTCTGGATGTGCAAAGGCTCGACTTAAGGTTCACAAGTTGGAGAGATGCCGGGTCTCGGAGCGTGAAGCCGTGACGTGCCCCGGCCGGGGGGCGACGGCTGGCCGTCGCTAATGGGCAGGAGTGGATGAGTCGTGCAGACTCCCGGATCGCAGTCGTCACTGCATCGCGCGAATCTCGAACGGGTCGTGCGAGCGGTGCGGCTCGCGGGATCGCTGACCCAGGCGGAGATCGCCCGCGCCACCGGACTGTCGGCGGCCACGGTCTCCAACATCGTCCGGGAACTGAAGGACGGCGGGACCGTCGAGGTCACCGACACCTCGGCCGGCGGCCGCCGGGCGCGCAGCGTCTCGCTCAGCGGCGACGCGGGGATCGTCATCGGTGTCGACTTCGGACACACCCACCTGCGGGTGGCGGTGGGGAACCTGGCCCACCAGGTGCTGGCCGAGGAGACCGAGCCGCTGGACGTCGACGCGTCCTGGGCGGACGGCTTCGACCGGGCGGAAGCCCTGGTCGGACGGCTGATCGCGGACATCGGCGTGGGGCTGGAGAAGGTCATCGGCGTCGGGCTCGGCGTGCCCGGCCCGATCGACGTGGAGTCCGGGACCCTGGGCTCGACCGCGATCCTGCCGGGCTGGGCGGGCATTAACCCCCGCCAAGAGCTCTCGCAGCGCCTCGGGGTGCCCGTGTACGTGGACAACGACGCGAACCTCGGCGCCCTCGGCGAACTCGTTTGGGGGAGCGGGCGGGGAGTGAAGGACCTGGCCTACATCAAGGTGGCCAGTGGCGTGGGTGCGGGCCTCGTGATCAACGGCCAGATCTACCGCGGACCCGGTGGCACGGCGGGCGAGATCGGGCACATCACCCTGGACGAATCGGGCCCGGTCTGCCGCTGCGGCAACCGCGGCTGCCTGGAGACCTTCGCGGCCGCCCGGTACGTACTGCCGCTGCTCCAGGGCACGCACGGCCCCGAGTTGACGATGGAGCGGGTGGTCGAACTGGCCCGCGAGGGAGACCCGGGCTGCCGCCGCGTGATCACGGACGTGGGCCGGCACATCGGCAGCGGGGTGGCCAGTCTGTGCAACCTGCTGAACCCCAGCCGGGTGGTGCTGGGCGGCTCGCTGGCCGAGGCCGGTGAACTCGTCCTCGCCCCCATCCGCGAATCGGTGGGAAGGTACGCGATCCCCAGTGCGGCCCGGCAGTTGTCGGTGCTGACGGGGAACCTGGGCGGGCGGGCCGAGGTGCTGGGCGCACTGGCGCTCGTCCTCAGCGAGATGGGCGATTCGACACTTTTGTCAGATCATGGAAGTGGAGTGCGAGCTCCAGCCGTCTTGTCTTCAGGTAGATAACGAATGGCACCGTTGTCATCTCGTTAAGAATTCACTCCTTGACGGCAAAACGCGGCCGGGGTTGACTCACATCCACCTCGGCCGCGCCGCTGCGGCCTCGTCAGGGAGGTTCAAGTAATGAACACGCGTATGCGCAGAGCCGCCGTAGCTGTCGCCGCTGGTGCCATGGCCGTTTCGCTCGCCGCTTGTGGCAGTGCGAAGGAGGCCGGCGACACGACGAAGGCGTCCTCCGGCGCCGCCAAGGGCGATGCGATCAAGGTCGGTCTGCTCCTGCCGGAGAACCAGACCGCGCGTTACGAGAAGTTCGACAAGCCGCTGATCGAGAAGAAGGTCGCCGAGCTCACCGGTGGCAAGGGCGAGGTCGTCTACGCCAACGCCAAGCAGGACGCGACCACGCAGAACTCCCAGGTCGACACGATGATCACCAACAAGGTGGACGTCCTGATCATCGACGCGGTGGACTCCAAGGCCATCGCCGGCTCGGTCAAGAAGGCCAAGGACGCCGGCATCCCGGTCGTCTCCTACGACCGCCTGGCCGAGGGCCCGATCGACGCGTACACCTCCTTCGACAACGAAGAGGTCGGCAAGGTCCAGGGCAAGGCCCTGCTCGAGGCGCTGGGCGACAAGGCCAAGGACGGCCAGATCGTCATGATGAACGGTTCGGTCACCGACCCGAACGCCAAGCTCTTCAAGTCCGGTGCCCACTCCGAGCTCGACGGCAAGGTGAACGTCGGCAAGGAGTACGACACCGTCGAGTGGAAGCCGGAGAACGCCAACACCAACATGGCGGCCGCGCTCTCCGCGCTCGGCAAGGACAAGGTCATCGGCGTCTACTCCGCCAACGACGGCATGGCCGGCGGCATCATCACCGCCCTCAAGGCCGCCGGCGTCTCCCCCCTGCCGCCGGTCACCGGCCAGGACGCCGAACTCGCCGGTGTGCAGCGCATCGTCGCGGGCGAGCAGTTCATGAGCGTCTACAAGCCGTACGCCCCCGAGGCCGAGGCCGCCGCGAAGATGGCGGTCGCCCTCGCCAAGGGCGGGAAGCCCGAAGGCACCACCTCCACGGTCGACAGCCCCACCACCAAGGGCGTCCCCTCCGTGCTGATCCCGGTCATCTCGCTGACCAAGGCCAACATCAAGGACAGCGTCGTCAAGGACGGCGTCTACACGGTCGACGAGATCTGCACCGACAAGTACGCGGCCGCTTGCGCCGCCGCCGGCCTGAAGTAGCGGCCCCCGTCGCCTCCCCGTGAGGCGGCCCCACGTGCCTGACCGGCGCCCCTCCCACTCAATCCCCGCCACCGGGCGGGGCGCCGGGCAGAAACGTTCCTCCCCCATTCGTCCCGCTCCTGCTCTTTTTGCACGACATCCCCGCCGGTCAGGCGGCGAAGGAGATGGTTCATGTGTCCGCTGCGCCCGTGCTGGCGTTGCGAGGGGTCTCGAAGCGGTTCGGCGCCGTTCAGGCCCTCACCGACGTAGAACTCGAGATCCACTCCGGTGAAGTGGTCGCCCTCGTCGGCGACAACGGTGCCGGAAAGTCCACGCTGGTCAAGACGATCGCCGGCGTGCACCCCATCGATGAAGGTGTCATCGAGTGGGAGGGGCGCCCGGTCTCCATCGGCAAGCCCCACGACGCCCAGAACCTGGGCATCGCGACGGTCTACCAGGACCTGGCGCTGTGCGACAACATCGACGTCGTCGGCAACCTCTTCCTCGGCCGAGAGCTCAAGAGCTACGGCATCCTCGACGAGGTGGAGATGGAGCGGCGCGCCCGCGAGCTCCTGACCACCCTGTCCATCCGGATCCCTAGTGTCCGGATCCCCATCGCGTCACTCTCCGGCGGTCAGCGCCAGACCGTGGCGATCGCCCGTTCCATGCTGGGCGAGCCCCAGCTCGTCATCCTCGACGAGCCCACCGCCGCCCTCGGCGTCGAGCAGACCGCACAGGTCCTCGACCTGGTGGAGCGGCTGCGCGAGCGCGGCCACGCCGTCATCCTCATCAGCCACAACATGGCCGATGTGAAGGCCGTCGCCGACAAGGTGGCGGTCCTGCGGCTGGGCCGCAACAACGGTGTCTTCAACGTCGCCGACACCTCGCAGGAAGAGATCATCTCCGCCATCACCGGTGCCACGGACAACGCCGTGACCCGCCGGGCGGCCCGCACCTCGGAGGCCGGCAAGTGAGCACCCAGAACCCTGCCACCGGTCCACTGGACAAGGGCTCCGTCGACCAGCAGGAGCACATCGACCCGGTCAACCCGGCGGCCGCGCACGACGCGATCCCGGCCGTGGACCCCCGCCTGCTCGTCAGGGAAGAGGGCCTCGCCGGCTACTGGGGCGAGTTCAAGCGCAAGATGAAGGCCGGCGACCTGGGCTCCCTCCCGGTCGTCATCGGTCTCATCGTGATCTGGTCCATCTTCCAGGGGTTGAACTCGAACTTCCTCTCCCCGGAGAACCTCACCAACATCGCGATCACGATGACCGGCACGGGCATGATCGCCATCGGCATCATCTTCGTGCTGCTGCTCGGCGAGATCGACCTCTCGGTCGGCTCGGTCAGCGGTGTCTCGGGTGCGATCGTCGCCGTCCTCGCCGTCACCCACGGCGTGAACGAATGGCTGGCCATCCTGGCGGCCATCGTCGGAGGCGCCCTGATCGGCTCCATCCACGGCTTCTTCTTCGCCAAGGTCGGCGCCCCGGCCTTCGCCGTCACCCTGTCGGGCCTGCTCTTCTGGCTCGGCGCGATGCTGCAGATCCTCGGCAGCAACGGCACGATCAACATCGACTCCGACGGCGTGGTCGGCCAGCTGACCACGTACTTCTTCTCGGAGGTGGCCGTCGCCTACGGGCTGGCCGCACTCGCGGTGGCCGGCTACTTCCTCGCGGCCTTCCTCGACGCGAGGCGCCGCGAGGCCGCCGGGATGCCCTCCCGGCCGCTCGCCGAGATCCTGCTGCGCACCGGCCTGCTCGCGCTGTGCACCTTCGGCCCCGCCGTGCTGTTCAACCAGTACAAGGGCCTGCCGCTCGCGGTGGTGCTCTTCCTGCTGGCCCTGGTCGTCACGGACTTCCTGCTGCGCCGCACGACCTTCGGGCGAAACGTTTTCGCACTGGGCGGCAGCGTCGAGGCCTCCCGCCGTGCGGGCATCAACGTCACCCGGATCCGGATCACGGTCTTCGCGATCTCCAGCACCTTCGCGGCGATCGGCGGCCTGTTCTGGGCCTCCAAGATCGCGGCGGCCAACCAGAGCGCCGGCGCCGGCGACCTGCTGATGAACGTGATCGCCGCTGCCGTCATCGGCGGCACCAGCCTCTTCGGTGGCCGGGGCCGCACCTGGAACGCCCTCCTCGGCGTCATGGTCATCGTCTCGATCCAGTACGGTCTGGCCTTGGAAGGCATTGCGACGCCGATCCAGTACATGATCACCGGTGCGGTGCTGCTGGCGACCGTGGTGATCGACTCGGTGACGCGCAAGACCCAGAAGACGGCCGGACGCGCCTGATCGCGCGCCCGACCCCGCGCCGGAGTGACGTCCGGCGGTAAGACCGGTCACAGTGCCCGGCGCCACTTCTCGTGGCGCCGGGCATCCGTGCGTGCATGTACGGGGTACTCATGTACGGGTATACGCCCGTATGTGATGTGTGGCCGTCAGGCCGTGCGTACATGTATGACAAAGGTGTGACTCCCCCGGGACGGCCCGATGACCGCGGCCGGGGACGGAACATTAGACTCGACAGACCAGCAAGCAACTGCAAGGAGGCACGGGTGCTGCTGACCCGCATCAAGGGACCGCGCGATCTGGACCGGCTCAGCCAGGAGGAGCTCGACCAGCTCGCGGCAGAGATCAGGTCCTTCCTCGTCGACGCCGTCTCCAAGACCGGCGGGCACCTCGGCCCCAACCTCGGCGTGGTCGAACTGACGATCGCCCTGCACCGGGTCTTCGAATCGCCCAAGGACAAGATCCTCTTCGACACCGGCCACCAGGCCTACGTCCACAAGCTGCTCACGGGCCGCCAGGACTTCGGCAACCTGCGCTTCAAGGGAGGCCTGTCCGGCTACCCCTCGCGCGCCGAGTCCGACCACGACGTGATCGAGAACTCGCACGCCTCCACCGTGCTCGGCTGGGCCGACGGCCTCGCCAAGGCCAACGAGGTGATGGGCCGCGAGGACCACCACGTCGCCGCCGTCATCGGCGACGGCGCGCTGACCGGTGGCATGGCCTGGGAGGCGCTGAACAACATCGCCGCCGCCAAGGACCGCCCGCTGGTCATCGTCGTCAACGACAACGAGCGTTCGTACGGCCCCACCATCGGCGGCCTCGCGAACCACCTGGCGACCCTGCGCACCACGGACGGCTACGAGCGCTTCCTGGCCCGCGGCAAGGAGATCCTGGAGCGCACCCCGGTCGTCGGGAAGCCGCTCTTCGAGACCCTGCACGGCGCCAAGAAGGGCCTCAAGGACTTCATCGCCCCGCAGGGCATGTTCGAGGACCTCGGGCTCAAGTACATCGGGCCCATCGACGGCCACGACATCGAGGCCCTGGAGTCCGCCCTGCAGCGCGCCAAGCGCTTCAGCGGACCGGTCATCGTGCACTGCCTCACCCAGAAGGGCCGCGGCTACACCCCGGCCCTGGAGCACGAGGCGGACCGCTTCCACGCGGTCGGCGTGATCCACCCGGACACCGGCCTGCCCGTCAGCACCGACGCCGCCAGCTGGACCTCCGTCTTCGCCGACGAGATGGTCAAGCTCGGCAAGGAGCGCAAGGACATCGTCGGCATCACCGCGGCCATGCTCCAGCCGGTCGGCCTGAAGAAGTTCGCGGACGCCTTCCCGGACCGGATCTACGACGTCGGCATCGCCGAGCAGCACGGCGCCACCTCGGCGGCGGGCCTCGCCACCGGCGGCGCCCACCCGGTCTTCGCGGTGTACGCCACCTTCCTCAACCGCGCCTTCGACCAGGTCCTGATGGACGTGGCCCTCCACAAGTGCGGGGTCACCTTCGTCCTGGACCGCGCCGGCATCACCGGCACCGACGGCGCCTCCCACAACGGCATGTGGGACATGTCCATCCTCCAGGTCGTCCCGGGCCTGCGGCTGGCCGCTCCGCGCGACGCCGAGCAGCTGCGCGCCCAGCTGCGCGAGGCCGTCGAGGTCAAGGACGCGCCGACCGTGGTCCGCTTCTCCAAGGGCGTCGTCGGCCCGGCCGTCCCGGCCGTCGGCAAGATCGGCGGCATGGACGTGCTGCGCGCCCCGGGCGCCGAAGTCACCCGTCCGGACGTACTGCTCGTCTCGGTCGGTGCGCTCGCCCCGATGTGCCTGGAGATCGCCGACCTGCTGGACAAGCAGGGCATCTCGACGACCGTGGTCGACCCCCGCTGGGTCAAGCCCGTGGACGAGGCCCTGGCCCCGCTCGCGGACCGCCACCGCGTGGTCGTCACCGTCGAGGACAACGGCCGTACCGGCGGTGTGGGCGCCGCCGTCTCGCAGGCCCTGCGGGACGCGGGCGTCGACGTACCGCTGCGCGACTTCGGGATTCCGCAGCGCTTCCTCGACCACGCCCTCCGCAAGGAGATCATGGCCGAGATCGGCCTGACCGCGCCGGACATCGCCCGGCAGGTCACCGGCCTGGTCGCCAAGCTGGACGGCCGCTACGAGAGCGAGCCGGCCGCCGCCGTCGACTAGTCCGTCCCTCGCCGCGCGCACCGTTCGTAGATCGATGCGCGGTTGCACGTCACGGGCCGGGAGATCACTCTTGAAGAGTGGGCCTCCCGGCCCGTTCGTGCGTCGTCACCTCTCGGAGGCGTCGGTGAGCAAGGATCTGAACAGCCCATTCCGTACCAAGACGGTGGAGCAGTCCATCCGCGACACGGAGGAGCCGGAACACGCGCTCCGGAAGTCGCTTTCCGCCTGGGACCTCACGGTCTTCGGTGTGGGCGTCATCATCGGCACCGGCATCTTCGTCCTCACGGGCATCGCCGCCCGGAACAATGCCGGTCCCGCTACCGCCCTCGCCTTCGTGGCAGCGGGCATCGTCTGCGCCCTCGCGGCGCTCTGCTACGCCGAGTTCGCGTCCACCGTCCCGGTGGCCGGATCGGCGTACACGTTCTCGTACGCCTCGATCGGTGAGCTGCCCGCCTGGATCATCGGCTGGGACCTGGTGCTGGAGTTCGCACTCGGCACGGCCGTCGTCGCGGTCGGCTGGTCCGGATACGTGCGCCACCTCATGGACACCAACCTCGGCTGGACCCTGCCGACCTCCCTGTCCGGCCCCGATGCCGGCGGCCACTTCGACCTGCTGGCGTTCCTGCTGGTCCTGGTGCTGACGTGGATCCTGGTCGTCGGGACGAAGCTCTCGGCCCGCATCACCGCGGTCGTCGTCGCGATCAAGGTCACGGTCGTGCTGCTGGTCATCGTCGCGGGCCTGTTCTTCATCAAGGCCGACAACTACTCGCCGTTCATCCCGCCGGCCCAGCCACAGGCCGAGGGCGTCAGCGGCTGGCACTCGCCCCTGGTCCAGTTGCTCTTCGGCTACGAGCCCACGAACTTCGGCGTCATGGGCATCTTCACGGCGGCCTCGCTCATCTTCTTCGCCTTCATCGGCTTCGACGTGGTGGCGACCGCGGCCGAGGAGACCAAGAACCCCCAGCGGGACATGCCGCGCGGCATCCTCGGCTCGCTGCTGGTCTGCACGGTGCTCTACGTCGCCGTGACCCTGGTGGTCACCGGCATGCAGAAGTACTCGGAGATGTCCCCGACCGCGCCGCTCGCCGAAGCCTTCAAATCGGTGAACCAGCCGTTCTTCTCGGGCGCCATCAGCCTCGGCGCGGCCGTCGGTCTGATCACCGTGTGCATGATCCTGTTGCTCGGCCAGACCCGCGTGTTCTTCGCGATGAGCCGTGACGGACTGCTGCCGCGGGTCTTCTCCGTGACGCACCCGAAGTACCGCACCCCCTACCGGGCGACCCTGCTGCTCGGCGGGATCATCGCGATCGTCGCAGGCTTCACCAGCCTGGAGACCCTCGCGGAACTGGTGAACATCGGCACCCTGTTCGCCTTCGTGGTGGTCGCTCTCGGAGTGATCATCCTCCGCAAGAGCCGCCCCGACCTGCACCGGTCCTTCCGGACCCCGTGGGTGCCGTTCGTCCCGATCGTGTCGATCGCGGCCTCGTTCTGGCTGATGCTCAACCTGCCGGCGGAGACCTGGCTGCGCTTCGGCATCTGGATGGCCATCGGCATCATCGTCTACTTCTCCTACGGCTACCGCAACAGCCGCCTGCACAAGGTCGGCCAGGAAGCGGAGTTCTAGCCGCCGACCCGTCCGCCGCGGCGGACCGGCGAGGGCCGTACGGGCAACCCGTGCGGCCCTCGCGGCCGTACCCGCGGCGCCGGGCCCGGGACCCGTGTGGGGACCGCCCATGACGCACAGGGAGGAGCACCGGTTCGACGTGTGGACGGCCGGTGCCGGCTACGAGCGGTACATGGGCCGGTGGAGCCGCCCCGTCGCGGAGCGGTTCGCGTACTGGCTCGGCCGCCCGGAGCGGCTGCGGTGGCTCGACGTCGGATGCGGCACCGGCGGGCTGTCGGCTGCGGTGGCCGCCCGGTGCCGGCCCCGTGAGGTCCTGGCGATCGACCGGTCACCGGGGTACGCCGGCTGGGCGCGGGCCGCGGCCACGGCCGGGACCCACGTCGTCGTGGCGGACGCGGCGGCCCTGCCGGTGCGCGACGGGGCGTGCGACGCGGTGGTCAGCGGCCTGACCCTGAACTTCCTCGCGCCGCCCGCCGCGGCCGTCGCCGAGATGGTCCGTACCGTCCGCGCGGGTGGCCTGGTCGCGGCGTACGTGTGGGACTACGCGGGAGGCATGGACCTCCTGCGGCTCTTCTGGGGCGCGGCCGTCGACGCGGACCCGTCCGCGGCCGCGCTGGACGAGCGCCGACGCTTCCCCCTGTGCCGTCCGGACGCACTGGACGCGCTGTGGAGGCGGGCGGGACTGGGCGAGGTGTCGGTCGCCCCGATCGAGGTCCCCACGGTGTTCGCCGACTTCGCGGACCTGTGGGAACCGTTCCTGACGGGGCAGGGTCCGGCCCCGGGATACCTGGCCGCCCTGTCCGCGGCCGACCGGGAGAAGGTGCGGGACGCGCTCCGCGCGGCGCTCCCGTATGGGCCGGACGGCTCCGTCGCGCTCACCGCCCGGGCCTGGGCGGTGCGGGGGCTGCGCGCCGGGTGAGGACGGGCCGCGGCCCGGGCGCCTTGAGCGGCTCAGCCCTTGGCGGGGGAGTTCTTCGCCGAGGCCGGGACCGGCTGGTCCTTGCGTATGGCGTCCCACAGCTGCGTCGCCTGCGGCTCGGCCACGATCACGCGGTTGGGGTCCACCTTGTCGTAGGCGACCGGCAGCATGATCGTCTCCATCGTCTCCGGGTTCACGCCCTTCATGCTCTGCGCGAAGTCGGCGAGCGCCGTGAGCGAGCCGAGGTCGGAGTCGGTGGTCAGCGACTTGGTGCCGGCGTCCGCGAGCTTGTAGAGGCGCGCCGGGTTGCCGAGGGCGTCCTGCTTCTTGATCTCGGAGAGCATCGCCAGCATGAACTGCTGCTGGAGGCCTATGCGTCCGAGGTCGCTGCCGTCGCCGTAGCCGTAGCGGGTACGGACGAACTTCAGCGAGTCGGTGCCGTCCAGCCGGTGCGTGCCCGCGTCGAGCTTCAGACCGCCCTTGGCGCCGCTCATCGGCTTGTCCAGGGTGACGGTGACCCCGCCCAGCGCATCGACCAAGCCCTTGAAACCGGCGAAGTCGACCTCGACGAAGTGGTCCACGCGGACGCCGGACAGCTGCTCCACCGTGTTGACCACACAGGCCGGCCCGGCGAGCGAGTAGACGGAGTTGAACATGACCCGCTTCGCGGACGGCAGCGCCTTGCCGTCCCTGTCCTTGCACTCGGGCCGGGTGATCAGGGTGTCGCGGGGGATGCTCACCGCGGTGGCCTTGGCCCGGCCCTCGGGTATGTGCACCAGCATCGCGGTGTCCGAGCGGGCACCGCTGACATCGCCGTGGTCGAGATCGCCATTGGCCCCGGCGCGCGAGTCGGAGCCGAGCACCAGGATGTTCTGGGCGTTCGCGACGACCTTCGCGGGCCGGTTGTCGCCGATCGCCCGGTCCAGGTCGACGCTGTCGATGTTGGAGTTGAGGTGGCTGTACGTCCACCAGCCGGCCCCGGCCGTGCCCAGGATCAGCACGGCGACCAGCAGCAGGGTGATCCGCAGAATGCGGCGGCGGCGTCTGGGCCGCGCGTGCTTTTCCGTCATGGGGGTGAATCTTAGACAGGTATTCGAACGGCGGTGGCCCGCCCCCCGGAAGGGGCGGGCCGCGCCGTCGAACGGCCTGCGAGACCCGGACTAGGCCGGGATGCTCGCCAGGCCGGGGGCGAGGAACTTCTTGCCGTTCACGCGCTCCGAGACGCCTTCACGGTCCAGGTACGGCGTCACGCCGCCCAGGTGGAAGGGCCAGCCGGCGCCCGTGATCAGGCAGAGGTCGATGTCCTGGGCCTCGGCCACGACACCCTCCTCCAGCATCAGGCCGATCTCCTGCGCCACCGCGTCCAGGACGCGGTCGCGGACCTGCTCCTCCGTCAGGACGACGTCGCCCTGCACCAGGAGCGCGGCGACCTCGGGGTCCAGCTCCGGCTTGAAGCCGTTCTCCGCGTTGTAGACGTAGAAGCCGCGCTTGCCGGCCTCGACGACCCGCTTGAGGTTCGGGGAGACGGTGAAGCGCTCCGGGAAGGCGCGGTTCAGGGTCTCGGAGACGTGCAGACCGATCGCCGGACCCACGAGCTCCAGCAGCACCAGCGGGGACATCGGCAGGCCGAGCGGCTCGATGGCCTTCTCCGCCGTGACGACCGGGGTGCCCTCGTCGATGACGTTCTGGATCTCGCCCATGAAGCGGGTCAGGATGCGGTTCACGACGAACGCCGGGGCGTCCTTGGTGAGGACCGCGGTCTTCTTCAGCTTCTTGGCGACGCCGAAGGCCGTGGCCAGCGAGGCCTCGTCGGTCTGCTCACCGCGGACGATCTCCAGCAGCGGGAGGATCGCGACCGGGTTGAAGAAGTGGAAGCCGACCACGCGCTCCGGGTGCTGGAGCTTGGAGGCCATCTCCGACACCGACAGCGAGGAGGTGTTGGTGGCGAGGATCGCGTGCGCCGGGGCGACCGCCTCGACCTCCGCGAACACCTTCTGCTTGACGGACATCTCCTCGAACACGGCCTCGATGATGAAGTCCGCGTCCGCGAAGCCCTCGGCCTTGTCCAGGACGCCGCTCACCAGGGCGGTCAGGCGGTTGGCCTTGTCCTGGTTGATGCGGCCCTTGCCGAGCAGCTTCTGGATCTCGGCGTGGACGTAGCCCACGCCCTTGTCCACGCGCTCCTGGTCGATGTCGGTGAGGACCACCGGCACCTCCAGGCGGCGCAGGAAGAGCAGCGCCAGCTGCGAGGCCATCAGGCCCGCGCCAACGACGCCGACCTTGGTGACCGGACGGGCCAGGGACTTGTCCGGGGCACCGGCCGGGCGCTTGGCGCGCTTCTGCACCAGGTTGAAGGCGTAGATGCCCGAGCGCAGCTCGCCGCCCATGATGAGGTCGGCCAGCGCCGTGTCCTCGGCGTCGAAGCCGGCCTGGAGGTCGCCGGACTTGGCCGCGGCGATGATCTCCAGCGCGCGGTAGGCGGCCGGAGCGGCGCCGTGCACCTTGGAGTCCGCGATGGCGCGGCCCTTGGCGACGGCCGCGTCCCAGGCCTCGCCGCGGTCGATCTCCGCGCGGACGACCTCGGTGGTGCCGTTCAGGACGTTCGCGGTCCACAGGAGCGACTGCTCCAGGAAGTCCGCGCCCTCGAACAGCGCGTCGGCGATGCCAAGGTCGAAGACCTGCTTGCCGCGCAGCTGCTTGTTCTGGTTGAGCGAGTTCTCGATGATCACCGAGACCGCGCGCTCGGCGCCGATCAGGTTCGGCAGGATGGCGCAGCCGCCCCAGCCGGGAACCAGGCCGAGGAAGACCTCGGGCAGCGAGAAGGCCGGGATGGCCTTCGAGACGGTCCGGTAGGAGCAGTGCAGACCGACCTCGACGCCGCCGCCCATGGCCGCGCCGTTGTAGTACGCGAAGGTCGGGACCGCCAGCGCCGAGAGGCGCTTGAAGACGTCGTGGCCGCCCTTGCCGATGGCGAGCGCCTCGTCGTGCTTCTTCAGCAGCTCGACGCCCTTGAGGTCGGCGCCGACCGCGAAGATGAACGGCTTGCCGGTGATGCCCGCGCCGACGATGGAGCCCGCGAGGGCCTCCTGCTCGACCTGGTCGATCGCCGCGTTCAGGTTGGCGAGCGACTGCGGACCGAAGGTGGTCGGCTTGGTGTGGTCGAAGCCGTTGTCCAGCGTGATGAGCGCGAAGCGCCCGGCGCCGAACGGCAGGTCCAGGTGGCGCACGTGCGCGGACGTGACGACCTCGTCCGGGAACAGCTCGGCCGCGCCCTTCAGGAGCTCAGCGGTGGTGCTCACTTGGAGTCTCCCTCGGCGTTGAAGTTCGGGTTCTCCCAGATGACCGTGGCGCCCATGCCGAAGCCGACGCACATGGTGGTCAGGCCGTAGCGGACGTGCGGCTGCTCCTCGAACTGACGGGCCAGCTGCGTCATCAGGCGCACGCCCGAGGAGGCGAGCGGGTGACCGAAGGCGATGGCGCCGCCGTACTGGTTCACCCGGGCGTCGTCGTCGGCGATGCCGTAGTGCTCCAGGAACGCGAGGACCTGAACCGCGAAGGCCTCGTTGATCTCGAAGAGACCGATGTCCTCGATCGTCAGGCCGGCCTGGGCCAGGGCCTTCTCGGTGGCCGGGATCGGGCCGTAGCCCATGACCTCGGGCTCGACACCCGCGAAGGAGTACGAGACCAGGCGCATCTTGACCGGGAGGTTGTTCTCCCGGGCGAAGTCCTCGGACGCGATGATCGCGGCGGTGGCACCGTCGTTGAGACCGGCGGCGTTGCCCGCGGTGACCCGGCCGTGCGTACGGAACGGGGTCTTCAGGCCGGCCAGGTTCTCCAGCGTGGTGCCCGGGCGCATCGGCTCGTCGGTGGTGACCAGGCCCCAGCCCGTCTCACCGGCCGCCTCGTTGGTGTTGCGCACCGAGATCGGGACCAGGTCCTGCTGGATCTTGCCGTCGGCGTACGCCTTGGCGGCCTTCTCCTGCGAGCGCACGGCGTACTCGTCGGCGCGGAGCTTGGTGATCGTCGGGTACCGGTCGTGCAGGTTCTCGGCGGTCATGCCCATGAACAGGGCGGACTCGTCGACCAGCTTCTCGGAGACGAAGCGCGGGTTCGGGTCCACGCCCTCGCCCATGGGGTGACGGCCCATGTGCTCGACACCGCCGGCGAGGGCGACGTCGTACGCACCGAAGGCCACGCCGCCCGCGACGGCGGTCACGGCGGTCAGCGCGCCGGCGCACATGCGGTCGATCGAGTAGCCCGGGACGGACTGCGGGAGGCCCGCGAGGATGCCGGCCGTACGGCCCAGCGTGAGGCCCTGGTCGCCGATCTGCGTGGTCGCGGCGATGGCGACCTCGTCGATCTTCTTGGGGTCCAGGTCCGGGTTGCGGCGCAGCAGCTCCCGGATCGCCTTCACGACGAGGTCGTCGGCGCGGGTCTCGTGGTAGATGCCCTTCGGGCCCGCCTTGCCGAACGGGGTGCGGACGCCGTCGACGAAGACGACGTCCCTGACGGTACGAGGCACGTTGGCTCTCCTCCAGGTGCGGGTGTGCACTGCTGCGCGCGGGGGCGTTCGGCGTAGGTCGCTGAGCGCCCGCTCACCCGACCATGCTACTTGCGGGTAACCAATGTGCACACCCCCTCCCGGAGGAGCGGCGAAGGTCACACTCGGGCCGCGGCGCCGGGGCCCCGCGCCCCACCGATCGGACCCGTCCGGCCAACCCGTTCAGGTCACGTGCACCCGGCCCCCGGCCGCGATCGTGGCGCCGCCCCCGGACAGTCCCGATCCTGTCCGGGCCGGAGCGTCCCCTCCGGCCCGGTCGACGGAGGATGCGAGCAATGGCCACCACCACGCCCACGGACCACAAGGTTCCGCACATCTCGACGGTCCCCGCCAACGCGGGACAGAACGTCAAGCTGCACGTACGGGAGTACGACGGGACCCCGTCCGGCCCCAATGCGCAGCGCAAGGTCGTCCTGATGCTGCACGGGCGCAGCGTCCCGTCCGCCGTGGCCTTCGACCTCCAGCACGACGGCGGCAAGTACAGCTGGGCACAGCACCTGGCCAAGGCCGGATTCGACGTGTTCCTCATGGAGCTCACGGGCTCCGGCCTGTCGCCGCGTCCAGAGATGGACAAGCCCTGCAACGCCAATCCGCAGCACCAGGAGATCCTCGACCCGAACCCCCTGACGTACACCTGCACCCCGCCCTATCCGCACGAGCTCGGCAACTCGGAGAGCGAGTGGGGCGAGGTCGACGCGGTGGTCGAGTACATCAAGGCGAAGAAGGGCGTCACCAAGGTGGCCCTGGTCGGCCAGTCCGCCGCCGCCTTCGTGTTCGGGCCGTACGCGATCCAGTACTCGGAGAAGGTCGAGAGCCTGCTCCTCCTCGCGCCGATCTACCCGCCCGCCGGCCGGGCCAGCGCGCCGCCGAAGAGCTTCGGCGCACCGGTCGCGTCCTTCCCCGTGTCCACCCCGGCCTCCCTGTTCGGCTTCCCGATGAACCTGTCGAGCAGGACGGGCTTGGAAAGCGCCTGGGACAAGGAGGTGCGCTCCCCCAAGCAGCGGGCGGCGGGCATGGTCGACGCGGTCTGGAAGGAGCTCATGGCCGTCGACCCCGTCGGCAAGGCCTGGGGCGGCCCGACGGCCGGGGCGCCCGAGGGCGTGCTGCGGTTCCGCAACTCCTACTGGTGGGGCTGGAACCAGGACACCGTCCCGATCGGCGGTGTGCTCGGCGACGAGGTGCCGGTGATGATCGTCTACGGCGAGCACGACGCGACGGCGAACTCGCCCACCTTCTCGGTCCCCGCCTTCTACGACGCGATCCCCGGCGTCCGCAAACTGATGTTCCGGGTGTCCTGTGCCGGCCACTCCATGGTCTGGGAGCGCCAGTCCAAGGTCCTGCACCGGCTGTCCAAGCAGTGGCTCAAGCACGGGAAGGTCGACGACCTGGAGAAGGGCAGCTTCTACGTGGACGAGGACGGCGCCTACGCGGACACCCTCTAGGCGCGCCCGCCCGGGGCCCGCGCCCGGGCCCGCGCCCGAGGGCCCCGCTCGCGGTCGGCGAGCCGGGGCCCTTCCGACGGCCGCTGGAGCGGTCCGCTACCGGCGGAATCGGCCGTCAGGACGGCTTCCGGTCGATACCGGAGAGCGCGCCGAAGAACTCTTCGTGGTATTCCTCGGCGCCGGCCGCTGCAGACCGGGAATGGTTCCCTTTCGCCGGAGCAATGATCCTGTGCGAGAAATGGAGGCGGCCCGGGTGAATCGACCTGCATGGGGGGCAGGACTTCTGCGAGACATGTCCCCGGCCTTTTCGGTCAAAGTCGATAAGTGAAATCCCGCCCTCCGTTCCAGGGATTCAGACGTCGCGCCGACGGCGGAAGAGGGCGTAGCCGACGGCTCCCGCCGCGGCCAGGGCCGCGGCTCCGCCGAGCAGCCAGGGAGCCGTCCGCCGGGCCCCGCTCGCCCGGGGTGCGGCCGCCGGTCCTGGCAGTCCGCCGCGGCCGCGGTCACCCGGTAGCGGGCCCATTCCCTGGCCGGCTTGCCCTTCTCGTTCCAGTGCACGACGTAGAGGCCGGGCTCGGCGGCGCACCGGATGCGGACCGTGGCGGTCACCATCTTGTCGCCGTGCATCACGACCGGCTGCGTGAACCCGGGGGACGTGAGCTCGACCTCGCCGTCGTTGCCCATCTCCAGCCCGTCCTTGGCCCGGAGCTCCCCGCCGGCCTGCACGGTGCGCACGTCCCAGGCCGACGCCGGCCACTGCGTGCCCGCGGGGTACCTCTCCTCCATGGACTCCGGCGGCCGGGCGGCCGTCTTCCGTGCGCACTCCGCCCGCTCCGCCGCATCGGCCGGTGCCACCCGGACGGTGCCCCACAGCCGGTCGATCTCCGAGCCGATGTGCACGTCCACGGCCGAGCCGAACCGTACTTCGTAGGAGCCCGGTTCGGCGGTGCACGAAATCGTCGCCACGGCCTTGAGGAGGTTGTCGTCCATCCGGAACGTGCCATCGGCGGCGAAGGCCGGGGAGGTCACCCGGACGCCGCTGAAGGCGTCACTGGACCGCAGGGCCTCGGTTGTCACGCCGATCCGGTCCCCGGGCCTGGCCGAGAGTTCCGCACCGCTCGGCGCCGGCCGGGGCGGATCCTCGACCGACGCCGCTAACGCGTTTCCCGCTCCACCCGCCAACAGCAATGTCAGCGCTCCGACCGCGCCGATGTGTTGCGCTTTCGTGTGCAGCTAAACCCTTTGCTTTCTTATTGGCGATCTTCAAAGCCCTACATACTCTGCCTCCTCATCGAACTGACGCGGCATAAGGTCCATCGGCTGCGTCATCATTTCGCTCAGGAAGCACTCCCTTGACCAGATGGTTAACCCCACTCGCCCTCGGTGTCGGCGCGGTCCTGCTCGCTGCCCCACCGCTTCATCCGAGCGGCATACCCAAGGGGGTCTACTTCGACGGACTTCCCATGGTCGGAACGTTCTTCCGTGACAGCAAGGACATCGGCGGCGACACCTCCTGCACGGGAAGTGCCGTCCGAAGCAAGGGGAAGGACTTGGTGCTCACCGCAGGCCACTGCGCGAACGGTCTGGTCCGGGCGACGCACAGCATCTTCGTTCCGCAGTACCGCCACGGAAAGTCCGCGACCGAGCAGCCGGCCGGTGTCTTCCCGATCGGGGCGATCTATCGGGACCCCGGTACCCCAAGAACGAAACCGCCAAGGGGCCCCTGTCCGACCTGGACTTCGCCTTCGTCAAGGTGCACGCGAACGGCAAGGGGCTGCCCGAGAACATCACAGGGGCCCTCACCTTCACCGCCACCTCGGCCTACGAGCACAACGTGACGGTGGGCGGCTACCCGTCCAGCGCGTCGGTCAACAGCAAGCACCAGGCGATCACGTGCGACGTCCCCACCACCCGGCTCCCCGGGTTCCGGCAGCTGAAGATGGAGTGCGGCGGCTATTACGGCGGCGTCTCCGGCAGCCCGTGGATCAAGGGATACAACGCGGCTGCGCGCACCGGCCGGGTCGTCGGCAACATCGGCGCCGGCACCTTGGGCCAGGAGTACAAGCTCAAGGACCCCAACAGCACCTGGAAGGACGCCACCCTGCTGACCTCCGGGCAGTTCTCCGGAAACCAGAAGTGGGACCTCGTGGTCCGCTGGTCCAGCGGCGCGCTCAACAACTACGTCGGCACCACCACCGGCGGCCCCGGCGCCGAACAGCCCGTCCACGGCCCCAACAAGACCTGGACCCACAGCGTCGCCATGACCACCGGCCAGTTCACGAGCGACGGTCTCACCAACGACCTGATCATCCGCTGGTCCGACGGCGAGACCACCCTGTACCAGGACACCCGCATGAACAGCCTCGGCACCGAGCGGATGATCGCCCCGCCGGCCTGACCCGGGCGGCGGTCGGCGAACGGCGAGAGCCCCCGGCACCGGGCCGGGGGCTCCTACGGGTGGGATCGGGTCCCGGTCCGCCGGTTCAGGCGGTCGCGGCCAGGGCCGTGACCAGCACCGGGGTCACCAGTTCGATCTGCCAGGGCCGGGCACCGTAGCCCGCCAGGGCCTCCGACACCGCGTCCGCGTGCAGCCGCTGCGGCGGCTCCCAGCACAGCCGACGGACCGTGTCCGGGGTGATCAGGTTCTCCTGCGGCAGGTTCAGCGCCTCCGCCAGCGCCGAGACGGCGGTACGGGCCGCCGAGAGCCGGGCCGCGGCCGCCGGGTCCTTGTCCACCCAGGAGCGCGGCGGCGGGGGACCGGCCGGGGTCGCCCCGGGCTGCGGCAGCTCGTTCTCGGGCAGGGCCTTCGCCCGGTCCACGGCGGCCATCCACTGGTCCAGCTGGCGCCGGCCCATCCGCTGCCCGTAGCCGGGCAGGGCGGACAGGGTGTGCACGTTGGCCGGCAGGGCGAGCGCGGCCTCGACGATCGCGGCGTCGCCCAGCACCTTGCCCGGCGACACGTCACGTCGCTGCGCGATCCGGTCCCGGGACTCCCACAGCTCCCGCACGACCGCCATCTGCCGGCGCCGGCGCACCTTGTGCATGCCGGACGTACGGCGCCACGGGTCCTTGCGCGGCGGGGCGGGCGGGGCGGAGGCGATGGCGTCGAATTCCTGGTGGGCCCATTCGAGCTTGCCCTGCCGGTCCAGTTCCTTCTCCAGCGCGTCCCGCAGGTCCACGAGCAGCTCCACGTCCAGGGCGGCGTAGCGCAGCCACGGCTCGGGGAGCGGGCGGGTGGACCAGTCGACGGCGGAGTGGCCCTTCTCCAGCGCGTAGCCGAGCACGCTCTCGACCATCGCGCCGAGTCCGACCCGCGGGAAGCCGGCGAGGCGGCCCGCCAGCTCGGTGTCGAACAGGGAGGTGGGCACCATGCCTATTTCGCGCAGGCACGGCAGGTCCTGGGTGGCGGCGTGCAGGATCCATTCGGTCTCGGACAGGGCTTCGCCCAGTGCGGACAGGTCGGGACAGCCCACCGGGTCGATCAGCGCGGACCCCGCACCCTCACGGCGCAGCTGCACCAGGTAGGCGCGCTGGCCGTAGCGGTACCCGGAGGCCCGTTCGGCGTCGACGGCGACGGGCCCGGTGCCCGCGGCGAAGGCCGCGACCACTTCGGCGAGGGCGTCCGCGTCGGCGACCACCGGAGGAATCCCCTCGCGGGGCTCCAACAAGGGAGTCGGCAGCCCACCGGGCGGAACAACGACGTCGTCCGAGGGGCCGCCCCCGGTGGTGGTGCGCAGGTCTGCTGCGGGATCTTGGGCGTCGGTCACCGGTCAAGGGTATCCGTGTATACGACGCGCCCGTCGCCGGAACGTTCCGTCGACGGGCGCGAGCGGTATGCGGGGAGTTTTCCCGGGGTATTCCGGGGGTCTCCCGGCAGGTTCCCCGGCAGCGGCTCCCGAGGCGGATATCCGGGGGTTCCGGCCGGCGCTCAGTGGATGATCCCGGTGCGCAGCGCCACGGCGACCATTCCGGCGCGGTCACCGGTGCCCAGCTTGCGGGCGATCCGGGCGAGGTGGGACTTGACGGTCAGGGCGGACAGGCCCATCGAGACGCCGATGGCCTTGTTGGACTGGCCCTCCGCGACGAGGCGCAGGACCTCGACCTCGCGGCCGGAGAGCTCTCGGTAGCCGCCCGGGTGGCTCGGGGCACCCGGGGGGCGGCGGTGCATACGGGCGGCGGCAGCGCCGATGGGGGCGGCGCCGGGCCGGGTGGGGAGCCCGATGTTGGTCCGCGTACCGGTGACGACGTAGCCCTTGACGCCGCCCGCGAGGGCGTTGCGCACGGCGCCGATGTCGTCGGCGGCGGACAGGGCCAGGCCGTTGGGCCAGCCGGCGGCCCGGGTCTCGGAGAGCAGGGTGAGACCGGAGCCGTCGGGCAGGTGTACGTCGGCCACGCAGATGTCGCGCGGGCTGCCGACGCGGGGGCGGGCCTCCGCGATGGACGACGCCTCGATCACGTCACGTACTCCGAGGGCCCACAGATGGCGGGTCACGGTGGAACGGACGCGCGGGTCGGCCACGACGACCATGGCCGTCGGCTTGTTCGGGCGGTAGGCGACCAGGCTTGCGGGCTGCTCGAGAAGAACGGACACCTAGGCCTCCTGGGGGAGTGGCGGGACGGCCGGCTCGGGGAAGGAAGCCGGTGCGAACCGTGCGGATGGTCACCCACTCCTTCGGCACGTCACCCGCCCGGCTTTAGGGAATGATCACGATTTGGTGAGTAACAATTCGGGCAATTCGGACGCACGATCGATCATCGGTTGATCAGAAGCCCGCAAGGGACGCCGTCTTTCGACAGTCCGCCCAGTTCTTCGATCAGTCGTTCTGCGCCGCACGCCGATTCCGGGGGCCGTCCGGCCCTGCGGCTACGGGTGGTGCGGACCGCGACGCTGTGGCAGGGAGACCACGCCCGTCGCCGTGTCCGTCGGACCCACCGGCGGCAGCCCGGCGATCTGGCACAGCAGTTCGCACCACGCCGACAGGTGCGCCGAGGTGTCCGGCACCCCGCCCACGCCCTCGCGCGGCGTCCACGAGGCCCTGATCTCGATCTGCGTGGCCGGTCGCCGCTCCGCGAGCCCGCCGAAGTAGTGCGAGCCCGCCATGGTCACCGTGCCGCTCGCCTCCCCGTACGCCAGCCCGCGCGCCTCCAGCGCCCCGGTCAGCCAGGACCAGCACACCTCGGGCAGCAGGGGGTCCGCGGCCATCTCCGGCTCCAGCTCCGCGCGCACCAGCGTCACCAGCCGGAAGGTGCCCTGCCAGGCGTCGTGCCCGGCCGGATCGTGGAGCAGGATGAGCCGGCCGTCGGCCAGGTCGTCCTCGCCGTCCACCACCGCGGCCTCCAGTGCGTAGGCGTGCGGCGCCAGTCTCTGGGGTGGTTTCGTGGGGTCGATCTCGATCCCCGGACGCAGCCGGGCCTTCTTCAAACCGTCGACCGCCCGCCGGAACGGGAGCGGGACGGAGCTCTCCTTCGCGCTGTCCGTACCCTCGGCGCCATCTGAAAATCGTCCCTGAGCCGCAGCCATGCGGGGAAGACTAGGCGGAACGAGCGCCCGTGCGGCGCAGGGACACCCGCGCCGGGTCGGACACTTCTTCGTACGTGCGAAGATTTGGGTCGTGAGCGCCAACACCCGCCCCACGGGCCAGCCGAGTCAGACGTACGATTCCGCCTTCCTGAAGGCGTGCCGGCGGGAGCCGGTGCCGCACACCCCGGTGTGGTTCATGCGGCAGGCAGGGCGCTCGCTCCCGGAGTACCGCAAGCTGCGCGAGGGCACGCAGATGCTGGAGTCCTGCATGCGGCCCGACCTGGTCACCGAGATCACGCTGCAGCCGGTGCGCCGCCACAACGTGGACGCGGCGATCTTCTTCTCCGACATCGTGGTCCCGCTGAAGGCCATCGGCGTCGACCTGGACATCAAGCCGGGCATCGGCCCGGTCGTCGCCCAGCCGATCCGCCGCCGCGAGGACCTCGCACAGCTGCGCGACCTCACCCCGGAGGACGTCTCGTACGTCACCGAGGCGATCGGCATGCTCACGGGTGAACTGGGCTCCACGCCGTTGATCGGATTCGCGGGCGCGCCTTTCACCCTCGCGAGCTACCTGGTCGAGGGCGGTCCCTCGAAGAACCACGAGCACACCAAGGCCCTCATGTACGGGGACCCGCAGCTGTGGGCCGACCTCCTGGACCGCCTCGCGGAGATCACCTCCGCCTTCCTGAAGGTCCAGATCGAAGCCGGTGCCTCCGCCGTCCAGCTCTTCGACTCCTGGGTAGGCGCCCTCGCCCCGGCGGACTACCGCCGCTCGGTGATGCCCGCGTCCGCGAAGGTCCTGGAGTCCGTCGCCTCCTACGGAGTCCCGCGGATCCACTTCGGCGTGGGCACCGGCGAGCTCCTCGGCCTGATGGGCGAGGCCGGTGCGGACGTCATGGGCGTCGACTACCGGGTCTCGCTGGACGAGGCCGTGCGCCGGGTCGGCCCCGGCAAGGCGCTCCAGGGCAACCTGGACCCGGCCGTGCTCTTCTCCACCCCGGAGGCGGTCGAGGCCAAGACGGACGAGGTCCTCGCGGCCGCCGCCGGCCTGGAGGGCCACGTCTTCAACCTGGGCCACGGCGTCCTCCCGACGACCGACCCGGACGCGCTGACCCGCCTGGTGGACTACGTCCACACCAAGACGGCCCGCTGAGCGGAACCGCACCCGAGCAAGATCGAAACGTCGGTACCGTGCCCTGCATGACATGGCACGGACCGACGTTTCGCATATCCGACGGACAACGCATCGACGGGGCCTGGTGCCTCGTGTGGCGCAGGCACGACCTGCTGGACGAGTACGTCGTCGAGCACCTCTTCGTCTACGCGGACGGCGAGATCACCTACGGCGGCCACGACTCGACCGACCTGGCGGGGCTGGAGCGGCTGCTGGTCACGGGAAGGCTCACCCTGGACCCGCCGGAGGCGCGCGAGCGGCGCGAGCAGCGCGAGCGGAGCGACGGGGCACCGAAGCGGTCCACGTGGGAATCCCGGTACCCCGAGCCGCGTACCGACGAGGGCTTCGTCCTGGAGGTCGCCGACGAGATCCTCCGGCTGGCCGGGCGGCCGACCACGGCCGACCGGTGCCTGGACGCCGTGCGGGCCTACACGGCGGAGCCGACCGAGGAGCGGCGCCTGTTGCTGCGGGACGCGTACCTGGCGGTCCCCGCCCACCGGCGGGTCTACCTCCTCGGCGACATGGACCGCCAGGACCGGCCGCTGCGGATGCTGTTGACGGACCTGGGCGAGGCGGTGGACGGGGACGGTCCGGTGGCGACGGAGGACGTGCACCGGGGCGCCTTCGCATACCTCGCCGATCTCGCCGAGCACATCGAAGGGGCCGAGGAGCGCCGGGCCGTCCCGTACGCGGACGACCCGGCCGGCGCTCCGGTGCCCCCGGTCGTCCTCAACGAGGTCGTGTACCCCCGGGGCTGGCCGGCGGAGCCCGGCCGTTTCGTGCTGCGCAACGACTACGACGCCCCCTTCGCGCACGCGGGCCGGAGTTACCCCACCGTGCTCCACGCCTACTGGGCCCTGTCGGCCGCCGAACCGGCCGACCACGACCGGATCCTCGCGGCCGCCACCGCCCGCGAGGCCATGGAACTGGGCGGCGGGGCGGCTCGCCGGGCCGGCTGGTCCGGCGAGCGGCTCGCCGTCATGGCCGACCTGCTCCGGGCGAAGTTCGATCAGCACCCCCGTCTCGCCGAGGTCCTGCTCGCCACGGGCGAGGCCGCGATCGTCTACACCGGCACCTCCGAGGGGCCGTTCTGGCGCGACGAGGGTTCCCGCGGGGGCCGGAACTGGACGGGCCGCCTCCTGGAGCTGGTCCGCTCGGAACTGCGCCGCGCACGGAGCGGTCAGACCCCCGCCGAGTGCACTGCCGCGACCGCCTTGCGGGCCGCCACCAGGATCGGGTCCCAGACCGGGGAGAACGGCGGCGCGTAGCCCAGGTCCAGGGACACCATCCGGTCCACCGTCATGCCCGCCGTGAGGGCGACCGCCGCGATGTCCACCCGCTTCGCCGCACCCGCGCCGCCGACGATCTGGACCCCCAGGAGGCGGCCCGTACGGCGCTCCGCCAGCATCTTCACCGTCATCTCCGCCGCGCCCGGGTAGTAGCCCGCCGTGTTGGTGGAGGTGATGGTGGCGGTCACGAACCGCAGGCCGGCCTCCAGCGCGTCGCGCTCGCGCAGCCCCGTACGGGCGATCTCCAGGTCGCAGACCTTGCTGACCGCCGTTCCGACCACCCCGGGGAAGGTCGCGTAGCCACCGCCCACGCCCGAGCCGATGACCTGGCCGTGCTTGTTGGCGTGCGTGCCCAGCGGGATGTGCCGGGTGCGGCCCGCGACCAGGTCCAGGACCTCCACGCAGTCGCCGCCCGACCAGATGTTCTCGTGGCCCCGGACCCGCATCGAGAGGTCCGTGAGGATGCCGCCCGAAGGGCCGAGGGGGAGGCCGGCCGCGCGGGCGAGCGCGGTGCGGGGCTCCACGCCGATGCCGAGCACGACCACGTCCGCCCCGTACTCCTCGCCCGCCGAGGTCGCCACCGCCCGGACCCGGCCCTCCTCGTCGGTGAGGATCTTCGTCACCTCGGCGCGGGAGACCGTACGGATCCCCATCCGGTTCATCGCGCCGTGCACCAGGCCGCCCATGTCCGGGTCCAGCGTGGCCATCGGCTGCTCGCCCCGGTGCAGGACGGTGACCTCGTACCCCCGCGCCACCAGGGCCTCCGCCATCTCCACGCCGATGTAGCCGGCGCCCACCACGACGGCCCTGCGGCCCGCCGTGCGCCGCAGGGTGTCCATCAGGCGCTGGCCGTCGTCCAGGCTCTGGATCCCGTGGACCCCGTGCGCGCCGATGCCGGGGAGCCGGGGCCGGACGGGGCGGGCGCCCGTCGCCAGGACCAGCTTGTCGTAGCCCGTCCAGGATTCGGATCCGGTGTCCAGATCGCGGGCGCGGACCCGGGAGCCGGGGAGGTCGAGCTCCACGACCTCCGTGCGCGTGCGCAGATCGATGTCCCGGGCCCGGTGCTCCTCGGGGGTGCGGGCGATCAGGTCGTCGCGCTCGGCGACCTGACCGCCGACCCAGTACGGGATCCCGCACGCCGAGTAGGAGGTGAAGTGCCCGCGCTCGAAGGCGACGATCTCCAGCTCCGCCGAGCCCTTCAGCCTGCGGGCCTGTGACGCGGCGGACATCCCCGCCGCGTCACCGCCCACCACCACCAGTCGTTCCGTCGCCATCGTCCGTACCGCCCCTTCACCACCGTCGGATGGTGAACACGCTACGGCCGAACGCGCGTTCAGTCCTGTACGTCGGCCTCGGCGTCCGGAGCCGTCCGGGCCGCCGGGACCGTCGCCCGCCACGGCACCGGGGCCGTCTTCGCCGGCGCCGGACGCCACCGCCGGTACAGCCGGACCAGCAGCAGCACCACCACGGCCGTCAGTGCGAACGGCAGCACCGCGCCCACCGCCACCGTCAGGTAGCGCACGACCTTGGTGAAGACGTCCCAGCCCCCGCCCAGGGCCCCCAGGAAGGTGGGCTCCTTCTTCTTCTCCTTCTTCTCGGCCTCCGGCTTCGCGGCCGGCTCGGAAACCTCCAGCGTGATCGTGCCCAGCGAGGTCTGGTCCTTCAACGCCGTCTGCTGCGCCAGCAGCGACTCCAGGTCGGACTGACGGCGCGACAGCTCGCTCTCCAGCATCACCACCTCGCTCAGCGCCGAGGCCTTGCCCATCATTTCCCGCACCCGCGCCACGCTGGCCTGCTGCGAGGCGACGCGGCTGCCGATGTCGGCGACCTTCTCCGTGACGTCCTGCGCGTCGACCTTGCGGTGCAGGAGCTTCCCGCTGCCCTCCATGGCGCCGAGCACGGCGTCGTAGCGCTCGCCCGGCACCCGCAGCGTCAGCGTCGAGGTCATCCGGCCGTCCTCGCCGCGCTTGGTGGACTCGTTGCCGACGTAGCCGCCCGCTTCGTCGGCGGCCGTGCGGGCCGCGGCGAGCGTCTTTTGGACGTCCGCCGTCTCGATGCCCAGCGTCGCGGTCCGGATCACGTTCGGCCGGACCACGGCCGGCGGCCCGGCGTTCTTGCTCGCGGAGGAGCCCGCGGCGCCCGCGGACCCGGCCGGCGCCGGGGCCGCCGCGGCGCCCTCCGGGGCCTTGCCGCCGGCTGCGGGCGCCACCGCCGCCTTGTCGCTCGCGGAACCCTGGCCGCTCGCGCCGCAGCCCGTGAGCGCGAGCGCCCCGGCCAGTGCGAGGGCGGCCAGGGCCGCCGCGGAACGGTTTCTGTCGAAGCTGCGCATCGCTGTAAACCCCCGAGGATCGGCTGGTGTTGCCGGTTCGACGTCCAGAGTCCCGTTGCGGGTTTCGCATCCACGGTCCCGGGGTGATCCCGATGCGGTCACGGTCCGGCCTCGGAGATCGGTCTGAGACGATGTGTCCATGCACGAAGCGGACATGCGTACGGATCGGCCGGGCCCCTCGCCCCGGTCCACCGGCTCCCAGCGCCACGCCGTCGTCATCGGCGGCGGCATCGCGGGCCTCGCGGCGGCCCACCGGCTGCTCGCCGAAGGCGTCCGCGTCACCCTGCTGGAGGCCGGACCCCGGCTCGGCGGCAAGCTCTACGCCGGTGAGCTCGCCGGGGCCCGGGTCGACCTCGGCGCCGAATCCGTGCTCGCCCGCCGCCCCGAAGCCGTGGCCCTGGCCGAGGCCGTGGGCCTCGGCGAGGCCGTGCAGGCGCCCGCCACCGCCACCGCCCACCTGTGGACCCGGGGCGCGCTGCGGCCGATGCCGCGCGGCCACGTCATGGGCGTCCCCGGCGACCTGGGACCGCTCGCCGCCTCGGGGGTGCTCTCCACCGAGGGGCTGGCCCGCATCGAGGCCGAGCGGACGCTGCCGCCCACCGAGATCGGCGACGACGTCGCCGTCGGCGCGTACGTCGCGGCCCGCCTCGGCCGCGAGGTCGTCGACCGGCTGGTGGAACCACTGCTCGGCGGGGTCTACGCGGGCGACGCCTACCGCATCTCCATGCGGGCCGCCGTGCCCCAGCTCTTCGAGGTCGCCCGCACGCACGCCCTCCTGGGCGACGGCGTACGGGAACTGCAACGCCGGGCGGAGTCCGCTCCCCAGCCGGCCGGTCCGGTCTTCGCCGGCATCGACGGCGGCATCGGACGGCTCCCGATCGCCGTGGCCGAGGCCTGCCGCGCCGCGGGGGCCCGGCTCGTCACCGACGCCCCCGTCCGCGAGGTCGTCCGTACGGCGGAGGGCTGGCGGGTGGTGGCCGGCGCCGAGGTCATCGAGGCCGACGCCGTGATTCTCGCCACCCCGGCCGCCGCCGCCGCACGGCTGCTGGACGGGCTCGCCCCGGCCGCCGCGACCGAGCTGCGCGGGGTCGAGTACGCCTCTATGGCCCTGATCACGATGGCCTTCCGCCGCTCCGACCTGCCCGCGGCCGTCTCCGACGGCCGCGCCAGCGGATTCCTCGTACCGCCCGTCGACGGCCGGACCATCAAGGCCTCCACCTTCTCCAGCAACAAGTGGGCCTGGGCCGGGACGGATCCCGACCTCTTCCTGCTGCGCACCTCGGTCGGCCGCTACGCCGACGAGAGCGACCTGCAGCGCGAGGACGGCGAGCTCGTCGACGTCTCCCTGGCCGACCTCGGCGAGGCCGTGGGCCTCGTGGCCCGGCCGGTCGCCTCCACCGTCACCCGGTGGGACGGCGGACTGCCCCAGTACCCGGTCGGCCACCTCGACCGGGTCGCCCGGATCCGCACCGCCGTCGCGGCCCTGCCGGGCCTCGCCGTGTGCGGCGCCGTCTACGACGGAGTCGGCATTCCGGCCTGCATCGCGAGCGCCGGCAAGGCCGCGGACGCGGTGATCGCCGCGCTCGGTGCGCGTACGGCACCCCTGGCACCGACCACTGATCAGCGCACGGGACAATAGGCACATGACTGCACCAGAGAAGATTCCCAACGCGGGGAAGAAGGCGAAGGACCTCAACGAGGTCATCCGCTACACCCTGTGGTCCGTCTTCAAGCTGAAGGACGTTCTTCCGGAGGACCGCACCGGCTACGCCGACGAGGTCCAGGAGCTCTTCGACCAGCTGGGCGCCAAGGACATCACCGTCCGCGGCTCCTACGACGTCTCCGGCCTGCGCGCCGACGCCGACGTCATGATCTGGTGGCACGCCGAGACGGCGGACGAGCTGCAGACCGCCTACAACCTGTTCCGCCGCACCAAGCTGGGCCGCGCCCTGGAGCCGGTGTGGTCGAACATGGCCCTGCACCGCCCGGCCGAGTTCAACAAGTCGCACATCCCGGCCTTCCTGGCCGACGAGGTCGCGCGCGAGTACGTCAGCGTGTACCCCTTCGTGCGCAGTTACGACTGGTACCTGCTGCCCGACGAGGACCGCCGCCGCATGCTTGCCGACCACGGCAAGATGGCCCGCGGCTACCCGGACGTGCGCGCCAACACCGTCGCCTCCTTCTCGCTGGGCGACTACGAGTGGCTGCTGGCCTTCGAGGCGGACGAGCTGTACCGCATCGTCGACCTCATGCGTCACCTGCGCGCCTCCGAGGCCCGTATGCACGTCCGTGAAGAGGTGCCCTTCTACACCGGGCGCCGCAAGTCCGTCGCCGACCTGGTGGCCGGGCTCGCCTGATACCTCCCCTGGGGGGAAGGACCGGAGGACGACCACACCGTCAGGTGAGTTCCTCCGGTGGATCGGGAGGCTGGTCCGAAAGACGGCCCCTGCCCCCGAAACGACGCAGCCGGAGATCCCGCCCGGAAGTTCAGACGACTGGCGGCAGCAGTGCCCTGTGGGCGCTGGCTGCCCGGTCGTCCAGCGACACCGGTGCGGGCTCCGGATGCGGCGCACACGTGACGCGCCACCCCGGGGTGGCGCCCGTCAGCAGATACCGCTCCACGTGACGGTCCACGCAGCCGTTGCGCCCGCCGACCACTCCGTGGGAGCCGGCCCCGTCTCCGTCACCAGGGAAGCCCCGGCGCCGAGCCGCCGCTGGAGTTCCAGCGCACCCTCGTACGGGGTCGCCCCGTCCCGTTCCGCCGCGACCACCAGGGTCCGGGGCAGCCGCTCCGGCCGGGCCCCGACCGCCACCGGCCGCTGCCGCTCGCGCACCGGCCAGGAGGCGCACGGGAGGTTCATGCAGGCATTGGCCCAGGTCTCGAACGGGGCCCTGCGCGCCAGGTCGGTGTTGTCGCGGTCCCAGGTCTCCCGGTCGGCGGCCGGCGGGCCACCGCGTCCCGGACACGCGCGTAGCTCGCCTGCACGGCCGCCGGGGTGGCGCCGAGGCCGTACGTGTCGTGGTGCCGGGCCGCCCAGGCGCGGAAGTCGTACCAGCGGCGCTCGAAGCCGGGTGACTGGTCGAGCTGGTTGCGGTACCAGATGCGGCGCGGATCGGGGTCGACCGCCGAGTCCAGGACCATCCGGCGGACGCCGCCCGGGTACAGGGTGGCGCGGGGCGTAGCCGACGAGGTCGTAGGCGGTGGCGATCCGGTCCCGGCCGGGGAGGTCGGCGAGGAGCGGGAAGTACATGCCGGAGGCTCCGGGGCCGCCGGGGATGTGGACGAGCGCGCCCTGGCGGACGGCGCCGCCGGCCCCGGTGGCGGCGATCCGGCTGACGGTGAGGGGGACCTGCGGGCCGTCGGTCCGGGCAGCCCTTCGGCATCTGGGCAGGGGCGGAAGTCGAGTCCGCCGCTGCCTCCGGCCGTGGCCCGGGCCGCCGCGCGGCGGGCGGCGAGGGCGGCGCCGGCGGCCTTGGCGGCCGGGCGAGGTCGGTCGCGCGGCGTGGGCCGGGACGCACCGCCAGGGCGGCCGCGCAGCCTGCGAGTCCCGTCCGCATGACGGTCCGACCCTCTCATCCGATGAACCGATGAGAGGGTCGGATGGTGGCCTTGTAAAGGATCACCGGCAGGTGTCGCCGCCGTCGGCCCCGTTGCCGCGGATTCCGCCCCCGCTTGCCGTACGCCCGCCGGTCAGGAGCTGCTGCCGCAACTGGAGCTGGACGAGCTGCCGCAGCTCGACGAACTGCCGCAGCTGGAGCTGCTGCTGGAACAGCTGGAGCTGCTGCTCGCACAGCCCGAACCACCACTGGAGCAGCTGGAGCCACTGCCCGAAGAGCCGCAGCCGCTGCCCGAGGAGCCGCAGCCGGAACCGCCGCCACAGCTCGATCCGCCGCCACCGCCCCCGTCGCTCCCGGCGCACCAGACGATCGGCAGCACCTCGACCCCCGACCCGTGCGAGGAGCCGCCCGTGCCGTGGAAGCGCGTGCGCGACTGGGCCGCGGCCAGCCGGGTACCGCGTACGGCGGGCAGCAACTGCCGGCGCAGGTGCGGGTCCCGCAGACCGCGCAGCCCGAACAGTGCGGTCTGCACGTGCGGGGTCCGGTCGTTCAGGTGGGCGGAGCGGATGGCGCGCAGCGCCCGCGCCCCGGCCCCGGTCACCCGGCTCTTGGCCCGGGACGCGCAGATCAGGCCCACGACGATGCCGCCCACCAGGACGACCACCACCTTCGCGATGAACGGCACCCCGGAGCCGGAATCGAGGGCGAGCGACACGACGGTCAGCACCAGCGACACCGGGAACAGCAGCAGCGCGCACACGACGGCCTGGATCAGCCCCCAGCGACGCAGGCGGCGCAGCCCGGATCCGGGCGGGGAGATCAGCCCGCGGTCGGCCAGCCCGTCCCCGATCTCCTGGACGGCCGGGTCGCACATGGCGGCGTAGCGCAGCTGGTAGAGCCATCCCGAGGGCGCCCCCTGGTGGGCCTGGAGGACGGCCCGCTCGGCGGTGTCGGTGGCCCGCGCCCCGGGGCGCACCTGGACGATGCCCGGACCGCCGGCCACCAGCCGGCCGTCGCCGAGCATCGAGACGAGTGCGGCGTCCACGACGGTGCCGGGGCCGCCCACCACGAAGGCGGCCTCGGACAGGTCGTGCAGGGCGGGCGCCGGTCCCGCGGACGAGGACCGGGACCTGCGGAGCCCGACCATCAGGAGGACGCAGGAGAGGAGGACGGCGATCCAGATCGCCACGGCGAGGAAGTTCATGCCGCTCTCCCCACCAGCGTCCGGGCCCAGCGCACGATCCGGCGGGGCGGCCTGGCCCCGGCCCGCTCCCGCCACCAGGTGGTGAGCCGGCGCCGGGCTGCCGGATCGGCCGGCAGGTCCCGGATCAGCAGGTCCTCGGCGAAGTCCAGCGCGTCCCGGCGGTACCCGGAGGTCATCGGGCGGCTCTTGGCGTAGGAGAGGAAGGCCTCGCGGTACGGGTCCGGGCCGCCCAGGATCACGGGCAGCTCGGGAGCCAGTTTCGCCACCACGTCGGCCCGCTTGGCGGCCAGCGCCCGGGCCTGCACCCGGATGCGCCGGCGGTCGAAGCCCTCGGGCACGGGGGTCCCGGCCACCAGCGCCGACAGCAGCGCGGCCTGACCGAGAGCCACCCGGGTCCGGACCGACTCCTCGACCGTGCCCGGGTCGGTGCCGGTGCCGGTGCCGGGGTCCGTGCCGGGGTCGGCGCCCGCCGGGCCGGACCCGGCGGTCGCCGCCTCCACGGGCGCGGCCCGTCCGGCCGTCACCACGGCCCGGATCGCGGCCAACTCGCCCGCGAGCTCGGCCTCCGGCGGGAAGTCGTCGTCCCGCTCCAGCAGGACGCCCGCCGGTTCCACCCGGGAGCGCAGCTCGGCCAGCAGGTCGAGCACCACCGGCGGGACCGGGTGCGCGTGGGTGTCGTGCCAGACGCCGTTCCGCTCGATGCCGCCCGCCACGTGCACGTACGCCAGCGCCTCCAGCGGGATCGCGTCCAGCACGGCGGCCGGGTCCTCGCCCCGGTTGACCCGGTTGGTGTGCAGGTTGGCCACGTCGATGAGCAGCCGGACCCCGGTCCGCTCGACGAGCTCCGTGAGGAACTGCCCTTCCGTCAGCTCCTCGCCCGGCCACGAGAACAGCGCGGCGATGTTCTCCAGTGCCAGCGGGACCGGCAGGGCGTCCTGCGCGATCCGCACGTTCTCGCACAGCACGTCCAGCGCGTCGCGGGTGCGCGGCACCGGCAGCAGGTGCCCCGCCTCCAGCACCGGCGAGGAGGTCCGCACGAAGGCGATGTGCTCGGTGACGAGCGGCGCCCCCAGCGCCACCGCCCGCTCACCGAGGGCCGCCAGCATCGCCGGATCGGGACGGTCCGCGCCGCCGAGGCCGAGCGAGACCCCGTGCGGCACGACGCGCGTGCCCCGCTCGCGCAGCCGCAGCAGGGACTCGGGCAGGTGGCCGGGACATACGTTCTCGGCCACCACCTCGACCCAGTCCAGGCCGGAAAGCCGCTCGACGGCGTCCGCGATCTCCGGCCGCCAGCCGATGCCCACCCCCAGGTGTGTCATGGGTTTCATGTCCCCCCGCCCCCTCTCGTCGCACCGTGTGCCGATGTCATGGCCCCGACGGAGTCGCGCCAATCGCAGGAGGGGACGTTCAGAGGAACATTTGAGGTTCCCACCGGCCGGGAAGCGCTTCAGAGCCGAACGGTCAGAGCCGGGCCGTCAGAGCCGGGCCCGCAATGCCGGGTGGTCGGCGACCACCGTCGCGCTGCCCGGCGCGATCTCGGTGAACCCGGCGTCCCGGACCACCGGCAGCCCGCTGCCGCCCAGCTCGGCCCACCGCTCGCGCGGGGCCGTCCGTACCGCCAGCCGGAAACCGGAATCCTGCCAGGCGGTCCGCTCCGCCTCCGTCAGCTCCCACCACGCCAGCTGCGCCGCGTGCCCGGCCTGGGCCATGGCCTTGCCGGCCGACATGTCGAGGCCGGGGTTGAGCCACAGCACCGGCAGCCCCGGTTCCGCGGTCGCGGCGACCGGCTCCGGATCGTCCAGATCGGTGCCCGACACCTGGAGCTTGGCCAGTTCCTTGGGCCAGCCGTCCAGGGGCACCGGCGGGAAGACCCGTACCTGCGCGCCGTCCCCGTGCACCGTGACGCCCGGCAGGGTCTCCGCCTTGCGCCACTCCGCCCCGCGCGCCCGGCGGACCACCTTGCGGATCCGGGCGTCCTGCCAGTCGCGGACGGCCTCGGCCCACTCGCCCTCGCCGTGCGCCCGCTCGTCGGTGAGCAGGACCAGCACGGCACGGGCCGCCGTCTCCAGGGCGTCCGTCCGGGCGGGCGGCTCGGCCTTCTCGATCCGCACCACCAGCGGCAGCACGAACTGCGGGGCCTCGTCGCGCAGTACGTGCTCCTGCCGGAAGGGGCTGTCCGCCCCGACCGCGGGGACGTCGGAGATGTCGTTCGTGTGCTGGCTGCTCATCCTGCCAAGGATGCCAGCCTCCGCCTTCAGGATGATGCCCCGGGTGGTCGGCCCGGGTGAGGATCGCAGCCATGAAGAGTGATCTGTTCGCGTCCGAGAACCTGGCCCGGGCCGCCGTCGTCCCCGGCATGACCCTGCAGAACGCCAAGTCCGTGAAGTACAACGTCAACGGTGAAATGCTGGCCCGCCAGGGCTCGATGGTCGCCTTCCGCGGCAACCTCCAGTTCGAGCGCAAGGGACAGGGCATAGGCGGCATGCTCAAGCGCGCCGTGACGGGCGAGGGCCTCGCGCTCATGTCCGTACGCGGTCAGGGCGAGGCCTGGTTCGCCCACCGGGCGGACAACTGCTTCATCATCGAATTTGAGCCGGGCGACGCCCTCACCATCAACGGCCGCAACGTGCTCTGCTTCGACCCGACCCTGTCCTACGAGATCAAGATGGTGAAGGGCGCCGGCATGACCGGTGGCGGCCTCTTCAACAGCCTCTTCAGCGGCACCGGCAAGCTCGCCGTCGTCTGCGACGGCCACCCGATCATCATCCCGGTCACCGCCCAGACCCCGGTCTACGTGGACACGGACGCGGTGGTCGGCTGGAGCGCCCAGCTGGAGACCGGACTGCACCGCTCCCAGTCGGTCGGCTCGATGATCCGCGGCGGCTCCGGCGAGGCCGTCCAGCTGAAGCTGAGCGGCGAGGGCTTCGTCATCGTCCGCCCCAGCGAGGTCACCGAGACGGCGGCCGCGCACTGAACCTGACCGATGTGGGCCGCCGCTACGGACGGCGCCGCCCCTGGGTGCTGCGCGGGATCACGCTGGACCTCCCGCGCGGCGCCCTCGTCCGCGTCGAAGGCGGCAACGGCGGCGGCAAGTCCACCCTGCTGCGGCTCGTCGCCGGGATCGAGGCGCCGACCGAGGGGCGCGTCACCGGCCGCCCGCCCCGCACCGGTTACGTGCCCGAACGCTTCCCGGCGGCGCTGCCGCTCACGGCCGCCGACTACCTGACCCGGCTGGGCCGGGTGCACGGGCTGCCGCGCGCCGAGGCGGCCCGCCAGGCGGCCGACCGGCTGGAGAGGTTCGGCGCCGCCGCGTACGCCCGCACCCCGATGGCCGAACTGTCCAAGGGCAGCAGCCAGAAGGTCGCCGTCGCGCAGGCCCTGCTCGCCGAACCGGGGCTGCTCGTCCTCGACGAGGCGTGGACCGGCCTGGACGGCTCCGCCCGGACGGAGCTGGACCGGGCCGTCGCCGAACGCACCGCCGCCGGAGGCACGGTGGTGTTCGTCGACCACGACCCGCGGCGGCTCGCGGGCGCGGCCGACGCCCACTACCGGGTCGAGGGCGGGGCACTCGTACCGGTGTCCGCAGTGGTCGGGCCCCGCGTACGGATCCACGCGGTCGGCCCGCCCGGCCTGGCACCGCCCCCGGACCTCGCCGCTTCGCCGGCAGCCGGCGGGGGAGTGCAGCTCACCGTGGAAGCCGCACGCTCCGACGCGGTCCTGCGCGATCTGCTCACCGCCCGGCCGCCCTGGCACATCCGCGCCGTGGAGGAACTCCCGTGACCGCCCTGCTCCGATACCAGGGCGCCCTGCTCCTGCGCTCCCAGCGCTGGCTCGCGCCCCTCATCACCTACGCCGCCTTCGTGGCCGTCGGCATCCGGCCGGGCGACCCGGTACTGGACTCCCTCGGCTTCGCGGCCGCCGGCCTGGTCCCGACCGCCGCCTGGCTGGTGCGGATCTGCGTGACCGTCGAACCGGACGCGGCCCGCGACTGCACGGCCGCCGCGGCCGGTCCCGTACGGGTCCACGCGGCGGCCCTGCTCACCGCGTGGGCCGGGGCGCTGCTCGTCGGATCCGCGGCGGCCGCCGTCGCCCTGCTGACCGGCGAGCGGGCCGGCGCCGACCCCGGCGCGGCCGCCCTCGCCGGGGCCCTCGCGGTGACGGCCTGCGCCCTGACCGGCGCGGCCGTGGGCGCCCTGTGCAGCAGGCCGTTGCTCCGGCGCCGGGGCCACGCGGTCCTGGCCGGGACCCTCGGTTCCCTGCTCGCCCTGGTCCTCGCGGTCTCCCCGGCCCGCGGCGCGGTGTCCGCCCTGGTCACGGCGGGTCGCTCGGGGCCGGTGCCGCTGCCGCTCACGGCCCTGGCCGGCGCCCTGCTCCTGGCGGCCGGAGCAGGCACGACGGCCAGCCTGGCCGCGGCGCGACGGCGCTAGTCGCTCCGCCCGTACGGGCCCGGGTGCCTTCCCGCGCACCGGAAGGCACCCCGCTCAGCCCCGGCCGGAACTGGAGCGTCCCGTCGGCTCGTCACGTTGACGGTCGTCGGGGCTGCGCTGTAGTTGGCCGCGGCGTCGCTGTTCCTGCCCGGCACGCAGCATGTGGACGCGGTGCTCTTCCGCTTTCCGGACGGCAGACGCGCTGCCCTTCTCGTAGAGGGTGGCGAGCGTCGCGAGCTCCTTGCCGATGTCGCCCAGCTTGTCCTCCACCCTGCGCAGGGGACTGCGGACGATCAGTGTCCCGGCGTACGTGCCGAAGTCGACCACGTGCTCCATGTCCTCCACCGGGCCGTACGGCCCTTCGCACCGGACGGTGAAGGTGTAGGCCGTCGGAAGGTCGGTGTTCTGGAAGCGCTCCTGCTCGTCGAGAAGGAATTCAAGTCGTCGTCGTGGCGGGAGCATGGGAAACGTCCGGGAGAACGCCCGAGCGAGCATCTCCGTCAGGTCCTCGCCCCATCCGGATTCCAGCGGGGGATCGACCTCGATCCGCACGTTGCGGGCGATCGTGGAGCCGATGTTCTCGACGACGATCACGAGGGCGCCCGACACGTCCGGCTGGATGTCGACGACGACGTAGGGCTCGTTCTGTTCACGATGGACCGCCTCGGCCTGCTCCAGCTGCTGCCGTGCGACACGAACCTGCTCTTGAGCGGCCACCACCTGGCCGCTCGCGTGCCGGGCCTGTCTCATGCTGATGCCGGCTGCTGCCACGGCCACGGCCCCGGAACAGACGGCGATCCAATCTCCTGCGTCCATGGCGGGAACCTAGCGCGAGGTCCTGCACCCGCGCCGCGGGGGTCGGCACAGGACCCGCCGCAACCTCGCCATGGACGGGACGCGGCCGTGGTCAGCCCTTCCTGGGCGCCCCGTCGATCCCCTGCAGGAAGAGCAGCGGCTCCATGACGCCGGTGGGCAGGGGCGGATCGACGAACCGCTCCTGACCGTCCTGAAAGCAGACCTTTGACGAGTGTTCGAAGGTGAACGGTCGGCCCGGGGGTACGAACAACCCCAACGACGAAAGCACGAAGTGTCCCACTCGGTCAGGGTGGAAGAGGCTCTGCACCTGGCTGAGGATTTCCGACAAACCGTCCTGCGGGTAGGTTCGTGCGAAGTACTGGAAGAAGGCTTGCGCGTTCTTCACCTCGGGAACCCCTGAGTGCGGGTTCATGTGCAGGAAGCCGTTCTCCCGGGCCAGGGACAGCACTTCCGGCGCGTCGAATTTGGTGAGGCACAGGGCAAGCCTGTGGGGCAGCTTGCTGCCGTCCCGCAATCCGGCCTGGTGGACTTCGGCCGCGACCGCCGAAAGGACCTCCGTGAAGTAGTCCGCGTTGTTCCGCTCCGTGCTGTGCCGATCAGAGGTCTGCATGGCCCTGGCGGGATCGAAGAGAAAAATCATCCCCTGGGAATGTGCAAGATCCCTCACCAGCTCGTTCGATCGCTGGGGCGCCGTGAACGTGTGGGCGTCGAAGGCCTCACCGGGCATGTCCCGCAGCGCGATCTGGAATTCGAGTACGTTCCGCTTGTCGCCGTGGCGCTGCCGCCACCATCCCCTCCGGTGTGCGAAGCGCGTGCCGGTCACGTCACCTGCGAGCGTGCACCGGACCGCACGTTGCTCCGTCGCGGTCGCGTTGGGGAAGACCCTCTTGCGGAAGAAGGAATGCGTGAGTGACGCCAGGTCGTCACGGGACTGACGATCGTGGGGGAACAGGTTCCAGCGACCGAACTCCGGATTCAGGGCCGCTCGCGCCAAGGAGGCGAGCAAGGTGGACTTCCCACTGCGCGGAGGCCCCCACAGCGTGACCGTGTTCGTCGTGATGCTGCTGTCGTTCGGGTCCGGAGCGGCGGAAGAGGCGGCCATGTCGGTTCCTCGGGCAGGTGAACGGGGAGCGTCGGCCCGCCCCTCATCGGGGTCCTGCCAGCCCCGTTCGAGCAGGTGCCGAAACGTCTCGGGTGTGTGGCGGCGCACCGCCTGTGCCTCCGCCGCCCCGAGGCTGGAAGCCTCCAGGAGGCTCTCGAAATCGGCGGCCTCCGCGGTGAGTGCGGGCGCATCGGTCTTTTCCGGGCGGCCGAAGGCGTTCACCGGGAATCATCCCTCCCGCGGCCGGTATGACGGGCGATGCGGCTACGAACCCGGCTCAGGCGGCGCTCCAGGGCCTTGGTGGTCATACCGGTCAGCTCTGCCGCCTCTGCCTGGCTGTACCCCAACGCCCGCCACGCGATGCCCTGGCGCAGTTGGCCGTCCGTGAAGTACGGCAGCAGGCGGGAGATTTCGTCCTGGAGGACGACCTGGCGTTCGGGGTCCTCGGCCCGCGCGTCCGCAAGTCCGGACAGCTGATCGGGTTCGCCCGGCTCGATCGGCAGGCGGGCGTCCCGGCCGTGCAACTGTGCCCGGCTCCACTGCACGTAGACCGGCTTGAAGGCGCGGATGCACGCACCCACGTAGTAGGTGGTCAAAGCGGCGCCACCGTGCTGGTTCCAGGCGCCTCCGAGGAGCGCGTGGCTGCGGAACAGCTCCAGTCCTTTCAGGACCGTGTCGGTGGCCACCTCGAAACAGTCGTCCTCGTCCCACGGAGTGACGATGAGCTGGCGGGGGATCGGCCGGCCGATCTCCCAGGTGCGCCGGAAGGAGTCGCCGTTGATGTTCCAAGCGACCATGATGGGCCAGCCGTACTCCATCAGGACCCCGGTGAACCTCCGGTAGCGGGCCCCGGTGAAGCCGTCGGCCCGCAGGACCTCCACGACGCGCGCGTCGGCCTGGAGGCGGTCCGGGTCCGCGGAGGGCGTCCGGTCCGCCGCGGCGGGTCCCAGGGCGTGTTCGGTCTCCGCCGGACCGCGCCGGAACGGCGTTCCGGCGCCGCGGCCGGCACGGGTCGCGAAACGTGGGAGGTGGGGTGGTTCCGGTGAAGCGTCGGCCCTCATGGCTCGCCCTCCGTCTCGTGGAGCGCCGCGCTCGCGCTCTGCACCTGCTTGTAGGCAGGAGACGAGTCCGTACCCCCGCCCTTGACGGGAGGAGCACCCCGAGCGTCAGTGTGACGTGCGTCACCCGGGGGTCGGGGGTGGCGTACGGGCTACAGCAGGAGCAGAAGGTGTCCGCCTTCGACTCCATCGACACCGTGAAGCGAGTGAAGTCGACGTGACCAACCAGCAGCCCGGCCCGCTGATGACCCAACGCGCCGCTCTCATCTTCCTGTTCAGTGCCGTGATCGCGACGGTCGCCGGGGTGCTCGCGGCCCGTGTGGACGGAGGCACCGCGCTCACCGGCCTCCTCCTCGGCGGCGCAACCTTCGGGGCGGCCGTCGGATTTCTGCACGGGATCATCGATTAGCCCCCTTCACCGCACGTTCGCGGGGGAGGAGCCGCCCGGGGCGAGGAGGGTGGGTTCGCCCGTGCCGTCCGCGCGGGTCGACCAGATGTCGCTCGCGCGGCCGTCCCGGCCCGGCAGGGCGTAGGCCACGGTCGTGTCGTCCAGCCAGGCGGCCTGGTCGTCGACGCCGTGCTGCTCGGCCAGGGGGTGTTCGCGCATCGTCGTCAGGTCGAGGACGTACAGCCGCCAGGGGGACCGGGGGTCGTCGGAGACCTTCTTCTTGAAGGCGATGCGGGCGCCGTCCGGTGACAGCGAGGGGCATTCGACGTTCTCCCGCAGCACCTTCGCCGACCAGGCGCGCAGGTCGCCCTCGACGAGGTGGGTGGCGCCCCGGGTGGAGACGGTGGCGTAGAAGCGGTTGTCGTCGGCGGCGAAGGTCACGCCCCAGTAGTTGACGTCCGAGTCGTGGTGGCGGGCCCCGTCGAGGGTCAGCGGGATCTGCTCGATCGACTTGATCAGATAGCCGGTGCGCAGGTCCAGGATCGCCGTCCGGGTGGAGAATGCGGCGGTGTTGTAGGAGTCGCCGGTCGTGAACGTGGTCCAGGCCAGCACCTGGCCCGAGGGCGAGACGCGGGCCCGGTTCGGGATGCCGGGCACAGTCACCGTACGGACCTCCCGCATGCGCCGGTCGAGTACGAGGGCCTCCGTGCGGGCCGGGACCCCGGGCAGCTTGCGCAGGCACAGGGCGTGGTCCCCGGCGGTGTGGAAGCGGTCGCAGGACGGGCCGCCCGTCACCCGCGGCAGGCCCGGGCCGACCTGGCGCGCGATCCGCCCGCCGGCCGTGTCCCGGAAGTAGAGGCCCGGCTCCGAGGTGCCGAAGGAGGCGTCGGCCTGCTGTCCGGACGGCCGTTCGCGGTGCCGCGCGTGCAGTACGTAGCCCAGCGAGCCGCCCGCCAGCAGCACGACCGCGGTGATGACGAGGGCGAGGCGCAGCCGCCGGGACGGGGGGTTCACGGGGCCTCCGGGGCGGCGGTCGCGGCGGTCGGGGCGGTCGGGGGAGCGGCGGGCAGGATGCGCGAGGCGGCCGCGAGCGCTCCGGCCAGCGCGAGGGCCGCGGCCCAGAGGGCGGGCCGCTGCCCCCAGAGGGTCCACGCCGCCCCGAATCCGGCGGCGCCCAGTAGCCGGGCCAGCGCCTGGCCGGTCTGCAGCACCGCGAGCCCGCCCGCCCGCCCGGTCTCGGGCAGCGCGGGAGCGGCGAGCGCCATCAGGACCCCGTCGGTGGCGGCGTAGAAGAGGCCCAGCAGGGCGAGCACCCCCACGACCGTCGGCGGGGAGACGGGGGCCAGGAGCAGGGCGTACGCGCCGAGCAGGGCGCAGTGCCCGAGCAGGAAGGCCGTCCGGCGCCCGGTCCGGTCGGCGGTGCGGTCCGCGAGCCGGCCCACGGGGACGGCGAGCAGCAGGTAGACGGCGGCGGCCCCGAGCGGCAGCAGCGTGAACAGGGCGGGCGGCAGGTCGAGCCCGCGCAGGAGCAGCAGGTAGAGGAAGGCGTCGCCGATGGTGGTGGCGCCGAGCAGGGCCGAGGCGCAGAGCACGCGGCGGAACGCGGGGTCGCGCAGGACCGACCGGCGCGCCGGGTGGGGCCGGGCCGGGGGAGCGGCAGCCGGCCCGGGCGCCGCCGGCACGTACGCGACGAGCAGCAGCACACCGAGCAGGCCGGTGCAGAAACTGACGGCGAACACCGCGTCGTAGGCATCGGCGGTCGCCCAGAGCACGGCGAACGCGGCGAGCGGCCCGAGCAGGGCGCCGGTGGTGTCCATGGCGCGGTGCACGCCGAAGGACCGGCCGAGGCTCTCCGGGGGCCCGCTGAGCGAGATGAGGGCGTCGCGCGGGGCGGTACGGATGCCCTTGCCCAGCCGGTCGGCGGCGAGCGCGGCGGCGATCGCGCCCGTGGCGCCCCCCGCGAGGAGCAGCCCGAGCCGGGAGAGCGCGGAGAGCAGGTAGCCGGCGCCGGCGACCCGCTTGTGGTGGCCGCGGCGGTCGGCGAGCCGCCCGCCGAGCAGCCGCACGAGGGCGGTGGCCCCGTTGAACAGGCCGTCCAGGAAACCGAACTGGAGGGGAGTCAGGCCGAGGCCCAGGACGAGGTAGAGCGGCAGTACCGCCGTGACCATCTCGGAGGAGACGTCGGTGACGAGGCTGACCGCGCCGAGCGCGAGGACGGCGGCGGGGACGCGCCGCCGGGCCCCGGCGGGGCGGGGCGGCGCGTCCGGGCGGCCGTTGGCGGCCAGGTACATCAGTGGCAGCTGTACTTCGGGCTCGTGTCCTTGACCTGGCCGTCGGTGGCCACGTAGGTCCACCCGTAGCCGGAGTCGGTGAAGTCCAGCTTCACCACGCCGTACGGTCCGCTGATCCGCTTCTGGCTGTTGGGCTGGACCTCCTCGATCGGGTAGGGCTCGGCGCCGCCCATCCCGCCGACGATCTCCACGATCCCGTCGGCGGTCGCCCGGCCCTCGGGGTCCTGCGGGGCGAACCGCTCGTAGTGGTGGTCGTGCCCGTTCAGGACCAGGTCGGCCTTGGCGGCGTAGAGGATCTTCCAGACCGGTTTGGAGACGGGGTCGTTGCCGTGCCCGCCGGAGGAGTACAGCGGGTGGTGCCAGTAGGCGGCCACGCACGGCTTGGTGGTGGCGGCGAGGTCGGCCTTCAGCCAGCTGAGCTGGGCGGCCTGGTCGAAGGAGTTGGAGTCGAGGGCGACGAAGTGCCAGTTGCCCTCGTCGAAGCTGTAGTAGCTCTTGCCCTGCGGGTAGGCGATGCTGCCGAAGTACGACTTGTACCCGGCGAGCGGGCCGGCCGGGTCGTACGTCTCGTGGTTGCCCGGGACCGGGCGGGTCTTGGCCTTGAAGGCGCCCCAACTCTTGTCGTAGTAGGCGCGGTAGTCGGAGAGCCGGGCGTCGTCGTACTGGTTGTCGCCCATCGTCAGGTAGAACTTCGGGTCGATCCGCTGGGCGAGCGCGGCGGTCTTGGGGTGCGCGCAGCCGCTGTCGGACGCCGTGCACTGCGCGGCGATGTCCCCGGCGGCGACGACCGTGAAGGAGCCCCCCGGCTGCGGTCCGCCCCCGACGGTGCCGTACACCTCGGCCTCGAAGAGCGAGTAGCCGTACGAGGTGCCGCGCGCGGTGCCCTGGACGCGCAGGTAGCGGCCCTTGCCGGACAGGCCGGTCCAGTCGTCGACGCCGCCGTTGCCGGCGGTCTCGTCGGCGAGCGCGGTCCAGGCGGCGCCGTCGGCGGAGACCTCGACGCGGTACGCCTTGGCGTAGGCCGCCTCCCAGGTGAGCCGCACCCGCGAGACGGTGGCCCCGGCCCCGAGGTCGACCCGGATCCACTGCGGGTCCTTGCCCTCGGTGCTGGCCCAGCGGGTGGCCGGGTCGCCGTCGAAGGCGTTCTTCGCGCCCAGCGAGGAGGACTCGGTGGAGGAGGCGGTGGCGGGCTTCCCGCGGGATATGAGGGGGTCGGCGGCGGCTCCGGCCCGTCCGGGCCAGGCGAGGAGGAGCCCGCCGACGAGGGTGAGCGCGGCGAGGCCGGTGAGGGCGGTGAGGAGGCGGGTGCGAAGTCTGCCGCGTAACAGAGGGGGGTGAGCGGAGGCGTTCAGGCGGTTCAGGCGCATACCTGGAACTCCCTGCCTTGAGGGGCGGCGAGAGCTGGACACTGGGGCGGGGCGCCGCACCCGCCCGCTGGGCGGGCAGGGGGCGGCGCCACGGCGGCCGGGTCAGAGCTCTCGCTGAGCGCGTCATGCCCGTGGGGGTGGGCACCGCGCCAAGCCGCCGCCCGGGACACTAACAGGAAGGAAAGTTTCCTACCAGTGTTCCGGCGGCCGTCGTCGGCTCACTTTCCGCTCACTTTCCGATCAGCTCGGACACCTTCACGAAGCGGTAGCCGCGCTTGCGCAGTTCGGGGACGATCCGCTGGACGGCCTCCTCGGTGACCGGGGCGGCGCTGCGCGTGCAGTGCATGACCACCACCGAGCCGGGCTTCACGCCGGTGAGCACCTGCTCGGCCACGGCGCCCGGGTCCTTGGCGAAGGCGTCCCCGCTGACCACGTCCCACTGGACGGCCGTGACCTTGGCCGTGGACAGGGCCCGCAGTGCCTGGTCGTCGTAGCAGCCCCCGGGGAAGCGGAAGTACGGGACGGTGTTGACCGCGCCCGCCTGCCGGAAGGCGGCGAAGGCCCGGTCCACGTCGGCGCGGGCGGCCGCGGCATCGAGCGCCGGCAGCCCGTAGCAGGGGGACTTGAAGGCGTGGTGGCTGTACGAGTGGTTCGCGATCTCGAAGTTCGGGTCGGTGCCGATCGACTTGGCCTGGTCCGGGTACTCCTCGGCCCAGCGGCCCGTCATGAAGATGGTCGAGGGCACCTTGAGGGTGCGCAGGGTCGAGATCAGCGCGGGATTGTCGAAGTGTTCCCCGTCCGCGGCGCGCGGCCCCTGGTCGGAGGTCATGTCGGCGTCGAAGGTCAGCGCCACGGTCTTGTCCGTCTGCTGCTTCGCCCGTTCGAAGACGGGGGTCAGGCCGTTCGGACCGGGCGCCATGGTCGGGGGCTTGGCGGGCGCACCGGCCTGCGGGGACGCGGCCGGCGATCCGGAGGCGGCGGCCGGGGCGGAAGCGGAGGCCGAGGCCGAGGCGGCGGGGGTGCCCATACGGGCCTCGCGGCCGGCGTCCGGCGCGCCGGCGCCGCCCCCGCATCCCGCGAGGGCGGCGCCGAGCACCGCCGTGGCAGCTGCGGCAGCTACTTTTCGTACGGAATTGGTCACGTACGCAAACTATATGACTAACTGATGAGAAGAATGAACGACAGGCGGTCGGGCGGAACTCACCCCGCCAGCAGCCTCCCGCGGCACTCCTCCGACGTCGAAGTCCCCCTTCGGATACTGCGGATCGAGGTCCTCCAGGTGCTCCCGCAGCAGCGTGCTGATGGCCCGGTCGCGGTACCACTTGCGGTCCGCGGGCACCACGTACCAGGGCGCCGCATCGGTGGAGCAGCGCTCCAGCGCCACCTCGTACGCCTCCCGGTACGCGGCCCACGCACCGCGCTCCTCGATGTCGCCCACGTTGAACTTCCCGTGCTCGTCCGGGTCGTCCAGCCGCTCCAGGAGCCGGGCCCGCTGCTCCTCGTAGCCGATGCGGAGGAAGACCTTCACCACGGTCACACACCGGGGAGCGCGAGGCCGGTCGAGGTCGGGAGGAGGCGGTGCGGGATCAGGGCCTGTCCGCGGATCTTCCGCGGCTCTGCGGCGCGCCCTTAGGCCCTGGGGACCGGAAGGCACCGATGCGGTGGCCCCATCGGTTTTCGCCGCCGAGACCGGCGGGCCGTGGCGGAGCGGGACGTGCATGAAGTCTCACGGACGGGGGGAGGGACAGGGGGACCGCAGGGGGGACCATGGACAGCACGTCACCTGAATCTCGCACCTTGCTGAGCAGATTCCGTATCGCCCTTGCGATCTGCATTCTCCTGGGGGGATTGAGCCTGGCCCTGGTCTCCAACGGCCGTGACGGGTTCGGGTGGTCCGTGCTCAACGAGCTCGCCGTCTTCGCCGCCGCCGGTGTGGCCATCCCCTTCTACTACGACCTGTTTCTACGGGACGCCGAACGCCAGCGGTTCCTCGGAGAGATGAACCAGCTGCTCGATGAGAGGCTGCCGGTCCGTGAAGGCGAACGCGGCCTGACCGTTCATGCCCAGGGGCGCCCCTCGCCGACCGAGAAGGCAGCATTCATCGCCGGCGCGAATTCCGAGATCATCGAAGTCGGAGTTTCGCTGCGCAGCCTGGCGAGCCTGTTCGCCTCACGTCCCGAGCGGGACTTCACCGAACCGGTACGCCGGCTCCTGAGCCAGGGCGTGAACATCACCTACGTCGTGGCGGACCCGGAATCGGTGCTGCTCGGGGAGTACAGCCGGAGCATCGGCGACCCCCGCTTGCCGCAACGGGCGTCCGACTCCGCTCGCCAGCTGCTGGAGGTCGCCCGGGGGTTCGAGTCCGAAGGACACCCCGGAGGACTGACGGTGCGCTTCACCCGGCACCTGCCCACCTCCTACATAAGCCTGGTGGACCCCGAATCCCAGACGGGTCGCTGTCGCACTTCCCCGTATCTGGCGGGCGTGCGGAGGTCCGACTCGCCCGTGTTCGACATTTCGCGGAGTACTCAGCCCGAGCTGTTCGAACGCTACGCGACCTATGTGCGGACCGCCCTGAGCGACAGCACTCCCGTCGACTTCCCGTGAGCGGCTGCGGGCCCCGGCGAAGGTGATCACGATCGGTCGTCAGGCCGGTCAGGACATCACGCACGGGGCAAGTACACGCATCACGGATACCCGGTCCTCGCGGGGCCGCCATCGCCCGACGGGTCATGAGCGGAGCCAGAGGCGAACGGCAGCGACGGTCACGGCGTCGTGGAAGGGGTACGCCCGCTCGTCGAAGCCGGTGGGCCGCCCGCCCGCGCGACCACGACGTCGGCCGTCGGCCTGCCGGTCCTTGCGCTCGGGAACCGTGTGCTCGATCTGCCGACGCCGCAGACAGCGGCCGCCCTCACCGGGCACGGGACGGTCGTCCGCCACCCGGCGGACCGTGCCTAGTGCCAGGGGCCCGTCACCGCGAAGGTGGTGCCCGGCGCGTAGGCGTTCACGTACATCGTCCGGCCGTCGGGGGAGAAGGTGACCCCGGCGAACTCCCCCCACTCCGGGGCCCCCGGCCGGCCGATGTCCTCGGCGTTGCGGGCCATCGGGTAGACCTCGCCGCCCACCGTCACCCCGAACACGTACTGCGCGCCGCCGCCGTCCTCGCACACCATCAGCCCGCCGTCCGGAGCCAGACAGATGTTGTCGGGGGAGTCCCCCGGCAGCGCGACGTCGGCGGCCGGGC